>NZ_RAZG01000058.1 GCF_003612565.1 Roseburia sp. 1XD42-69 | reverse complement strand
AAATACTCTTACATATCTAATTCTTATCAGGAAAGTCTAAAGTTCATAGACACAAGATTTTTTACAGCCTCCCTTGCCGACAAAAGAGTAATAGATTTCGATTTCCTGTCTGCGGAGCTTCCCCCGCCGTTTCCCGTCCAGTGCTTCCGATTCATGGATTACGGTTTTCTCCACAAACTCCCGCAACAGGGTAGGGGTGAGTTCCTCAAAGCTGGTGTACTTGCGTACCACTTTCATAAACTTTTCAGCGTTTGCCGTGGCTTCCAGCGTCTTGGAAAGCTCGCTCTGCAAGGCGGCGGCTTTCTCTTTCAGTTCCTTTTGCTCGGCGTCATAGTCTGCCGAAAGCTCCGTGAAACGCTCGTCCGATATGCGCCCGGTCACGCTGTCCTCATACAGCCGCTTGAAGATAGCGGAGAGTTCCGCAATCCGTTTTTCTGCCGCTTCCAGTTCTTTCTTCTTGGCGGCGTTCCGGCGTTTGCTCCCGTCCTCGGTCTGCTCGGTCAACAGCTTCATAAACCGGGCTTCGTGCTTGGCGGCGTAGCTGGTGACTTTCCGTAAGTTCTCGGTCACTCCGGCGGTCAACAGGTCGGTGCGGATAAAGTGCGCCGTACAGTCTGCCGTGCGCTTCTTGTAGCTACCGCATATGTAACAGTCCTGTTTCCGCTTGTCCGTCTGATACCTCTGCTGGTACATGACGCTTCCGCAATCGGCACAAAAGAGTATGCCGGAGAACAAGCCCACTTCTGCAAGGGTTCTACAAGCCCCAGTTTCATAAAAATCTGCAAAGCCCTCTCCACTGTGCCGACTTGCTGGCGGGTGATGGTGGCTATCATGATTCCCCCCTTTCTCCCACATGAGGAAATGGTTGGTTAATAGTTGCCTTTTTATGATGATAAAGGGCGGCAGCATTTTTTGCTGTTGCCCCTTGTCTACTCAACTGCGAAAACAGACGGGCTGTCAACGGCGGGCGAAGCCCGTTCATCTTGACCGTTGACTGGCTTGGCTGGTTTTGCTATTCATACTTTTTTAATAACTGTTTAAATATTACGATACCTATTACAATTTGAAAAATTAGATAGCCGCCTAGATATAGCACTATTAAGCATGAATTATCAATGACTTCAAGTTTTCCCAATATGGAGAAGATGATTATTGAAATACTAACTGTCATAAGTCCGATAGCATACGCATAGCGCCCGGATTTATCTCTTAATTGTGATTTTAATTCATCGTGAAGTTCGATTTTTTCATTTTCTATTTTTTCTTGATACCGTTCTTTGTTTTTAGATGTATTCCAATAAAAGTATTTACAAGTCATAACAGTACCAGAACAAATGGCTCCGGCAGCAAAACCAATAAGCAAACTGTCCAGCACACTATCAGTTAGCAGTGCTACACTCAAAAGAATAATACCTCCCAAAATAAACAAAATACCCTCTAATAAATTACCTTTTTTCATCTTTGCAACTCCTTTCATGAATAAAAATTTCTTCGATTTGTTTACCAAAAAAATCTGATATTACAAAAGCTAATTCTAAAGAGGGATTATATTTCCCCGTTTCGATTGAACTGACGGTTTGCCTTGAAACTTTAAGTGCTTTTGCAAAATCTTCTTGATTCATGCCTAATCTTTTCCTTAATTCTTCAACCCTGTTTTCCAAATAATGTCACCTCCGTTTTGACAAGGTTCCTTTACAATTTCATTATAGTAGGATAAGGCGGTTTTGTCAAGGTTCCTTTACAAAAGTTTTTCTTATAAGTTGCACGGAATAGTGGGTGGCTGCTTATCAAAATCTTTGTGTTACTTTATCGCACATGAGCATTATTTTAGGGCAGCTAACCTCATTGTTTGGAAATTTCATATTGAAATTGGCACTGTCCATGTATGTACTGGAAGCGACTGGTTCGGCAGCCATATTTGCAGGGATATTGTCTGTTGCTACAATCCCGACCATTCTTTTGTCACCGCTTGGCGGTATCTTGGCGGACAGGGCAGACAGACGGAATATTATGGTGGTGTTAGACGCATTGACTGGCGTATCTGTTTTATGTGCTGCACTATTCCTGTCGGAAAGCAATGCCATTGCCGTAATCAGTACGTTGCTTATTATTCTTTCTGTTTTGAGTGCGTTTGAAACGCCTACTGTTCAAGCGTGTATCCCCACTATGTTACAAGGTGACAATATTATGAAAGGAAATGCCGTTGTAAATCAAGTGGCATCTTTATCCTATCTGATTGCTCCTATGTTGGGCGGCGTATTGTATGCCATGCTTGGGCTAAAACCCGTAATGTATGCAAGCCTGGTCTGTTTTTTTATTACTGCCCTGTTTGAATGTTTTATAAAATTGAGCTATCAGCGTATTCAAAATCAAGGCGGTGTGCTTCAGATTGTTAAGCAGGATTTTTTATCAAGTATGCAGTATATCTCAAAAGAACAGACCAGCATATCAAAAATGCTGCTCTTTACGGCATTCTCAAGGTTTTTTGTGATGGGCATTACCATAGTCGGACTTCCTTTTCTTGTGCGGACTGTCCTTGGATTTAGTGCAAAGTATTATGGGGCTGCGGAAAGTGCGTTGGCAGTCGCTACAATCTTGGGGAGCATTGCCGCAGGAGTTTTGGCAGAGAAATTGAAAATACATAAATTATCTGTCCTGCTTGCTTCTATGGGTATTTTTATTATCCCTGCCGGCATTGTTTTCATTTTGCCAGTGAATGCCATGATAAAGTATGGAGTTACGGTTGTATCATTTTGCGGTATGCAGGCTGTTATCAGTATATTTTCTATTTTTGCTGTTTCAATCATACAGCAGAGGACGCCAAATCATTTAATAGGAAAAGTGATGGCTTATACATCAACGGTTACTTTGTGTGTTCAGCCCATAGGACAAATCGTGTACGGTTTTTTGTTTGACAGATTTTACAGCGCCGTATATTTTGTCTTAGTCCCGACTGGCATCATAGTTTGCATTGTAGGATTATTTGCAATGAGTTTCTTTAAGAATATGGAAAAGGAATAGGAGGAAGGCAAATGCAAAGCATTTCTGAAAATGCCTTCCGACGACTTGCCCTCGAACGAATGTGAGGGGGTGTTACATTGATGCAGGAGGTGTCAGCATGAAGCAGGAAAAGTGGCTATTGTGTCCTGTATGTGGAAACAAGACGAGATTGAAATTGCGTGAAGATACGGTACTTGAGAAATTTCCTTTATTTTGCCCAAAATGTAAGCAGGAAACCCTTATAAATGTCCGACAAATGAATATGTCTGTTATCAGAGAGCCAGACGCACAGACGCAGAGCCGATGAACTTGTGAAATAAAACCACAGTTTGTTGGCTCTGTTTTTGCTTACGCAGACAGTTAAGATTTTTCATTTTACTGCTTTATCTTACAATACATAGAAAGTCTGCGATATACTGAATACAGATAAGACATCTACCGAAATAAGGTAAATGACAGCAACTGCTAATTGCTTTTTGGCACTTTTCAAGCTCTTTATTTTTCTATAAGGTCATTTTATAATAGAAAAAAGGAGGGGATTTTTATGAATACAAACATCATTTCAAAATATTTGCAATTACTGCGAAAAAAACATAATTACACACAAGATGAATTAGCAAAAAGGTTGGATATATCCAGACAAGCTGTTTCAAAATGGGAAACGGGAGCAGCTATACCAGATTTAGAGGTTCTGTTAAAAATATCTAAGCTTTACGGAATTACAATAAATGATATTTTAGAGCCGAATATACCGACTAAAAAAATAACTGATTTTGAACAATTATCAGAAGTTCCAGAAAACGAATTAAGAGAAATACTGGAACAATATGATATGACATCTCTTGTGACAGCTTCAATGGGTGCATCTCCAGAAATAAATAATTTACTGGAAAAACTATTTCCAGATGTAGATTATAAAATGGAAAGAAACCGTATTGGCAGAGTTAGAATCGATGAAGTTGAAAGAATACAACAGGAAATAGTCTCTGTCATAAATTTACGAGCTTTAGATAGTGAACTTTTATAAAATTATAAGTCAAGAAATGAAGTAATATGCCAAAAGGTAAATGAGCAATCTTGAAAAATAAGAAATGTAAAATAACAGATATTAAAGAGCCAGACACATTGGTTCATTTTAGAAGTTTCTAATGTGCTTTTCCGAAAATAACACTCCCGAAAAGAGGTTCCTTCTAGTTTGCTTTTGCAAAACTACAGTCTGTGAAATTAGAACTTTTAAAAATATAATTATTTCCAATTGTTCCCTCAAAAGTTACATTTTTAAACCCGCATTTGTAATATGCACCATTCCGCATTAAAGAGCCTTTAAAGGTTTCATCATATTTCTGATTAGTCCCCTCGAATGAATTTGATGAATCTCTCAAAGGTTCTAATATTTGTTTATCATTCTGCGAACTGCCTGATCAGATAGGTTCCCGAAAACGTATCTGTATTTTGCTAAAAGGATTCCGGTCAATAGTTTCTTTATACTCAAGATAGTGGAAGAGGGATTTTACAGAAGCAATGTTGCGTTTTGCAGTTTTAGGTTTGTACTTTTGATGAAGCTCAGCTATATAATTTTCTAATTCAGATGAAGTGATCTCTGTAGTATCCGAGATTGTAAGTTGTTCAGAGAATTGTTGCAAATCAATTCGATATGCTTTTAGCGTTTTTGCATCCAAACATTTTTGAGTATTGCAATACTCTAAA
The DNA here is from genome assembly GCF_003612565.1 of Roseburia sp. 1XD42-69. Lineage (GTDB taxonomy): Bacteria > Bacillota > Clostridia > Lachnospirales > Lachnospiraceae > Roseburia_B. The sequence goes on along the minus strand of NZ_RAZG01000058.1, from coordinate 18,264 downwards.
TAATTTTTAATATGTGTTTGTAAAGTGTGCATTGTTAAGTCTCCTTTATCTGTAATCCGTCTTAAAAAATTATTTCATATGTGTTTTAGCCGGCTACCTAAAATATTTTACTTGACTTATAAATCTTACGGGTGTAATATTTGAGGTGGACGAAGTACAAATTTTTTTATGCAAAAATCTTACAAGAGTAAGATTTAAAAATGGTATATAGTTATCATTATCAGTTATTTGGAGGATAGCTCATGACAAAAAAGAAAAGCAGACGCAGAAGAAAGAGAAGTAGAAAGGTTTTGTGGCTCATTGCAGGCATTATGACAGCAATTATATTTGGCATGGCAGCATCTATGCTGATTTTGGTTAAGCAGGGAAGCACTTTGACCAAACCGGATGAATTGCTTCTCACATATATGAATTACATTTCAGAGCAGAATTATAAAGAAATGTATCAAATGCTTGACGTGGATGCATCTGGACAGATCAGTGAGGAGGATTTTATAAAGCGCAATTCAGCTATCTATGAAGGGATAGAAGTACATAACATGACAACCACAATTACTTCTTACGACGAAGAAAGAAACGTGGTGCAGTACCAGACAACGTTTGATACCGTTGCAGGGAATATCAGCTTTGAAAATGAGGCGTATTTTCTGAAAAGAGAAGATGGATACAAGCTGGTATGGACGGATTCCTTGATTTATTCTGGATTATCTTCTACGGATAAAGTAAGGGTATCTACTACACAGGCAAAAAGGGGAGAAATACTTGACAGAAATGGTCGTGTCCTTGCAGGACCGGGTGTTGCATCTTCTGTGGGAATTGTGCCGGGAAAACTGGAAAACATGGATAGTGCAATAGAGCAGATAGCGGAGCTGTTGGGAATGAAGCAGGAAGAAATAGAAAAGAAATTATTGGCAAAGTGGGTAAAGGAGGATTCTTTTGTTCCGGTCAAAACACTGCAGAAAGTGGAAGAAATAGAATTGATGTCACTGGAACCGGATGAAGAAGTGATAAAAGAGTATGAAAGGCAGCAGCAGTTGCTTGATATACCGGGGGTTATGATTTCAGACACGGAGGTAAGGGCATATCCGTTAGGCGATGCGGCAGCGCATTTGGTAGGATATGTGCAGAGTGTCACGGCGGAGGATTTGGAGAAACATGCCGGGGAAGGATATACTGCAAGCAGTGTCATCGGAAGAAGCGGGGCAGAGGGATTGTTTGAAAGCGAATTAAAGGGACTGAATGGATGCCGGATCTATATTGTGGATGCCAACGGCAATATAAAGGAAGAACTGGCAAACAGGCTGGTAGAGCATGGAAAAACCATAAAACTGACGATTGACTCGAAACTTCAAAATGCTTTATATGAGCAGTTCCGGGAGGATAAAAGCTGCTCGGTGGCGATGAATCCATATACGGGGGAAGTATTGGCGTTAGTCAGTACACCGTCTTATGATAACAATGACTTTATTATGGGATTATCCAGTGAAAAATGGACGGCGCTGAATGAAGATGAAAACAAACCGTTGTATAACCGTTTCCGGCAGGTATGGTGTCCGGGTTCTACCTTTAAACCGATTACCGCGGCAATCGGTCTGGAGTCTGGGGCTGTTGATCCAAATGAGGACTATGGAAATGTAGGGCTAAGCTGGCAGAAGGACGCTTCATGGGGTTCCTACCATGTAACGACACTTCATGCGTATGATCCGGTTGTTCTGGAAAATGCCTTAATCTATTCGGATAACATTTACTTTGCGAAAGCAGCATTAAAAATCGGTGCAGATGAAATGAAAGACTCCCTGTTAGGATTAGGTTTTCAGGAAGAACTGCCATTTGAAATTGTTATGTCACAATCCCAGTATTCCAACACGGAGAATATTGAAATGGAGATACAACTGGCGGACAGCGGATACGGGCAGGGGCAGATTTTAGTAAATCCGCTTCACATGGCATGTATCTACACAGCTTTTTGCAATGAAGGCAATGTAATAAAGCCTTATTTGGTTTACAGTCCGGATACAGAGCCGGAATACTGGATTTCAGATGCTTTTTCTGAAAATACAACAAACCTTGTATTGGAGGGGATCAAAAAGGTTATCAATGACTCTCACGGAACAGGTTATGCGGCACACCGGGAGGATGTCCTGCTGGCAGGGAAAACCGGGACAGCGGAAATCAAAGCCTCGAAAGAGGATACTTCCGGCACAGAGCTTGGATGGTTTGCTGTTTTTACAGAAGAAAGAACAGAAGAAAATCCGATTTTAATTGTAAGCATGGTTGAAGATGTAAAAGGGAGAGGGGGAAGCGGCTATGTTGTGGGAAAAGATAAAGAAGTTCTGGAAAGCTGGTTTGGCGGAAACAATTAAGGATACCGCTATACCCTCTGGGGCACACGTGCCATTCGGCAGTAAAGAGGAAAAGAAAAAAATATTAACTTTATTTGTAATGGCGGGTACTGCTATATTGGTAATGACTGGATGCAGCAATGAATTACAAGAGGTGCTGGAGAATACGGAAACAGTTGTCGACAATGAAGAGTATCTGCCAAATGAAGACGATTTTGATGATGCGATAAGCATAGCGGCAGTTTACCGTGATATTTATGATGAAGCGGTGGAAACACCCTCCGGGCATCCCTCTATGCCATCCGGCAATAAAGAGGAAACAAATACTTTGAGCAGTCTGGAAACGTTGCGGCGCATTGTTGCAAGGCTTGGTGAGAATGGTTATGTAGCTGTTGACAGTGAAAATCAGGTTGACATGGCAGGAGCAGAACAGGTAATAGAGTTTTGTAAAGCAGTAGATGAAAAGAAGAGCGCACTGCTGACAATCATAGTAATCAAAGACTTTGGATTTCGGAAATTTGATCTGAAAGCGGAGGATGGAAACGTAAATATTGTCAGAGGGTACTATCAATATGATCAGGACGGGTGTTTCCAGAACAGAAGTACAGTTAGCTATCCGGCTGATATATGGCAATATACAGAGGAAGGGTATTTACTCTTTGAAGGAAGCTATTTCTCAGATGAAAACTATGTGCTTACGTTAAGTGATACGCCAGAACATACGGCATTGCGGGTATTGCCATTAGACGAGAAATGCAGGGAATTGAACCGAAAGTATATCCTGCCAGTCGGTTATGAACAGAACAATATTTTTCTTACGGATTGGAATGAAGAAGATATTGGGGATTTGGATTTCTATGATATATTTGACAATTTTTATCCAATCTTGTATGGGCAGTCTGTTCCTTATGTTGCAGACGAAAGTTTGGCGGTTGGAGTAGTCTATCAGATACCGGAAGAAATATTTGAGAATGTCATTATGACGCACTTTAAGGTAAACAAGGAAGAACTTCGGAGGAAAACAACATATAATCCAGAAAAGGCAGCTTATGAATACAGGCCACGGGGATTTTATGAGGTTGAATATCCTGATATTCCGTATCCAGAAGTAGTTAGTTATACAGAAAATCAGGATGGAACAATCACGCTTATCGTCAATGCTGTATATCCGAATGGCAATACATCTATGGCGTATTCACATAAAACAGTAATCCGTCCGTTGGATGGGAATTGTTTTCAGTATGTATCGAATCAGATGATTAATTTAGTGGATGAACATGATATTTGGTGGCATTCCAACCGCCTGACTAAAGAGGAATGGATTGAAATATACGGAGGAACGGAATAATGGAGGATGTAAAATGGCTTTTAAAAAAGTATGGTTCTCTCATTGTGCTGATGGTAATCATTGTGATAACAGGCAGTATTGTTTTGGGGAAAAGAAGTTCTGAAAGGAACGCAGAGGAAGTGTGGGAACCTCCAATAGAAATACTTTCCGATAATACTTCTGCTCCATCCGACGATGAAAAAGAAATATCAGATAATACTGTTGCAAAAGAAGGCGAAGAAGAAAGTAAAACAAAATTAGAAATGGAATCATCTTTATGGTTCCTTCCGCAGACGGAAAAATGCTTGATAACCGAAACGGAAAATTCTTATGGCTCCAATATTAAAGGGTTCACAAGGGAGCAGTGCCGGAAGGTTGTTTCACTTCTCGGGGAAGCGGGCTATGTCAGCATTACAGAAGATACCAATGTGGAAAACTATGGGAAAGTGAAAGACTTTATGTGGGGATTGGCTGCTAGGAGGACGGTATACCAGAGATTAAGAATACATTAGTCAGCGATATAGCGGAAATCAAGCTGACAGAGAAAGGTTATTTATGCATATGAAGATGTGATAGCCTATTCCAGCTTGCGCCAGTATTGGAGAATAAAACCGCTTTTTGATAAATGCCGGGAATTAACTGCAAAATATGTATATGGGTTGAGCTATGTAAATTACAATGTCCTTGTGACAAACTGGAACAGTAACAATGTAGAAGATATTCTGATGCCCTGTATGTTTGAAGATATATATCGGATATACACCGGGGAAAATTTAAGGACGAAAAACTGGAGAATACCTGCGGAAACATATGAAAAGATAATGACTGCTTATTTTCCGGTATCAATAGAGCAGGTACGGGAAAAGTGCAGATGGAACGATTACGCTTATTGTTGACGGGGTATGGGCAGATTACAATTCTGACCTTGCTTTTACCAACAGAATCGTGGTACAGCCGTTTGATGATGGCAGATGTTGAACAGAATATGGTTGAAAAAGACATGACCATCGAATCTATTTATAATTACTTGAAAAATAATAACTAAATCATGGAAGAAATAATGCTCTCTTTTAAGTAACTGTATTTTTACATGAACTACTTAAAAAGGGAGCATTATTTTATGTAATGAATATTGTGGATCAGATTTTTATTCTCCCCATATTCCTATATCAGATAGGATGGATAGGGAAATTTCTGATGCTTTACTGCCTGTGGCATTTTCTGTGGCTTGGATGTTGGTGGCAAAAAAGTATGTGTTGCCAGCAGTTTCAATATAGCCTACAAACCAGCCATTTACATCTCGACCGTCTACACGTCCGGTTCCGGTTTTTCCATAAAAGTTTTTGCCTTCCGAAGAAAACAGGCAAATAGCATTTTTTACAGCATTTATATGTTTCGGGGCAAAGTCAAAGTTATTGTTGTGAAGAGCTGTTAAAAGTTGCACCTGCTCTACCGGGGAAATTTTTAATGTTGACTGCATCCAGTATGAGGAAAGGTCTGAACTTACATTTTCGTTTCCATATCCGATCTTTCGGATAAAATTCTGAATGGTGGATGAACCGAGCTGCTTATCTATTTCCTCAAAATACCAGTTGACGGAGGCTTGCATGGCAGAATACAAGTCCTGGTCAGCGTTCCATGCTTCAAATGGATAGTCGGCTCCGTTCCATGCCATAACAGAATCTCCCGGCTTGATAATGCCTTCTTCCAGACCGAACAATGCGTCATATATTTTATAGGTAGAATTTGGCGCTGTCCGTAAAGTGGCATGATCCATGTCATAAATATTCCATGTATCATTGTTCATATCGTATAAAACAAAACTTCCCTCATATCCATTGAAATATGAAGATAAATCCATTAAGTTAATCTTTTCGGAGGATATGTTCCATGGATAATAATTTTGTTCTGCCGCATAGGTGGAAAACATCGGGGTAATCCCCAAAAGTATGACTGCAATAAGGGCAAAGATTCCGGTTCCCTTTACTTTTTTCCAGACAGACGGTTTTTGGTAAGAGGAAATATTGATAATTCTCTTCTGCATTTGTTTCATAGTCCCGCTGATCCCGGCAGCAAAGGGGAAGGGCGTGAGGGAAACTTTTTCTGCAAAGTTTATCAGAGTATTCCCATAATCTTCATAATCGCTTTCGTTCAGGAGCTTCAGCACCGAAGTATCACAGGCAATTTCCCTGTCATTGCGCATTTCTTTTAGCGCAAACCATACCAAAGGGTTAAACCAGTACAGAATGCCGAAGAGATTCATAAGGAAATTTGCAATAGCATCTTTATGTTTGTAATGCTGTAATTCATGTAACAGCATATACCTTATCGGGCGCAGCCCGTCCGCCCCGCAGGGGCATGAATTACGGGATGCCCTGTGGGTATACCGTATATCCGCAGCATTGGAACATACGTTAGATATTCCTTGATACCCTCCGGGGTATGCGTGTTTTTCGGCAGTCATATTAAAATCCGAAATCAAGTGGATTGGCAGATAAATACATGGTCTGAATAATCCTGCAATGACAGGGGATTTCAAAAAAGCGGTGCTATAAACAGGGATATTTCTTTTTATTTTCATCTCGTTTAAACAGTTGTTGTATACCATACGAACCTCCCTGTTTTGCAACGGAAGAGAGGATTTTTTCATAGAGTAAAAGCGTGATCTTGATTTTGCCACCAATAACAGCATTGCAAGGATTCCGATGATCCATATTCCAAACAGTATAAGCCCGATAATGGATGGCGTTTTGCTGCTGACGGACAGGGCAAAGTCATTGATCTGTTTTGCGGCGCCGAGCGTATTCGCATTTGCCGCTGTCTCTGTAAGGGATTCCATATTTGATGCCGCTGCATTTTTCAACTTATCAAGCCACAAAAGAACCTGTGAAAACCGGATCGGACGGACAGGCAGAAATGGAACCGCTAAAAGTCCAAGCAGCAGAAACCACAAATTAAACTGCATCCTGCTGGTCAGGTGGTTCTTGAATGCCCGTTTTGTGATGAGAAGTATGCCTGTGACAGCGCAGATTAAAATATTGCATAGAAAAAAACGTATTCCAAAATCCGCCATGTTAATTCCTCCTTTTTCTCCCTTTGAGGAGAAGTGAGTGCAGGGCGTCTATCTCCGATTCCGAGAGTTTATCATCTTCAATATAGGCAGAAAGCATTGCGGTAATGTCTCCATTGTAATAACGCTCAAGAAAAGAATGGCTTTCCTGCCCGATGTATTCCCTTTCTTCTATCAGAGGGGTGTAAACGAATACCCTGCTTTGCTTTTCATAGGAAAGAGCGCCCTTCGTCACAAGGCGTTTTATCAAAGTCTGTATTGTCTTTGGACTCCATTTGGTCGTCTGTGTTAATCTGTCCGTTATCTCATTGGTGCTGATTGGTGCGTGTTTCCATATGACTTTCATCACTTCAAATTCTGCTTCTGAAATCTGTGGCAATGCTTTCATCTTTGAACCTCCTTAATTCTTACGGATGTAATACATATTATAGTGTATGGAATGCGAAATGTCAATTTAGCTTTATGACACGGAGTGGAAGCAAAGCTATGAGGAAGTAGCGAGAGCGGAGAGCCTGCCCCGCTTTATCGGACATTGCGAATTTCCACTTTTATAACGAAATCTCTTGACATAAATCACAAGTGTAATAATTAAAATATTACATAAGTAAGAAATGGAGGCAGAGGAACTTGACCGGCGTATCATTCACCAGGCAAAATTATGGCTGGACAGCGGTAAAATCTTTGGGGACAGCGGGAAAGACTTTCAGAGAATTAACGTGGCATGTCCGAGAAGTGTTTTGAAAGAGGCGCTGCAAAAACTGAAAAAAATATGTATAGACAGGTAATAGGAAATACCTATTAGATGCAATAGAAAAAAACTGGAAGCGGTAGTATTGACAAAGCGTGTATGCATGGTTATAATACAAAACATATTAACCTACTATTGAAGTAGGAAAGGGGATGGTCAGTATGAGGAAAATGAATGAAAAAAACAGGAGAAGGGGTATGTGTTGTCATCATATGACAGGCAGAAATAAGAATTGTATTCCATGTACGGCTGGCAAGTAGTATATGATATTGTGAGAAACTACAGTTGTTGGGAGTATATGCAACTGTTTTTTTGTGCAAAATATAAAATGGAGGACGAATTATGAGTGAAATAAAAGAAAATGCATTGGAACTGATCGGCGGGACACCGTTATTGAAACTGAACCGTTATAGCAGACAGGCGGAAGTGACAGATGCTGTGATTTTGGCAAAGCTGGAATATCTGAATCCGGCAGGTTCTGTGAAGGACCGTATTGCACTGGCTATGATAGAGGATGTAGAAAGAGACCGATGGGGCGGTAATACTGGGGCAGTTTGTAAATCCAGCGAATCCGGCAGTACATAAGGAAACTACAGGACCGGAAATCTGGGATCAGACGGGTGGGAAGGTAGATATATTTGTGGCAGGAGTTGGAACAGGAGGAACGATTACTGGTGTCGGCGAATACCTCAAGGAAAAAAATCCGGATGTGAAAATCGTGGCTGTAGAGCCGGCTGATAGTCCGGTGCAGCTTTAAAGGCGGCTTCTGTTTTGGCAGGCAGACCGGAAAATAAAGGAAAAACTATCGTAGTGTTACTCCCTGATTCCGGGGACAGATATCTGTCAACGCTTTTGTTTGCGTAAGAGGCAGAAAGTAAATTACATATATTTTATAACAGAGATTAAGGAGGATTTGACATGAAAGGAAAATTTATTATTTCATTGATTTTGAGTTTAAGTATAGTGGGAGGACTGCTCGCAGGATGCGGAAACAATGCTGCGGCAGGGAAAAAGGCAGATACCGATTCCGCACAGGAATTAGAAGTAATTAAAGTAGGGGCAAGTATTACACCGCACGCAGAAATTTTACGTTCCGTATCTGATGAACTGGAGAAGCAGGGGTACAAATTAGAGGTGGTAGAATATAACGATTATATTATACCAAATACAGCACTGGAAAGTGGGGAATTGGATGCAAATTATATCCAACATCTGCCTTACCTGGAAGATTTCAATAAAGAAAATGGGACGGATATTGTCAGTGTTGCGGATATCCATTATGAACCATTTGGTATTTATGCAGGAAAATCAGACAGCCTGGAGAATTTGAAAGAAGGGGCGGTTATTGCAGTTCCAAATGATACCACAAATGAGGCAAGGGCACTGTTGCTTTTGCAGGACCAGGGACTGATTAAGCTGAAAGAAAATGCAGGTCTTACTGCGACCGTTAAAGACATTGCGGATAATCCAAAGAATTTTGAAATCAAGGAATTAGAGGCAGCACAGGTTCCAAAAGCATTACAGGATGTGGATGTTGCTGCTATCAATACGAATTATGCACTGGAAGCAAATTTGAAACTCAGTGATGCTCTGGCTTCGGAAGGAGCAGATTCGCTGGCAGCCAAGACATATGCCAATATTATTGCTGTCAAGGAGGGAAATGAAAATGCGGAGAAGATAAAGGCACTGATTGATGCAGTGAAATCAGAGCAGGTAAAAAAGTTTATCGAGGATAAGTATGATGGTGCAGTAGTTCCTATCTTTTAACCATCCGTGATAAGGGAGGCTTCAGAAATGATTCGTTTGGAACATATTACAAAAGAATTTTCTTCCAAAAACAAGAAAGTGACTGCCGTAAAAGATGTTAGCATTCATATTTCAAAAGGGGAAATATATGGGATTATTGGATTTTCGGGTGCAGGAAAGTCAACTTTGATTCGGTGTATCAATCTGTTGGAAACGCCAACGTCAGGAAAAGTATATTTTGGGAATCAGGAGCTGACATCTGTCGGTGAAAAGGAATTACGTCTTGCCAGACAAAAGATGGGAATGATTTTTCAGCAGTTTAATTTATTGGAGCAGAGGAATGTGTTGAAAAATATATGTTATCCTCTGGAACTGGCAGGGATTTCAAAAAATGACAGGGTAAAGCGGGCCAAAGAACTATTAAGGGTAGTAGACATGGAAGAAAAAGAAAATTTTTATCCGTCCCAGTTGTCAGGAGGGCAGAAACAAAGGGTTGCCATCGCAAGGGCACTGGCGACCAATCCGGAAGTTTTGCTTTGTGACGAGGCGACCAGTGCCTTAGATCCCATTACAACAAGGTCTATTCTGGCACTTTTAAAACACATTAATGAAATGCTTGGGGTAACGATTATTATCATATCACATGAAATGCGTGTAGTTGAGCAGGTCTGTGACAAAGTAGCTGTAATGAGCGAAGGAATTATAGAGGAAGCCGGTGAGGTAAAGGAAGTATTTCTGAATCCCAAATCCGAAACAGCGAAAAGGCTGATACTGCCGGATAAGGATGAAGCAGGTTCGGACGCAGACAGGTACAGTATTCGGATTGCTTTTGATGGGCAATCCTCGTTTGAACCGGTTTTTGCCGCATTGGTACTGGAAAGCGGCATACGGCTTAATATTCTGGGAGCCAATACAGAAAATATTGGTGGAAAAGCATTTGGCCAAATGCTGATAGAGATGCCGGAGGAACCGGAGAAACAAGTCATCGTGAAAGAAATGCTAAGAAAAAAAGGAACTCACTTTATGGAAGGGGGAGATGTGGGATGAACCAACAGATGATAGAGTTATTGGCTGGCGGAATAAAAGAAACATTATATATGACATTGGTTTCTACCTTCATTGCCTATGTGATAGGGATTCCTTTAGGAGTGATTTGTTTTATTACAGATAAAAACGGAATATGTCCCGGCAGGATTATTCATTTGGTAACAGGGATTCTGATAAACCTGCTGCGTTCTGTACCATTTTTGATTTTATTGGTGGCAATTATACCATTAACCCGATTGATTGTGGGAACAACAATTGGTTCTACGGCGACAATCGTTCCATTAGTAGTAGCGGCAGCACCTTATGTGGCAAGGATGGTTGAGTCTTCGTTGAAAGAGGTGGATGCAGGTGTGATAGAGGCAGCTAAGTCTATGGGTTCCTCGCGGTTACAGATTATATATAAGGTGCTTTTGCCAGAAGCGAAACCATCGCTTTTGGTAGGCGGGCTTATATCTATGGCAACGATTCTTGGATATTCTGCTATGGCTGGATTCGTTGGCGGAGGAGGACTGGGTGCGATTGCTATTAACTATGGGTATTATCGCTATCAGACGGATATTATGTTTGTTACAGTTGCATTTCTTGTATTGATTGTCCAGCTTTTTCAGGAAGCAGGAATATGGCTTGTAAATCGGATTGATAAAAGAAGTGCATAGAAATTTTGAGAGGAGAAATGAAAATGAGTAAGTTAAAAAGATGGATTGTCTTAGGGGTGGTATTTGTGTTAATTATGGGGCTGGCAGGTTGCGGCAAATCAGCAGAAACCGGCAAAGCGGCAAATAGTGGGAAAGAGGGGAAAACCATATACCGGACGCTGGATGAAATAAAAAAAGATGGAACGATAAATATCGGTGTGTTTTCTGATAAAAATCCATTTGGCTATGTAGATGAAAATGGAGATTACCAGGGATATGACGTTTATTTTGCGAACCGGCTGGCGAAGGATTTGGGGGTAAAGGCAAATTATGTCTCCACAGAGGCTGCAAACCGGATTGAGTACCTGCAGACCGGAAAGGTGGATGTCATTCTTGCCAATTTTACGGTAACGGATGAACGCAAGGAGGAAGTTGATTTTGCACTGCCATACATGAATGTGGCATTAGGTTTGGTCAGCAGAAATGACAATGTAGTTAAGAGTCTGGATAACTGGAATAAGGACGATAAAATTATCATCATTTCCGGAACGACTGCTGAGACATATCTGACAGAGAATTATCCGGATATCCCGTTGCAGAAATTTGATTCCTATGCGACGGCAAAAGAGGCTTTTGAAAATGGAACGGGTGTTGCATGGGCAAATGATAATACGGAAGTGATTGCATTTTCCCTGCAGAATGACGGTTATACAGTTGGCATCCCAAGTCTGGGCAGCAATGATACGATTGCACCTGCAGTAACCAAAGGAAATACTACATTATTGGATTGGATTAACGAGGACATTAAGAAATTGGGAGAAGAGCAGTTCTTTCACAAGGACTATGATGAAACGTTGACGGAAACTTATGGGGATAAATATAAGGAAACGCTGGTCGTGGAAGGTGGCAAGAGTGAATAAACATAGTTTATTCACTCAACAAGTTTGTGCTGTGGGCAACTCAAACATTAGCGGATTAGCTGCTTGCATTGCTCGCAGCATTACCGCAAGAGCACAGAGTAATTCCAGATGGGAGGTGTCATGGTGGATTTTGCATACATAGAACGTGTTTTGCCCTTATACGAACGTGCGGCCGTTTTAACAGTACAGTTAGGAATAGAGGGGATTTTGCTGTCAATCGTTATCGGTCTGGTCTGTGCATTAATTTTGTATGAAAAAATTCCGGTGTTGCGGCGGTTTGTGATGATTTATATAGAAGTCAGTCGCAACACACCTCTTCTGGTTCAGTTGTTTTTTATGTATTATGGTCTGCCCAAAATAGGGATTGTCCTGACACCGGAGGTTTGTGGTGTGGCAGGTCTGGCTTTTCTGGGCGGGAGTTATATGGCGGAGGCGTTCCGGAGCGGTCTGGACAGTGTAGAAAATATTCAGCGGGAGAGTGCATACAGCCTGGGAATGAACAGGATGCAGGCGATGCGCTATGTTATATTGCCTCAGGCTGTTTCAACAAGTATTCCGGCATTTTTGGCGAATATCATTTTCCTGCTCAAAGAAACCAGTGTATTTTCAGCAATCAGCCTGATGGATTTAATGTTTACGACAAAAGATTTAATTGGTTTGTATTATAAGACAACGGAAAGCCTTGCACTCTTAGTGGTATTCTATCTAATGATTTTACTGCCGGTATCCATCGTGGGGGCTGCCGTGGAGAGGAGGGTGCGCTATGCCGGATTTGGGGCTTGAAGTTCTTATGAAAGGGAATAATCTGCTCCGGCTGTTTGATGGGCTTTGGATTGCAGTGGAAATCAGCCTGTTGTCCATTGTAATCAGCATTCCTCTGGGAATACTTTTGGGAATTTTAATGACAAGAAACAACAGGCTGGTTCGGTTCTTGACAAAATTTTATCTGGAATTTATCCGGATTATGCCGCAGTTGGTACTCTTATTCCTTGTGTTTTTTGGGACTACCAGAAGTATGGGCTGGAATCTGCCGGGAGAGACCGCAGCTGTCATTGTATTTGTTATGTGGGGGACTGCGGAAATGGGTGATCTGGTCAGAAGTGCACTGCTCAGTATTCCCGGGCATCAGTATGAGAGCGGCAAGGCATTGGGATTAAGCAGGAGACAGACCTATTTTTATATTATTTTACCGCAGACACTCCGGAGGCTGATTCCGGTATCCATCAATCTGATTACCCGTATGATAAAGACTACCAGCCTGATATTGATGATTGGTGTTGTGGAGGTGTTAAAGGTGGGGCAGCAGATTATCGAGGCTAACCGCATGGTAAGTCCGAATGCAGCGTTTGGGGTTTTTTTGGTAATTTTTATTTTATATTTTGTCATCTGCTGGTCTGTCAGCATGACAGCCCGATACTTGGAAAGGAAATGGAGTTAGCATATGGCGGATACCGTATTAGAGATTAGGAATCTTGTAAAAAAATTTGACGGACACATCATACTGAATGATCTGGACATGAATGTGCAGGAGGGGGAGGTAGTCGTAATATTAGGACCAAGCGGCTGTGGAAAAAGCACTTTATTAAGGTGTATTAATGGATTGGAGGAAATACAGTCCGGGAGTGTCAGAATACAGGGAAAGGAAATATCCGGCACGAAGGAAAATGCAGGCCTTTTGAGGCAGAAAGTGGGCATGGTTTTCCAAAGCTATGACCTTTTTCCACATCTCAGTGTGCTTGGAAATATCATGCTGTCCCCGGTCAAAGTGCAAAAGAGAAAGAAGGATGAAGTAAAAGAGGAGGCATTGGAGCTGCTAAAAAAGGTGGGATTGGCGGATAAAGCAGACAGTTACCCAAGACAGCTGTCAGGCGGGCAGAAACAGAGGGTGGCGATTGTGCGTGCCTTGATTCTGCATCCGGAAATTCTGTTATTTGATGAGGTAACTGCTGCACTTGACCCGGAGATGGTCAGGGAGGTGCTGGATGTCATTTTGTCACTGGCAAAACAGGGAAAAACGATGTTGATTGTCACGCATGAAATGCAGTTTGCGAAAGCAGTCGCAGACCGGATTGTATTTATTGATGAGGGTAAAATTATGGAAGAGGGAACGGCAAAAGAATTTTTTGAACATCCTCAGACAGAACGTGCAAAAAAATTTCTGCACGTGTTTTCATTTGAGGATGTTCGGTAGGCGGTGCGTTTAGGGTGCTGTCAGGTCTGCGAGTGTGATGCCATAAAAGAAATCATGTGATAACTGATTAAATTTTTTCCACATGGCTATGGTGGGGCAGGCAGATTCCCTGTCACAGGGTTCTGTTTCCGGAAGCAGACAAGATACAGGGGCAAGCTGTTCGCCTACGGCTTCCAGTATTTCGCCAACCGAATAGTCGGCAGCACTGCGTATAAGCCGGTAGCCGCCGCCTTTGCCTCGAAGGCCGTGAATTAGTTTATGCTTTACCAGATGTTTTATAATAATCTCCATATATTTTTCAGATATGCCCTGTCTTTCGGAAATATCCTTTAACGGGGTATATTTGTCTGTATCCTGCATGGCAAGGTCAATCATCATACGCAGGGCATACCGTCCTTTTGTTGAAATCATAGGTTTCCTCCTTTTTCTCAAAGTATAACGTACTTATGGGGGGAAATCAATACATATAAACCTATTAGGCTGATATGTATTTTGGCAGCAAGTAAAAGATGGACGGAAGAAATTGTGAGAAATACTTGTGATATGGATGATATTTACAGATTATTCCATGATACTAAAAAGGAAGGAATGGATGATATGACACTGACACAATTAAAATATGCTATATGTGCAGCCGGAGAACATTCAATGAATGACGCAGCAAAAAAGCTATATATTTCACAGCCCAGTCTGTCAGGAGCGGTTGCCAGTCTGGAAAAGGAATTGGCTATACAGATTTTTAGAAAGTCGAAAGCAGGTATTTCCCTGACAGCAGAGGGGGAAGAATTTATAGGGTATGCAAGGCAGGTGTTAGAACAATATGAATTGCTGGAGGCAAAATATGTTACCCAAAAGGAAATGAAACAGAAATTCAGCGTATCCCTGCAGCATTATACATTTGCGGTTCAGGCATTTATTGAAACCATCAAACAGTATGGGATGAATGATTATGAATTTGAAATATATGAAGAGAAAACCCATAGGGTAATTGAAAATGTAAGGAATTGCAAATCAGAATTGGGGATTTTGTATTTAAATGATTTTAACAGACAGGTATTACAAAAAATATTTGCAGATTACCGTTTGGCTTTTCACCCGATTTTTGATTGTGGTTTGTATGTCTATATGGCAAAAACGCATCCGCTGGCGGGAAAGAAGCGAATTGAACTAGAGGAACTTATGGAGTATCCCTGTCTTTCTTTTGCACAGGGAGAGCTTAATTCCTTTTATTTTGCGGAGGAAGTTTTAAGTACGGTACCCTATAAGAAATTGATAAAAGCCAGTGACAGGGCAACCCTTTTGAATTTAATGATAGGGATTCAAGGATTTACGATTTGTTCCGGCATTATTTGTGAAGAACTGAATGGTGCGGATTATGTTGCGGTACGTCTAAATTCCAGTGAAAAGATGACAATCGGTTATCTTACACGGAAAGATATGCATATTAGTAAAATTGGAATGGATTATCTGGCGGCACTGGAAAAATTTAAGGATAGAGTGATGCTGTAAAACTACACAAAAAAAAGAATTGTGAGCTACAGGGGATTAAGAAGCATCCCCGTTCATGTAAGAGTAAAGCACAATCTTGAGAAGGGTTCTTGGCGATACGGAATTTATTCTTTCGAGGTCTGGCAGTTTTTTTGCATAGTAAAGGGGCGTCGCACTAATAACTTAGTGCGGCAGCCCCTATATTTTGTTGAAAATGGAGTGTGGAAGAGATATATTTATTCTATAAAATTGAATTTGGTGGAGGATATAATAATGCATGATATACAAATTAAAAACAGAACGATTGTAGTTACGCCCTCTTAAAATTGCTGATGCAGAAGATGTGTTTAAATGGGTTAGTGATGAAAGAGTTTCAAGGTATATGGTTTACACCACTTATACTAACATTGAATAAGTAAGAAAGTGGCTTGCTTTTGTGGAGAATGATACTATAATTTCGATATGATTGTTGGGGTATGGGATATGCTACAGAAGCGGTAAAGGCAATGATAAACTATGCTCGCACAAATTTTGGGGCACGAAAATTTGCTTCCCAACATTGTGAACCCAATATTGCTTCGGGAAATGTTATGAGGAAGTGTGGATTGCACTTTGTGGGATATGGAAAGTTTGAAAAACTGGATGGAAGTGGTATAATCAAAAGAACAAATCGACATTTGCTAGAGGAATAATTATAAGCTGTAACGGAATTTTAATTTTGTCAATTACATGGATTCTCACATCGTTAGTTTGGTTCTTTGCGATAGAAAATATTGTGGTTGGTATTATATGGCTATGTGGGGGAATTGTTGAACTAATCATCGCCTTGATAAGACGTGATGAGAAGAAGAAAAGCAAGTAAATTCGAGTTTGATAGGAAGGTGGAAGAAATGAAAGTTTTAGTGATGAATTGTAGTCCTGTCAGAAATGGAGCAACGGCAGAAATAGTAAACGTAGTTTCAGAATGTCTAAAGGAGCGATACGAGGTCAGAAGCATATGTATTGATGATTTTGATATTAGTTTTTGTAAAGGGTGTAGAACGTGCCATAATACAGCAAAATGTGTTCAGCATGATGATGTTGATAAAATAATTGAGTATTATGAGTGGGCAGACATTATCATATCGGTATCGCCTTCTTATTGGGCAGATATCCCCGGACAGTTTAAAGTTTTTATTGATAGATGTACACCTTGGTGTAATACCCATGAGCCACATGCAATTTTAAGTACTGGAAAGAAAGGTTATGTGGTGGCATTAAGAACAGGAACAAACATGAGAGAATGCCAGAATATTTTTGATAGCATTGAACATTTTTACGGGCATTTAGAAGTTGAGTGTTGTGATAGATTAGGTTTATGTTCAGTGGAATATAAAAATGCAGTGGAACAAAGGAAAGATGAAATCATAGAATTTTGTAATAAGATTTAACCAAAGTCCTTTTTGTTGATTAGAATGGTGGAGAACAGCGCATTGCTATTTTCCTTGTTAATGTTATTTATACATGGTGCTAGCACCATGTAATATGGGCGGATAAGGAGAAAATCATTTTGGTGCCAAAACAGTGCCAAGAAATCAGACGAATAAAAATACGCTACACAAAATAAGCGATTTTACGCTGTTTTCCGCAATAAAAAGCATAGAAAATATCACAAAAAACGCTATTCAAATACCGTGGTAGATACAGCCCTTTACGAAACGGACAAGGTAGTGAAAAATCTGATAGACTAGGTATGTCTTTCGGAGCAGATAAAGGAAAACAATAATACAATCCGTAATCTGACCGGGGAATATAAGAAGATAGGGCCGGATTGCCGGGAGGGAGTGCGGGCGCAGTTGGAGCATATGAAAGAATGATACAAAGAGCGCAACAACTTGTTCGCATTTTGATAGTGTTCCCAGTTTATTATATCTGGCTTATGTTCAAAAAGGAATGAGGATTGAAGATGGTAAGGAGTTTGTAAAGAATAAATTGGCGAGAAGTTTTCAAAAATTATCCACAGAAAGCAAACAGCACTATCAGAATAAATATGAAAAAGTAATGGAAGTCTTAAATTGATTATTTTCGGTTTCCTGCTTAGAAAAGGACATTCTATGGGAATTATTATATGTGGTTTAAATGGGACTGGAAAAAGTACGCTTGGAAAAGCTCTTGCGGAGAAACTACATTTTCATTTTATAGATATTGAAAATTTGTATTTCCCCAAAACAAATCCGAATTATATATACGCTTCACCGCGTACTCGCAAAGAAGTTGAAAAGCTTTTGTTACATGAGATAAAAACACATAAAAACTTTATACTTGCTTCCGTTAAAGGAGATTATGGGGAAGTTATTTACTCTTTAATTCAGTATGCTATATTGCTTGACGTTCCAAAGAATATTCGATTGCAACGAGTTAAAAAGCGTTCTTTTCAGAAATTTGGCAAAAGAATGTTATCAGGCGGGGATTTGTTTGAGCAGGAAGAAAAATTTTTCCGCTTTGTTGAATCCAGAAATGAGAGTACTGTTGAAGAATGGGTAAAGACTTTGAAATGCCCGGTTATGCGGATTGATGGAACAAAGCCCATTGATGAGAATACAGACTTCATTATAGCACTTATGCGGGATAAATATTTATTTGCTAAAGAAATGGGGAATAAAAAATGATTTGTAAAATAAGAAAATGGAAATTATCAGAGGTAGTGTAAATAAGTTTGTGTTTTTGGAAATAAATGGCTCCTTTTTGGTAAGAATTAGGATATGCAAATT
>NZ_RAZG01000057.1 GCF_003612565.1 Roseburia sp. 1XD42-69 | reverse complement strand
CCGCCCCTTTTACTTTATTCCATTTTACAGCGGCTTTCTTTTTCCCGGCTGTCACAGTAAATTTGACTGCCTGGGGATTTGTAGCGGTATATAAGGAGGCATATGATTTGCTTAATACCTGCTTTCCCTTTTCTGTCTTATAAGCCTTTACCCCGAACCGGAAACCTTGGGCAGGTTTTAGCTTTTTCACGGTGTATGAAGTTTTTCCGGAGGATACGGCTGCAATTTTTTTCCATTTTTTCCCAGAGTACTGGTAAATGTGATATCCTTTCACACTGGAAACTTTCTTCCAGCTCAATTTAATGCTGTTTTCGCCGGACTTTGCCTTAAGCCCTGGGACTTTGGCAAAAGCTGCCTTTGCATCTATGGGGACAAAGGAATCCTTGTAGGAATCCCCGCAGGCAGAGCAAGTGTGCAGGGTATACCCTTCCTCAGAGCCGGTAGGATTCACCACTTTGTCATTGTAGTTATGGTTGGCCACGGTAATTGTCCTGGTAACATTGCCTGCGGGATTTCCTTTTGTGGAAGCCGCAATCACCGCCGTGCCAGGTTTTAATACGGTAATCACCCCATTATTCACCGATGCAACGGCAGAATCGCTGCTGGCAAAGTCGAAGTCTGAAGGGGAGAGTTTTAGTACACTTTCAATTCCCTTCTGGTTTGTATGGGTAATCTCCAATGTTGTTGTCTTTCCTTTATCCTTACAGATAAAGGACTGGTTTTCTACAGTATTCAGGTGAAGATTTTCCGTATTTGCAGAAACGGTTCTTGTAACTGTTTTGCTGCCTGTGAGGGAAGATGCAGCTCCCGGCACATTGTCAAAAAACTGTACCCAGTTGGTGGTACCGCTGTTGTCTATAAAACAGCCGATGCCGATACTTGTCAATTCCACATCCATAATATTGGCATAATGGCCGGGGGAACTCACCCACGCCGCCATAACTGCCTGGGGGGAAGCGTATCCCACTGCAATGTTCTCAGCTCTTTTCGTTCCCCTGTTTGTAATGGAACTATATTTTCTCCCGTCCGGCCTGGTATGGCTGTAATAGACAGAAATTTCCGCCGCCCTCTGCATGGCAAATTCTAAAAGTTCATTATCCAATGTAAGCCCCCGCAGTCCCCGCTTTGCCCGTTCCTGGTTTACCAGGGTTAAAACCTCATGGGCAAAGGTATAATTTTCTGTTCCTGCAATACTTAAGTTCACTGGGGGATTGGCCTCTCCGCTGTCCACATTGAAAAACTTATTGATTTCAGCCAACAGCCCCTCTGCGGTCTGGGTTTCTGAGAGGGCTTTTCGAATCTCTTTGTTTCCGTCGATTAAAACCGTAAAGGGCATTCCGCCTGTCGCCTCAACGGTATACTCCTGCATGGCGTTAAAAATGCTTCCCCGGTTTTCTTCATAACAAAAAGTAATGGCGCTGCAGTTAAAACTGTCCCCAAAGGTTTTAACTTCACTTTGCGTCTTATTGCTGATTTCTGCAAAAACCACACGGATATTGGGATTTGAAACCCAAGAACTTTTGGCAATATTGAAAAGGGTCTGTCTTGTATTGCCGCAGGTAGTGGTTCCGAATATAAGTATGGTGGTTTTTCCTGTCTCTGCGGAAGAAACCGAGTTTCCCTCTACAGAGGTAAAGAAATATTCCTGATTTGCCCCTTTCAGGGAAGCGCCCTGTACCTGTGTGTTCCCCAGCAGCACAGATAAGGGAATCATAATAATAAGCGCCAGTAAAAATACTGTGTGTTTCATGTCCTTTTTCATTTTACCCATAAAAACTCCTTTCCCAAATACATTATGGATTTTTATTGTAAAACATTATGTTTTTTACGTCAATAAAAATAATTTCAATTTTTTAGCTTTTCCACATGGAAACACTTACAAGCCCTCCACATATGATACAGTGTAAACAATCAATTATGGAGGATTCAAAAATGAGTGATTTAGCAGCAACAAACTGTGGCGGATGTGGATGCAGCAATGGAGGCGGATGCGGATCTATCCTTTGGCTTATCGTTTTGCTTTGCCTGTGCAACGGCAGCGGCAGCGGCTTCTTCGGAGGCGGATGCGGCGGCGGATGCGACGAAGGAAATAACTGCATTTGGATTATCCTGTTGTTACTCTGCTGCGGCGGCAGCGGCAGCGGATTCTGCGGATGCTAATTCCAAAGTTCTGGCGCTTTAAGCAGGCCGGGGAAGCATATGCTTCCCCGGTTTTACTTTTTCTCCTTCTCTTCCCCGGAAAAATTTTTCTCTTTCTTTTCGTTTTCTCTGCGCTTTTCTCTCAAGCACTCTTCATCCAGCTCATATACGTTGTCTCCGTCTATCACTAAGCGTCCCATAGGAAAAATCTCCTTTTTTTCTACTATATGTGAAAACATGAAAATTGGGCAGTTGTTTTCGGTACTAAATTCAGGATTCCCACATACTCTAATAGAAAAAGGATTTTTATGGAACAGGAAACCAACGAGTTTACCCCTACTGCGTTTGATTTGGAGACCCAGAGTAAGAATCTCCAGATTTTAAAAACCTTTATACCTTACTTAAATCCTGCACGGCAGAAAAGTTTTGCCGTCATGGTAAAATTTTTGGAACTTCGGAATGTAATGTCCATATTTGAAAAACCCCCTGCTTCCATGAGCATATGCTCCTCTGACGACCCTGCGGAGCGGAATGTCCAGTTGTTAAACGACTTGAAAAAGTTCTGCTCACCGTCGGAGCAGGAGTCTATTGATATGCTCCTGGGGGCTTTTTCCATGTTTTCTTTCAGTGACGCATTTTCGGATTCCTGACATATAATGACAATAAAAAAGGAGAAACCAATGGATTACAATTTTATGAAAAATAACCCGGATTTATCAAAAATTTCACCGGAAAAACTGAATTTTCTCATGCAGTTCGCCGCTCAGAATAAGTCCGGCAACGCAAAAGAAATGTCCAATATGATTCTTGGGGCTGCCAACGCCGCAAAAAAAGAAGGCATATCTTTTTCTCCCAATGAAACGGATATGATTGTGGAAATTTTAAAACAGAATATGAACCCGGAGGAGCAGAGAAAGGCTGAACAGCTTCTCCATATTATGAGAAACTTAAAAAAACGGTGAAAAGAGGAAAAATTGGCAGGTCCCTTTCGGACCTGCCATATTTTATGTTATTTTTGATTAATATAATTTACCAGTCCCTGGCAGTCAATGATTTTTTGCATAAATTCCGGGAACGCCTGGCCCTGATATGTTTTTCCGGTGGTTTTGTCCGTGATTACCCCTGTGTCAAAATCCACTTCCACCTCATCCCCAGCCTGAATCTCTGCGGCAGCCTCTTTGCACTCGACAATGGGCAGGCCGATATTAATAGAATTGCGGTAAAAAATCCGGGCAAATGTCTCTGCAATTACACAGCTTACCCCTGCCGCTTTTATGGCGATGGGGGCGTGCTCCCTGCTGGAGCCGCAGCCAAAGTTTTTCTCCGCCACAATTATATCCCCTGTTTTCACTTCTTTGATAAATTCCTTATCAATATCTTCCATACAGTGAAGGGCCAATTCCTTTGGATCTGAAGAATTCAGATATCTTGCAGGAATAATCACATCCGTATCTACATTGTCCCCGTATTTAAAGACTGTTCCACATGCTGCTTTCATATTCCTATCCTCCTAAACTTCATCCGGTGAAGAAACTTTACCGGTAATGGCACTTGCCGCTGCAACAGCGGGGCTTGCAAGATAAATCTCAGATTTCACATGTCCCATCCGGCCAACAAAATTCCGGTTGGTGGTGGATACGCACCTCTCCCCCTCTGCCAAAATTCCCATATATCCTCCCAGGCAGGGCCCGCAGGTTGGGGTGCTTACAATGGCGCCGGCCTCAATAAAGGCGCGGATAAAACCTGCTTCCATTGCGTCTAAATAAATCTTTTGGGTGGCGGGAATCACAATGGTTCTCACGCCTTTCTTCACTTTTTTGCCCTTTAAAATCTCCGCCGCAATGCGAAGGTCCTCAAAACGCCCGTTGGTGCAGGAGCCAATGACAACCTGGTCAATTTTAATCTCTCCCACCTGGTCAATGGTTTTCGTATTTTCCGGCAGATGGGGGAAAGCTACGGTGGGCTTTAAGGCGCTAAGGTCAATGGTATATTCCTCATCATACACAGCGTCAGAATCCGCCTCATATACTTTATAAGGGCGCATGGAGTGTTCTTTCATATAAGCCTGGCACGTTTCATCCACCGGGAAAATTCCGTTTTTCCCGCCTCCCTCAATGGCCATATTTGCAATGGTAAAACGGTCGTCCATGGAGAGGTGCTGTATGCCCTCACCCACAAATTCCATAGATTTGTACAATGCCCCGTCTACCCCAATCATTCCAATGATGTGAAGGATAATATCTTTTCCGCTCACCCATTTCGATGGCTTTCCGATAAGGTTAAATTTAATGGCGGAGGGAACTTTAAACCATGCTTTTCCCGTTGCCATCCCAGCGGCCATATCGGTAGAGCCCACCCCGGTGGAAAATGCCCCCAGGGCGCCGTAGGTACAGGTGTGGGAATCTGCACCGATAATCACATCCCCTGCAACGGTAAGTCCTTTCTCCGGCAGAAGTGCATGTTCAATTCCCATTTCCCCCACGTCAAAATAGTTGGTAATCTCGTGTTTGCAGGCAAATTCCCGGACACATTTGCAGTGCTCCGCGGATTTGATATCTTTGTTTGGAACAAAATGGTCCATCACCAAAGCGATTTTGTCTTTGTGGAATACACCTTCCGTTTTCATTTTTTCAATTTCATGAATGGCAACCGGTGAGGTGATATCGTTGCCAAGAACAAGATCCAAATCTGCCTCAATCAACTGGCCTGCAGTGACGCTTTCAAGGCCCGCATGCGCAGCCAGAATTTTCTGAGTCATTGTCATTCCCATGCAAGGAATCCTCCTTTAAAAATATTGTAATGTGAGTGTTTGTTTTATCTTTGATTGTATTGTAGCACAGGATTTGTTATAATAGAAATACATATTAAATATATTTAATATGATTTTAAGTTATGGAGAAAACAATGAGCCAAAATCTATCTGCATACCGTATATTCTATGCGGTGGCAAACACAGGAAATATTTCCAAAGCAGCCAAAGAACTGTATATCAGCCAGCCAGCAATCAGCAAATCTATCCAGAAACTGGAAGAAGGCTTAGGGTGCAGGCTTTTTGCCAGAAGTTCCAGGGGCGTGACCTTAACGGAGGAGGGGGGGCTTCTTTACTCCTATGTCAAAGATGCCTTCGATACCTTAACTCTGGGGGAAGAAAATCTTCACCGCTCCATAGAGCTTGGGGTGGGACACTTAAAGATAGGGGTGAGCACCACATTGTGCAAATACCTTCTGCTTCCCTGCCTAAAAGAATTTATCAAACATTATCCCCATATACGGATATCTATCCACTGCCAGTCCTCCAATGAGACTTTAAAGCTGCTCCAGGAAAATAAAATCGATATCGGCCTGGTGGGAAAACCGGAAAATGAAAAGGAGCTGCACTTTGACCATGTGGCGGATATCGAAGATATCTTTGTGGCAGCGAAAGACTATTTAAGAAATTTAAAAACAAGGGGAATTGCAAAAAGCCATATATTGGAAAACTCCACAGTGATGCTCCTTGACAAAAATAATATGACAAGGCAGTATATTGACGATTACCTGCAGCAAAATAATATCCAGGTACAGGATTTCATCAACATTTCCAATATGGATTTATTAATAGAATTTGCCAAAATCGGGGTGGGGGCCGCCTGTGTCATCCGAAATTTTGTCCGGGAAGAATTAAAAGATGGAACTCTTATTGAAATTCCTTTGGAGACGCCTATTGGAAAACGGGAAGTGGGATTTGCCTATAAAGAACCGGGAAAAAGTACAAAATCTCTGGAACTTTTTATACAATTTTACACAAAAAAATAAAAGAGACAGCCTGATTTTGGGCTGTCTCTTTTGTCTGTTAGTTATTGATAAATTTGTCTTCCTCATTGTTCCAGCTATATAACTTGCGGATTTCCTCTCCCACTTTCTCAGAAGAATGTTCGGAGGCAAGTTTGCGCATAGCTTTGAAGTGAACCTGCTTTCCGGCCGGAGACATATCCAGTAAGAATTCTTTTGCAAAAGAACCGTCCTGAATGTCAGAGAGAATCTTTTTCATAGCTTTCTTTGTGTCCTCTGTGATAATCTTAGGCCCTGTTATGTAATCCCCGTACTCTGCTGTATTGGAGATAGAATATCTCATTCCTGCAAAACCGGACTGGTAAATCAAGTCTACAATCAGCTTCATCTCATGGATACACTCGAAATATGCGTTTCTCGCATCGTATCCCGCTTCTACCAATGTCTCAAAACCTGCCTGCATCAATGCGCATACGCCGCCGCATAAAACTGCCTGCTCGCCGAAAAGGTCTGTCTCTGTCTCTGTGCGGAAGGTTGTCTCCAATACGCCGGCCCTTGCCCCGCCGATTCCAAGGGCATATGCCAAAGCGATATCCTGTGCTTTCCCGGAAGCGTCCTGCTCCACTGCAATTAAACAGGGAACGCCTTTGCCTGCCTGGTATTCAGAGCGGACGGTATGTCCCGGTCCCTTTGGCGCAATCATGGTAACATCCACATTTGCAGGGGGTACGATACATCCGAAATGGATATTGAAGCCATGGGCAAACATTAACATATTGCCTTCCTCTAAGTTTGGCTCAATATCGTTTTTGTAAAGGTCCGCCTGTTTCTCATCGTTAATGAGAATCATAATGATATCGGCTTTCTTTGCCGCCTCTGCTGCGGTAAACACCTCAAATCCCTGCTTTACGGCTTTATCCCAGGATTTGCTTCCCTCGTACAAACCAATGATAACATTGCACCCGGACTCTTTTAAGTTCAGGGCATGGGCATGTCCCTGGCTGCCGTAACCGATAATTGCGATAGTCTTTCCCTCTAACAAGGATAAATTACAATCTTCCTGATAATAAATTTTTGCTGCCATTACGCTGCTTCCTCCTATATGCTTTAATCTAAATATTTAACGTCTGATGAACCTCTGGACAATCCGGTAATTCCTGTCCTGGCCAGCTCTAAGATTTCATAGCCCACAAGCAGGTCTAAAAAGGCGTCCAGTTTTTCCTGGTGGCCGGTAAGCTCAATAACCATGGAATCATGGGTGACATCCACAATTTTCCCATGGAAAATCTCTGTCACATTTAAAATCGCCTGACGGTCTGTGTCCTTAGCCCTGATTTTTACAAGAATCAGCTCCCTTGTAACGGAATTTCCGTGCTCCAGTTTCTTGATATCCAAAACATCTTCCAGTTTTGCAAGCTGCTTTTCTATCTGCTCTAAAATCTGGTCGTCACCGCTTGCCACAATGGTAATTCTGGTATACCTTGGGTCTGCTGTGACTCCTGCGGAAAAGCTGTCAATATTGTAGCCTCTCCTGCTGAAGAGACCAGATATATGGCTGGTAACACCTGCGGTGTTCTCAACCAGTAAAGATAATACCTGTCTTCTCATAAGAAAACCTTCCTTTGCTCTAACACTCACACTAGAGCCAATTCTAGCACATCCCTTTTTAAATTTCAAGAGCGAAACGCATCTTAACCCAATTTCTTAATTGGAGATAATAATATTGTCGATAAAATGCTGGGCAATATTTGCCATTCCCTCATCATCCGGGTGGGCTGCCACAACCTCATTGTCTATGGCGTGGAGGTTTCCGTCGGCGCCGTAAACCTGGGTTCCTAAGGAAGAGCGGAAAGTATCCCCCTCATAGGCTGCCCGAAAATCGCTGACATCGATAAATGTAACGCCGTTTTGGTCGCAGGCAGCATGTTTTGCCGCTTCAATATCATCTTTTGGCCAAAGCACTTCCCCAAGCATCAGTATCTGGGCGTTGGGGGCCTTTTCTTTAATCCGCTGTACCAGGGCAGGGTAATCCACCCCAAGGGTTTCTTTTCCCTCGGTGATATTTTCCCCGGTCTGCAATGTCACCAAATCCGTGTGTTCGTTAAAATACTTGTCATAATCCTCAAGGGCTGCTCCCCTGTCCGGGGCAACCTCCCATTTTTTAATGTCAAGGACTGTGGTGGTAACTGGTTTTGCCGACTGTCCCTCCAGCCATCTTGACACAATATGTACATAGTCATTTTCCTCTGTGGTAGCCGCCATGCCCCAGTTGCTCCACCAAAGTTCGCTGATTTCATTGCAGGTGACAGAATTTCCCAGTGCAACATAATCAAAATTTTCCTCTGTTGCGATAATGGCAACGCCGTCCCCCCTGAGCTCCTCCTGTCCTGTTATCTCAGATTCTGTCTCTGTTTCTGTCTCTGTTTCTGTCTCAGCCTCTTTTGTTTCCTTTTCACTGGTTTTTTTATCTTTTGTGTCTTTTGTTTTCTTATCCTTATTTTTTTCCACAAATGAGGCCCGGACCTCCGAACCCTTCTGCATCTCCTCCTTTGGGTTTACCTCTCCCTGGGATGTCTCCTCCTTTGGGGTTCCTCCCCCATTGCCGCACCCCGCCAGCACAATGGCCATAACAACAGCCGCCGATACCTGTTTCCAATTTTTTCTCTTCATACCTTCACTTCTTTCCTGCCGCAGCATTTCATGATTATTTCGGCAATTTATTTAAAGTATTATACTCCAAGGCCATATTTCCTTCAAGCCTTGTCACAGAATTATCACATATTTCTCCAATCGCTCCAAAATATCCCCATACTGTTCGATCATTCCAGGATGTTTTTTATAAACCGTGTCATAATCCCCCTCTTTTACCGCAAGTTCCACCTCCCTGGCCAATTCAGAAAGTCCCGGCAGACCCACGGTAAGGGAAGTTCCCTTTAAGGTATGTACATGAATCCTGTAATTCTGCCAATCCCTGTTTTCAAAACAGGTCTTAAGATCCTTCAGCCTGTTTTTTTCACAGTATTCCTTTAAGATATCCAGATAAATATCTTCTGCGCCTCCGCAGTAAGAGATTCCCATCTCCTTGTCAAGTTCCGGAATTATCTCTCCAATATCTTTTTGCTGTTTTTCCGTTTCTTCCTCCCGGTGGAAATCATGTATCAATTCCCGGGGAAGATATTTTTTAATCATCTGCTCTAAGTCTCTGCCCCGCATAGGTTTGGAGAGATAGTCCTGGAATCCTTCCGAAAGGTATTCTCCCTTCATCCCGGAAATCGCATTTGCCGTGAGCATTATCACCGGGACACCGTGATTTTTCGACTCCTGCATCTCGTTCATTTTGTGGAACACTTCTATTCCGTCCATTTCCGGCATCATATGGTCCATAAAGATAAGATGATAACGCTTCTCCCGGATTAAATTCAGGCATTTCTGCCCGGAGGATGCGGTATCTACCTGGACTTTCAGGCTCTTTAACATATTTTTTGCCACCGTGATATTCATGGGAACATCATCCACAATTAAGATTTGCGCACCAGGGGCGGTAAACTCCGGATGATAAAGGGTATTTTTGGGATGAATCTGCTCATAGCGCTTTGCAAAATTCCCCATAGGAGTTTTATCCACTGCCTTTTGGGCTACCTTTATCACAAATTCTGAGCCTTCCCCGTAAATACTGTACACGCGGATTTCACCCTCCATAAGTTCAAGAAGCTGTTTTACCACTGCAAGGCCCAGGCCGGTTCCCTCAATATTGTAATTCTTTTCTTCGTTGAGACGCTGGAAAGACTGGAAAAGCTGTTTTCTGTTTTCCTCTAACAGCCCTGTCCCCGTGTCCTTTACCGATATGGTTAAAAGAATTTCCTCTTCATTTTTCCATTTTCCCTGGACATTTAGGGTTACGCAGCCCTTTTCCGTATATTTAATGGCATTTGTGAGAAGATTTACAATAATCTGGCGCATGCGCACCTCATCTCCCAAAAGAGTCCTAGGAATATTTTCATCACAAATCACCTTAAATTCCAGGTTCTTTTTCCTTGCCCGCTCTTCTACCATGCTGTAGGAATCCTGTATCAGGGAACTGAGTTCGTACTGTACTTTTAAAATTTCCATTTTGCCGGATTCTATTTTGGAAAAATCCAGTATCTGGTTAATGAGGCTTAACAGTTGTCCCCCGGCAATCTGAATATTCCTTGCATATTCGCAGATATTCTCGTCGGTGCATTCCCTTAAAATCATCTCGTCCATCCCCAGCACCGCATTGATGGGCGTACGAATTTCATGGGACATATTTGCCAGAAAATTGCTTTTTGCCTGGTTGGCGCTTAACGCTTTCTCCTTTGCCCGCTCCGCCTCTTTTTTGGAATATTCCAGCTGCTCGTTCTGACGCTGGTTCAATTCGATAGCCTTATTGTAAATCCTTACCTGGAATTTAATGATAATCCCTATGGCAAAGGATAAAACCATCATACACTGCCAGATATCCAGGTATGTCCCGGCTTTTGTATCAATATCAATCACAAGTTCCGGATGGTAATAGGCCAAAAGAAAACAGGCCGTGTGCACCGTTGTTCCAAAAAGCAGCAGAATATAAAAAAGTTTTCCCTCAATTAAGAGAAATGTAAACAATGTGCCCATAACAAACCAGAAAGGCATGCCGCTGTATGCCCCGCCTCCGGAAAAAAACATAATGGGAAAAAGCACCACCGTAATTCCGAGGCAGATAATAACGGAAGCAAGCCGCATCATCCCCTTAAAATTTGCAATATAAAAGCATCCGATTAAAATGACTTCCGCTGTGGCCACAACTGTAATCTGCCCTATGGGAAGCCTGGCAAACATGGATAAAAGCAGGGAGAAGGCGCCCCCTGCAATTCCTGTAAACAATATCAGATTAAAAAGTACTTTCCGTATGGGCAATTCATTATTTAAAAATTTCTCATAATACCGCTGTATCATTTTTTTCATGAAACTAATCATACTTCCTCCCAAAAGCAAATACCAGCTTCATAATCTCCTCACTATTACGTGTTCTTTCCTATATCAAATCTACCCTGTCCACATCGGGAGTCTCCATTACCTCCCCCTCATGGCCAAACATTTTTACATTGTCAAAGATGAGGTGGGCAACATTTTTCATAAACACCCCTTTTTTGCTGCATGGCTCCACTCCCTCCGACATAATGGGCAAATCACACTTTGCATCCTCCGCAAAGTTTACCGTGATATTCCGCATAGTTACCTGTTCAATTTTTCTCTCTGGAAGCCCTTCAAAATAAGTGGCGGACACATGACAGTTATTTGCCGTAATATTCTCAAAGCAGAAAGTCTTAAGCTCCGGGGTGCCCTCATTTACCGGACGGCTCTCCCTGGACTGGACAAACTCTGTTTTTCCGTCCGGGTCACAGTAATAAAATGCATTTGCGGTAAAAGGTGCCAATACCTGGTCCATTTCAATATCACGGAAAGTAATCTGGTCAACCACGGCGTCTTTGCCCCGCCCTCTTCTGGTTTTTATCCTAAGGCCCCTGTCTGTATTGTTAAACCGGCATTTTTCCACCAAAAGGTCAATGACTCCGCCGGCCATCTCACTGCCGATGGTGACAGCCCCGTGGCCGTTTTCCATAAGGCACTGGTATATATGCAGCTCTCTGCAGGGGGTTTTATATTTTCTTCCCATGTAAATTTTCCCAGATTTTACAGCCACGCAGTCATCTCCCGAAGAAAAACGGGTGCCGCAAATCTCCACATATTCGCTGGAATCCGGAACAATCCCGTTGGTGTTTGGAGACTGGGCCGGATTCTCCACTTTCAGGCTGCAGAATACCAGATTGCTGGAAAAATAGGGGTGTATGGTCCAGGCCGGGCTGTTGTGGAAAAAGATGCCCTGGACTTTTATGTTGTCACAGTGGTTTAAAAATAACATCCTGGGCCGGAAAGCCCCAACCATGTCTTTTTCATTTTTCCACCAGTTGTCAAAATCAGCACTTCCGTCCACCGTTCCCTGTCCGTAGATTTTTACATTGCTCACCTCAATGCCTGAGATAATGCCTGCAAACATATCCAAAGGATTGCCTTCCCATGAGCCTAAGTTATATTCATCCATCTCGTCATAACTTTCAATAAGCCCCGGCAGTATGGGAAAATGAAACCGTTCCGTATCCGCCTTTAAAACTGCTCCCTTTGCCAGCTCTATATTGATATCGCTTTTTAAAAACAAACTTGTAACCTTATAGGTGCCCCTTGGGATTAATACCCGGCTGTCCCTGGGGCAGGAAGATATGGCGGCCTGGATAAAACTTGTATCATCGGAAACGCCGTCCCCTTTTGCCCCAAAATCTCTGACATTTAAGGTGACAAATTCATATTCCGTGGTAATATTTAAACTGCCCTCTTCCCTGCCGTCCTCCCCTGCCACAGTTATTTTATATCTGCTGTCCGGCTTTAAACCGTAAAGGGTAGTGACCACCGTATCTGTATTCTGCCACTTTTCCCCATTTAAAAAAATATCATATTTTTTCTTGGTGTAATATATGCCGCCGTCGTACAGCTCCACAGACACACTCCTGGCTGTCTTCATAATCATCCGAATGTCCATGTTATTCTCCTTTGATGATAAATTTTTCTTTACTCATATTTCAGGTATTGGCGCTTCACACTTTCCGCCATCATAGAAAGCCCGGCAATAACCTCATCTTCCCCGTATCCCTGAGGGACGTCCATGAGTTTCATCCCTGTGGGAACATACTTTTCTCCGTTTAGGAGCTTTAAATTGCAGGCTTTTACGATAACATATCCCATTGCCAGGCTCACTTTTTCCTCTGTTTCCCCGCCGGTAAGTGCCGGCATACATTTTTTTATCGTCCTTTTAAAAATTTCCTTTAAGGATCTGTAATGTTCAAATATTTCTTTGCTCATACTGTCAATCACATCGATTAACATCATAAGGAAGCATGTATCCTCCCAGGTGACGCAGCGAACCATTGCAGGCTCAAACTTCCGCATCTGCAGATAAAAATCCCCATAGTCCGCTTTGTTGTGAAAATATGTCTCATAGGACATATAAAAAGGATATGCTTCATAGAGAAAATCCCATGGTTTTGGAGTGGGATTTTCCTGTGATTCACAAAAAATCCCATCGGAATTCCGGGGGCACTGCCTTAAGGATTCCATTTTATCCTCAATTTTTTCCCTGTAGATCTCCTTATCGGCAGCATCGTAGAGCACGAAGAGATTTTTGCCCCTTACACCGCTTTTTTCCGATATATTTTCCAGACAGGAGAGGAAAAATTTCTTTTCCTCCTCTGTCTCCGCCAAGAGATACTGCTCCATGCATCCTTGTACAAGAAAAATACTGTTTTTATCCGGTGTTTTTTCTTCTAAATACTGGTTTAAATATTCTTTATAGTTCATAGTGACATCCTTTTACTAACATTTTTTTAGATGAGAACGAAAAGCTCTATTCAGAGGCAGATACCACTCCCGTAAGCAGCTTGATGCACAGGTCTATGCCCAGTTTTCCGCTGTCTAAGCACAATTCAAAATATTGGGGATTGCCCCACTCCCACTTTGTAACGGAATTATAAAACCCTTTCCTGCGCTTGTCAAATTTTTTCATGGCATTTTCCGCCTCCGTCTGGCTCATATGCTCTTTTTCCATGGCTCGATGTATTCTCTTTTCTCTCTCTGCGTGGACAAACACCCGCAGGCAGTCTTCCCTGTCCTTTAAAATATAGCCTGCCCCGCGTCCCACGATAACGCATCCACCCTCATCGGCTGCCTTTTCGATAATCCGCTTTTCTTCGGCAAAGAGTTTTTCTGCCAGGGGAAGGGACTTCTCATCCATATTTCCCTTGGAGTAGGATTTGGACAGATTAAAGATAAGGCTTCCGGAGCTGCTCTCCTCCAAATTTTCAATATACATAGGAGGTGTATTCAGGTTTTGAGCCGCCTCAATTAAAATATTCCGGTCAAACAATTTGTATCCTAACTTCTCTGCCAGCCGTTTGCCTATTTCGTTCCCCCCGCTCCCGTAGGAACGCTCAATGGTGATAATATGATACATACCCATCTCTCCTTTCATAACTCCCAAATTTTTACTTCTTAACCCTATTATAACCGTTCCTGCCAAATCCCACAATTCTTTTTTTACGGGAAAGCAAAAACTATTGCCCGCCAGGTATAAAATGTATATAATAAAAATCAGAAATACATAAAAATATGAAACATGGAGGATGAAAAATGGTAGATTATTCACAATTTGAGGCAAGTACAAAATCCGGGATTCATGCAGACGCCAGCCGCATCAAAAAGCACGATGAAATCATAGGCGCCGTGCTTTCCCAGAGAAAAAGCTCTAAAATTATCTTTGTGGTATGCCTGGCGGTTCTGGCGGTTCTGGCATATTTTAAGCTCTGGGTTCCGGTGGGCATCTGCGCCCTTGCGGCTCTGTTTTTTCTGTGGAGGGGCACGGGAAAAATCTCGGAGGATTACATGAGGGAGGTGTATGAGGAAGGGCTTTTGGTTCCCGGGTTAATCATAAAGACACAGCCCCTTACCATTATGGCCATTGCCAATCTGGTTGCCCAGGACGGCGCCGACACGGTAAACGGGTGCTATAACCTGGTGGTAAAAAATCTGGAGGGCGCCAAAAACCAATTATACGAAAAAGTGCCCTGCTCCTGCTTTTTCCGGTATGAAGGAGGCCCTTACCACTCTGCTTTCCAGCCCCATCCCCTGTACTGGGCCACAACGAACCAGCAGGAAATTGCAGCTGCCTTAAGGCAGGTGGAGGAAGACAATAAGGAAAATTCCCGGGATGAATGGGAGGTATTAAAAGAAATGGCTGAGAAATTCCCGGATTTAAAAAACGGGGAAATCATTATGCTGAACGAAAATTACGAACCCTTTGGGAGAAAAGATTACCTGGACAGCAATTACAAACCCTTGGAGGGTTAAAAAGGTCAGGACAGAAAAAACCGGCGGATATGCCGGTTTTTTCTGTGTTGGACTGCCTAATTACTCTGCTTGCCTTAACTGTTCCACAATGCTTCCCTTATTCCACATTTGATCTGTCCCTGCGGAAATGCAGGCGGAAAAAACCACACTGATACATAACACGAAAACCGCCGGAAAAATGGTAAAGTGATATTTCATATACCAGATATTTACAGACAGGTTCTTTACCATGGTAAGGGAAAGGATGGCGCTAATGGTAATCCCAATCACACCGGAAACTACTGCATAGATAATGCCCTCGTAAACCATCAGCTTCCTTAGCTGGATTTTTGTCATGCCGATGCTTCTCATGGAGGCGAATTCCCTCTGCCTTGCAATCACCCCGGTTAATATTACATTCACTAAATTTAAAACACCGATAAATCCCAAAATAAGTGAAATAATGATTCCCACCATACGGTAAGTGTCTTGCATTTCCTTAAAGTCTGCCTCCGCCGAAAGCCTGGTGACAAGGGATAATCCCCTCTGTTTTGCAAAACTTTCCACTAAGGCGTTCACCTGGTCAAATTTTCCCTCTTGGGCGTTAAACAGGCAGTGAATGGGATTTCCCATTTCCGGGAACATGTGAAGGAACACAGGCTCTGAAAAGACAATGGCCTCATATCCCCCGGCGCTGTAGCTCATATTCAAAGCATTTGACGCCCCCACCACCGCCATTACAGTATATTCCTTTTTCTCCCCGGCAATTTCAACCTCAATCACATCCCCAGCGTGAAATTCCTGGGTTTCATAGTAATACTCTCCCCTGTCGCTTAAGAAACCTGAAATCACCACATAATTTTCCTGGCAAAGCTTATCATAATCAATGCTTCCCTCAATGATTTTTACATTGGAAAACGCATTTTCACTGTAGCCGTAGAGCATCCTTCCTCTGTCGTACTCATATATATTGGAGGGAGTCTCCTTTCCATTCACAGAGAGGACTTTTCCCAAATCTTCCCTTTCCTCCGTAAGTTCTTCCTCCGGGAGCATATAGCAGTAAGACCTGGCAAAATCTGTGACCCCCTCCATATGTTCCAATTCTTCCGCTTCTTTAGCCTGCAAAACCGCATTGTTATTATCCCCAGGCAAAAACTTTAGGAAATTAGCGCTTCTCACATCAAAATCTGTCACCGCATCCCGTCTGACATAAGTCTCCTGATCCATGCTCCCGGTATAATTTAACACGCTGTTTAACAGTATGGAACTTAGGGACACAGAGAGAATCACTAGCACTGTCCTGCCTTTATTTCTGGTTAAATTGCTTACTGCCATGGACAAAATGCGGTGGCCGGAGGTCCCTCCCTTTTTTTGTTTCTTTCTGCCCTTTTGTACCCCATGATATTTTAATGCTTCCACGGGAGATATCCTGCCCGCTATTTTCCCCGGTCTATCTAAGCTGATTTTTACCGTTATCAGGGTAAAAAGCCCAGAGATAATCCAGACCCAAAGGGACGGGACAATAAACAGGGATTCCCCTGCCGTGGTATTTGCCATCACAGGAGGCAAAAGCAGGTTGCCTAAGAGCCAGCCGGCAAAAAGCCCTATAGGTATTCCCACAAGAGATAAAACCATTCCCTGGCGGGACACCATATAGCGGATTTGCCTGGGGGATGTGCCGATGGTCTTTAACTGTCCGTAAAGCCTGATGTCTTTTTCCACAGAAATTTTAAAGATATTGTATATAATCAGGTATCCTGCAAAAAGAATCAAAAGCACCCCTATGCCCACGTAAATATAAGTCTGGACAGAATTATTGAGAGAGCGCATCTCATACACGGGGTTGATGTGATGGATAAGAAAGCCTTCCTCCCCTCTTTTTGCATGGGGATTGTACCCCAGGTCCCGCACCAGTTCATCCAGATTTTCCTTTATGTTTTTATCTTTTGGGAAACTTCCCCTCACATCATAGCTTTTCTCCGCAAGATCTCTATAGATTCCGTCGTATTTTTCCAGGGCATGTTCCACAAAATCCTGGGAAACCAAAATAGTAGTGCTCTGTTCATACGGTTTCCCCTCCCAAAATCCGCACACCGTCATTTCTTTTTCCAGGGTGTAATTCCCTACATTATATTTAAGGGTAAACTTGCTTCCCGTTTCCTCTGGAAGGCCAAGAAGCCGCAAAACTTCTGTGTCAATGGCCAATTCATTTTCCTTCTCCGGGTATTTTCCCTGCTCTAACTCTATATAGTGATATTTCGCCGCAGTTTCTTCTATCCATCCCACAAAAGCCTGCATGTTGCTTAATTCCGGATTCACCCCACTGGCCACAAACCGCTCCACCCCGGAAACTGCAAATTTGGGATTGGATAAAAGATCATATGCCTCCTCTTTGGTGAGGTTTTTTATAGATACCATAAATTTGGTACCTGCCTGGCGCAGCATATGCTCTTTCATGGAAATCTGCGCGCCCTCAAGAACCGTGGTGAGGGCCATAAACAGAACTGCCGTTAAAATAATAGCCAAAACAGCAATGCGGTTTCTTCCTCTGTCCGCCTTAAGGCAGTTTTTGGATAAAGTTATTATAAACTTTTTGTTATTGTTTTTCATCATCTTCATCTCTTATCCCTCTGTGACCTTTCCATCTTCTATGTGAATCATCCGGTCTGCAATCTGGGCCAGCTCCGGGTTGTGGGTTATCATGACAAGTGTCTGGGCAAATTCTGTGCTGGTCATGCGCAAGAGCTGCATAACCTCCAGGGAAGTTTTGGAATCCAGATTCCCTGTTGGCTCATCCGCAAGGATAATTGCAGGCTTGCTGGCCAACGCTCTTGCAATGGCCACTCTCTGCTGCTGTCCCCCGGAAAGGTTATTGGGAAGATTATCCAGTTTTTCCGTGAGATGCAGCATTTTTATGATTTTGTCCACATAGGGTTTATCCACTTTATTTCCATCCAATTCTATGGGAAGCACAATATTTTGATACACATTTAAAATAGGCACCAGATTGTAGTTCTGGAATACAAATCCTATATTTCTCCTGCGGAAAACCGTGAGCTGTTCATCCTTCATCCTGGCAATCTCTTTTCCCCTGACTTTCACGCTCCCGGAAGTGGGAATGTCAAGGCCTCCCAGCATGTTGAGCAGCGTGGACTTTCCGCTTCCGCTTGTGCCGATAATAGACACAAATTCTCCCTGGCCCACGGCAACGCTGATTCCGTCTAAGGCCTTTGTAATATTGGGCTCTGTCCCATAATATTTTTTCAAATCTTTTGTCTCTAAAATATAATTCATGATTTTTCTCCCTTCCTTTGATACATTAAGCATACAAAAAAATTATCTCAATTTGTTCTCAGAAATGTAACAAAATTGAGATAATCTCCCTTTTTCCTTATTGGATTAAACGTTGTAAAATGCATTATCTGCCGGAAGGTTAAGAAGAACCTCAGTGCCTTCCCCCTCCTTTGAGCGCACTTCAAGAAACCCTTTCTGTTTCATCATAATCTCCCTGGCAAGATATAACCCGATGCCTACCCCCTCCACATCCACGGATTCCGGTTCCCTGTAAAAACGTTTGTATATCATAGGAATATGTGATTCCCGGATTCCCCTTCCGTTATCTTTTATTTTGATTCTCACATAAAAAGCCGCCTTTTCAGCAGAAATTTCGATATGTCCCCCTGGATTTGTGTATTTTACCCCATTGTCTAAAATATTAAACAGTGCTTCCCCTGTCCATCTCCTGTCAAAGTATCCCAAAAGTTCCTCACTGCAGGAAATTCCTATGGAAATATCTTTCTCCTCCGCTTTTAAAGCTGCGTCACATACAGCCTGGGCAATAAGCTCATACACAGAATTTTCCCTGGGGTTTACTTTTACAATGCCGCTTTCCAGCCGGGACATGCGTATCATGCTGTTCATAAAAAACTCCAGTTTGTCCACCTGCTTTTCCACGGCAGATAAAAATTCGTCCCTCTTTAATTCCTCCAACTCTTTTCTCTCTAAAAGGTTGTGGTACATACGGATACTGGCTATGGGAGTTTTCAACTGATGGGAAATATCGGAAATCATAGATTCCAGCGACTCTCTTTGATAAAGATTTTCCTGGGAACGCATTATGAGGATTTCGTAAATCCGGCGCATTTTCACCATAAGTTTTCCCACAAGAGTATCCTGGTTTTCCTTAAAATCAATATTTTCATCCTCGTCAAGAATCCCCTGGAGACAGTCTGAAAGCTCCGTGGTGTAGGTAAGGAGACATTTCCTTACATAAATCATAATCCCTATAGATGTAAGAAAAAAAAGCAGGGACAATAGAAACAACACTTTTTCCATATCGTGCTACCCCCTGCCTATCCACTGGTATCCCATCCCATACAATGTTTTAATGTATACATGGTCTTCCGATTCTATTTTTTTCCGCAGACGGTTTATATTCACTGCCACCGTGTGTTCATCTACAAAATTTCCGGTGTTGTCCCATATTTTTTCCAGGAGGAGACGTTTTGTCATTACTTTATCCGAATTTAAAATAAGAAGCCGCAAAATCTTAAATTCTGTGGGGGTCATGGGCAGTTCCATGTCCCCCTTTAGAACAGTAAGTTTTTCAAAATCAATTTTCAGATATCCGTCATTATAAATAAGTTCTGAATGATTTTCCCCGGATTTCCGAAGGGCGGCCTGAATCCTTCTGTGGAGAATCGGCATTTTAAAGGGCTTTGTGATATAATCATCCGCCCCGCAGTCAAACCCTTTCATTTCATCCTGGTCTAAATCTCTGGCTGTAAGGAAAATAACAGGGATATTCCCTTCTTTTTTCACTGCCCTGCAAAAGTCAAATCCGTCTCCATCCGGCAGGTTTCCGTCCAAAAGAATTAAATCCACTTCTTCTTCCTCTAAAATTCCAATTCCCTCTCCTAAAGTAAGGGCGGGATATACTTTGTAATGCTCCAGTTCCAAATCATAAGTTAATCCTGAATTTAAAGATTTGTCGTCTTCAATCAGAAGTATTCTTTTCATTGTTCTCCCTTTCATTTCTCACTACTTATGTTATTGCCCCAGAGGCAGCAAGATTCGCCTCAAGGCTCTCATTGCTCACATGGAACTTCCCTATTTCTGCCCGGAGAGTCTCTGCACTCAGCTTCGTTTTTGTGACCTGTTGCAAAACTTCCTCGGACTCACCTAAAATAACGGATGCCCTCTGCGCAATTTCCGTGGTGCCCTGGGCTCCTTCCTCCGCTGCTTTGGAAATATCGCTCATAGAATTTTTAATGCCTTCCATATTGTCGAAAAGCTCATGGGCAATGGAGCTGAATTCACTCATCAATTCATCCACGGAGGCGCCGTCTTTATCATACTGCTCCCCGATGGAAAGAAATCCTTCATAGTCCTCGGATACGTCTTTCACCACAAAATCCAATAGTTTCCTGGAATTTGAGGAAAGGTTATCCACCGCCTGTGTCACCTCCTGTGTCACTTCCTGTATCTTAATCACCGTCTGCCTTGACTGCTCTGCAAGTTCCCCGATTTCCCCTGCAACCACCGCAAATCCTCTGCCTGCCTCACCGGCTCTGGCCGCCTCGATGGATGCATTTAAAGACAGAAGGTTCGTCTGGGAGACCACATTCATAATTACACCGGAAAGTTCATAGATCTGGTCTATAACTTTTGCATCTTCCAATGCCGTCTCCAAATCCTGCTGGATTTCCTTTTTCAGAAGAACCGTCTTTTCCTGGGCTCCTTTAATTTTCCTGTTTGTCTCCTCTGCCCTGCCCTTAATTTCCGCAGCTCCCTGGGCGCCATCCTGAGAGCGTTTGGCTATGTGCTGTACCGCCGAATGTATATCTGCGGCAGATTCGTCTGCTGTTATGGTGGTAGCTGCTGTCTCCTCCATTCCTGCAGACAATTCCTGGGTAGCTGCAGACACGCTGGCCAAGTCATCTGTCAGCTTTGCCACACAGTCATTGACAGAACCCGCCGCCGTACTGATTGTTTCCGACTCCGCCTGCACCTGACAGATTAGCGTTACCATAGCTGACTTCATATCCTCGATGCATCTTGCCAAATGGCCAAAGTCATCTTTCCGCCCTAAAAATTTTTTCATAAAATCACTGGCATAATCCCCTTCTGCCATACAATTCATCTGTTTGGCAGCCGCCTGCAAAGACTTTGCAATATCTGCAACAATCAAAACTGCAATCAGAATCAAAAGCAGCATTGCAACGGTTATAGAACACACTGAAAATGTCATAGTGGAACGGAAAATTCGTTTCACGGGAGCATTATTCTCCACTGCCAGGTTTTCCAGCTCATCCACATAATTTCCAGTGCCTATCACCCACTCCCAGGGTTCAAAGGCTTTGCTGTATGCCCGTTTGGGATAAACTTCCGAGCTGCCTTCCTTGGGGTAATAGTATTCGGTAAATCCGCCCCCTTCCTGGCGGCCGTTTTTCAGAATATCTTTAATCATCTGGTATCCGTTGCTGTCCTCAGTCTCCAAGCGGTTAGTCCCTTCAATTTCCTGCCCTAAAAGGACGATATTATCCCCCTCATAGGTGTCAATCCAAAAATATCCGCTCTCCCCGTACCTTAATTCCCGGACAAGGTCTGCCGCCTGTTTCTTAGCCTCCTCCTCCGTAAAGGCGCCGTTTTGACATTCCGTATAAATCTCATTTAACAAGGCGATTACATTTTCCACCTGCCCCATAATCTGGGCATCGTAATCTTCATAGAGCATTTCCCTCATACTGGATACGGACTGAAAATAAGATTTTTCCATACTGTTCATATTCATGAACCCTATGATACATAGGGCCAGCCCTGCCACAACCGTTAGAATAATTAATTTTGTGCGCACCTTAAAATTTGTAAACATTAACACTTCCCCCTTTCAACTGTAACCCACGAAAAAAATTCTCATTTTTCCCGTCTGATTCCTCTTCCAAAATTTCTGATTTCATTGTAACACATATTTGGGGCGTATGTATATGCTTTTTGGTAAATGTTCCAGTTTTTTTTGTCTTTTTTTATAGTTTTTCGTAAAAATGACGAAAGCCATAAGTTTAAACTAAGGCTTTAACCAGATTTTGAACGGTATATGAATGCATATTCTAAAGTGCTGCAAAATCAAAACGGCTGAAGGATTCTTCAGAATATCTGTATGTGGATATAAATATGGAGCATATATAATTTTCCTTCTGGGTGGTAGTAAAAGAAGTAGTAAATCCGTCTGCGGCTATGCTGCGATCAGCTTTTCCATTTCAGCCCTTGCGGAAGCGAAAGTTGCGTGTGCGTAATAGTTCAAGCGTCATGGTGATGTTGGAATGTCCCATGATATACTGTAACGCTTTCGGGTTCATGCCCGCATTGGCTAAGTTGGTTCAGAATAATTCTTCAATTTATTTTTCCATAACCATATGTTTACATGACAGGTAAGTGGCAATGAAATATCCACCATACACAATCAAGAACATCAAAACAGTAGCACCAATATTTGTAGATATGTGCATATTTAGAAATTCTTCTACAATCGCTGTGATTTTTCCAATTCCAAAGGCTGAAAACATTCCTGCAAGCAAAAGCGGCACAACAAAGATTATTGCTATCTGCTTGAATAAAGCTCCGAAAAGTAACCGGCTATCCGTTCCCAGCTTTTGTAATAACTCATATCGGTAAATATTATCTGCGGTTTCTGTCAACTGTTTTAAGGACAGCAGCGCGGCGCATATCAGCAGAAACACCAGCCCGATATAACAGCATAAGAATACCAGCAACGCGCAGGAGCCGTAATACATACTGCTCAACATGATTTTTTCAGTATACCGATACCCCTCTGTTTCCCATTCCAGCCCAATCGGTATCATTTTCTGCAATATTTCATCTGTATTTATACCGGGTTTATACTGTACTAACAAAATATTTATGTCTTTCGTTAAAGACGCAGCGACATGATCGGGAACAATAAAGGTTCCCCTGTCGTTATTACCTACCGAAGTCATCAAAACAGTTTCACCCAGCGGCTTCTTCCCACCCGGCTGTAAAATCGTCCCAATCAACTACCCCGGTGCAAGCACTCAAGCACTGTGCTCGGCTCCTACGTCGCCGCTCACAGCACTTGCCTTTCATTCCTGCTAAAGCGGGAATGAAAGCGGGGTATGAAAGTTTCTTTGTCTCTTCCTCTACACATAATCGTACATACTTAGC
>NZ_RAZG01000056.1 GCF_003612565.1 Roseburia sp. 1XD42-69 | reverse complement strand
AATTTGCATATCCTAATTCTTACCAAAAAGGAGCCATTTATTTCCAAAAACACAAACTTATTTACACTACCCTATCTGATATCTGTCGCATCCCGGTTTTCTTTTTCCCTGCAAACTTAAATTTATCAAGCTTTATTTATAGCAACAGAGTAAGTTCAATTTCATCCTCATCATCATTTCCAGTTTTCCTAAAACCAAATTTATAATATAGCTGCAGTGCAATGGAGTTATCTTTATTGCACATTAAAGCTACTTTGTTAGATTGACCAAATGGTTTGGATGCAATATAATCCAGACATTTTCTTAAAGCAAGTTCTCCAAATCCCTGATGCTGATATGCAATATCAATCATCATATGCCAAATATTATACTCTGCGAGGTCATAATCATATATCACCATCACATAACCAACCATTGTATTATCATTGAATATTCCAAAAGGAATGCATTGATTATAATATACATATGCTTGTGCTAAACTCCTAATTGGATTTGAAACAAATTGCTCTTGCTTCTTAGCTAATTTTAAGTTAAATGCCTGTATATAATTATTCTCATCAATTCTCACTAATTCAATATTACTCATAATTCCTCCTGTTTGTTGTGGAGGGATTATAGCATGTAATATCCCTCCAAATTTAATGTTTCAATCGTCATAAGATGATAGTTTCTATTCATAATGAACATCTCCTTTCGGTTTAGGATATCTATAATAAACACAAACGTGTAATTGTATCATTACAAATCCCGATTGTAATTAGATGATTTTTAAGGGAAATACCCTTTGCCATTATCCTGTTTTCGGCTATCTAAAACTCATGTTCAATCAGCCATTTTTCAGCTTTTACAACCTGTTCTGTAACGTCAGTTCCATCAGCAAGGATTACTTTTTCTTCCGGAAGTTTATCCCCTACAGTATAGTGGTTCTTTGCCAGCTGCCCTTTTATATAATTCAAATCCGCCGCAAAACGTATCGCCCATGAAGCCTCTGACAGTTCCGGATGCATCTTTTTCATCTCCGCACCTGTTTTTTCAGGAACAGATGCCCGCATACCGCCCTTGACCGGCTCCATCACCACCATCTGACACCGATGTTTTTGGATTACATCATAACATTTCTTTGCCTGGAGAAACGGCGATTCATAATCATAATAATTAAACGCAATCTGGGCAAACTCTACTTCCGGGTGGTCTGTCAATATCTCGTCCAAAGTTTCGGCATCATCATGGAACGAAAATCCGATATGATGGATTTTACCCGCCGCTTTCCAATTCTGCATACGCTCAAACATATGGAACCGTTTCATCGTACCGCCTTTTCCGTCAACACCATTGTATAAAATTTTGTTCAGATTGTAAAGATAATAATCAAAAAACTGAACGCCGCATTTATTCCTCTGTTCTTCAAAAATGGTTTCTACCTGTTTCTCCTGCTGAATGATAAATGCCGGAAGTTTCGATGCCAGTGTGTAGCTGTCACGGTCATATCTCATTAAAAGCGCCTCACGAATCGCATTCTCACTATGGTATACATAACTGGTATCAAAATAAGTAAACCCTTTCTCCAAAAACAGGTCTACCATCTTCTGCAACTGTTTCTGGTCAATCCTGTCCGCACTGCCATTCTCTATTCGGACTCATGTGTTCCTTTGGTAAAACTCTTTGCCCAAATAACTATAACGATTGCAGTTGCAATTAAAAGCTCTGCAAAGATTACAGGTTTTCCCCATACTTCCCATTCTAAAGAGAAATAGAAATATTTCCCGACAAAAAATGCAGCAAAGAATACTAAATAAACTGCAACTGAATATAAAATGTTTTTAAAATTTTTTATACGTGTTTTCTCTCTGTTTAACATTTGCTTTTGTTGCTGTTCCAGCATATCTGTCTTAACTGATAATTCATCTATTTCTGACGGTTTCAACAAATAATCCAGTGTTACATTAAATGCCTTGCTTAATTCAACAATCTTTTCTACTTCGGGTATAACTTGCCCGCTTTCCCATTTTGAGATAGACTGTCTTGAAACATTTAACTGCTCGGCTAATTGTTCTTGCGTCAAATCTCTGCCTTTGCGTAACGTTATAAGTTTTTCTGAAAATTCCATGTGTGTTCCTCCTTTGATTTTGTAACTCAATCATATCAAAAACCGCATTTGCACTCTATCAATCTGGCTTTACATTTACACAACAAACCATGGAATTTACGGGATTTTTGTAAACTTTAACTATAATTTTTTCAATTACACTTATCTTAATGCTGCGGTTGATGGTGCTGTCATTTCTGCGTCTTGTATTGCTGAATACATTCCAAAATGTATCATAAATTTGTTCCTACTGATCGCATCCTGTATTTTATCTGCCAATTCCCTCAGATGAACATCCTCTTTGATTCGTTTGTCAGATAAGACAATATCCTGAAAACCGGGCAATGACTCAGGCGGTATCAATGTAATCCCCCACCTCGCAACCCCAAATTCCGGGCGGTCAAGACTGTGAAAAT
Source organism: Roseburia sp. 1XD42-69 (assembly GCF_003612565.1). GTDB lineage: Bacteria > Bacillota > Clostridia > Lachnospirales > Lachnospiraceae > Roseburia_B. Next base: position 20,712 of record NZ_RAZG01000056.1, on the reverse strand, counting down.
ATGTCTTTAATAAAATCAGCCTATTCCTTATAGCCTACAACAGCAATTACATTTCCATCTTTCAAAATGCAGGCAACAGCCCTCCCTTCCCCTCTAAGCTCTGCGCTACTACTGAGAATATTCTTATCCGCATTATCCGGTATTTTCAACAACACCTTGTATTCCCCTTCATAAGTGCCATTGAGATGCTTAATAAATATCTGCTCCAATTCCTCTATGCTGATTTCCTTTGCAGGCAGCCAGGAAAGCACATCTAAAACTGTCATCCTATCATTCCCCACCTATATATTTTCTCCCCGATTCACCGATCTTCCGGAAAACCGTGGGAATGCCTTCTATGCCTTAGCGTCAAAGCTATTTTGCGGATTCTTAGCATTAACCGCATCATCATCTGCCAGCGGGATGCCCCTCTTGGCATTTCCCCATGCCTCGTTATAGATCATGCACATTTCCGTCTGTCTGGAAGCCTCCGCATTGGTGGTATACATCGTCCACCCATTATTGGAATAAGTCGCCACCATTTCCCCGTTCTTATCGTAAAACTCTATGTAATCGCTGTTTCCTGATGGCGGTTTCTGATATTTCACTTTCCCTTCCAGCAGCGTCGCCACAAAATCTATGGGTTTTAACACAGTCTGCCTGTTTCTGGAAACTGCTTTCAGGCCGGAAGTGATGATTCCCTTTCTGTCCGGGGACACTTCCGATGTATAGCTTTTCATCAGCCTGTTAAAACCTTCGGATTTGTTCTGGAACTGCCCTTTTGCAAAATCCTTATAAGCCTGTTCCCTAATCTGCCTCCGGTACTCCTCATCACTGACGCCGCTTTTCTTTTTGGAGAAAACATATTTATCATTAAAATCGGGCAAATGGATACCACCTATGCTTCCTGTCCCTGAAAAGTATCTGTTCTGCAATGAGACATTGGACGAATTAACCTGCATTATTTCACCCCCTCCTGTAAATGCACAGTCAGGCTTTCAAAGAAAGCAGCCTTGCTTCCCGTATTTAAGCCTGCAAAAGTCTTATCCAGTTTCCGATTTTTTACATTCTTCCCCACATATTCATCTGACTGCTTTTCGTAATTATCAACCATTGAAGAATTCTTCTTTACTGCTCCTGCATACCAGTTTGTAAGGTATTTCAACGAACTAAGTCCTCCGTCATTGTTTTTCCCCATCTTCTGGTACTCTGCGTATGCGTCCTTATCCATTGTCCGCATCATGTCAAGCACATTTGTGGTCTGGACGAGATTGCTCCCATGCCCTAAATACCTGCCCTGTGCCACACCATAGTCTATATTGCCGCTGCCATCTGCCTTTCCCGCGCTTGCCAGCTTTGCTATGGATTCCATTGCTTCCAGAAACGCATCCCTGCTGTCCTCCGGGATAAAATTCTGTGCCGCATATTCCGCTTTCTTCATGCCAAGCGATATGTTCGCCTGCCGCTCATCATCCGTCATGGAGCCGCTGTTCCCGACAAGGAAATTCTGCCGAATAATGTCATACACAAACCCCTGCTCCTCTTTGCTGCAGTTTTCCAGTGCAGACGTAACCGCCTTGTCTGCCCCGTACATCCCCGAATATGCCGGAAGGTCATTCAGGGATTTATCAATCTGCACGATATCCTTTTGGAATGCCGCATTTCTTGCCTCCATTGCTTCCCTGTCTTCCGGCACCATGCTGCCCTTCCTGCCTTCTGCAAGAGCCGCCATGCCGTCTCCCGAAAACTCCACGATAACGCTGTCCCCATACTGTGAACGGATGTCCTTCATCGCCTGCAAGGTTTCCTCCCTCGACATTTTATCCATGACCTTGTTACCATGCTCATCCGTAGTGTTGAATGTATATTTTACAAGGGTGTCCTTCTTATACCCACCGCTCCCATACGATGGGATATTTGTTGTTCCTCTGTAAAACTGACTGTAATCAATATTCATAATCTGCACTCTCCTTTTCTTTAATATAATCGGGGCAGTCTGTTTGCTGTATAAATAAATCCTGTGTCATAAAGCTTATCGGCAGGCGCACCTGTATTTCAAACCACAACTGCACCAAGTGACTATACTTTTTTTGCCATGACATTATCTCCTGAAAATACGATATTAATAATTGCAATAAATCTGAACATTCCCCAGAGGCAAAGTCTTATGTGCCTCCGGGGAATAAGGTGTAAAGGTTATTTATCCATCTGCTCTTTTCTTTCTGCCCTCCGTTCCGCATTCTCCCTGGCTATCTTCCCGTCGGAGTCATTTGTGCTGCCACTCATCATGGAAATATTACCATTATCGTCAATCTTATAAGCAGCATATGTCACTACTGGGCTTCCCGGAGCCATTTTTACAGAATTACAAAGTGATTTAACGCTATCAGGATTGGCCGACAGATTTTTTCCAAATATTTTGCTTTTTCCGGGTCGTCCATGCATTTCTTCAGGAAAGCTCCTGATACAGATACCGTTGTCGGAACGCCCTGCATAGAGGTTGTACCCGAATTCATATAGCTGTACTTGCAGAATTTCTATATGGTCTTGTCTCTTTATGTTTGTTCCCTTATCCAGTAATGAAATACACTTCTCCTGCAATCACGCATAATGGTACCTGTCTTTATTCTGATAAAGAAAAGCCAAAGCCACCACCATTGTAAGCAGCTCCGCAATCGGTACTGCCAGCCATACCCCCGTCACTCCCATAAATTCCGGCAGTATCTGCAGCAGCACAAATATCAGTCCAAATGTCCGCAGAAAGGATAATACCGCTGACAGCTTCCCATTTGACAGCGCAGTGAATGTAGCGGAAGTAAAAATATTCATCCCACAAAAAAGAAAACTGAATGGGAATATCAAAAAACCTCTTCGTGCAATCTCATAAACGTGCGTCCCCTTTTCCGAAAAAAGGCTGACCAGCGGGGAGCCAAAGGCAATAGCCATTCCAAAAACAACAATAGAGACCAGGATAATAAACCGCATACAAACAGAAAATATCTTTTTTAACCGGTCATTGTCCTGTTTTCCATAATTATAGCTGAGCACAGGCGCTACTCCCATCGAAAAACCTATGTAAAGCGCAGTCAGCAGGAACTGTGTATAAATGATGATCGTAATGGCTGCCACACCATCCTCACCGAGCAGATTCATCATGGTCCTGTTAAAAAGAAAGGTGGTCACCGCAGCGGCTCCCTGGCTTACCATTTCTGAAAAACCGTTTGCAAAACTCCCTGCCAAAACGGAAATATCCATAACAGGCCTCCTGAAATGCAGGCTGCCATTTCCCAACCTGAAAAACAGGATACCCGCCACTGTGGGTACCAGGTATCCGATTCCCGTTCCTAATGCCGCCCCTTTGATTCCCATCTGCAGAGGAACCATAAAAATATAATCAAACAAGATATTGGCCGCTCCCGCGCTTATCCCAAGCGCCATTCCAAATCCGGGGCGTCCCGCCGTTACAATCAGGTTTTGAAAAAGAACCTGCAGCATACTTGCGGGCGTGAAAAGGAGCAGGATGGACAGATATTCCTTACAATACGGAAATAGAATCCCGCTTGCACCAAGCCCCCGAATCATATCGTCTATGAATGCAGTCCCCATAACCGTAATGATCACTCCAAACAAAGCACCCGCACCGATAATCAGTGTGAAATCCTGTGATGCCCTCACAGTCTCCCCTGCCCCCATCTTTCTGGCGACAATGGCACTCCCCCCTGTGGCAAGCATGGTTCCAAGCCCTACAATCAAATTGATCACCGGACATACGATATTGAGCGCCGACAGCGCATTAGTGCCTGCAAACCGTGCCACAAAAATTGTATCGACAATCGTATACAGCCCCATGAGCAGCATCATTGTGATTGTTGGAAGCGCGAATTTCAGCAGCGACTTTATATTAAAGTCCTGTGAAAGCGGATTTCCTTCTGCCGGTGTTTCATTCATGCTCCGTGCCCTCCGTTTCTTCTTTCTGTAATACTTGATTACAGGAACCAGCTTTTGGTTTCTGTAGTATAAAACGCTGTGTCGGGTAGCCAAACTCGACCAGCAGTTCCGCCTCGGCAAAGCCAAGGCTTTTGATTGTATTCCGGTGTCCGGTATCAGCCTTGTCACCCTCCCTGAAAGTCGTGACGGTGATTGCTTCAGAGTAAACCGGTTCGCGCAGCGCTTTTTCACAGAATGCTTTTGCTATTCCCTTTTTCCGGTATTGCGGATGCACGCCCAGAAAATCAATGCTCCCTGTCATTTCATGAAATGCCATGATCCCGACGGCAGTATCAGTGTCTTTCAGGATCAATGCCCGCCTGTTTCTGATGTACTCTTTCAGCCGTTCAAGATACTGCCCCTCATCCAGATGTGGGAAACCGTCGATCACAAGATGTACCAGTTCCATCCATGCCGGGATATCCGACTCTGTTGCATAGGCAATTTTCTGCTGCCAGCCGCTTTCCCCTTCTAAATTTGCAGGATTCTCATTCAAAATGTACCTTAGCTGCAATGGGTAAAATTCTTCTTCCTCCCTGTATTGATTGGGAGCCTTTTTATACATTGCCCTGAAACTGTCCGTAAAAGACTGCTGGCTTTCATATCCGGCAGTGAGCGCAATTTCGAGGATCGGTTTATCGGAAAAAACAAGCAGCTTTGCGGCCTCGGTCAGCCTGCGGCGCTGTGCATAGGTCTGGATCGTTAAGCCAACCGTGGCCGTAAACATCCGATGCAGATGGTACTTTGAGTAATGCAGTGCCTCCGCGATAGTTTCCAGATCCAACTTTTCATGTAGGTGGCTTTCGATATAATCGATTACCGCTATAACATTTTTGATATTTCCTGACATTGCAGCTTCCTCCTTTCTCACCAGTATTCCGACCAGAATACTGTAATTATAGCAGAGAGCTTTCTTCCGTTTTTCATGTATCTTGCGGTTTTTATAATTTAAAGGCCGCAAAACAAAGATTTACCAATATTTAACATCCCACTCTATAAATCCGAAAACTCCGGCATCTGCTTCCTCAGCGTAATGCCCATAATAGCCGCCGTGTTCGTTATGATGCCAAGCGGCAGGTTCTCATCAATCACCATGACACATTTTTCATTCTGTAAATCCATCTTTCAGTCCTCCTGTTCTTTGGAGGATTTCTCCTCCTGATTTTTTTGATAACAGCAGTAGAGATAGGACCTGCGAAAACCCAACCACCCATATTGCTTCAGCAGTCCTTCCCCGGGAAATATGCGATTCCTTTTTCTTATGAATTGATGATAAAAGAAAATACGTTACATGTAATTGATATGCAACAAAAAATTCAGCGTTGTAATTGATACTTATTCTTTCAAGAGGACTTAATTCCAGTTTATACGCCTTAATAATTGAATCAAAGCTATTGTCGTTGCATGGACAAATTCCAAGCAACAGCATTTCCTTATCTCCGCTTCGTCCTGCCTGGCGGTAAATCCTTATATGCCGAAGTAATTCTTCCCACCATTCTTGAAATGTGGTATATTCAAAAATATTTGAAATTACCTATTGACCCTCACGGAACGTCATGGGTTAAAGTGGATATATCAAGAACAGGAGGCCGATAGCTATGAGGACAGTAAAAGAAGTATCAAATTTAACAGGTATCAGCGTGCGCACGCTCCACTATTATGATGAAATCGGGTTATTAAAGCCGACTGGCAAAAGTGAAGCGGGATACCGGCTTTATGACGATAAAGCACTGGAAACATTACAGCAAGTGTTGTTCTTCCGTGAGTTTGATATTCCTTTGAAGGAAATCAAAGCCATTATGGCGAACCCGGCTCTTGACAGGAACCAGATTTTACAAATGCAGAGAAAAATGCTGACAGCAAAAAAAGAGCGCATGGAACGCCTGATTGCCAGCATTGATGACATCCTGAAAGGAGAAAACAAAATGGATTTTGCAATTTTCACTAAAACAGAAATTGAGGAAATGTTTGAGACTATGGTGGAGCATATGCCAGAGAACATGAGAAACATCGCAATAAAAGAATTCGGGAGCATTGAACAATGGAAAAAGCATTACATGGAAGTCGTATCTTCTGAAAAAATGCAGAGAGGATATGCAAAGGTAGTTGAATGGTATGGCGGGAAAGACAAATTTTTATCTGCTGCCCAGAACCCCATCAGCAAAGAGGTTGCAGAAAGCTATAACAAACGGATTGAAGCAATTCTGCAAAAATTAATTGCTAAACGGGATTGTGCCGTGGATTCTTTTGAAGTAAAAGAGATAGTCGGGGAATACGGCTTTGTTATGAAACAACTCTCGCAGGTAAAAGAGGAAAAGGGATTCATGTTGGCGCAGGCGCAATATTACCGCAATGAAAAAATCATGCCGATGACGGATGAAAAGTACGGAGATGGGGCTTCGGATTTTTTCGCACAGGCGATTGAAGCCTTTTATGGGAAAGAATAAATAATTTTTGATATTGAAAATGTTTGTGATATTTTGAACATTGGGAAGAACTGGGCGTATCGGCTTTTGACAGAACAAAAAATACAGGCGTTTAAGATTTGGCGGAATTGGAAATTCCCAAGGCTGCGTTGATAGATTACATTTCGTCCGGGAAGATGATGCCTGGGTAAATGGTTTTGTGCAATAACAAGGTGTAAAATCTTGTCTCAGGAGGTGGCTAGATTTTACACCTTTATCTGTTATATAAGAACAAATGCCAAAAAAGGTTCTTACAGGTATTCATCCGCTTCATTTTCAGATAATTTGTATTCTTTAATAATACTTGATTTTATCTCAGAATTTTTATGCCCAAAAGCTCTGAGAGCATTAATGGTTTTTTGCAAATCTTCTTTGCGAACTTCTTCTTGAATTTCTTTTCGGAGTTGCTCTTCTCTCAATTTAATCTTAGGCTCCATAATCTCCATTAATACTTCATACATGCTATCATCCTCCATTAATTCATCAATAACCTGTCGGTTGGCTCCAATGCACACTTCCAAAATAGAATCTGCCAGTTCCAGGTCTGATTTGTGTATCATGCTGTTTCTGCTGTCTAACAGTTCCAGGATATTGCCTCTTTGCAACTGCCCGGATAAAGCGCCAAGCCATTTATGGTTTTTCTTATCCAGTTCCCCGGTGGCAATAACCTGCGCCGGAAACATGATTTGGCCTTCTATATAATAGATTCCCGGATAAGGGTTTACCACAGAAAATCCATGTTCTATAAAATACCGAAACAGCCCTTCCGGTTTTGTCTCACGGATAAGGGATACTGTAATATCATCTGCCTTTATTTCATCTACCGTTTTTCCATAGGATTTGTATAAGCTTGCATATGCTATGGATTTATAAAATGTGTCAATGTCCAGGTGGTCTTCCGGGGATTTATACTCCACAATATTATGCCCTTTAAAAAGATATCCTATTTCATTGGAAATATGGACAGAGCGGTTTTTCTTGATTACAAGCAGGTCTATTTCCAACGGCTTGGTATTCAGGTTGTATTATTTTTCATATATTAAGTCGTTCCTGTTTTGGATAAGTTCTAAATCCATGGCAGCCGCAAACGCCGGATGCCACTGTATCTTTGTTTTCATGGTAATACTCCTTTGTTTACTAAAATTATAACACGTTTTTAGAATTTTACAACTGCATAAAAGGCAGGCATTGAGCAAAGCAATCCGTGTAACAAAACAAGGTGGAATTATTTTTGCCGCATATGTCATATCTGACGGATGCCTTCTTGACCAGGGGTTTTGTCACGGAAACATCAATCTGTCTGAGTATGGACGCTTTTTGGCATTCCAGATTCAAATGCTGCTTTTTTAAGATAGAAAAAGGGCTTCGTCTATGATATACTACAATATATCGTGACGGGACTCTTTTTGTATGTCAAAGATATGCCAATTTAAGACTACAATATGCCACGGACGAAAGGCTAAAGCAAGGCGTAGGAAGAGCTGATAAATCAAGGAAATACAGTAAATACAAGGAGTTTTAAAGATATGATAAAAATTTTATTCGTCTGCCACGGCAGTATCTTGAAATGTTCTGGAAAAGCCTGTAAAATCAATGACTCTACGATATGGCAAGGCGTTTACTGCACCACTACTACACCATTTTTGAAAGAGCCTTGATAAGACAAAGATAGCAAAAAGGAATTAATTTGGAAATCTTGTAGAAAGTTAAATATATTGAATTATAATGCGAATTGGGCAGACATTGTCTGCCCAATTTGACTAATCAGATATATAAATTGACTTTTATGCCATATATACGTATAATAATAAGCACAAAAGTCAATATAGAGAAGAGGATTTTAATGAGAGCAACTGAAGCGATTATTAGTATGGCGAAAGAGAATAATGGGACTGTTACTACTGCTATGGTGGTTGCAGCAGGTTTCTCTCGTGGAAATATCAAATATCTTGTTGATAAAGGCATGATTGAGAAATCTGCCAGAGGTGTTTATATTTTGCCGGAGGTCTGGGAGGATGAGGTATTCAATCTGCAAAATCGATTTAAAAGAGGAATTTATTCCCATGAAACGGCATTGTTTCTATGGGATTTAACAGATAGAACACCGAACAGATATTATATGACTTTTCCTGCAAATTATAATTTGTCAAGGCCAAAGGGAGAAAATATCCGATGTGTGCAGTGTAAGAAAGCATTATATGATTTGGGAATAGCAGAGGTGATGACACCGGGAGGAAATACAGTAAGAGCCTATAGAGTAGAACGCACGCTTTGTGACATTTTAAGGTCTCATAGCCATGTGGATATTCAGATTGTGACGGAAGCGTTTAAACATTATGTAACAAGTTCTAATAAGAACATTCCTGTTTTGTCAGAGTATGCAAAAGTGTTAAAGGTTGAGACAAAACTTAGATCGTATCTGGAGGTGCTGTTATGAAGAATGCAATGCAGTTAAAGGCAGTTATTAAAAATATCGCAAAAGAAAAACATATATCGGCTCAGCTTGTAATGCAGAATTTTATGCTGGAGAGGTTGTTGGAACGGATATCTGTTTCAAAATATCGACAGAATTTTATCTTGAAAGGCGGATTTTTGATTGCCGCAATGGTGGGGCTTGATACCAGGGCAACTATGAATATGGATGCCACGATAAAAGGTTTATCAGTAAATGAGCAGACTATCCGGGAAATGTTTGAGGAAATCTGCAAAATAGAATTAGCTGATGATGTAACATTTAGCTTTCGGAGTATTGGAGAAATTCGTGAAGGAGATGAATATACAGGGTATCGTGTTTCACTATCTGCAAATTATCCGCCAATGGCAGTTCCTTTGAAGCTAGATATTACTACGGGCGATAAGATAACTCCGCAAGAAATCGAATACCAATTCAAACTTCTTTTGGAGGACAGAAGCATTTCGGTGTTTGCTTACAATTTAGAAACAATACTGGCAGAAAAATTGGAAACGGTAATATCCAGAGGAGATCAAAATACAAGACCAAGAGATTACTACGATATATACATATTGGCTAAGTTGCAATATTCAAATATAGAACCTAACTCGTTAAAGGCGGCGTTGAAAGCAACAACAAAAAAACGCAGCTCGTCAGCAGTAGTTAGGGATTATCGTAAAATTATGAATATTGTTAAGAGTAGTGAGATTATGCAGAGACAGTGGAAAAACTATCAAAAAGATTTTGAATATGCAACAGATATTGTATTTGAGGAAACGTGTGATGCGACTGTGGAGTTGATGGATTTACTTATGGGTATTTAAGGCTGGTACGAAAGCCAAAGTGGAAAACAGAAACGGAGGAAAAAAGATGCGATTATCAAATATAAAAATTAAAAATTATCGGCTTCTTATAGATGCGGAGTTGAAAGTAGATGATAGTATTACTTTGATTGTGGGACGTAATAATACAGCAAAAACCTCTTGTGCTGAACTGATAGATAAGGTCTTGAAAAACAGGGCGTTATCATATGATGATTATCCGTTAAAAAAGCGTAAATATGCGTATATTCTATTGGCTCAATTTATGCGTAATAAAATATCATTTGAAAATCTGTGTAAAATATTTCCACTAACAGCTATTGATTTTTATGTTGATTATTCATTAGATGATCCCAATATGAATTTAGGAGCACTTTCTCCGTTTATTATTGATGTAGATGTAGATAGTACTATGGCAATTATTCACGCGGAATATAGCATTAAAATAAGTGAAGATTCGTTAAGAATTATGTTTGAAACATGTTTTTTTGAAAACAATAAATTTGTATGTAAACCAGAAGATGTTCGTGATGTGTCTATTGCTAATTTTGCAAAGATATTCGGACTGAATATATATGCAATTAATCCTAAAAATGAGAATGACAATCAATTAAAAACACAAAAGGAATTAGTTGATTTATTTCCGTTTTATTCAATACCAGCAGAAAGAATGCTAGGTGAAAATGGAGACCATAACATTAATTCATTAGGAACATTAATTTCTGGTTATTTTAGTGCTGATATTGAGAATTTAGATCCAAAAGTATCAGAAGAGGTAAAAATACTTCGAAAGACGGTAGAAGATGCAAATATTAAACTTCAAAGGCAAAGCAGTGAGCTTTTAGGAACAATTGTAAATAGAGCTGTTGGATTTGGGTATCCAAATGCGGAAGAACTTCAACTGGGAGTGAATACTCGGCTACAGATTGATGATCAAATTAAGGACAAAACAGAACTTACATATACATCTGTGGAAATGGGAGAATCGCTTCCAAGTTCTCATAATGGTTTGGGATACAAGAATCTTATAAAAATTGAATTTATGTTAGCAGATTTTGCAGAGAAGATTAAACTAGGAAATCTTGCATGTATTCCGCTGTTATTCATTGAGGAGCCAGAGTCGCACATGCATCCACAAATGCAGCATACATTTGCAGGTTATCTGGAGAAATTTTTAAGAGAGATTTCTGATGTTCATATTCAGACGTTTCTAACATCTCATTCGGCGCATATTGCAAATAACATTGAGTTTTCTAAAATTCGATATGCACAAAAAACCATAAAAGGAGTTATTTACAAAAACCTGAATACATTTGCCAAAGATAATGAAGGAAATATGGATTTTATAAACAAATATCTTACGCTTAGCAGATGTGATTTGTTTTTTGCTGACAAGGTAATTTTTGTGGAAGGGGCATCAGAGAGACTACTTCTTCCAGACATGATTGAAAAATGCGATAGAGATGGTCTGTTTAATGCGAAAAAATATAAATTGCCATCACAATACTATGCACTTATTGAAATTGGTGGAGCTTATGCAAATAAATTTATCCCATTTGTAAATTTTTTGGGGATTCCATGTTTAATATTAACAGATATAGATTCAATGGAAGATGGGAGAACAAAAGCAATCGTAAGTAAGGGAAAAACAACTTCGAATGCAACATTGAAATGGTGGATGCGAAAAGTAAAAGGGTTGCCGGAAAATGGTACGAGTACGATAGATTTGGCTGAAATAATTGCACTGACAGATGCGCAAAAAACAATTGGTAAATGTCATATAGAATTTCAGGTAAAAGAACAGGGTTTATGTGGCAGGTCATTAGAAGAAGCCGTTAAGAATGTTAATCGAAATCATTATGGGTTAAAAGGCTCTATTACAGAAGAGGATTTGGAATTTACGGATAAGAGTAAAACGGATTTTGCACTAAATTTGGTGTGTGCCAATCCAAATTATATAATTCCAAAATATATTAAGGACGGATTGGTATGGCTTAATGAACAGAATGTTTTAGTATAGGGGGGATTTGCGATGGAAGTAGTTGAAAGAACAAATTACCAAATAGCTAAAGAAGAAGCAGATAAAATTGATGCACAAATCATTGATATACTTCAACAAGGGAAGAATTTTCGTGTTGAAGCAGGTGCAGGTTCTGGAAAAACATATTCTCTAAATAAAGTTATTGAGTGGATTCAAGATAATAAATGGAATGAATATCGCCGTAAAAACCAAAATGTTGTGTGCATTACATATACGAATGCGGCAGTAGATGTAATTGCTGAACGTCTTGCAAGCGATTCCTTTATATTGCCTTCTACTATACATTCTTTTGCATGGAGTGCAATTAAGCAATATCAGAGTTTTTTACTTAAGATCATTAAAGAAAATGAAAATTTACAGCCACGAGAGGGAGATTCCTCTGCGATTACACAAGTACAATATACTTTAGGACATAGATATCAGGAAAACGGAATATTATATCTTTTCCATGATGATGTCATAACTCTGTTTTCGATATTGCTTGATAATGTTAAGTTTCGTCGAATGTTTAGTGATAGGTTTCCGTTGATTTTAATAGATGAATACCAAGATTCATTTAGGTCTATTATGGACAAGTTTATAGAATATTTTATTGATAAAGGGGTTGGATCCCAGTTTGGCTTTTTTGGGGATGCGTGGCAGACTATATACCAATCTAATAAAGCCTGCGGATTAATAGAACATAAGAATATCATAGAAATTAAAAAAGTATCAAATTTTAGGTCAGCATCAAAGATAGTAGATTTATTAAATGATATACGACCAGAATTGCCACAACTTTCAGCCATTGATGATTTTGAAGGTGAAGTATTGGTTATCACATGTGATGATTATGCCGGTCAGCGTCGAATGGATAGGAATTTTAAGGGAGATCTTCCAGCAGAAGAATTAAAGCATCGGCTTACGAATTTAACGGAGCATATTAAAAAGAATCATATATCTGACAAAGAAAGCTTAAAGATTTTGATGATTACACATAAGGTACTGGCATCCCAGCAGGGGTATGAAAAACTGCTGGATATATTAGCGAATGGCTTACGGGATAAAGAAGATATCTTTTTGCAATTTTTTATGGAAATACTCGAACCGATATATAAGGCTCTTGAATCATCAGATATGCAGTTGCTATTTGATACACTTAAAGTCAAAAGATATCCTATAACGAAAAAATGTGAAAAGGTAGGGTGGAAGAAACTTTATGAGCAACTCATGCATGCTCGTGTTCAAAAAACTATTGATGTGTTGAAAGTGGTAATAGAATCGGAACTTATTCCAGTTCCCCAGAATATTTTTGCGTATTATAACATGTATTTTTCTGCACCAGATGTGTGCTATTCTAACACAACTATAAAAGATTTTTTGGATTTAGAATATGAACAATTTATATCGGCAATTAATTTTTTATATCCTGAGGCAGAGTTCTCAACAGAGCATGGTGTTAAAGGCGAAGAATATGATAATGTGGTTTTTGTAATAAGTAAGGGATGGAATCAGTATCAATTTGAAACTTATGCACCCATGATAAAGAATGGTTATGATTCAGATAAGGAGACATCTTATGTAAGAAATCGTAATCTTTTTTATGTGTGTTGTTCTCGCCCTAAAAAAAGATTGTTCTTTTTCGTTTCAGTACCAGTGGATGATATATTTCGTGATTTTTTAATCGGGCTTGTGGGTAACAGTAATATTCTGACCTATGAACAATATATTAGCCAAGATTGGAAGAACAAATGAGTTGTTTGTTGGAAGTAATAAAATTGGAAAGTAATTTGCTGGTTAGTTACATGGATATGGTTATCAGGTTATATCAAGAAAATTGCATACCCACATGGTAAAGGTCAGCAGTTTATGACTGATAACAAAAGATGCAGAGAAAAGATGTAAACATAGCAGTAACCGAGAGGAATGATTTTATGGCGAACATTTTGATTGTTGAAGATGAAAAGAATATGCAGGATATTATTGGCGAATATATGAAAAAGAGCGGGCATACTTGCTTTACTGCGAATGACGGTATAGATGCCTTAATGATATTGAAAAATAATCCTATGGATTTAATGATATTGGATATCATGATGCCCCACATTGACGGCTTCACTGTCTGTAAAATGGCACGGGAAATGAGTAATATGCCTATTATCATGCTGACAGCCAAAAGTGAAGAAAGTGACAAGCTAAAGGGTTATGAATATGGTGCGGATGATTACACAACAAAACCGTTCAGCCCTAAAGTCCTGTTGGCTAAAGTGAATGCCCTGCTCCGCCGTTCTTCCTCTGAACCGTTAGATATATTGAGTATTGGAAAAATTTCTGTTATGCCGTCCTCACGTAAAGTGTTTTTAGATGGGCAGGAAATTACCCTTACTCACAAAGAATACGAATTGCTTTATTTTTTTATGATGAATCCCGGACAGATTTTTACCCGTGAACAGTTGCTGAATAGAATTTGGGGCTACGATTTTGAGGGAACTACCCGTACGGTAGATACCCATATCAAAACACTGCGGCAAAAGCTGGGAAGTGAAGGGAAGCATATTGTAACGCTTATCCGTTCCGGATATAAATTAGAGGTGATAGTATGAAAAACAGCGATAATTTAAGTATTCACTTAATACGGAAGAAAATACTTTTAATGTCTAAAGTGATAGGCACTATCCTTGTTATTTCATATATTCTTTCAACCAAACTACCGTTTTCCTCAGACATTTCACTTTCTATTTGGACTGTTTTTGTGGTGCTGTTGATTTTTGGCGTTGATTTTCTAATGAGCTGCTTTATCTCAAAACCTATTGCTAAATTGGAAAAAGCAGCAAAACGGATGGCTGATTTAGATTTTTCTTCGTCATGTGACATCATGACAAATGATGAATTTGGGCGGCTTTCCACAAGTCTTAACGTTATGGCTGAAAATCTGCAAAAAACTCTTATAAAATTGGAAGCAGCAAATAAGCAGCTTGAAAAAGATGTTGAACTGGAACGTCTGTTGTTATCAGAGCGTAAAGAACTGGTAGACAGTTTATCCCATGAAATGAAAACGCCTTTAGGGATTATCAGAGCCTATGCGGAGGGCTATCAGGACGAAGATGATGAACTGAAAAAACAAAAATATGCAGAAATAATCATATCGGAAACAGAGCGGATGAATCATCTGATTACTGCTTTACTGGATTTATCTGCATTGGAAACCGGGGCTGTGCAGCTTACCTCCGAACGCTTTGATTTTGTCGAACTTTTAGAAACAGTCGCCGGGCGGCTGCTGATCGACACGCCGGATGCTAATTTTGAATTGCAGTATGAGCTTCCTGATTATAAAGTTTATGTTTGTACAGATAAGATCCGGATGGAGCAGGTCTTAAATAATCTTATTATCAATGCAAAAAAGAATGTAAAACCGGATGGCATATTAAAGTTATGCCTTTCAGACGAAAATGGGCTATTACATTTTTCTGTATATAATCAGGGCGAAACGATTCCAAATGAAAAGCTGAAAAAGATTTGGACAAAATTTTATCGGGATAACCGCTCAAGGTACAGTGGCTCCGGATTGGGGCTTGCGATTGTTGCACAAATTTTATCTATGCAGGAATTAAGTTATGGCGTAAAAAATCTTGCGGATGGCGTACAATTCTATTTTTCCATACCCACAGTTAAATAAGATAACATTCTTATTTTTGGTGGTTCTGTTTTCTATAAAGAGAGCAGAACCATTTTGAGACAAAAAATAGATTTTCTTAGGCAGCGTATTTTGATGCCTTAGAAAATCTTTTTGTCTTTTTCACACCAATTTCACATCAATCTCACACCAACTTCACCTCATTTTCTTAAAGTCATAATACGAAAGGGCGAAAAGCCCGAAAAAAGGAGGAACATATATGACATTATTAGGTTTGGAATTGTATTGGTGGTTGGTAATTGCAATAATATTGGTTATCTCCATTCCTTTTAAAATCAAATTTATGAAATGGTGGGGCAAACGCCAGCAGGAAAAGAAAAACAGCCAGAGGGGAAAATGGGGGGATGATGAATGATTGAAGTTAAAAATCTGACTTTTTCTTACGGAAAGGATAAGCAAGCCCTTCATGGCTTAAATTTTACGGTAGGGGATGGTGAAATTTTTGGATTTTTAGGACCGAATGGTTCCGGCAAGTCAACAACACAGAAAATTCTCACTGGAATTTTGAAGGGGAATGGCGGCAAAGTTTCACTTTTTGGGCAGGATATTGCTACAGCGCACACGCAGGATTTTTTTCAAAAGATAGGTGTTTTATTTGAATTTCCCTATTTATATGCAAATTTGAGTGCTATTGACAATCTCAAATATTTTTCTTCGTTCTATCCGGCAGAACAGTTGCGGGATATTGGGGAAGTTTTGGAAGAATTGGAGTTTAAGACCGATTTCCTGAAAAAGCCTGTTTCTTCCTACTCAAAAGGTATGCGGCAGCGTGTAAGCATGGCAAGGGCGCTTATCAACAATCCGAAACTGTTATTTTTAGACGAACCAACCAGCGGTCTTGATCCGACGGGTGCGGTCTTGTTCCGCAAGATTATAGAAGAAGAACGCAGGAAAGGGACAACGATATTTTTAACCACTCACAATATGCTGGATGCGGATCTGCTGTGTGACAGGGTAGCTTTCATTACAAATGGAAATATTGTTGCGCTTGACACTCCGAAAAGGCTGAAGGAGCAAAATAGCAGCCACCGTATCGTGACCACCTATCTGTATCAGGGCAGACGGGAGGAAAAGACTATCGAAATCCCGGAATTGGAAGCAGGCATTCCATTCCCGCATGATGAAATCATCAGCATTCATTCAGAAGAACCAACCTTAGAGGATATGTTTATCCAGTATACAGGAAGGGGGTTGTCCTGATGAAAAATTTCTACTCCCTGTTCAAAAAAGACTGTCAGATGATGATAGCCGGAAAATTCATCTTTGTTGCTTTTGGCTCACTGCTTATTTATACATTGTTTATTAACTTTGGCTACATCAATTTTATGGATATGCAATTATACAATGTATACCTCTATGACCCGCAGGGGACACAGCAGGAAGTGTCAGAACTGATTCGTCCGGTGGCATCGTTAGAAGAACTGGATGACGCTCTTTTGGCTGATACAAACGGTGTCGGAATAGACGCCAGTTCCGGTACGCCAAACATTATTTTGTATTTCGGAAGCGAAAAGGTTGATAATCACAGGGCTGACTATGCGTTATCGCTTCTTCGTTCCGGTGATGAGTACGCTGCGCAGATAGTAGGGACAAATACAACAGAGCAAAAACAGAGGAAAGAAATGTCCTGCGAATTATTGTTTATCGAAATCGTTGCCGTTGGATTTTTGGGGATTGCTTCAGTGCTGTTCAAAGAAAAGCAGATGGGGGTTATCCGTGTCCATGCAGTCCTACCGCTTAAAAGGAGCTTATTTGTTCTGTCAAAACTAGCTGTTTTCCTGCTGTCTGATTTAGTTTTTGCAGTGCTATTAACATTGTTCAATGTAGGTTTTTCCGGTACAATCCGCATTTTGCCTGCCGTATTGGTGCAGACCGCAATTTTATCACTGATTATGGCGCTTACGGGATTTGGATGCACTATGCTGTTAAATGACTTCAAGCAGTTTTCGCTTGCCTATTTGGTAATTGCTCTTTTTGTGGCAACGCCCATATTTTTGTCAGCAAATACTTCCATAAAAATGGCATGGATAGGCTGGCACCCTTTCTATCAGGTTTATATGGGACTTAAAAATGCCTATTTTGGAACACCTGTCACAAGCCCTGTTTATTATATTTGTACCGCTTGTGGAATTGCTGCCCTGTTTGTGGTTGTTCAAACTGCATTCCGTAAAGAAATGGGAAAGGAGGGCTGATTATGCGGGGATTGATTTATCAGCTCAAAAGTGTCTGGAAAGACAAATTTTGTATCATGTCTTTTCTTCTGCCAATTATAGTTGCTGTTGTTTTGCGTTTTGTTGGGACGATTGACCTTTCCTCACTGGGTGAACTTCATTTTGGAGCATTAGAAAACAATTTGTCTGCCGAAACAATATCGTGGCTGGAACGATATGGTTCAGTAACCATATACAAAACGCTGGAAGAATTAACTGCTTCAATCAATGAACCTTCTACAGACTTGATTGGAGTAGAAACCGATGGCAATGGCATCAAAACAATGGTAGCTGGCGATGAGCTGGACATATACCGCCAAGTGGCTGACACGCTTCCAGCATTGTATGCGGAGCGGGAAAACGCAGAGCAGATAAATGTCAGTATTTTAGAGCGTCATGATGTATTGGCAGGAATGCAAAATATTTTTATAGCAATGACGCTAATTGTTGCTATGTTCATGGGGTGTACTTTTAACGCTATGAATATGATATCTGAAAAAGAAAACTGTGTCGATTTGGTTAATCAAATATTGCCTATGACATACAGCCAATATGTCATCCAAAAAATTTTTATTGGTTTTGTCTTTGGATGCCTGTCCGCCGTTATGACAGCCTGTATCTGCTTTCAGCTTTCCTTGCAGAGTACATTTCTTATGCTGTTACTGATTATTCTGTCAGCTTTTGTAGCTGCATTGATTGGGTTGTTTATCGGTAAATTTTCCGAAAATCTTATGGTAGGTGTGGTTTATGTCAAGGTAGTAATGATTGTATTTATGGCAGTACCATTATTATCCTATCTGCTGGGGGCAAATGGTTTGGTTTTAATACTTTGCTATTTTGTGCCGTCCAATGCAACTTTTGAGGGGGTTATGAATTTAGCAAACAGTACTGATCCGATTATTGCAAAAGATATGCTTATTCTTATGGCGCATTGCATTGTTTGGTTTCTGCTTTATTTGTTAATCTCTAAACGGCGAAAAAAGAATGTATAAAGAGAAGAGTTTTTCATGCACCTTATAAACGGCAGCTTTGAGAAAATAGAAACTGCCGTTTTTTAATTGGAGCAGCAGATTTTTTCAAAATGAACTAAAGGGGAATGCAAAATATGCATAAAAGAAAGCTTAAAATGTTGAACCATAGAATAGGAAAAGTAAAAAAATTACAGAGTGTTTTACACATCAAGGTGTACCGCAAGGGAGGAAGAAACTTCACTGCGGTACACCTTTTTTAATGGTGCGAAATTTGTCTGATTTTAGATTTTATAGTGTTTTCACGCTTATAGAATCGTGAAAGAAAATTGCCTGACATTGCCCTGTTCTTCAGCAGGGATTCCGTTTCACTTTACTGCTTCATGTACGGCTGTTTTGAGAGCATGGATTTTTGTGTATCCCATACTTGTTTCATCAGCTCTTTGACTTCCTTTACATCGGCGGCATAGACGTTTCCTGTGGCGTTCATGCGTTTCGCTATCTGGTTCAGATTGTTGCCGATTTTAGCAAGCGCAGCATTGTATTCCCGAAGCTCTGAATAATCAATGTCATAGACGTAGCCATACAGAATCTGATGCCGCAGGAAAGAGGATTTATCCCTCATGCCGGAGACTTTGACTTTCTGCTCCAGTATGTATTGCTCATCGTCACTTAGATATATTTTTAACTCGTTTTTGCGTTCTCTGTTTGCCATTTTTACGTCCTTTCTGTAATGGGATTATGAAAGAATTTTACACTATCTTCTATCCCGTTGAGGGGGATATTCGTGCAGAAAAATGAGTGAAAAAATGAGAAATTCCGGCAGGGCATTTCATGGATTTTTGAGCGCAGAGGGGGCTAGGGGGAAACTTCCCCCTACAAGCATTTTTTTCAAGTTTCCGTCCTTTGGAAAATTGGAAAAATCAGCCTGTGAGGGAACACAGGCAGTGCTTGCTATGACGTTATACCGACTTTTTCGGTAACGCTGATAAATACAGGATTTGTTCAAAAAAGTCGGTATAACTTTTCCCGTTTTTGAAAAAATAACCAAACTTTTTTGAGGAAGGTAGCCATAGGGGGAACATTACTTTTTCTATAATACCCACAGGGAATCAAACAGCGGAAGGAGGTGAAACATGAAGGACAACGCATTCCAGCGGCGGCGTGATATAGAGCGTATGCTGCTGTCGGGGAAAAAGCTGACCACATCGGAAATGATGAAGATGTACGGTGTCGGCAGGAAAGCCATACGCAGGGATTTTGACATCATAGGCGAGGAACTCCCCGTTATCACAAAGCAGGGATATGACGGAGGCTATCTCCTTGCGGACGGTGTGGGGCAGCACCAGAACACGCTCACGCAGGAACAGCTGGAATGTTTGGAAAAAGTTGCTGTGACCTGTGGTTCAGATGACAGGAAGATTGTCCTGTCAATCATACATGAATTTGGACCGTACTGCGGAAGTTTTACATAGAAAATGACGGGAGGCGTGGCATGGACACTGCACACCGGAGAATGGAAATCATCAGCATTTTATCCGCCAGAGGGCATACGACAATGAGGGAGCTTGCATGGGAACTGGATGTTTTAAGGCGCACGATAATGAATGACGTTATCGCACTGTCTTTTGATTACCCTGTCTACACAAAGCCGGGCGAAGGCGGCGGGGTTTTCATCACAGAAAATTACAAGCCCTATACCAACACACTCACGCTGACGGAACAGAAAACCTTATGCGGCTTATATGATAAAGCAGAGGGGAAAGAGAAAGAAATCCTTTTTCGCATCATTCACAAATACGGTGCGGACAAGCTGAAAATTTAGGGCAGATACATAAAAACTGACAATCAAAACTGAATACATAAATCCCACTGTGTTGTTCAAAATTGTCGCAAAGTTCGTCATGCAGACGGGTATTTCCTTCTCCATGAGGGCGTTGGCAATGCAGCCTGCAAAATAGCTTTTCCCCGATCCGACATTCCCCCACAGCAGGTAGCCGAGGTTTTCAGCCCGTACCGTTTCCCACTTTTCCACATAAGAGTGCGCTTTCCCTATCTGCGGGCATTTCCCGTTGTCATTTTCAAAAGTCCAGTGACGCATGGCAGGATTGGAAAA
>NZ_RAZG01000055.1 GCF_003612565.1 Roseburia sp. 1XD42-69 | reverse complement strand
GAGGCATCCTGTATCTTATTTAATTTGAAGAAAAAGAAGGGATTTTGGTTCAGATAAACTAACGAATAACATTCTGGCCGGATTCCACTTTTTCACGCAGCGCATTGACCTGGTTTTCTAAATCACGGCTGGATTTCTTTGATTTCAGGTGGATGCGGTGCTTGGTTCCGTCGGGGTTATAAGTGCCGTCCCATGCTTTGATGGCAAAAATGCCGTCTTTGTTTCGTTTGTACTTTGCAGTGGCCATATGTATCATCCTCCTTAGGGCATGTTAGTCAAAACAGAATATATGTTTACCATTTTGTTGACGTCACCGAAATGGTCTAAAAATGAGTATAAAAATAACAGCCTGCGAATTTGTGAGGAAATTCACTTGCATGGCTGTCCCCAAGATGATATAATGATTTTGTTTATAGGGGTATCATCTTTGGTGGTATCTGTAGGCTGCCCGGAGTTCCTGTCCTGGGCAGCCTTTTTGTTGTAAAGAATTACAATATTGATATGTGGAACTATTTGATGTAAATCAAATAGTAATGTTTTATAGATGGCACCGTTACCTTTGTAAATTGTAACGGTGCCATTTTTGCTTAGTTCTCTGTTTCAACTTCTTTTTTATTTCCTTTGATTAAAGAAATTATTGCAAACACAACATTAATAGCGCACCATCCGGCCCAAATGTTTAAATCTACATAGTTTCCGGCCAATGCAAAACCTACTAATGTTGCAATACCAAAAAGAACAATTAGCGCAATATTTCCGCCTTTTGAACCTTTTCGAGCTGCAATAGAAACAATTCCACCAGATAACATCATCAAACCAACGATAACTCCGGCTGTGCCTCCGGATTCTCCGTTTGCTTCCATTGTATTTAAAAGCCCCGCTGCGCAAGACTGAAGCATAACAACAAAAAACAAAACGATAGATAATATACCAGATACAAGCTTCCATACTTTCATAACACAAATCCTCCTTCCTTTTCTTTAGTTTTTATTAAAACGCAATAGCGGTTTAATCACAATTTTCAAAATTTAAAACTAATCCCGCTTTGCTTTAAAATAGCATTTGCGGTATGCCGTGATTTTATCTTTGTGTCAACTGTTATATGCCGATTTGTGGTAGGGCTGTACCAAATATCGTGGTCGCCTTTCCCGTGTCTGACAAAAACACATCCGTTTTGTGAAAGAATGTTGCGAACTCTCTTTTCATATTCAGCCATCACAAAACCATCCTTTCGTGTCGTTCCGAAGTGAAAACTAGTGAAACTGGGAAAGCGCCATTATCAAATTCCAACAACTCTGGAATGGCAAAACGCACACGCTCCACAAGTGCATCAAATGAACCTGATTCGAGCACAAGACCAGGTATGTCCTTGCTGGTGGCAGTCCATACATCTGCTTCGTTATCCCATGTAAAATTCACAACATACTCCATAGTTACCTCCTGTTATAAACGCCGAAGCGGTTTAATTGCTCTCTTAAAAATTTTATCATAATTTATCAATTACTTTTCCCATACACTTAGATTCTTCCGTCAGAGCGACATTTATAGCTTTGGGATTCAGAGAAATTAATTCCTCTTTTCCAAGTTTTTTTACAAAACTGTTTCCGTCCACTAAAAAGATGCCTATTTCTCCAACTTCTATTTCGTCCCTCATTTCCACAAGGAGAATATCTCCGTCATGGTACATAGGTTCCATACTGTTACCATTTACCCCGATAGCATAATCAACCTTCCTGTACTTTGGGATATCCGGTATTTCTATCCGTTCAGTAGGCGGCGTATCAAATACAATCTGACCAGGCCCTGCGGATGCAAGACGGTAGTAATAGTTGATTATTCGCATGCTTGTATTATGTATGTCACCTGCCAAATCTCCAGGAGTGTTTTCTGTATTTTCTAAACTTCCGTTCTTTTTTAGTTTTTCTGCGTATCCTATAGCCTGCAACATTAACCTGTTTAGCGCATCCATATCATCATCATTTAATTCCAGCATAAATTTAAACAGGTTTTTCCGAAAACTGTTTTCGCCAGTCATAACAGCGTCAATTCTTTCCCGGAAATCATCATCAGAATTTAGGAACATTTCACCTTTGCCACTGGTAAGCCATGTGTAATTTACCCGAAATTCCCGGCATATGGCTTTGGCCATTTGTTCGGTTAGGTTATTTTCTCCTTTTTCGATTTTGGACATAGCACTTTTTCTAACGCCAAGTCTTTCACCAAACTTGTCAAGCGTATATCCCAGATCTTTTCTTATATTTTTTACACGCTCCCCTTGCGTCATATATCAACCTCCAAAATACTAACTCGTTACGATTTCCGTAAAATCAGAACAGTCCTCAATTTTAAACGCCCGGATGTCCCGCACACTTTGTTTGAACCATCCAATTTGAGAAAACCGGTTAATGGCTTTGTAAACAGTGGTCAGGCTATTGTTCGTGTCGAAATTAATATGCACGCTTCCCTGCATCCATTCAAAACCGAGTGATTCGAGTTCCTGTCAGATTTCGTCATACGCCCCATTGTAGGGCTCTCCGTAGTTCTTTTTTAAATCATCGATTTTTAAATCAAAAGCTATTACATACATGCCACTTTCCTTCTTTCATTTATAGAATAACAAAAGGATTGTTCGATGTCAATAAAAAGTTTCCTAAAGAAACAAAAAGATATTGACAAAGTTTATATGGTAAACTATAATGTATCTACAAGATACAAATGTAAGAAATATCAATGCACTACACAAGAAAGGAGGACATTCATGAGTAAGGATGAAAAAAAGGAAGAAATCATTAAAATGGCAGAGCAGTTTATGAACATCAAAAGTGAAGAGGGAAAAGCGTTGGCTATTATGGCTATTTCGGCTTACGTGGAAGGGAGGGCAGTAGGACGGAAGGAGAAAGAGCAGATGTCAGTATAGGAGGCGGGGAAGAAAAGGAAAGGAGAGCGAGTGTATGACATATAGGCTTCCGATTATGAGACAGCAGGAACTACACAAAATGGGATTTCCTATGGCGTATCTTAACAGGGCATACAGGGCAAATCAGGGGATTGCATGGAAAATAAACCCAGACAAACCTAACAGCCCAATTATTTTTGATACAGAAAAATTTGAAAAATGGAGAAAAGCCAACCCAAGATAAAGCAAACTGAAATGTGTGATTGAAAGCTTATTAAAGAACATTGGCGGCAGCAGGGTCATAGAGAAATGCGAGGGGTGAAAAAGAAACAGAAATGACAGAACAAGAGTTTTTTAAGGAAAAACAGAAAATACTTGAATCGCTACATTGTGGCGTATCTTTTGAGAGAGGAGAAGCGCTTATGTTATTAGAAAATTTTGTATCGTGCGGCCAGGGTAAAATCAAAAAGCAAATGGAAGAAACCGGCATGAATGCAGACCAGGTTATAGAGTGCATGAAATTTTATAACCAGTGCGCCAAAGAAGGGATTGCTTTTAAAGAAATTTTAGACCAGATAACAAAAAAGCCGGAAAATGAAACAAAAGACAGGAAAGACGAAATAATTGAAGAATTGGACAAGGCTATTATGAGTATCTGTAAGGACATTTATTGTGACGAGGCGGCCAGGAACGTGCCAGACGCAGAATTAGTAAAAGCCCTTGCAGATTTGGTGGAAGTAAGAAGCTGTTTGCCGGATTATAAGTTTGGCCGGAATTAAAATGTTTCCCCGGAACCAAGGCCGGGAGGGGTACACATGAAAAACCTTTCGCCAAGCTTTAAACAGCGGAAACAAAACACTCTCCTAAAGTACAAATCTGCACCCTCCTGGCCTTGGTTCCGGGGAAAGAAAAAAAGGATGGTAACAATCATGCAGGGACAGTTGGACATATTTTCTTACATGGGAAAAGAAGAAAAAGAGCCGCCCATACTCTTATCAAAAGGACAGATAGTTTACCTTGTAAATAAAGCAGAAATAGAAAAATGTACAGTTTCAGGGGAAATGTGGACTTTTGGAGATAATGGCCGGGGCTACAGGCTCATAAGGGAAAACGGTTTATACAATGTAACAACTAATGAAAAATTGGGCCGGGAAGCCTTTACAGACTATGAGAGTGCAAAAAGTAAGGCAGATGAATACCTAAAACTGCATAACAAAATCATCTTTGCAGGGGACATAAAGCCAGTCAGTACAGTTGCATACGCATACATAAGAGATTGCGACAACAGGAAAATGACAGCGTTTTACTGCGATTTAGGGGATGACATGTACTATATCAAAGAATTTATTACTTATCACCATATCATAAAAGGCAGTAAAGCAATCAAAAAGTTTATGGAACAGCAGGAATTTAAATACTGCAGTCCAAAGGAAATAAAAGATTTTGTACCACACTTTAAAAACATGTATAAATGCACAGAGCAATCCGATTGGGACTACGCAGAATGTGAATATACCTATGCCGTAGGATAAAAACAAAAGGAAGAAAGATGAAAGCAATCACAAAATACCCAGGGAGCAAATGGTCTATTGCAGACTGGATAATAAACTTTTTCCCGGAGCACCACAGTTATTTAGAGCCGTTTTTCGGCTCCGGGGCAGTCCTTTTTAACAAACCACGGTCACACATAGAGACAATCAACGACTTGGATGGAAATGTTGTAAACCTCTTTGAGTGCATCAAGAAAGACCCGGAACGCCTTGCCAGGGATATTTATTTTACGCCGTATTCCAGGGAAGTGTACGAAAAAGTCGGATGGAAAAATGACGTACAGGGACGAGAGCGCTCCTATGCATCACAAGATTGGTGTAATCTGCCGGAGAAGATTATGCAGGCTGCTGAACGGCTCAGGGGCGTACAGATTGAAAACAGGCCAGCGATTGAACTTATAAAAAGATTTAACTACAAAAACGTCTTAATATACTGTGACCCTCCTTACATGTTATCAACCAGACACGGGAAACAGTACCGGATGGAAATGGAAGATAAGGAACACGAAGCTTTATTGGATGCCCTGTTAAAACATGAGGGATATGTGGTTATCAGCGGTTATGATACGCCTTTGTATAATGCCGTGTTAAAAGGGTGGGAGAAACGCCAGAAAAAAGCATATACACAAGTTTCTTCTCCGACACAGGAAATTATCTGGATGAACTTTGGACCGCAGATAAAACAACTATCACTTGCAGATTATCAAAAGGAGGGAAAATTTGAGTTACCAGGAAGCGTTATTAAATTATGAAACAAGCCGGATAATCCAGCGGGAAAACCAGGGATTTCGGGAGGCCATTCAAACCGCCCAGATTTTGGAAATGGAGGGCGTAAAGCGTCTGGAAAAGGCTTTAAAGGCCCCGCCTGGGAGTGACGCAAATAAAGATTACCGTATGGTATGTATGAAATTAGCGGAATTAACGGGCCATCCCATAGAAGATGCCCACAGCCAGATAATAAGGGCAAAGATAAGGGTAAGCGCAAATATGGTGGACAGAGAGAACATAACAGGCAACTGCAGTGGATGTAAAAACGATGGTACGTCCGAATGTATGCATTGCATGAGGGCATATTCCGACTGTTACGAAGGGTAAATAAAGGAGGTAAATTATGGCAAATTTTGACGAAGATATCAAGAGAATTACAAATGAACTTATGGAAGATGGAACGGTTGATAAAATTATCCGCGAAAAAGTGCGTAAAGGTTTTGAAGATGCGATTGGCGGCGCATTCCGCTGGGGAGAACTGAAAGACGCCATTGAAAAGCGTGTCAAAGAGGTGATGGTTCCCTACATTGAAAAATACGATATGGGTGATTACATAGTTAAATTAGATACGGTATTAACGGACATTGTAAATCATACAGGGCTTTTAGATAATAAAAAAATCCTTGAAAATTTCCGGGAGCTTATGACTGAGCCGGAGGAAAAAGAAGTTACCCTTGGGCAAATTTTTGAAATGTACAAAAAGCATGTAGCCAAACATATGGATACAACAGGGCGTGCGGTAGATTTTGATTGTGGCGAACCCTGTTATGAGGCTATGGGGGTGACTGCGGGGATAGACGAAGAGGATGATGAGCCGTGGCGGCATTTTCGGTACGCAACGCTGGAATTGTCAGTGGACGAAAAGGAACAGCAGGAAAAATTAAATTTTAGCATCCGGTTAATTAGATGGAAAGATGATAAGGAAAAGGGTTATGAAATTAGGTATGATGTGCCCCAATTAGTAAGCGGGCTGCGGAGTTTAAGCGATTTTGAAATTTATCTCTTAAGGCTGTCCCGGGCAGGCGTGAGGCTTCTTGATGACGAAAAAGAGGATTTTGACGATGTTGTTGCAGAAGAACAGCCAGATCCAATTTATTCATGAAATTTATGGGAGGACGACTAAGCTTATTTGAGCAGGATTTTATAAAGGATGCAGACTGCACAAAGGACACTCCGGTAATTTATGGGAAAGAAGATGCGCCCATATATGGGACAGGGATTAAATTAAAACCACGGATACCAGGGCGGGAAGATTCCGAACACATGAAAAAAATATATCTTAAGGAGCTTTTCCCTCTGGAAGAATATGATTTTATAGCGGTCCTCCTTTCTGGCGGGAAAGACAGCATTGCATGTTATTACAAGCTCTTGGAACTTGGGGCACCAAAAGAAAAAATAGAGTTTTGGCACCATGACATAGACGGCGGGCATCCTTTACGCCGCATGGACTGGCGCTGCACAAAGGAGTATGTCAAAGCATTTTCGGAGGCCGAAGGGGTGCCTCTTAGGGTTTCCTGGAGGGTAAACGGTTTTTTTGGAGAGCTTTACCGGATTGGAGCAAGCGAACCCGTTGAATGGGTAGAGCCGGATACCGGGGAGATTAAGCAGTGCAGGCTGTCGCAAAATTACATAAAATGCCGGGAATTAAAAGAAAAAGCCACAGAGCAGATGGAACAGGAATTGAAAAAATATGGATACCGCATGAAATTCCCGGCCAAATCCGGGGATTTAAGCCGCCGCTGGTGTTCGGCGTATCTTAAAATTGTGGTAGCCGATTCTGTCATGTCAAACCTGGATAAGACCAGGGAAAATGTAAAAGTCCTGGTGGTGTCCGGGGAAAGGCGGGGAGAATCAAAAGGGCGGTCAAAATACAATGAAATGGAGATACACCGGACAAATGCAGAGAAGAAAGCCCGAAGGACGGTGCACCAGTGGAGGCCGGTCATAGATTATTCCGAAAAAGATGTATGGGAAGTTTTAAAAAGACATAATGTAAACCCCCATCCGTGTTACCGTGCCGGGTGGAACCGATGCAGTTGTGCTATGTGCATCTTTTCTACGCCGAAGTTATTTGCAGGGATTAAGGAACTTTACCCAGAAGACTTCGAACTGTTAAAAAAGGACGAAGAAATCCTTGGGTTTACCTTGGATAATAAATGCGATTTAGAGACATTTATAGGCGGTGCAAAGTCCTGCGTATACCATGGTGACAAAGATGCAGTAAAAAGTCTGGTTACAGGGAGCTTTTCACCGGATGAAATATATGTTAAGGGGAAATGGATGTATCCGGCAGGGGCTTTTCACGGAGCAGAAGGAGGCCCATGTTAAAAAGGAAGGAGGCAATATGGAAAAAGCACATTTTTACGTCCTACACAATACCAGAAACGGAATAAAAGCGGTGGAGGTAGACGGTTTTAGCATACATGTAGACGGCGAAGGGTTTTACGCATATGAAAGGGAAGATGGAAGGACCGCATACATCATAGACCCCGAAACAGGGTTATCCCTGTACAGCATGCACAGGGCAGAAATAGAGGAAAGGGAAGAATCCGAAGAAGAGTCATGGGAAACTGACCTGGTAAAATGCACCGTAGAAAAATTTAAAGCGCTTCCGGGCATTATAAAGGATTTCAAGCGGGGAATAAAGAATTATAAAGACCAGTATGCCGAAGCTGTAAAGCTGTTCCGGGCATGTGTCAAAAAATACGAATCAGGGCAGGAAATATTGAAGGGAAGCGAGGAAATATGATTGACGAAAAGAAACTGCTTAAAGTTTTGGAAAATTGGAGCGATTACTGGGGCAAGAAAACAGATGGAATCTCTTTGTTAAAATGGGCTACAATCCTCCGGTTTAAGGCCCTGATAAAAAGCCAACCTAAAACCGAAAACTATTTAGAAAATCAGGAGGAATCAAAATGAATACAAAGAAAATCAAACGCTTAAAAGAATCAGCAGCAAAAAGAATTATCAATAATATCGGATGCCTGGCGGCGAAATGGATATTACATAACTGTGATGATGGCCTTATCATCAAGCGGAAAGGCGGGGCAAGACAGATTATTAAAGTCTTTGCAGAGCCGGCGTATAGAAATATGATAAAGCCCGCCATCCATAAAGCAACAGAAGTAATAAAAGTCGGGGATGTGGTCACGGATGACGGTTATCACGGGGAGGCTGTTGTAACTAGCATTTATGGCAATAAGTTTCGCGGTTACTATTTGGCAGATGGACTTGTGATATCAGGATTAGACATTGACGATTTTAAAAAGATTGTAAGCCATGTTGATGTAAAAATAAAGCATCCATCAGGCCCTAGGCAGTACAGATTATAAAACGGTTCATGCGGTAGTAAATCCGTTTGATATAGTAGTTTTTCACACGTAACCATTAACAAAGATTCAGTATGTGCAATTTTTGCACATACTGCTTCCGAAGGATTCCTCTGGCAAAAGCCGGAGGGGAAAGGAGTAAGCAGGATGGCGTCCCAAGAAAAAAGAAATCGACCGGATAATAAGTTATATCCGCTCCTGCCAGGAGGCGAAGGAAAAACAGCAGGCAAAGGAATCAGTTGGGATAGATATGTGTACCTGTCCAAAATGCGGAACTTACAACGAAACAGTGGGGAGACGGAGAAATACCGTAAAATATGACATTGTTTACTGCTGGCATTGCGGCCAGGCCATGGAAATATGCAGGAAGGAACGTTAGCGCAAAAACTCTCTGCAATTCAGAACTTTTAAAGGAGGAAACCGCTTGAACATGACAATAGCCGCCATTGTGTGGGACTATGAAGAGGCAAAAGACAAAAGGGCGCAAATTCAAATCCTGGCAGATATGAACCTTTGCGAGAAAAAGGAAATAGAAAAAATCTTATCCCAAAACAGCTGCGAACTTCCAGTCCCAAAAGTACGCTGCGCCAAAAGGAGGAGGGAAAAGCCTTGCCTATAAATATATCAAACCACGCCAGAAAACGGATGAGGGAACGCTGCGGCTTTAATAAAAAGGCCGGGGAGCGGATGGCCCGGAAAGCCTTTCATGAGGGCATTACCCACGCCCATACCAAGGGGAATTTAAACAAATGGGTGACAAGCCTCTTCTTTAAAGCCAAAAAGGCTGACAATATCCGGCTTTACGGGGATTATGCATACATATTCTGCGGAGAAGTGCTTGTTACAGTAATTGTAATCCCGGCATCTTTAAAAAAGGACTTAAAATCCATGCTGCGTTAAAGTAGCAGACAGGAAAGGAAGAAGACTATGCGAGACAGCGCCATATTTTATAAAACATTTTACGACTGCATCAAAGAACTTCCGGAAGAGGACGGGTATGCCCTTTATGATGCCGTATTTCAGTACGCCTTTTACGGCGCAGAGCCGGAATTAAGCGGTCTTTGTGCGGGCATATTTGCCATGATTAAAGTGCAGATAGATGCCAATAATAAGCGGTACGAAAACGGGAAAAAAGGCGCTGAACACGGAAAAAAGGGAGGCAGGCCGAAAAAACCGGAATGGGATATTCTGGAAGAAAGTAAAGAAACCCCAGAGGGGATAGAAGGGAAAAAACCAGAAAACCCCAAAGGGGTTATTTTAGAAGAAACAGAAAAAACCCCTAATGATAATGTTAATGTAAATGATAATGATAATGCAAATGAAAAAAAAGAAACGCCTAAAGGCGTTAAGAAAAAATCCGTGTCTCCATCAAGTGGGTGTAAAGATATTGCCCAGGCTGACATTCAAGTTATTTTGGAAAAGTGGAATGAGCTTTGCGCATACGGCATTGCGCCCGTATCACGTATAGGCCGTGAATCTAAGCGGTACGGGCAGCTTGTGGCAAGGATAAACCAATACAGTGTGCAAGACGTTCTCGCTGCTATTGACAGGATAAAAAACAGCGATTTTTTGCAAGGAATAACCAGCAGGGACGGCTGGACGGCCACTTTTGATTGGTTTGTACGTCCTAATATTTTTCCCAGAATACTGGAAGGCAATTACGATAACAGAAACGGAGGTGGCAGCAATGGACGCACTGGAGGAAATGCTTTGCAGAATGCAAAAGACACATACACCGCAGAGTTTGAACAAATGCTCTCCGGATAATCCTGATTTCTGCCCTGTCTGCAATAACACGGGCTGGGAGTTTGTGCCGGACGGAAGCCAGGGGACGTGCCGGGTGTGTAAGTGCGGTTTGAGGGAGCGGCAGATTCTAAGGGGCAGGATTTCTTTTGCAGATATCCCGGAAAGCTTTAAAAATCTGCGCCTTTCGGACTTTTCCACGGACATTTATGCAAAGCCGGAGAGCCGGGGAAAAGCCGCCACAGCGGTAAATGCCGTAAAGTACTGGTTTAGCGAGTTTGCCGACATGAAAAAAAACGGCATGGGGCTTTATTTTTACTCTTCCACAAAGGGCAGCGGCAAAACCAGGATGGCGGCGGGGGTTGCCAATGAACTGGTGCATAAAACGGGCATCCGGGTAAAGTTTGCAACCTCCCTGCAAATATTAGACGAAATCAAGGCAAGCTGGGACAGGCAGGCCGGGCAAAGCGAGAGCAGCCTTTTGTCTTTCCTCACTTCGGCCCCTGTCCTTGTGGTGGATGATTTTGGCACCGAACAGCAGGAAAAGCCCTGGATAAACGAAAAGTTCTACCAGATAATCAACACCAGGTACATAGACAAAAAGCCCACAGTCTTTACCAGCAACATCCCCCTTAGCGCCCTGAAATTTGATGAGCGCATTACCAACCGGATTAAGGAGCGGACATTTCAAATCCCCTTCCCGGAGGAGAGCGTCAGGGATATTATTGCAAGGGACAACATGGGGAAGCTGGTACAGGGCATTAAGGCCGTAAAAGAATAAAGGGGGAATGTATACTTGAACACCGTGGAACCAATCCGGGATATCGGCAAAATCTGGGACATTGCCGATTATCTGGGAGAACAGAACGAACGAAACCGCATTATGTTTTTATTTGGCATCTATGTGGGGCTAAGGATATCCGACATTTTAAAACTGCAGGTGCGGGATGTAAGGGATAAGAGCCATGTGACCATCCGGGAGCAGAAAACCGGGAAGGAGAAGGCTTTCCCTATAAACCAGGAGCTTAAGCCCATCCTAAACCGCTACATAAAACACAAGGCGGATTATGATTACCTTTTCCCCTCCAGAATGGAGGGGGGAGCTAAGCCCATCACCAGACAGCAGGCATATAAGATTTTAAATGATGCCGCAGGCAAGTTCGGGGTGGAGCGGATAGGCACCCACACCTTAAGAAAAACCTTTGGATATCACTTTTACCAGCAGACCAAAGACATAGCCACGTTAAAGGAAATATTCAACCATTCCGACATATCCATCACCTTCCGGTATATCGGGATTAACCAGGATATCAAAGATGAAAAAATGTTAAAACTGTCCTTTAAGAGACAGTGATTTTTGTTTTTTTTCAACGAATTTGACATAACGAAGTACTTGTAAAGTTGGAAAATAAAAAAAGTGTTCCTTCTATATAATACGGAAAAAAGTTGAATTTGACACAATATATAGATATGACAAATTGGAGAGGCGGAAAGGGGAAAGAAAAATTGACCAAACAGAAGTTTGCCGATATAATAGCAATTAGATTAACAGAGCCTAAGAGCCAGATACTCAAGAACAAATATTTTGTTTTTAGTACCTGGCTCTTTTGTTTTTCGGGAGGGCGGGGACATGGATAAGCACGAAAAAGCAGAACGGGACTATATGCTTGGCATGAAATACCGGGAAATTGCTGAAAAATACAATACTACCATCAATACTGTAAAAAGCTGGAAAAAGCGTTATGAATGGGACAGGTCAGGGGGCGCACCCAAGAATAAAAAAGTGTGCACACAAAACCTGGAATCAGAGGATTTGGGCACAAAAGAAACTTTAAAAAATGATGCATTAACCCCAGAACAACAGATATTTTGTCTTTATTATGCAAAAACATTTAATGCGGCGCAAAGCTATCAAAAAGCATATGGATGCAGTTATAAATCAGCTATAACCAGTGCGTCACGTTTGCTTACAAAAGACAACGTAAAGGCCGAAATCGAACGCCTTAAGGAATTTAAACGCCAACAAATCATGATGTCAGAACATGATATCGTGGAATTACAGATGCGCATTGCCTGTGCAGATATAGGGGATTACCTCTCTTTTGGCCGGGAAAAAGTTCCGGTCATGGGAGACAAGGGCCCTGTAAAGGTAAAAAATAAAGAAACAGGACAAACAGATGTTCTTATGATAGATGCAAACACAGTAAAACTCAACGAATCCTCCAATGTGGATACGCAGCTAATCCGTGAGGTAAAGCAGGGCCGGGACGGTATCAGTGTAAAGCTAGAGGATAGACAGAAGGCTATTGATTGGCTGTCTAAGTATTTCTTGATACACCCAGATGATAAGTATAAGGCAGAATATGACCGCATGCGGGCAAAGGTGGATGATACTACAGGGGATGCCGTGTTTAAAGATATGCAGACGATATCAGATATTATTATGCATCCGGCAGAAAACCGGGATATAGAGGACTTTGAGTAGGGAGACAATACAATGAATTTTCCGGCACCACTAAGCAAAAGACAGCAGAAGTATTTCTTCCGGTGTTTTTCTCCTTCCAACTGGTTTCATGTGGCCGAGGGAGGAAAAAGGGGCGGAAAAAACGTATTACAGACCCTGGCCTTTTGCTCTCTTTTAGAAACTCACAAGAATAAAATACACCTGATTGCCGGGGTATCTGTAGCCACTGCAAAGTTAAATATCTTAGACTGTGACGGATACGGCCTTTTAAACTATTTTGAGGGCAGATGCAGAGAGGGCAAATATAAGGACAGAGACTGTGTATATGTAAAGACCAAAACCGGGGAAAAGATTGTCTTAGTATCCGGCGGCGGTAAAGATGGGGACGAAAAGCTGATTAAGGGTAATACCTATGGTATGGCATATGTGACAGAAGCAAATGAGTGCCACAAGAAGTTTTTGCAGGAAGTCTTTGACCGTACACTGTCAAGTTCTGACAGAAAGGTATTTCACGACTTAAACCCCAAAGAGGAAGAACACTGGTATTATACAGACGTCCTTAGCTTCCACCAGGCACAGCAGGAAAAAGATGATAGCTATGGTTGTAATTACGGACACTTTACCCTGGTGGATAACATGAGCCTTTCCGGTGATAAGATACGCAAGATATTAACCACATACGAAAAGGATTCTGTCTGGTACAAAAGGGATATTAAGGGCCTTCGTGCTGTGGCAGAGGGCATTATCTTCCGAAGGTTTGCGGAGAATAGCGAGCCTTACCTTTACGAAGACAGCGAACTGTTTGACGAAAAGGGCAATTTAAAGAAAGCCCCGTCCAAAGTGGTGATGGGCGTGGACTTTGGCGGCAACGGCTCTATGACAACCTTTGTATGCACGCTGTATTTTGGCGGCTATCATGATTTTTATGCCGCCGAGGAAAAGGGCATCCCTTTATCCAAGGATATTGATGCAGATAAAATCTGTGAGAAGTTTATAGAGTTTTACAGTATGTGTATAAAAAAGTACGTCTGTGTAGACTGGGTATTTCCGGACAGTGCCAGTACAACTATGATAAACAGTTTAATCAGTGCAGCCAGAAAGGCAGGACTGCCTAGCAATAATATTACTGGATGTAAGAAAAACGAAATATCAGAGCGCCCAAGACTGGTTGACATGCTCTTTAACATGGGCCGCCTAAAAATCAATAAGCGCTGCACAAACTTAAGAAAAGCTATTGGGCGCTTAAAATGGGATGAAAAACAGCCAGACCAGCCGGAAGATAAGAATATCGGTAACTGTAACGACTGGTGGGATGCGTTTTGTTATACCTGGCTTACCTTTGTAGATTATATCAGTCTGGACCGTTAGGAGGATGAAACAAAGAATGAAAAGTTGTGTAAGAGATAAATTAGTAAAGATGGGGTATCAGGTCAATACTGCGCCTTATAGCTATATAGATGTTTGTAATGCATGGTATAAAAACGAAGTTATTGAGGATTTTCACAAAAGAACCACTATCCAGGGGGAAGAATACGAAATCGACCGGATGAACTTTGCCAAACGTGGATGTGCGGATGATGCAAACCTTTGCGAGATTGTATCTGTCCACGTGGGAAGCGAAAGCCAGACAAAGCAGGTGTCAAAGATGCTAAGTGACAATCGATTTGACGTTATGTACCGTAAGCAGCTAGAGCATATGTCTGCTACAGGGACGGTGGCGGCATATGCAAGACTTGAAAATGCCGCTTATTTAGACAATGGGAAGGTGACGGGCGGAAAGGTAAAACTGTCTTACTGTTATGCGGAAAACTATATCCCCCTTAAAGTGGTCAATGATGAGGTGATAGAAGCCGCTTTTTCTGGCAGGGATACCACAAAGGAAGGAAGCAATACAGTCCTTGTAGTATTTACCTTACAGGAGGATGGGACATATAAGGCAGAAACTTTTGTATTTGATAAGGATGACAAAGAAAAAGAATCCTATTGGATAATCTTAGGGGATATAAAGCCCTTTGAGGTTATGCGTACCGCAGAAGTCAACAATATAGACAACATGGACGGCTTTGGCTATCCCAAGATATGGGGGAGTATCCCCACACTTAAAAAACTTGACCTTTGCAACATGGTTTTAAACGGGGAATTAGAAAAAGGGGAAAAACTGGTGCTTACCAATGAGGCTATGGTGGAGCTTGACAGGGATACCGGCAGGCCGAAGAAAAAAACGCCTCTAATGAAAAAGCTTTTTGTGTTTTTGGGAGAAAGGCTTCCAGACCAGAAGGGGCTTATCCAGGAATATAATCCCAAAATCCGTATTGATGAAATAATCAAATGTATGGAGCTTTGTTTATCCCTCTTTTCCATGACTTTTGGCTTTGGCTCTAAGAAATATACTTTTGAAAACGGCCAGATACAGACTGCCACCCAGTATATAGGCGAAAGGCAGGACGCCATGCAGGAATTAAATAAGCAGCGGAAGGAAGCAAGCGACTATATCAGTCATATTATTAAAGCCATGATGTGGTTTTCCAATACTTTTAACAATACCTCCTTTGACCTTGATGCGGAGATTTGTATCGATTATGACGATTCCTACATTGAGGATAAAAATACCAGGATAGAGGGCTTAAGGACGGATGCAATGAGCTTTTCTGAAATCCCTGAATTTACCATACTCTTTATCATGGAGCGGTTAAATGTAGACCGGGAAGAGGCGGTAAAGATTATGGAGAGCCGGGAAGAGGAGGAAGAAATAGAGCAGGAGGATTAGGTTAATATATGCTGACAGAGGAACAATTAGAGACATTAGGGGATGAAATAGCCGCCTTATACCAGCAGTTAGAAAGTGATGTAATTGCTGACATTGCAAGAAGGGTTAGAAAAACCGGGAGGTTTACAGAGACGGCAGAACTTATGGCCCAGGCCATGCTTAAGACGGGAAAAAGCTCGGATGAAATACGGGCGGAGGTGATGAAACTGCTTCGGGCAGATAAGGCTTATCAGGAGCAGGTGGCAAAAAATACAAAGGAGTGGAAAGCATATGTAAAAAAAGAGATAGAGGCGGCAGAGGCGGAGGCAAAAAGAATCGGGGATGAAATTATAGCCAATGCCGGAGATATGTCTTTTAACTATGATTTGGCCATGTGGGAGCAGGCAGGGGAAAAGCTAAAAAAAGACAGCGGATTTACAAAATTGGTGGAACAGATGGCAATGCATACAACGGGGACATTAAAAAACCTTACCAAAACAACCGGATTTAAAGGCGTGTATGGCATGATGCTTTTAAAGGATGCCTACATAAAATCCCTGGATAAAGCAGTGTTTAAGATGGCCTCTGGTACGTTTTCTTTTGACCAGGCAGTAAATGACTGCATCAAGGAGCTTGCCGCAAGCGGACTTAGGAGCATTGATTATAAAAGCGGTAAAACCTATCAGTTAGATACAGCGGCCCGCATGTGTGTCCGTACTTCCTGCCACCAGCTTTCCGGGGGCATACTGATGCACCACTGTGAGATTATGGGGACGGATTTGGTGGAGGTATCTGCCCATATGGGGGCAAGGCCGGAGCACGCCAAGTGGCAGGGAAAAATATATTCCAGGAGTGGGAAAAATAAAAAGTATCCTAATTTTTCCGTATGCGGTTACGGCAGGGCTGACGGGCTTTGCGGGGTATACTGCAGGCACAGGATGTATCCTTATTTTGAGGGGATAAGCCAGCCGAACAACTGGCCAAAAGACCCGGAACCTTTAAAATACCATGGCAGGACATACACGTATTATGATGCCACCCAGCAGCAGCGGAAAATGGAACGGGACATAAGGGCGTTAAGAAGGGAATTAGAAGCCACAAATGCCATTGGAGGGGATACAAAAGAGTTAGAGGCAAGGATACGCAGCCAGACAAAAGAATACCATAATTTTAGCAAGGCCATGCATATTAGACCAAAGGATAACAGACACAGGGTTATTGCAGGCACCAGCGATTTAAGCAAAACAAACGCCTTTAGATATAAAAGGTAAAAAAATAAGTCTTGATTCACCCGAACACATGTATTATAATAAGTCAAAGGAGGAATAAAAATGCCAAACAACGAAAAGTGGCACAGCTGCCCCATATGCGGCAATCCTAAGATGCTAAAGACCAGGAAAGATACCATATTGATTAACTTTCCGGGGTACTGTAAGTACTGTAAGAAAGAGAGCATCATAACAAATATAACAATAGCGCCTAAGAGCCAAATAGTAAATTCTTGACCAAGAATTTGTTATCTGGCTCTTTTTATTTGCAAAAATACAAAAAGGAGAGCACAGAAATGAAAAACGAAGAATTAGAAGCCCTTGGATTAAATGAAGAGCAGGTAAAAGGAGTGTTAAAACTCCACAATGCGGAACACGGCCCTGTAATTAAGGAGCTTGAAACGGCAAAAAATGACCTGGCGGCAGAAAAGGAAAAAACAAATACCCAGGGAGAGACAATTAAAAACTTAAAATCTGATTTGGAAGGTTTTAAGGGGGTAGATGTGAGTGAGCTGCAGAAAAAGATTTCTGACCTGGAAGAGGATATTAAAACCAAAGATGCCAATTACCAAAAAGAGATTGCTGACAGGGACTTTAACGACAGCTTAAAAGAGAGCATTCAGGCCGCCCACGGAATCAATGCAAAGGCTATTACGGCTCTTTTAGATGTGGAGACGTTAAAAGCATCCAAAAATCAGAAAGAGGACATTACAGCCGCCCTTAAGACGCTGTCAGAGGCGGAAGACAGTAAGATGCTTTTTGGAGGAAATGCCCCTAATAAAGTGGGGACAGGAAACCCTATCGGAAACGTGGGAAATGGTTCTGCGGCTTTTGCTGATGATGCACAGATGCGGGCCATTATGGGACTGCCTGCAGAGAAAGGAGATAAATAATGCCTACAAACGCAATCGAACTTTTTAAACGGTATATTGCCCTGTTAGATGAAATCTACAAATATGAATCCAAAACAATAGTGTTGGACGGCGAAAACTCACTTGCCAGACAGGGGGCAAATGCAAACGAGCTGATTATTCCTATGCTTGATATGGACGGGCTTGCAGACTACAGCCGTTCTTCTGGCTATACGGATGGCTGCGTGGACTTTAATTTTGAGACGGTAAAATGTAACTTTGACCGTGGACGTATGTTTGTTGTTGATGTCATGGATGACATTGAGACTATGGGTATGGTATTTGGCAAATTATCCAGCGAATTTGTGAGAACCAAGGTTATCCCGGAGCTTGACGCTTTCAGAATTGCAAAGTACGCTTCTCTTCCCGATATCAGCGTAGCAAAAACAGCAGACTTAACTACGGGTGCACAGGTTGTCAGTGCCCTTCGTGCCGCTACAACCACAATGAATAATGACGAAGTCGCAGAAAACAGCCGTATTTTGTTCATTGAGACAGGGCTTAAGGGGCTTTTAGATGATATGGACACCAACAAATCCAAGGCGGTCCTTAATAAGTTTAGCAGCATTGTGGAGATGCCCCAAAACAGGATGTATACCTCTATTAAGCAGTTGAGCGGTAAAGACGAGGAAAAAGCCGGAGGTTACGCTATGGCGGAGGGCGCAAGCAATATCAATTTTATCATTATCGAAAAAAGCGCTGTTATCCAGTTTAACAAGAGAGTAAAAGATAAAATCATTTCCCCGGAACAGAACCAGAATGCGGATGCCTATAAGTATGGTTACAGGCAGGTTGCTATTGCAGACGGATATAAGAACAAACGTGCGGGCATTTACCTCCACAAGTCTACAGTAACATCATCTGCCGCAGGCGGCGTACAGGGTGGAGGACAGGGAGATGGAGAATCTTAAAATAATTGACTGGGAATATTACAGTTCCCATTTTCCTAATCCCATCCCTAAGAAAAACTTTGATGCGGTTTTAAACCAGGCGGAACTTGAGTTCGGGGAAACCGTACCAAAGTTTATGCAGGATAAGATTGAGGAATCCAGGAAACAGAACTGTATATTTAAGCTTTGTAACTTTATCTACCAGAATGAAGCTGTTCTTTCCGGCTCTGCCCTTACTTCCGCAGGAAACAACGGGTATTCGGAAAGTTACGCTTTTCAAACGCCGGATGCGGCCAGAAACGCAATGAAAAAACTGATTTATGATAGTATCGGGACAAGAATGGCAGGTGCATTTTGATGAATGATAATACCATTACCATTTTTAACCATAAAAAAGCTGGGAAGGAAGATGTTTGGAACAAAACAATCCTCCATGGCGTCAGTGTTGTTTCCGGTGTAGATAAAACTGTATCTGCAAATGGGACAGTTGTCAGGAAACAGATTTTAACTATCGTCATTCCGGTAGATGTGTGGGAAAAAGAGTATGTTGACCCGGTGCAGTATGAAAAGTTAGAGGATATATCTTCTTGTTTTACCTTAAATCCCTCTAACAATAGTGATTTTATTGTGGCGGGGGAGTGCGAAGAGGAGATTACAGGGGATTATCATGTATCTGACTTAAAAAAAGATTATGGAAAATGCGGGATAATTGCGGGGGTGTCTGATTTTACGGATACCCCAAGATTAAAGCATTTTAAGGTGGTGTGCAGATGTGGCTGAAATGTTTGAGTTTAGGCTATCCAGGGTGGATTTACCAAACGAAGAGCAGATAATCCAAAAATTTGGCCTTAACGCAAGAGTACAAAACGCCATTGACACAGAAGTTATCAAACGCATGGAGCCTTTTACCCCGATAGATACCGGGGCGTTAAGGGATAATCCTATCCTTAATACAACTATTGGCAGCGGGACTATTTTTTACAAAGGCCCTTATGCCAGAAAACAGTATTACATCCCCATGAACCATGACCAGGGAGACAGCTATTGGTTTGAGCGAATGAAAAAAGCAGGCGGCATAGAGGCGGTTTTAAAAGCTGCCAAGGGGGCGGTGAAAAAATGACGGTTTCAGAATGTTTGAAAAACTGGCTGGGGGAGTTTCCGGGGTTTTCCACCAATACAATTCTTACTGATAGGATAGATACCCCGGATGGTACACTGTCTTTATATAAAAGCCCCAATAAAACGGTTGTGCCCTTTAATGACGGCAGTAAGCGGGTGACGGAATACTACCAGTTCTTTTTCCGGGGTGAAACCATAGAAGAGGGACAGAGGATATCCAACCATAAACTTATGGAGGATTTGGAGGATTGGATAGAGGAGAGGGATGCAGGTGAGGATTTCCCGGACTTGTCCCAGGCAGGAAACTATATGTGTGAAGAGATTGCGTTATCCAATTACGGGGCAATTACATCCCAGGAAGAGGATAATGCAATTTATCAAATCAGTATCGTGATGCGGTATGTGAAAGAGAGGAATTAAAACATGGATGCAGTAACAGCAAAAAAGAAAACCCAGCTTGTAAGAAAGCATAAAATCGGGCTGTTTTTACAAAATGAATTGTCAGAATTTATCCGGATGAAAAAATCCACGTCCCTGACGCTTTCCATGAACCCCGTGGAAGAGGAAACGGACTACATAGCAGACGAATCCCCGTCCACGGAGCTTACGGATTACAAACCGTCCATTGACCAGGATTTGGTCATGTATGCCGGGGAAGAGGATTACGAAATGATGTGGAAATACATGTATGAACTCCGTACAGGTTCTGACGCCCATACCGACTGCATGATTGTCTTTATGCACCGCCCGGTAGATGCCCAGGGGAATGACATACCAGTAGGGGATGAATCGGCAGAGGTTGTGGGATACCGTGCATGGCTTACCAATTCTATTATTTCCGTTCAGGACATGAATGCAACGGAAAAGAAGCTTAATTTTAAGGTGCTTTTTGGCGGAGGGATTACAAAAGGCATTGCAACGGTAAATGAGGAGGGCAGCCCCGCTTTTACCCCAGCGGATAAATGGAAGCCCCCGGTAAAAGCCCCGGAACCTGGAAGCGGCACAGTAACGCCAAATCCGGGAGATATTGTACCTCCTGGAACCGGGGATAACTCCGGGACGGAGCAGGGAGGCACAACAGGAACCGGGACGGAAGGAGAAAATCCCGGAACAGAAGAGACAAATACCGGAACGGACGAAACAGAGCAGGGATTAGAGGATAACCAGGACACAACACCTGAAAATGAGTATCAAACAGAGCAGGGAGAAAGTGAGGTATAGTTTATGGAATATTGTGTAGAACTGAATGGCGGAATGTACACTCTGCCGCCGTATACAAACAAGGTCAGAAGCAAGATTAACAGGCTTTCGACAGACGATTTAAACGAAAAAGCGGACGATTTTAACAGATTTATTAATAAGCATGAGTTTATTAAAGAACTGATAGGGAAAGATGCGGCATTAGAAGTCTTTGGTGCAGAGGAAATGGAGGATATTGATTTAAACCTTATCACCATTTCATATGTCCGCATCCTCCGGGCATATGAAAAAGACGTTGCAGAGCTTGAAAGGGAAGATAAATTAGCATCTTTATCCCAAGAGGACAGAGACTTTATGATGGAGTTTTTTAAAAACGCAGGAAATATCCAGGAGCTTGACAAGATGCTTAAAAAGCAGGGAAATAAACAGCGCAATGTAATGCGTGGGGCGTTTTAATGCTGATTTTGACGGAAAAGGGCTTACCAAATACCGTTATGGTAGGCGGTGAGCCCTTTTCTGTTAAAACAGACTACAGGATATGGATGCGTTTTGCCATGGAATACCAGGAGTGGGCAAAGTCCGGGATGCATGGGACGCTTGATATCCGGTATCTTTTTTGCAATTTTATCCCGTGTTTTACCTGCCCGGAAGATTACAGGGGGATAATGGATTTTGCATTTCCACCCCAAGCTGTCCCTCACAGTGACAGCGGAGCCGGGGAACAGCTTATTTTTTATGACATTGACGGGGATTATATTTATGCTGCATTTTTACAGCAGTATGGGATTGACCTGATAGATAAAGAACTGCACTGGCATAAATTTTTAGCCCTTATGTACGGGATTACCGATAATACAAAGCTGGGCAGCATCATGTCTTACCGGGCATACACCGGGGAGAATGTAAAAGATGTGGCAGCGCAGTACAGGAAGTTAAAAGAGGCGTGGCTTCCTCCTGCAGAACCTACGGAGGAGGAACTTTTAGAGGAGGAACGCTTTAATCATTTTTTTGAGTAAATAGGAGCCGGAGCCGTGAGCCAGAGCCAAAAAGAAAGTTGGTGCGGCTCATGGCAGACGGAAGCCTAATTTTTGATACAAAACTGGATACTGCTCCCTTGAAAAAGGGCGCATCTGAAATCAACAAAGAGACGGATAAGATAAAAAAATCCGCAGAGAAAGCATCCCAGGGAGTATCCCAGGAAGCGTCAAAAACCACTACAAAGGTAAAAGGGGAAACTGGGAAAATAACCCAGGAGGCCGGAAAAGCATCTGCTAAGGTAGAGGCAGATGCGGCGAAAGCATCACGAAATACAGTCAAGGAATCAGAAAAGGTTTCAAAACAGGCGGCAAAAGATACCGATAAAGTAGCGAAAGATTCGGAGAAAACTTCAAAGAAAATAGAAAAAGATGCCGACAAGGTGTCCAAAAAATCAAAAGAAACCTCTAGGAAAACACAAAAGGATTCGGATGAAACT
This sequence comes from Roseburia sp. 1XD42-69, assembly GCF_003612565.1. Lineage (GTDB taxonomy): Bacteria > Bacillota > Clostridia > Lachnospirales > Lachnospiraceae > Roseburia_B. The sequence goes on along the minus strand of NZ_RAZG01000055.1, from coordinate 1,799 downwards.
TCAAAAAAGACACAGAAGGATTCAGACGAGACTTCCAAAAAGAGCCAGAAAGATTCTGATCAGACACGGAAATCCCATGAGAAGAATTCTAAAGAATCTCAGTCTGTTTGGGAAAGGGCATATAAAGGAATTGCTCATGCGTCCGGCACGATTGTAAAGGCATCAGCGGCGGCAATTACAGCCGGGGCAGGCGCAATCACTACCGGGGTGGGTGCGGCAATCGCAGTAGGCAGTAACTTTGAAGCCAGCATGTCCCAGGTGGCGGCTACCATGGGCATTACCACCCAGGAGATTGCAAACGGCAGCAAGGATTTTGAAAAGCTTAAGGCAGCCGCCAAAGATGCCGGGGCAAACACTATGTTTTCCGCATCCCAGGCGGCAGAGGCGTTAAACTATATGGCTCTTGCCGGATATACGGCGGATGAGGCTATTGCAACTATGCCTACTGTGTTAAATTTGGCAGCGGCAGGGGGGATGGAGTTATCCGTTGCCTCTGACATGGTTACGGACAGCATGAGCGCCCTAGGAGATAAAGCCGGGACGGTGGAAAGCTTTGTAGATAAAATGGCCAAGACTTCCCAGAAAAGCAATACCAGTGTAGAGCAGTTGGGCCAGGCAATCCTTACAGTCGGGGGCACTGCCAAAAGCCTTTCCGGCGGCGTGGATGAGATGAACACGTGCCTTGGCATTCTGGCAGATAATGGCGTGAAGGGAGCAGAGGGAGGAACGCTGCTTAGAAACGTTATCCTTGCCCTTTCCGCTCCTACGGATGTGGCGGCCAAAAAAATGAAATCCCTTGGGCTGGAAGTTTTTGATTCCGAAGGGAAGATGCGCCCTTTAAACGAGACCTTTAACGATTTAAACGGCATACTCTCCACCATGACAGAGGGAGAGCAGACAAAGGTTTTAAGTACCATATTTAATTCTGCTGACTTAAAAGGCGTTAATGCCCTTTTGGCAAACAGCGGAGAGCGTTTTGACGAATTAAGCGGCTATATTTCCGACTGTGACGGTGCCGCCGCAGCTATGGCCGAAACCATGAGCGACAACCTGCAGGGAAAAATCACTTTGATAAAATCCGCACTGGAAGGTTTGGGCATCCAGATATACGAAGGACTGCAAGAGCCGTTAAAAGAGGCGGCAAGCCTTGGAAATGATTATATTGGCATGTTGGCCCAAGGCATGACAGATGGCGGCGTAGACGGCCTAATTGACGCCCTTGGCACTGTCCTTGGTGATTTGGTAAGCCGTGCTGCCGAAATGGCGCCCCATATGGTAGAGCTTGCGGTGCGGCTTGTTCATTCTTTGACGACTGGGTTGCTGGAAAATGTGCCGGTTATCATGGATGGGCTTTCACGGCTTTTGGTTGAGGCTGTAAACGGAATTACAGACATTGCCCTGGACTTTTCTGTTTTGGGGATTCGACTGCTTGAATCTTTTGTTAAAAGTTTAGGAGAAATTATCCCGAAGATTTTGCCGAAGGTTGCGGAAGGGATAGCGGCAATGGCACAGGCATTAAGCCAGTCGCTGCCGGAACTTATCCCAAGCGTTGTGGAAGCAGTGGTTCTTTTTGCGGAAACTTTGGTGGAAAATATTCCATTGTTGGTAGATGCAGCATTACAGCTTGTAACAGGATTGGCAGATGGCATTGTCAAGGCCCTTCCTGTACTTATAGAAGCTTTGCCACAGTTAATAACCACCATTATTGACGCACTTGCGGAGGCAATGTGGACCTATGTCAATACTTTGGACACAAAAAGTTGAAAGTTCATGCTGATTTTTTTAATTCCTCATCCTCC
>NZ_RAZG01000054.1 GCF_003612565.1 Roseburia sp. 1XD42-69 | reverse complement strand
CATGATAGAAATATAGCCTATTGTCACATATTTTGCCGCCCTAGTCGAGGTACGCACTATCTACCGTTTACTTATTTTACACTCCCTGAGTTTATACTGCCGTGAATAATTCAGGCTTAATTTTACTAACTTTTCTTTATCAACCTTAATTTTAAAAAACTGTTTAGTTTCTATGCTGTTATTGCTGTCCTTTTAATACTAATTTTTATATTTATGTCACTTAGACTAGCAGAGATATAATATTTAGAACCACCTCTTACAAAATAAGTCACTTTCTGAGAAGAACTTGTAATTTTTGTCAAATCACTGATTTGCCTTTGATCGCTATCACATAATGCAACTCTTACAGCCTGACCCTTTATATACTCTGGCGCAGATACAACAAGCTTTTCCGCTTTTGCAGATGTATGTACTTTAATAAATTTTCCGTAGATACCTACTCCATTATATTTTGCTTCACTTGGAATTTCGAACTGTGTAACTCCTATACCTGCTGCCTGAACACTAGTTATACTTTCTCTAATTTGTGTAAAGGTCAATATTAAAAACAATAAACACCATATTTTTATTTTTCTTTTCATCATTGCTCTCCTTATATTATCTTGTAGCGTATTTAGCTCCTTTTATATCTTTTGCTGATGGTTTTGTTGCTGTTCTACGGCCATTTCCACACATTATTTGTCCCTGATTATAGTCATTATACAAATCTTGCAATCCCAGTGCATGACCAAATTCATGAGCAGCTGTCACCTTATTTTTTGCAGCAGTTCTGCTTTTTAAATAATACTTGTTGTATTTTCCCCAAAAATCATAATAGCTTCTGGCATCTCCATGGGTTCACAAAAAATTGGAATATTAAAATGCAACCGTATGGACAGCCTCCAAACGGTTGCATATAAATTATTATTATCTTAAAAGGCAAAGATATAAAAGCAATATTCCAAGAATGGCTATCGTTAACCCGATAATCTCAACAAAATCTATTTTTCGTCTAAAAACATGATATAACTGGATGCTTTCTGCCAACTGCGCAATAAAAAATATTAAAAACAAATCATAGCAGACATTTCTCCTGATTAAACGAACTATAGCAAAGGCGCATAATGTAATTTTTGTTACTGCAAGAGTACGTTTTGCATTCTTGCTTCTTATATCCATGTCTTTCTCAATATCATAAACCTCCATATTATTAGCAGCGCCTTATTCTCTTTAATCTAAATATTCTCCGCAATATGGGCAATGCTCCATCCCCCACCAACAATATAAAGGATATATGCGATGACAAAACGAACACCGCATTTTCCTGTGCAGAAAAATTCCTGATGCAGCCAGCATGATACACCCAACGATACACATGATAATGCATAGGGTAAGTGAAATTGCTTCTGACTGATAAATTCCAATTCCTGCTCCAATCATAACAGCTCCCCCGGTAGATAAAAGAAAGAAAATCCATTGTTTTTTTGTAAAAGTCATATATATCAACTCCCCACTAATTCCAATATCCCAGCGTCATCGCACTTTCCGGATGCTGTAAATAAACATTTTTTATATTTTTTCCTTTGCATCCAGTCATACTTACATTATATACCCATGAATTATATGTTGTACCTTGTTTAAAACAACTAATCGCTTTGTCTGTCTTGCCATAATTCTGAGCAGAAATCCAATCACTATACTGCTTATGAGTAATACCAGAATAACTCTTGCCATTTTTCACTTTCAAATATGGTAAATTCATTGAAACAACATATTTTGCTTTATTATAACTTGCACTAATTCTATAATTTTTCACTCGTGCATCATACACATATATAAACGAGCAAATTTCTTCTACTGTCCAAGTATAATTTGCTTCAACACCCTCAACTTTAGTTGTACTTTTAAATCCTCTGATAACGCTACATACCGTATCATATAAGGACACCAATTTTATGACATTACTGGCTGACCCTGCTTTTTTAGCGACTATCTTCAACAAGTTTAATGACCCTGCTTTTATCGAAGAATTGTATTTTTGTGTAACACTTCCTGTATTGAAAAGCGTCCCCCTTCCTTTTGGAGAGGCCGTTATCTTCATCACCTTATAAGACTTTCCTCCATAGCTAACATTGGTAATTGACTTAGAAAATGTTACATTTGACGCTGCAGCGGAATATAATCCTTTTGTTTGTACTGATATATTATTCCTTGATTGTATCTGCGAATTTAGTAATCCCTGCGATGTTTCCCCAGTTAATTCCTGAACTTCCTGGGCGGAAACATCTTCACACCCATGTGCTTCTAACTCTTCCGTAAGTTCATGATACTCACTCATATCCCCATCTGTCATTGCATCTACACGCTGTTCAATTAATTCATCTACTGCTTCAAAATCTGCAAGACTTGAAATTTCTTCTGACAATTCACTCCCATTATTATCTGCTGCTTTTACAGATGCCGATTGTATCGGTAACAACAAACTACAAATCAAGGTAACACATACTATTCTCGTTCTCTTTTTTATCATTTCATTTGACCTCCGTATAAATAACTATCCATACAAGTATTATCAGTTATTTTACATGCCGAAGCAGGTTCTGCTGAAACAGTCGATATTGCTATAACTGCTAATGCTAAAGTAAAGACTTTTTTTACAAATTTATTTTTCATTTTGTACTTCTCTAATTTTTACATGCAATGTAAATTCATCATTTTTAAAATGCAGTATTCCTTATTTCATCACCTCATGTCTATAATCAAAATACTAAACATCTTACAACATCTTAAAAAAGTCAAAAAGCTTGTCTAAAAGTCCGTATTTCCCAGAAAACAAATTAAAATACATACCTTCCATCTCCCTTCCTTTTCTTATACAAAAAAGATAACAGATTATATTACAGATTTCTACACAAACTCCGTAAACGGTCTTATAACTCCGTAAACGGTTCTGTTTTTATACGCAGTGTCACCCTGGCTGTAACTTCCTTCCCATCCCCCGTAAGTTCAAAAGTCCCTCCGTTTTTCTTTACCACCTCTCGTACATTGATAAGCCCTAAGCCATGATTTTCTCTGTCCTTCTTTTTTGTTTTCATTTTCAAATTTCCCTTTTCTATGCAGAGACGGGATGCATTTTTAATCTCAATCAGCATATGGTTCTTTCCGGGTTTCATATGAACCCTTATATAATTTTCCTCCAGGTCTTCCCTCTCAATATCCTCTATGGCATTTTTAATTAAATTAGAAATAATAATGCAAAAATCCACATCGCTGATTTCCGGAGGTTCTTTCAATTTCCCAATTACCGAAACATTCCCATTCTCATATCCAGAAAGATAATAGTTCAAAATGGTATCCAAAATGTCATTTCCGGTAAGAAAACACTTCGTCTTGATTCCCACCAGATTTCCCTGCAGTTCTTTGATATATTTTTCCGCCTTGTCATTTCCCTTTACCAGTTCATATAGATACATCAAGTGGCCGTTCATATCATGACGGTACTGCTTGGTTTCCCTCTCCTTTTCCAATAACGCCTGATAGTAATCTTTCTGCATTTCGTTTAGTACCTGCTGGGTTTTAAACAAACGCTTTCCCTGCTCATTTACTCTTCTCACATAAAACAAAAACAAAATCATTCCAATAATGCAGACGTATGCCGCTGCACCCAAGAGATCATAAATTGTTTTGTCTTTCCCTCTGGCTGCCCCTTGAAACAGCACAATACTGCTTACCAGCAATGCCAATGATACCCCTGCAAATAAGATAACAATATAACCCCTCTCCGACACTTCTCCATCCGCCTGACCTCCCTGCCTGCTGCCTGCTTTTTTAAGGAAATACAAAGCCAGCAGTACCAGATTTACAACGACACACTCCATCAGGCACATTTGCAGATATGTAAAGTTTTCCCTTCCCAATATCCAAGAAATTCCTATCCCCACCGCCTCGTCCATGCAGGCAAAGATGCACAAAAGAGAAATTATCTGAAAAATCTTTTTTACAGTTTCCCCTTCCAGCATTATAAAAAACGCCGCCGCCACAAAAAGATAAACCGTCAAATCATTATCTATCAAATTTCTCTTATCTAAAAACCCAAAAAGAACCCCTGCATATATCCCCCAAAAAACCAATACGGCCCAATAATTTTTCAAAGGTCTTTGAAAGAAGATTTTATTCCCCAGGAAATATCTTACAATTTCAAGAAAATATAAAATAAGCGCGCCAAACATAATCATCCTCCGTATGTAATATCAAACTCCAAATACGCCGCCTCAAACTCTCTCCTTCTCCTCCTGGCCGCTTTTATTTCATAATTTCTAATGTATATCACGCCCTGTCTGTAATCCTCTATGGCCGCCATATTCACCACACATTCCCTGCTGACACGGAAAAAGAGCCTTTTATCCAGCATTTCTTCCATTTTATTTAAGGAAACATCCTTTCTCATAATCCTGCCCCCCACATAGGCCTCCACATAACCGTCATAAGCTTTTAAAAACTGAATATCCTTTTGGGCAACAGAGCACATTTTCCTGCTCTCCCATAATTCCACAACATCAGACCCGATAAATGTATGTATGGCATCCTCCAGGCAGCTCTCGATTTCCGGTATGGAAAAGGGCTTGCTGGCAAAACGGTATGCCTTTATGTAAAACGCCTCTTTAAACCGTTCTTCATGGCTGGTCTCCATAATGATTTTACAGTCCTTCTTCTTTTTCAAAATCTCTTTTCCAGTTTCTATCCCGTCCATTCCCGGCATTTCCATATCCAAAAATAAAATATCTACTGAATCAATGTGTAAAAGAGCTTCCTCTCCCCTGTCAAAAGTTACAATATCTGCAGTTATTTCTTTTTTTCTGCAATATTCCTCAATGATTCCCTGCAGTTCCAAAACTGCAGCCTTAAGGTCATCACATATCCCTATTGTCATTTCCACTCCCCCAATCATCCTATCCCACTTATTTTATACTAACACAAATTCCTGATAGCAACAACCGCCCCTCCCTCTTCACCATTCTAGGCAGTTGAATTTCTCTCCATTCTGTGATAGCATATACATAAATTTTAATTTGGAAAAACAGGAGGCACTGCCATGAAATCCATCTCTGCAGAAACAAAAAAACTACTTATATTTGCATTTTTACTTCATCTGCAGACATGCCTCCTCACACTTATCTGCGCCCAAAAACAGGGCTTTCATATGGACGAATATTTTACCTTCGGCCTTGCTCTTTGTGGTGTTCCACTCCCTGATTCATGTAAAATACTACACGCATCCCCGAAAGATTTTTTATCTGGAACTGTTTTTCTGCAGTGCGGCTGGAGCCCTGACCCATTACTACGTCATTGTATACATGTTTTTTATGGGAGACTTTTGGGAACGTTTAAAGGTTTTTACAGGTTTTGCTAATACACAGCTTTTTACGGGATGCTTCTGGGGACTTATCTTACTTTTCCTCTTTGCCCTTCTGCAGCAAAGGAAAAGAAAAAATCCTTTTTTCTGCCCCAGGAATTGTCCCCTCATTCGGGCAGCTCTCCTCCTTTGAACATGTGGTACTTCTCCAGGTAGATTCCCTGGATAACCTAAAAGAATATGGCCTGACAAATATTGAGGACACCCTCATTTATGTGCAAAATGATTTTTCCCGTCCAAAGGATGTGTGTAAAACCATTATAAAAGAAAATCCGGGATTACAGGATTTTGAAAAACCCTTTTCTTCTGAGTACATGGAGGTTTACCATGCCTGGTGACCGTCTTTGTCCTGGAGCAGAAAAAAATGGGTATTGAATTTTCATATAATAAGGAAAGGATACGATTATGTGGCTGGCAGATAACTGGAAAGATTATGAAGTAATAGACTGTTCTAACGGAGAAAAATTAGAGCGCTGGGGAGACTATCTTTTAATCCGGCCTGACCCCCAGGTAATATGGGACACGCATAGAAACCACAAGGGCTGGAAAAAGAAAAACGGCCATTATCACAGAAGTAAAAAAGGCGGCGGGGAATGGGAGTTTTTTGGCCTTCCAAACCAGTGGAGCATCACCTATGGCGCTCTCACCTTTCAGTTAAAGCCTTTTAGTTTTAAACACACAGGGCTTTTCCCAGAACAGGCAGTAAACTGGGACTGGTGCGCTGAAAAAATAAAAAATGCGCACCGTCCTTTGACTGTGTTAAATCTCTTTGCCTATACTGGAGGGGCAACGATTTCCGCTGCAAAAGCCGGGGCAAAAGTTACCCATGTGGACGCATCCAAAGGTATGGTTGCCTGGGCAAAAGAAAACGCCCTATCCTCCGGCCTTAAGGATGCCCCTATCCGCTGGATTGTAGACGACTGCGTAAAATTTGTAGAGCGGGAAATACGCAGGGGAAATAAGTATGACGCCATTATTATGGACCCTCCTTCCTACGGCAGGGGGCCAAAGGGAGAAATATGGAAAATTGAGGATTCCATCCATCCATTTATCAAACTCTGTGCTAACCTTTTAGCTGACAATCCGGTTTTTTTCCTTATCAATTCCTATACCACAGGACTCCAGCCTGCGGTTTTAGCCTATATGCTGGAACTGGAACTGAAAAAATTTCACGGATTTGTCACTGCCGATGAAATCGGACTCCCAGTATCCTCCAACGGATTCATCCTCCCCTGCGGCGCCACTGGGAGATTTGAACTAAAACAGAAGTAAAAAACTAGTAAAAAATTACAAATATTTTTATTATATTGCAAATTTTTCATACAGAGAGTATAGTGTAATTATATACCCTAAAAGGAGGGAAGCTATGAAACCAGATAAAAAGAAAAACAACCAAAAGAAAAGAAATTTGACAAAATCATCCAAAAATAAAAGAGGCAAAACCCTTGGGATAAATTTATCCCGGAAAAAACAGTTAAAACCTGTGAATTTAAAACTTCAGATTTTAGTTGGTTTCGTAATTCCAATCCTGATTGTGATAGCCGTAGGATTCTCCTCTTACCGCCAGGCGGCGGACGGCCTGATTGAAACCTATGAAAATTCCAACATAACTTCCATGGAAATGGCATCCCAGTTAATTGACTTCGGACTTCAGAGCATTATTTCAAGTTCCTCTGAAATTTCTACGGATTCCAATTTCCTTACATATGCCTCCCGCTCTTCTGATTTAAACTCCCTGCGGGCAAAAAATGACATGAAGAGCACTATATTATTAAAACAGTTATCCAATGACTTTGTGAAAAACATACATTTAATCCCCGAAAGCCCCAGCGCCGTACTCTCCAGCGCCAGCATCGGCTCTTTTACCGGGGATGAAATCTATGGAGATATAAGGTCTGAGATGGAAAATCAGTGCAGCAGTTCCAAAAGCCAGGAAAAATGGGGTTCAAACCATGTGCAGTTAGATGAACTCTTTAAACTGGACCCGGAAGAATACGCAGGCTCTTTCTGCCTGGTGGGCAACTATAAGCGCACTATGATTATTGTGGATATCAATGCCAGCAGAATCCGCTCTGTCTTATCAGAGATTGACCTTGGCCAGGGAAGCGTAATCGGCTACCACACAAAAGAGGGAAAAGAAATTCTTGTGGGCTCTGACGATTTTACCTTCAGCGACAAGGAATATGCCCAGAACGCCTATTCCTCCCAGGAAGTCAGCGGCAAAAACTATGTTACGGTAAACGGGAGGGAATACCTTTACATGTACCGCCGCTGCAATACAAACGATGCGGTAATTTCCGCCCTTGTACCCAAAAGCGTAATCACCGCACAGGCGTTAACCATCCGCCACACAGTGATTATTTCCATTATTATTTCCTGTCTGGTTGTGGGAGTGATAGGCTTATTAATTCTCCTTGGACTGCAGAGGAATTTAAAGCTGATTACAGAAGGGTTAATGAAGGCTTCCCAGGGAGATTTAACAGTAGATTTCGCCATGGGGGGCAAAAGTGAATTTGCCGTTTTGTCCAAACATGTAATGGATACCCTGGGCAACACGAAAAACCTTATATCCAGTGTGCAGAATACGACTCAGGATGTGTCCCTCTCCTCCAACAATGTGGGAAAAGTCTCCGATGTCATAAACACTTCCGTGGCTGCAATTTCCGATGCCATTGCAGAGATAAACAACGGGGTAAATCAGGAGGCAAATGAAGCGGAGGAATGTTTATCCAAAATGGATGCCCTCTCCGGCAAGATTCTCCGCACAGGAGATAAAATCTTAGAAGTGGAGCAGCTGGCTGACAGCACCAAACAGATGGTGCAGGATGGCTCCAACTCCATGGAACAGCTTATTGAACAGTCCCATGAAACCTTTGACATTACTGCAACTGTAAATGAAAAAGTAGATAAACTAATTGAACATTCTATCCAGATAGAGGAATTTGTAAATAACATAAACGATATTGCAGACCAGACCACCCTTTTATCCTTAAATGCATCCATTGAGGCTGCCAGGGCAGGACAGATGGGCCGTGGATTCACCGTTGTTGCGGAGGAAATTAAAAAACTCTCCGAAAACTCCATGGAATCCGCCAAAGCCATTGAGGATCTGGTGCGGCAGATTCATGTTATGACAGATGACGCAAAGACAGCCACCTCCCAGGCCCAGGGAATCGTGAAAAACCAACAGGAAATGGTGGAGACTACGAAACAGATGTTTTTGGATATGAATGAAGTTATTGAACATCTCCTGGACAATATGAAACAGGTTGCAGGAGAAATTGCCAGCATGGATATTGACCGGGCGGACACTTTAAATTCCATTAAAAATATTTCTGATGTAATTGAGGAGACTTTGGCATCCACCCACCAGGTAAGCGAGCGAATTAAAGAACAGGCTTCTATCATGAACGGATTGACAGACGCTACCCATCAGCTCAACGACAACACTACGGAATTAAACCATGCAGTAAGTAAATTCCAATTATAAATTCTTATAAAGGAGCAGTTATGGAAAACTTTACATTCTATACCCCCACAAAAGTTGTTTTTGGGCGGGACGCAGAAAAACAAATCGGAACACTTTTAAAAGAGCAGGGATGTAAAAAAGTGCTTCTTCACTACGGCGGCGGCAGCGCAAGCCGGAGCGGGCTGTTAAACCGGGTTGAAGTATCGCTGTTGGAAAACGAAATTTCTTTTATATCCCTGGGGGGCGTTAAGCCCAATCCAAGGCTTTCCCTTGTACATGAAGGGATTGAACTGTGTAAAAAATCAGGGGTGGATTTTATTCTTGCCATTGGCGGCGGCAGTGTCATTGACTCCGCAAAGGCTATTGGATACGGCATAGCGAATGAGGGGGAAGTGTGGGACTTTTATGAAAAGAAGCGCACCCCCGCATCCTGCCTTCCTGTGGGAGCCATTCTCACTATTGCAGCAGCGGGAAGCGAAATGAGCAATTCTTCCGTTATTACTAACGAAGATGGATGGCTGAAACGCGGATGCAATGCGGATGTAAGCCGATGCAAATTTGCCATTATGAATCCGGAACTTACCTTTACCCTGCCGGAATACCAGACGGCCTGCGGCTGTGTGGATATTATGATGCACACCATGGAGCGGTATTTTAATCAGTGTGAAAATATGGAACTTACAGACGGCATCAGCGAAGCTCTAATGCGGGATGTGATGAAATACGCAAAGGTTTTAAAAAGAGATCCCATCGACTACAACGCCAGAGCAGAAGTGATGTGGGCCAGTTCCCTTTCCCACAACGGACTTACTGGCTGCGGCACAGACGGAGGCGACTTTGCATCCCACCAGATTGAACATGAACTGGGCGGTATGTTTGATGTGGCCCACGGTGCAGGGCTTGCAGCAATCTGGGGAAGCTGGGCAAGGTACGTCTACAAGGAAAACCCGCTCCGCTTTGCCAAATTTGCCGTAAATGTCCACAATATCACCCCTTCTGACTGTGATCTTCTGCATCTGTCCCAAGACGAGATAGATTCCCTGGCCCTGTCAGGAATCAAAGCTATGGAAAATTTCTACCATTCCATAGATATGCCCATCTCCTTAACAGAGCTGGGAATAACTGTGACAGAAGAGCAAATCGAAGAACTGGCGGAAAAATGCACTTTTGGCCAGACAAGAACTGTGGGGATTGTAAAAAAACTGGACAAACAGGATATTATTCAGATATACCAGGCAGCCAGATAAGAATTACAGCTATTCTTCACAATAGCCACGCATATTGAACAGGAAAGAGAGGAACATCATGAACATTATCAGTACAGAAAAAGCACCGGGGGCAATTGGCCCTTATTCCCAGGGATATGAGGTAAACGGATTTATCTTTACCTCCGGCCAGATACCCATTCATCCCCAGGACGGCTCTATTGTTTCAGGGGGCATTGAAGCCCAGACAGAACAGAGCTGTAAAAATGTGGGCGCCATTTTATCTTCCGCCGGAAGCGGATTTGAAAACGTAGTAAAAACCACCTGTTTTCTTGCAAATATGGAAGACTTTGCCTCCTTTAATCAGGTTTATGCAAAGTATTTTATCTCCAAACCGGCCAGAAGCTGTGTTGCGGTAAAAGAGCTTCCCAAAGGGGTTCTCTGTGAAATCGAAGCCATTGCGGTAAAATAAAAAAATCCCCGCTTTTGCGGGGAATTTTTTTATACGTTGGTGTCAATTACGATTCCTTTCAATTCTTCCAAATGCTTCTGTAATTCTTCCATCTTCTTTTTCACCTCTTCATCCACAGAGGTATTAAGCGCATCGCTGTCGATAATCTGTTTCGCCATCTCCTGGGCAGTCTCTGCCGCAGATTCCGCTGCTTCCTCGGTCTCCTCTTTGTCCTCCTTAACAGCTTCCAGACGTTCTTCCAGTTCTTCTTTCTTCTCTTCCCGTTTCTCTGCTGCTTCCTGAATCTCCTCTGCCTTCTCGTCAATTTTATCTTTGGCATCTTCCATTAGCATACCCTGAATCTCTTTGGAAGCCGCCTCCATCAAATCTTCTTTGTTTCTCTGGGCATCCTGCATTACCTGGGAAGCGGGCCGGTCAATTTTAATCTGGCGGATTGCCTGGTTAATGGCCTGAATCTTAATCTCCGCCTTACCCACCTGCTTTGTGTAGTGGTCTCTCTCCTTATAAGCTTCAAGGGCTATCTTCTGGTAATCCGTGAGCTGGCCTTTAATCTCGTCATAGCGCTGCATTTCTTCCTTTGTCATAGGCTCTCCCATACCGGAACCCTGCCTTTGTTGTTTCAGCAAAATCTCTAAGTCTTTCTGCTCCTGGCTGTCATCCTCCACTTCAAACTCTTCTTTTGCCTGAGCCAGCTTATCATCTATCTCGCCGATTTTTTTCTGGTACTCTCCCAACAAATCAACTGTCTCTTTTACCTGATTCCTGGCATCATCAATGCTCTTGTCAATTTTCCGTTCCGTCTTATCCGCATCTTTCACCATTTTCGTGCCCTGTTTCACATATAACTGACGTTTCTGCGCAATCCTTTCCTGCACAGTCATATCGTTTCCGTTTTGAAACAGATTTCCCCCGAAAAGAGTATTTCTGCCCTGGTTCACATTCAAATTTACATTCATATCTCTGCCTCCTTGCAAACTGTTTCCCGTAACCCTTCATATTTTATATATCGGTTATTTCACCTATTCCCACACCCTGTTTTACTCCAAAAAATAGGCGTTTTATGACATGCCATATCCTTTTCAGAAGAAAAAAGACCTCCACGTAAGGTAAATCAAGGTAAATACCAGGCCCACATAAAACAGGAGCAGCCCAAAGGACAGGCTTCTTCGGATAATGGTGTTGGTTTCCATAATCTTTTCCCTCTGCATGGCCAGCTTATGGGCATAAGAAACCTCATGCCCGGGCACAGGCTGTTTTAAAATTCTTCGCTTGAAAGAGCGCACAGCATCCATAAACCCTCCCAGGCTGTGGGTAAACACGGAACCTTCTGAAAGTTCATGGGGAATCTTTCTGTCCCTGTACACCGTTTTTCTCAGGAAAAGAACCACAAAATCCACCAGACTGTCAAATATCCTGAAAATCACCCCAAAAACAAAGGGCAGTATAGAAAGGAACAGGGGACGGTAAACCAGGTATTCCAAGTCCAGCCACCTGGGCCAGCAGTCTTTATACACACGGCTTTCCCTGCCTCCCTCTGTGAGAAATTTCAATATGAATATATAAATAAATATCCCAATTCCAATGGAAATAAAACCTCCCTTTAAGTTTTCTGTGCTAAAATAGGAAACTTTGTGTACCTCCCCGGAAAAATGAAAAAAGCCGTGGGAGAAATTTGCAATCCTGTCAGTAATTACATTGGGAAAAAGTCCAAGAACAGGCAAAAGCACTGCACTGCCCCCGATGGCAAGTTTTCCCCTCCATAAGAGATACTGCTCTTGTCTGTCAAATTCCCTTTGTACCATCAGGCTCCTGTTTTCCTCCACAAATATGGCTACATACAATTTTGTCATATAAGCCAGGGTCATACCCCCGCTGATTAAAAATATCCATTCCGAAATATGTAAAAATCCTGCGGCAGTGGTATTTCCCAGCTCCAAAAACAGCTCCCTGCCCTCCACAATACTTTCGTGGAGCAAGGTCTTGCTCACATAGCCGTTAAACAAAGGTATGCCTGCAATGCCAAGTGCTCCCGCAAGAAAGGTAATTTTTAAAAATGGTTTCTTTCTCCCATACCCCTGAATATCATTTAAGTTCAGCTTATGGAGATTCATCACTATCACCCCGGCAATCATAAACAGCGTCAATTTGATTAAAGAATGATTTAACATATGCAGAAATGTTCCCCCAACGGCAAGCCCCCGTTCCTCCAGTACGCTCTGCATCCCCGCCCCTGTCAAGATAAAGCCAATCTGGGACATGGAAGAACAGGCCAGGGTCCTTTTTAAATCCACAGAAAACACCGCCAGTAACGCTCCCAAAAACATGGTCAAAAGCCCCAGGATAAAAAGCAGCATGCCCCAGGGTTTATCATGGAGAAAAATATTGCAGCTCACCACCAAAATCCCAAAAACACCGGACTTTGTAAGAATTCCGGACAACAGCGCAGATGCGGGAGCAGGCGCCACAGGATGGGCCTTGGGAAGCCAGATATGCAGGGGAAAGGCCCCCGCTTTTGCTCCAAATCCCACGAGGGTACATATTCCTGCAATATATAATCCTGATTTATTTTCACATTCTTCCGCCGCTAAAAGTAAAGAAGACATATCCAATGTTCCCAGGAGCTCATAGAGCAAAAACAGCCCCATAAGAAGAACCAGCCCGCCAAAAACAGCCACCGCCAGGTAAGTATCAGCCGCCTGCAGAGCTTCCTTTGTCTCCTCCTGCGCCACCCACACATAGGAGGTAAAAGACATAATTTCAAAAAACACAAAGGTGGTAAACAAATCTGCAGATAAAAACACTCCCATGACAGCCCCAAGGGTCATAAGCTGAAAAAAGAAATACCTGTCCCTGTGGTCCCCATAGGCCATATATTCTTTGGAAAACAAGAGAGTCATCATCCACATAAAAGATGCTGTCAAGGCATAGACACACCGGAAGCCTTCCAGAGTAAAACGAAATCCCATGCCGCAGACCTGGGGCACATACAAATCTGCCTTTCCCAGCAAAAGAACCGTCCCGGCCACAAGTGCAAATTCGATTACCCCGGCGGCTATAGCTGCCTTCACGCCGCCCTCTTTTCCCTTTCTTCCCATCACATAGGCAGCTACTGCCATAATCATAGGGTATAAAACAAGAATAAATAAAACCGCATTTCCCTCCATGTGCTTTTCCTCCTGCTAAAAACTGCCCTGTGCAACCCTCATAAACAAATCCACAAATGGCTGGGAATGAATCCCCAGTAAAAACATTGCCGCTGCAAAAATCAAAAGGGGCAGAAGCATCCTAAAATTAGGGTCTTTCACATCTGCAATACTGTCATAGTCAAATCCCTCTCCGGGAAAATATCCCCGCACTACAATGGTAAGCATATACATAGCCGTAAGCAGCGCAGAGGCCAAAAGACAGCCGATTCCAAACCATGCCAGCACGTTTCCGCTGTCAATGGCTGCTGCTGCCAAATTCCACTTACTGATAAATCCGCACAGCCCCGGGGCCCCCATAAGGGCCACGGCAGATACAGTAAATATGGCAAAAACCCTGGGCATCCTCCTGGCAAATCCATCCAGTTCGTGAATATAATGCCTTCCTGTCTGATGCATAATCGCCCCAGCGCAAAAAAAGGAACAAATCTTCATAAAAGCATGGCACACCATATGGGTCAGCGCCGCCCCCAGTCCCAGAGGCGTCATAATCACCACCCCAAACAAAATATAGGACAGATTGCTGATCGTGGAATAGGCAAGCCTGCGCTTTAAATGGGTTTCCTTAAGGGCCATGCTGCACCCATACAAAATAGTAAACATCACAATAACCATCAAAAAATGCTGAGCAAAACTTCCCCTTAAGAATTCCGTTCCAAAACTGTAATACGTCACCCGCATAGCAGCAAATGCCCCTGATTTTACCACTGCCACCGCATGTAAAAGAGCCGTCACGGGAGTCGGGGCCACGCCGGCCTGGGGCAGCCAGGAATTAAAGGGGCAAATAGCCGCTTTCACCCCAAATCCCAGGAAAGTAAAAATATACACCAAGAGAAGAATATTTTCCTTTCCCCCTATTTTTCCAGGCTCCAGCACTCCTCCCAGCACAAAATCCGTGGTGCTGCCGTACAAAATAATAAATATCATTCCGATAAAGGCAAAGGCCGCCCCTCCAATGGAATAGCAGAGATATTTCCTGCTGGCTAAAATCGCCTCTCTGGTAAGGGTGTGCATCACCAAAGGCACCGTTACTAAAGTGAGAAGCTCATAGAAACAGTACATGGTAAGAAAATTATCCGCCAGGGCAATTCCCAGTGTCACGCCATACGTCATAGTGTAAAACAAGAAGAAAATATCCTCATGTTCTTCCTTTGCCATATACTCAAAAGAATATAATGTTGCCAACGGCCACAGAAAAGATACAAGCCCGGCAAACACACAGCCCAGGCCGTCTAATTCAAAGGCAATGGTTAGGTTTCCCGTAAAATAGAACAGGGTAATTCCTGCCTCCGGCCTGTGAAATAAAAGCAGCCACACCAAAACACTGTTTAAAAGCACCGAAATACCCAGGTAAGCCCTGAAAAATTCCTGTTTTTTCCGATAGACCAAGGGGGCAAAAAGCCCTGCTAACATAGGGAATACCACCACAAAACACAGCCATAATCTACTCATCCCGCACTCCCCCTACATGAGAAAATCTGCCGCAGCAGAAAGTATATTTGTAAAAACATTTGGAAACAGTCCAATTCCCAAAGTAAGCCCTGCAAAAATCAAAAGGGGAACCCGCATGGAAAGAGGCGGCTCCTTCCCGGCAAACCTCCCGGCGTCATAGCCCTCCCCGGGAAAAAATCCCCGCATCGACAAGGGCAGAAGATACCCTGCGGTAAGCAGTGCGCTGAGAAGCAAAATCACAGGGCCAAGCCAGGAAAATACCGGTATCCCTGTGTGAAGCGCCCCTTCTGCCAGATACCATTTGCTGATAAACCCGCTGGTGGGCGGAATCCCAATAAGCCCCAGGGAAACAATGGTATAGCACCACATTGTCACCGGCATTCCCTTTGCCACGCCCCGGAGTTCCTCCACTCGCTTGCACCCCGTCATATAAATGATAGCCGCTGCTGTGAAGAATAACGCCACTTTAATAAAAACATGGGCTATGATGTGAAGCAGGGAGCCGGTCATTGCCTGAACCTCAAAGAGAGACAGCCCGAAAAGTATGTAGGAGAGCTGGCTTACTGTGGAATAAGCCAGCCTCTTTTTTAAAACCGGCTCCCGGAAAGCCAGAAGCGAACCCAAAAACACCGTAAGAAGAGAAAGTATCATCCACCACTGCTGCACCCAGCTCCCCCGAAGAAAATCCACGCCGATAATCTCATATACCACACGGATTAATGCCAGTATCCCCCCTTTTACAATAATACCGGAAAGCACTGCCGAGGCAGGCCCCGGAGCTGCAGGGTGGGCAGCGGTAAGCCAGGCATGCATGGGAAACATTCCGGCTTTTACGGAAAATCCCAAAATCATAAGCATAGCCACTACAAAAAACAATGTCTCATTCTCCCGGAATACGGAAGGGTCAATCACCCCGCCTGGAGTAAATTCTAAGGTCTTTGCATATCTTCCTATAAAAAACACCCCAAAAAGGGCCATATAGGCCCCTGCAAAAGAATAAAACAGATACTTAAGCCCCGCCATCACCGCCTCCTTTGTCTGAGTGTGCAGCACCAGGGGCAGGGCGGTAAGTGTCATAAACTCATAGAAAAGATAAAGGGTGATTAAATTTCCCGAAAAATCCAATCCAAATAGCACCCCGCACAGAATCAGATAAAAACCATAAAACCTCTGCTCATTTTTTTCATGCTTCATATACTCAAAAGAAAAAAGTCCCCCCAAAAGCCATACCAAAACCATGAGAGAAGCAAAAAGACGTCCCACTGTATCTACTTTTAAATAAATGGGAAGAGATTTTGTCAGATAAAAAACAGTAACCCCCTCTGAGACACGAAACATGGCAAAAAGCCCCCACAGTGCATTAACCCCCAGCACAGTTCCCACATAGGCCAGGAGGGGCTTTCGATTTTGATATTTCATTACGGTGAGCAGCATGATACCTGCCAAAATAGGAAACACTATGGGAAACAGCAGAATATGATTCATATCTTTTTCTCCTTTATTGCAATATGGTAAGCCCCTGGGTAATCCAATTTGTAATAGGCTGGGAAAAAAGCCCCAGCAAAAGATTTAAGAGAATAAAACACCCAAGAGTTATGGCGTAACTGACTTTATATCCGAAAGCCGTAACTTCATATTTTTTGTCCGTGGGAGTATAAATACGAATCACCGTCTTCATAAAGTAAATGGCGTTAAGCACTGTGCTCATCGCCAGGACAACCAAAGCTGCCAGCGCCTTCCCCTGGCTCTGTACCGCTGCCTGGGCAAAGAGCAGTTTGCTGATAAAACCGGAAAAAAGGGGAATTCCCACCATGGACAAAGCTCCCACCAGAAAAGCTGCCCCAGCCAGCCGGTTCCGGTATGCAGCCCCTGTGAGCTCGTCAAATTCCTTATGGCCTCCAGAGGCGTCTGTCAAACCCACTGCCGCCACAAACAGCAAAGATTTTGTGGCTCCATGAGACAGGATGTGAAAGGCGCTTGCCACCATCCCCGCCCCTGTCCCCAGGCCAAATCCCATATAGATATACCCAATCTGGGCCACGGAGGAATAAGAAATCATTCTACGGATATCATTTTCCCTTATGGCGCTCACAGAGCCCATAATCATTCCTGCCAATCCAAAGACAAAGAGCACATTGATAATCCGGCTTCCAAAAAACACCTCGAAACCTATCACCCTGTAAATCAGCTTAATCAGCAGAAAAATGTAGCCCTTTGATACCAAAGAGGACAACATAGCCGCAGAAGATACCGTGGAATAGCCGTAGGCATCAGGCAGCCAGGCATGAAAGGGAAATAAAGCGCTTTTTATAGCCAATCCCACCACAATAAGGGCAATGGCAACCATCATGGGAATCCGGTACGTCCCTGCCGCCATAATATTGGAAATACTGGTATAGAGATACTCCATCAAAAGATGCCCCGTCATATCGTAGAGTATACAAATTCCAATAAGAAACAGCCCGGAACCTAAAAGGCTCATAATCATATACCTTGTGGCAGCTTCAATGGTCCTACCGTGTTCCGTGATTACAATCATGCCGCAAGCGGAGATCGTATTAATTTCCACAAAGACATAGGCCGTAAAAATATCATTGGTATAAACAAGTGCCAGCAGGGAACTAAGCAAAAGATTAATCATGATATAATAAAGTTTTTCCTTGCCGGGATCAATTTCCATGCGAATCTTCTCCCTGCCTCCGTTTAGGGAAAGCAGCATAATGACGGAAAAAAATAATGCCATTCCCGCCTCTAAACTGCCAAAACGAATCTCGTTTCCGAAGGGAGCCGGAAAATGTCCCATCTGATAGACATAACTTTTCCCAGAGGTAAGAGTAAACATAAGTACGGCCGCAGATAAAATCCCCACAAGGGTTACCACAAAAGTATTCAGATACCTCGCCCATCTCCTGTTTAACGCCGAACTGATGATTGCCGAAAACATGGTAAGCAGTATGCACAGACAGGGAAAATTCAAAATCATCTCCATTTAGCGACCTTCCTTTTTCAATCTTGTGGATATCTCGTCCAAATCCAGGGTATGATACCTCCGGTACAGACGGATGGTGAGAGAAAGCATCAGGGCCGTCACCGACACAGAGACTACAATCCCGGTAAGAACCAAACCGCTTGGCACCGGGTTAATATAAGTATCAGGACTAAAATCCCCGTTTTTAATAATAGGAGCGATATGCCCGGTAATATACCCTTTCTCCGCCAAAAAGAGATACACCGCCGTGTCCATAATATTTAAGCCGATAATTTTTTTAATCATGTTCTTTTGCAAAAGCAGATTGGTAAATCCAATGCCAAACAAAACCATTGCCACAACTTCCCCGTAATTTTGTACAAGATTCCCTCCCATTTACAATCCCCCTCTCCGAAACAGGGCGTAAAAGGCATACATGGTACAGGCTACCTCCGACCCTACAAATATATTAATGGGAAGAGTAATCCCCCCGCTTAAAATTTTTCCCGGCTCCCCTAAAGGCACAAGGCAGGGCAGCCCGTTTGCCCCAGTGAGAAAGTAGTAAGCCACAATACAGCCGTAGCACACCAGGGCAGTGACCTTTACCACCGTATAAACCTTCTCATTAAAAAACTTTTCCGTTTTGTTAAAACCAAATGCCGCCACATACAAAATCAGCCCCGCTCCAATCATAGCTCCCCCGGAAAACCCTCCACCTGGTGACAGATGGCCGTTTAAAATCACATAAATGCCAAAGAGAAAGACAATGGGCACTAAAATGGAAGCGGCTTTTTGCAAAATCACATCATTTTTCGGTTCAAAATCCCTGTCATTGGAATCCGCATTTTCCTTTATCTTATCCTCATCCACCATTAAAAGAATCATGACACAGCAGGTTGCGATAAACAGCACGTTTGTCTCCCCAAAAGTGTCAAAGGCACGGTAGGAAAGAATCATCCCGGTTACAATATTCACCGCTCCCGTATCCCTAAGCCCCTCTTTGATATAGGTTTCCGACACAATATTATTATCCGGGTTGGCCGCATTTCCCACCCGTGGCAGATAGGAGACTGTGACAATCAAAATGGCAACCAATGCCAGGCAAAATAAAATACTTAAGAACTTATAAGCCTTTTCAAACAACAGCAGCTCTTTATTCTTGGTCTGGTCATACACCTCCGCCAAAACCTGCTGATGGTCTTTCATCCGCTCCTCAATACTCTCCTCTGTCTCCTCCGGCTCCCTCTGAGGCTTCATTTCCATGTTTCCCACATACATATCCTTTTCCCCGGAAAGCCACCGAAAAAAATGGAAAGCAAATGTTTTTTCATACTTCTTCTGGTCCCTGATCCTGCTCATGGCTCTCCTCCCTGTCTCCGTCATCCTGCATGGCGCAAATTTTCTTTAGCGTGACAAAAAACAACACCGATGTCACCCCCGCTCCCACCGCCGCCTCTGTAATGGCTAAATCCGGTGACTCCAGCAGAATCCAAATCAGGGACATCACAAGACTATATGACATATAAATTAAAATAGAATTTAATAAATTTTTAGAAAAGCTGACAGAAATGGCACACACCACCAGAAATCCCAGCAAAATCATATTAAATATGTTCATCCCTTATCTCCTTTTCCGCCTCCTCTAAAGTGAGGATACGCAGATGGTCTGTGACCTGCTCATCTGTGGTGTACTCCATCCGGGAAAGCACATGGGAAGAAACCGGGGAGGCAATCCAGAAAAACAAAAGCACAAGAAGCATTTTGGCCGTGACAAGATTCGCCCCGTTGGCAATCATAAGGCCGATGAGACAAAGCCCCAGCCCCAGGGTATCCCCTGTAGCCGCAATCTGCATCCTGTTCAACACAAACCGAAAACGGTACATGCCAAAAATTTCCACCAGAAAAATCACCACGCCTCCCAGCAGAAACACCGCCGCAAAAATGAAACGAATCCACTCAAGAATCTCCATTCCCCTTTTCCCCCTTCTTTTTCCTTTCCAGGTATACGCCCATATACACTTTGCTTATAATAATAACAGCCAGAAAACTAATCATGGCATAGATAATGGCCACATCCAAAAGATACCCTTCCTGCATCATTACCGCCAGAATACTAATGGCTGCAATTACCATCGTCCCCATCATATTAATGGCCATAATCCGGTCGGCGACCCTTGGGCCAATCACTGCGCGGATTAGGCACAAAAGGAACAGGACGGCCAAAATGATTAGCACTGCCAAAAACAAATTGTGAAATGAATGCAAAATTTCCGGTGTTTTACTGCCCATTCTCTCTACTCTCCTTTTGCCAAAGCTTCCATTCTCCGCAGCCGTTTCACAAACACGCTCTCACTTATCCCCTGCACCAAATCTCGGTCTAAGGCATGTACCGTAAATTCATCCCCCTCCACGGATATGGTGATGGTTCCCGGGGTAAGGGTAATGGAATTTGCCAGAACTGCCTTTGCCATATCAGTTTTTAAATCTGTTTTAAACTTTACTATCACAGGATCTATCTCATAGCGGAAAGACAGGGCCAGGCGGATGGCATCCACATTCGCCTTAACAATTTCCCGCACCAGGACAAGAAAATATACGAAAATACAGGAAAACAGCCTGTAAAATCCCAGCTCTTTCTTTGGGGAATAATCCAAAAACCTGCACCCAAACAAAAAAACCGCCCCGGAAATAACAAGGCCAAAACAGGCAATCTCCATATTCCACTGTCCATTCATAACCACCCACAACAAAAATAAGCCCACAAACATGTTTTTTCTCCTGATATGATAAACCGCACATAAACTCTCATCCCCATTATAACTTAAATAGGCCGGCTTGTATAGGAAATTGCTTAAGTTTACAGGAAAAGACAGCAGAAACAGACAATCTCTTACCTTTTACCTACAAAAACAATCCACTTGGCAAAAAACTATTTACATCCATTCCCGCTTATTTTAAAATATACTTTGTAAACACAAAGCATTGATTAACAAATTAGAAGAAAAGAGGTTACAACCGTGAAAAAAAGAAATATCTTTTGGGGAATATTCTTTATTTTAGCCGCCGTATTTTTACTGGTGAGCAATCTGGGAATCGTGCCTGATATTGGAGCCGCCACTGTTTTGGCAACGGCATTTTCCCTGTGGCTTTTCATTGACGGCCTGAGATATCTGCACTTTTACAGCATCACATTCGCCATTGCATTTTTCTATATTATTTTTGACGAGCCCTTGCACATTGATGTCATTTCCCCCTGGACTGCCCTGACAGCAGCCCTGCTCTCAGGAATCGGGCTGTCCCTTCTATTTGGCTGGAAAAAAAAGAGATATTTTTCCGTAGATATGGAATATGACTGGAATAATAAAAAAAACAACGAACACTGCAGCGGAAAAAGTATTCACTGTGAAAACAGCTTTGGCTCAGTAAAACGTTATATTAACTTCGATGATTTTTGCATGGCACGTATAGATAACAACTTCGGAAGCATCAAAGTATACTTTGACAATTCCATTATCCAGGGAGACAGCGCCTATGTGGATATTGACAACAATTTTGGAGAGACGGTTCTATATATTCCAAAGGAGTGGAAAGTACAGACGAACTTAAGCCGTTCTTTCGGCTCTGTGGAAGAATTCGGCTCATCCATAGGCACCAGCAATGCAACCCTCTATATTCAGGGGGATACAAGTTTCGGACATATTGCAATTCACTACGTTTAACAAATTTCTCTTTCGCCAGTGCACTCTCAGCATATAATGTATCGAAATATCGATTGGAAAGCAACCCCACAATTATGGTATCAATCCCCTGCTTCAATCTCATGGCATATCCCAAAAGCGCATCTACAGAAACTTCAAAAAATCTGCACTTGGTTTAGAGGCAAAATAGAGCCGCTCAAAAAATGCAAATTTTCTTCTTGTGAGCTTATAATGGTATAACTATATGCATTTACAGTTATTATACAAGCATCTATATGAATAAATATTAGTTTGGGAACATTAATCACCCTCTCTCATCCATCTATTTTTCCTGGTAAGGCTTATCATCAAGCGGTTTCTTGCAGTCATTCTTCTTCGCAATATAGGTGAATAATGCTTTTTGTATCCACCTTCCAATATACTTATATAGTCTAATATCTTTTTCCGAAAAGTACTCTGGCGCATCAAATTCATTCACTTCCTCTTTATAAAAAGTTTCTTTCTCTGCAAAAGTTCTTCCCATCTTTTCGTAATGTGCTGCCATTGATGTGCCGCAAAAACTTCTTTTACAGGCGTATCTATTATTACCAGCAATGCCTGTATTGGCTGCAGTAATCATAAACTGAACACAATCAAACTGATTGCCCTATAGATAATGGCTTAACTTTTTTATTTAATACCTCTGTCAAACTCCCGATTTATCTTTTTGATTATACCACTTTCATCCCTCACTTACCATCATAAAATAAAGAGCATGACAACCGCCATGCCCTACTTTCTATCAACCTAACGTTCTTATGCTCTTTGCAATTCTCCTGCCTTATCCCGGAAATACACATCAATTCTTCTTTGGACGTGTACCAAAAGATTTATTGTAATTAAGCAAAGGGAGTCACGAGCGGGCTCCCTATTTCTAAATTATTTTTAGAGCCATTTTAGAGCCATAAGCCATTATCTATGAAATTCCGGCAAATGGCTTTTCCTTTTGTTCGCTATTATTTTTAGGCATTAAGAAAGGGGCTATCGGAAATGAAATCTGAATGTTTTTCTTTAGTTTTCCTGCCTGTTTTTCTTTATATTATCCAATTTATCTCTATATTTTTACTGTTTTGAAAAATTTTAGAGCCAAAATAGAGCCATTAGCAAAATACTAATTTTCTCCTTATCCAACCTTATTACATGGTGCTAGCACCATGTATAAATAACATTAACAAGGAAAGCATCAATTCGTTGTCCTCCACCACTCTAATCAACAAACCGGAATTTTTAGCTAAATCAAATTTCATAATCAATACAAGCTCTATCAATTCTAATGGAATATACAAATTCTCCAAATTCCATGTGCCGTTGTGATTTTTGGTATTCATCTAATGTTTCTACTGTATCGAAGTCAAAAATTAAAGCAACATCATAATTAGAAACTGGTGTTCTTCCCGCATTTCTAACTATATTAAATTTCTTTATTATCTCTAATTCTCTTAACTTTTCAGCTCTTTCAAAAAATTCAATAATATTCTTTTCCCTATTATCCTCTTTTAATGTAAACATACATATATGCCTTATCATTGCATTCCCGCCTCCAAATGTCGATTTGTTCATTTAATTATATCACTTCCGTTCCTCATTTACCACAAAAATATAGAGTGCAGCAACCACCGCGCCCCACATTTATTATCGTTCTAACGATTTTTCTATTTTCCACTTCTGCCCTTTCAAATCGTTCTGTTTCTCATAAAGACTGTTGCGCTCTTTGCAAAGTTCTTTCATGCGTTCCAACTGCGCCCGCACTCCCTCCCGGCAATCCAGCTCTATCTTTTTATATTCCCCGGTCAGATTGCGGATTGTATTGTTGTTTTCCTTTATCTGCTCCGAAAGGCATACCCAGTCTATCAGATTTTGCACTTCTTTGTCCGTTTCGTAAAGGTCTGTATCTGCTACGATTTTAGCACACAGCCGTATCATAACTTTTTTCTCCATATCCGTCATATCAAATCAATCCTCTCTTTCCTATCGGCTCATTTCAAAGGCACGTTTCGGGCGTTTCTTTGCCCTTTCTGCCTGCTCTACTGCCTTTGACTGCTCTACTATCAACTGTACCTGTTCCCTTCCTAAATGACGCTCCAAATCAGACGCTTTTTCCTGCAATCGGTCTATGGTATCGCTCTGCTCCATGACCTTATCCGTCAAGCGGCTAATCTGCACTTGTTGTCCGTCTACTTTGGCGGTCAGCTTCCTGCCTTGCTCCGTAAGCTGTACGCATTTGATAGTCAGATTTTTAACGACCTCTTTCAATTTCTCCACAAGCGGTAAAGCCTTTTTATCCCGGTATGCCTTTGCGCTCATCAATGCCCCCGGCTCTGCCAACTGCCATTTTACATCTTCATCATAGGCGTGTATATTGCGCTCCATGACTTCCTTTGACTGCGCCATTTTGTTAATTTCCTGCTGTAAATTTTTCTGATGTTTCTCCAACTTCTCATTTTCAGATAACAGCTTTTCTTTGTCCTCTGTCAGTGTTTCCGTCTGCTCCTTTAGCAGAAAATTTGCAGCGGTAAGTTCCGATACTTCCTGCAGGATCGCTTCACCCTCTTTGCGTATCTGTTCCGTTTCCTGTCCTGCCGCTATCTGCTGATGAAGAATATCGGATAATTCCTCTTTACTGCCGGAGATTGTCTGTTCCAGTTTCGCAACCTCTCTCTGCCGTTCCTGCTTCTCAAAATCGAGTACAGATAAATGTTTCTCATGCGTTCCTTTCTTCTCCCACTCAATATCATGCTTTAGCATAATCTCCGCAAGCCGTTCTTTCTCTGCCGCTGCCCACTGGTTGCGTTCCGTTTCGCTCCTTGTGCCGCCCTTAAATCCAAGTTCTGCCAGTGCCTTTTTTAATGATACCCTTGTTTCAAGCCCTCTCTTGCTTCCAGTCGTATAGGGTATAAAATCTATATGCAGATGTGGCGTAGCTTCGTCCATGTGGAGATACGCCGAAAATACCCTTAATGTAGGATTGCGCCGCTGAAAATCCTGCATATATTCATCAAGTATTTTTGCCGCAAGCTGTCCGTCCTCTGTCTTTGCCCCCATATCGTCCTTGTTCCCGATTTGTAAAATAATTTCATGGAATGGCTTCTCCTGTTTGCCGGAACAGATTTTCTCATAGTAATCATCAATTATGCGGTCATTTCTTGTCTGCTTCTCATTGTACCGGGCAAGTGCTTCATCAAATAATTCGTGGTATACGTCTTTAATGTTTTCGTTGCAATATTCCACATTCAGACAGCTCCGCTCCGGGTCAGTGTTTCATTATCCGGCAGACCATAACAACGGCTCACATACATTTCAATCTCTTTTGTTAAAAATTGCGGAATGTCAATCACTCTAACCGACTGTTCCGTTTTCGGCGTTGTAATAATAGCCCTGCGCTCTGTTCTGTAATAAGTCTTAGTAATGCTGATTTGATTGTTTTCAAAATCAACATCTTCTTTTGTTAAAGCAAGCATTTCTGCTTTTGTCAAGTAAAATCTAAAAATTTTTTCTGTAGCAGAAACACTACCTAAACTTAACGCACTTGATAACACTTCTGAACCATACCATCACCTTCCTGCCGAACTATTGCTGATACTTCATTCATCAAGGAAATTGCTGTAAGACTGATTCGTTTTGTATCTTCCTTTACGTTATTCTCTCATACAGGAAAACCTCGTTTTTCTATCACATAATAACTGCAAGGCTTACCTGTATCAGAGGACAACGTGGTGTTTTCCACCACATTACCCTTCTGCCTCATCCAAAAATATTATATATGCTCTCGCCAATCCCCGAACCGGGTAACATACACTGGGACGGCTGATCCCTCACTACGTTTTCATCATGCCCATCCAGACGAAATCCGCAAGGAGCCACTCCCGGAAAATGCTTCTCGCTGAAATTCCGGTGCTGTTTTATCTCATTATCTCTGACCGCCATGCCAGTAGGCACAATCCTCTGCTCTTTACCTTCACGGGCAACAATGTTTTCTATTGCAGGCAACTCTTCGCACGAAATGGGATTCTGCCACCCCTTTATCCCTGTATAAATGCAGACAGATAAAAAGGCGAAAATAAAATCAGGTGTATGCGTGTCCTATTAAATTATTGCGGCTTTCTCAAGCCTGCAACAATCATAACCGAAAGAGAACAGTTTTCAGAGTGCCAGAATGCACTATTTATAGCTGATATGTGCCACCTTAAAAATCGTTATTATTTAGAAACAGTCCATCTCAAATTCTATACAATAATTGTCAATGGACTGACACAAGAATTAAAATTAATATACGAAACTAAAAAACACAAAAGGAGATTTTAAATTATGGACAGTATAAAAGCGCACATTAGGAACTATTTGGAATATTGCAAATCGCAAAAATGTCTTGATGCGAAAACATTGAAAGCATACCGAATTGATTTACGGCAGTTTTCTGAACAAATTTCCAATATTAATATTACAGACTCAAACTTCGCATTTGAATAAGCGCAGATGCACCTTGAAAATTCAATAAAAACTGGCAATAAAATAGCAT
>NZ_RAZG01000053.1 GCF_003612565.1 Roseburia sp. 1XD42-69 | reverse complement strand
GGAAAATTATTATGAGCGAAGTAATGACAGTACAAGAAACATTTACAAGGTTAAATAAGCAGTTTGGAAATATAAACATTAAACAGTTGAGCGAATTGTCACCAGTGAAGGATGATATTGTATCTACTGGAATCATGGGGCTTGATATTGCCCTTGGTGTTGGAGGGATTAAGAAGGGAAGCATTGTGGAGATATATGGCCCTGAAAGTGGCGGTAAAACTACTCTTGCATTGCAGATATGTAAACAGTATCAACAGGAAAAACCAGTATTGTACATAGATACAGAGCGGACACTGACAAAAGAAACAATTGAGGGTATAGGAATTAAGGAAAAAAACTTCTATCTCATGCACGTGGAAAATTTGGAACAGGCATTAAATGTGTGCAAAGAATCAGCTTCGGCATTTAGTGCTATAGTTATTGATTCATTAGCAGGACTTGCACCCAAAGCACAGATAGATGGTGATATTGGCGATTCTCATGTAGGGACATTTTCTAAAATAATGTCGGATGCACTGTCTGTATTGACACCGATTCTTGATAATGCCGGATGTACACTGATTGTAATAAACCAGCTTCGTGAAAAGATAGGTGTTATGTTCGGAAATCCAGAACGTGCAACAGGAGGAAGGGCTTTAAAATATTATGTTTCTGTACGTCTGGATATGAGAGCGATTGAATCAATTAAAAGTGGTGGTGAAGAGATTGGACGGCGGACAAGAGTTAAAGTTGTGAAAAATAAGATAGCAACACCATTCAAAAGTACAGAGTTTGATATCATGTTTGGACATGGTATATCGGTTGAAGGTGACATTCTGGATCAGGCTGTAGAAAAAGAAGTTATCAATAAAAGTGGTTCCTTTTACGTTTATGACGGAAATAAGATTGGACAAGGCAGAGAGAATGCGAGGCAGTATCTGAAAGATAATCCGGCAGAATATAAAAAGATAGTAACCAAGTTAAGAAAAGTCTATAAGATTGCGTAGCAGTCTAATCAGGAAGAGAGGTATTAATATAATGAAAGAACAAAATATTGCACTGTTAGACGGATTCTGGGACAGGCTGGAAGATACGATTTATAGTAAGAATAGAACAAAAGTTGACGTGGCAAAACAATGCGGATTTGAAAGGAAGGTATTAAATAGGCGTAAAAATAGTTACATAATTCTTCCCTACCTTGCGAGAGTGTGTAGTGCATTGAACGTAAGCGCAGATTATTTGTTGTTTAGTGAGGAAGGGAGGGTATAAATGGCAAAACCAGAACATTTGTGGATAAATGGGCTATGGGATCGTATTTATGATGAGATCTACAGACAGGGAAAGACGAAAAAGGATATTGCTGAAAGGTGTGGATTTGGGAGAAAAAATCTTTTGGGGTATAACACTCCATCCATTCCCGTTTTTGCACTGTTGTGTAACGAATTAAATGTTAGTGCTGACTATCTGTTGTTTGGAAAAAGATGAATATGCATTAAAACAGGTATTGATTGTAAGAGTTATGCATAGAGACAGCAAAATAATGTAAAATGATATAGGCACTGGTGGGGCGTTTTTACCAGTGCTTTTTGTTTTAATGCGTTTTGGTTGTAATATATCTAAAACTAATGTATACTATATTTACAGAATTATTAGAAGGGTACTATCATGTGAGAGTGGAGAAAAGATAATGTGGTTTTGTCTGGGAAGTATTCAGTATGTTAGCAGCAGTGAAAGGATATTATGATGGAAAGCAAATAGTAATAGACGAAGCTGATCGTAAAAATCTAAATATTGGTGATGAAGTGATTATTACCATTTTAGATAGAGTCAGCGAACAAAAAGCTAAAACAAGAGCAGAGAAGAGACAACAGTTGATTGATTCTAATGCTTTTGTCATATCTTCTGGTAGAAGTGTGGAAGAAATAGATCAATATATAAGGGAGATGCGGGATAATGACAGATTTTAAAAAAATTTTCTTAGATACATCTCCGATTGCTTATTATTTAGAAAAGAGTGAGTTATATTATTTAAATATGAAAAGATTTTGGAAAGAGTATGACATTTGCGATTATGTGACATCGACTGTTACAGTGGCTGAGTATTTGACTTACCCATATCAACAGAATAATCTAAGTCTAGTTAATGCATTTAATTCTTTTATAGATGGAATGAATATAGAAATTAAAAGTATTGATGAAAAAATAGCAGATAAGGCGGCACAGATAAGGGCGAAATACAAGAGTTTTAAAGCGATGGATGCTTTACAGCTTGTGTAACGAATTGTGATCTATTTTTGACGAATGATAAGCAGTTAAGGCAGTTTGGGGAAATTAAGAGTATTACTGTAGAAGAATTATAAAGAATAAGACGGTAAAGCGCAGTTGGAAGAATATTGCTTCTGATTGTGCTTTTTTTGTTTACCATTTTACTTAGTTCGGTAGTGTTCGGGAAATATGCTTGTAAATGCTTGAAGCATAGGAAATATAAGGGTTTTCGATTATTTGAAATTTAATAGAATTGCTGTCAGAATAAAGAATATGTGTGATTTTGTGGATTGTTCGGTGGAGTGGTACAAATATTGTGATCTGATAAGCAAGAATGTGTTAAAAATACTGTATTTTCAATGATTTTCTCGTTTTGTGACTGCTGATAATGGGAACCTAAGATACAGCAAATACCCTAAAATTGGGGTATCGGTATTAGGTTCGTGTCTGTGTTGGTTCATAGCATGAAACTATAGTTAGTTATAACTACATATAGAGATATATAAAGAAAAATGTATATATTTTGTGGTTGGAATGGTGAGAAGTGCGAAAAGTGTTGGATTTTCAGGGGATTATGGGTGGTGATGGGGGACGGCGGGAAGGTTATTTTTTTATGTTCGATGAGGTTTAGAAAATAATGATTTGACTGTCAAAGTATTTATCTATATAGTTATGGTTTTATTTTCATGCAAAGATATTTTCTCTACTCATAATTAGCGTAAAAGATATAGCTACAAAAAGAGAAATAATAAGTGGAACATAAAATTAATAACTATATGGAAGGAAGCAAAAATCATGAGATTAGAAAACGACTTAAAATCACACAACAAGGAAACCTATGGGAAGCTGAAAGAAATTCTTAAAACCAATAATAGAACTTGCATCATACAGCCGACAGGATCAGGAAAATCGTATCTTATTTTGAAACTGATTGAGGATTATACAGCGTCCGGGAGAGACATCATTATTGTTGAATCTCAGAAATATATCTTTCAACAGTTAAAAAAGAAAATGGACAAATATGGAATGTCAAAACAAAATATAAAATTCCTTACATATTCCGCACTTGGCAGAATGAATGATGAAAAAATTCAAGAATATAATTTACCTAAATTAGTTCTTGTGGATGAGATGCACAGGGCAGGTGCGCCCAAATGGAATATTGGCTTGCAGAAAATGTTTGAAACTTTTCCTGATGACTGTAAATATATTGGCTTTTCCGCAACTCCAATCAGATTTTTGGATGGAAAACGGAATATGGCAGAAGAATTATTTGATGGATGCATTGCTAATGAATTAGGTTTAGCTGATGCGATACTAAGTCGTATCCTGCCCTTACCACGCTATATAGCAGGACTTTATACATATGATAATGAAGTAAATGCAATTACAAGGAAGATTCAAAGCAGTCGTAATACGGATGAAGAGAAGGAAAAATTGTTAGAAGATGTGGCGATCATGAAAAAGAATCTTGATAGAAGCAAAGGTATTTCTTCTATATTTAAGAAATATATTAATCAGGATAAAGGAAAGTATGTTGCGTTTTGTAATAATATAAGTCATTTAAAAT
Source organism: Roseburia sp. 1XD42-69 (assembly GCF_003612565.1). Taxonomy (GTDB): domain Bacteria; phylum Bacillota; class Clostridia; order Lachnospirales; family Lachnospiraceae; genus Roseburia_B. The sequence continues at coordinate 23,800 of NZ_RAZG01000053.1, read as the reverse complement.
TGATGCGATCCTGTTTGGAACAATGGTTTTCAGAAGCAGAGATATCATGCAATTTTTATGAAGTCCATTGCAAAAATCCAGAGAAAGATAAGCAATTCAACGCTTTTATGGCTGATACTGGATTATCTGTGTGTTTGTCAGTTGCAATGTTGTCAGAAGGCGTACATGGAATTGATGGAGTGATTCTTTTGAGGGATACCATGTCACCTAATTTATATTATCAACAAATTGGGCGTGTATTTGCAGTTGATATGGATACAGTACCTATTATATTTGATTTAGTGGCAAACTGTGAATCTATCATGGAGTGCAATTTGAAAAATGATTTGTTGGACACCATTGATAAAAGGGATAAAAACAAGGTTAATGAGGATGCTTGTGTTGATGATGAGCAGGATAATTATGGAAAATGTAATTCTGATGACTGTAATACAAAAGAAATTACTAGAGATGATATTGAAAGTTTCTTTGTATTCGATCAGGTGATTGATGCTGTGAATGCATTTAAGGAGATTGAGGGTAGGATTTTAGGTGAAGATTGGTCGAAAGAAGATGAGGACTTGGTGCGGCAGTATTATCCAAGTATAGGGACAAAAGTCAAATCTATGCTTTCAGTAGAGAGAAGTAATAAGGCAATAAAGCACAAAGCTCAAAAATTAGGCTTAGTTCATGAAAATTATAGAAAAAATATCTGGAAGGAAAAAGATAAAATTTTTTTGATAGAAAATTATAGTGTCTTATCTGTTAAAGGAATTGCTAAAGAGCTTGAAAAGTCTGAAAATTGTATTTATGCAATGGCAAATAGGCTAAAATTAACAAAACAATATTTTTATTGGAATGACGAGGAAATTGAAATACTGAAAAAGTATTATCCATTAGAAGGAATAGAGGTTGCGAAACGACTACCATATAAAACGGAAAGTCAATGCAGAACTAAGGCATATAGCTTGAAATTAATTAATATGAGTAATAAAACATCAAAATATAGGTATGTCACTTGGAATAAAAAAGATAAGAGATGGAATGTGGCGTTTTCTGTTAATGGCAAACTGATTCATTTCGGTTCTTTTACTAGTGAAGATGAAGCTGGAAGAGTAGCACTTGAAAAAGCAAGAGAATACGGTAAAGCTATTTAGTGTGACCAGACCGAACATAACGAAAAACAGGCCATTTTTCGTACTCATATGTGCTAAAAACATTGAAAAATAGGCGTTTTTATATGGACCATATTTGCAGTAATCCAGTGACCACAAGAATAAAAGCCAGCCTGAATTAACGGGCTGGTTTTTAAAATAAATCAAATATTATATTGATCCCTTTCCACACAAAGAATATCTTCAACGCCACAATCTAAGCATATGCAGATTTTTTCCAGTACGTCAAAATTAATCCTGGAAGTTTTATTGTGGCTAAGATTTCTTAATGTATTGACGGAAATTCCGGTATTTTTTGCTAATTGGTTTTGGGAAATATTTTTACTGTCTAACAGTTCACTAAGCATAATTTTCATATGAGCACCTTAAATTTATTTTTGGTAATCTAAGTTTTCCCCGTGATGGGATATTCTATGCATCGTAAAAAATCAGAAATCATTTAAATAGGCATACCCTCTTGATGTGATATAAATATTAAGATATAATATGACTATAACAAAGACAAGGAGGAATCCATATGGAAGCAATCAGGCCGTCTTCAGATTTAAGAAACCACTATAATGAAATATCAAGGCAATGTCATGAAGAAAGAAATCCGGTCATAATTACAGTAAATGGACGGGGAGATACAGCAATCATGGGGTTACAGGATTATTACCAGATGAAATCAGAATTGGAATTATTACGGACATTAGCAGAAGCGGAAGAAGATGCCGCAAATGGAAGGTTAGCACCCATGCAGAATACACTTGATGATATCCGAAAATCGCTTTTAGAGAGGAAATCCAATGAAATATAAAATTGTCAGGACAGATAAAGCGGATGAGCAGCTTAGAGAGATAATTTTCTATATTGCAGATGATTCTGGGAGTATAGATATTGCATTGAACTATCTGGATAAGATTGAAAAAGCAATAAACCGTTTAGGGGATTTTCCCATGTCCGGGAGCGTTCCAAGATATTCCATCCTGCGCAGACAAGGATATCGGGTTTTAATTGTAGAAAAACACTTGATATTTTATAAAGTGAATGAAAATAAAAAGACAGTCACTATATATGCCGTTGTTGATGGCAGACAGGAATATAAAAATCTTATATAAAGGAAAATTTCAGAAAGAATAAAACCCCAATTTCATAGTCATTAATATACAGAAATTAACTGCCGAAGTGCGATATTTGCATCAAGGCAGTTTTTTATTTCCATAAATGGAATAAAATAACGAACATACGTTCTTGACAAATACAAACACATGTTCTATACTTAGCTTTACCAGAAAAATAAAACGAGGGAGAGTTTATATGTTAATAGCTATTTTACCGGATTTATTGAAATTCGTGCTTCGATTAGGCATGATATTTGGTCTTGCCTTTATGTTGGCATGTACAGCATTGGTGATATATTGCATCATAAATGGAGATATAAAAATCAGCATAGTTAAAAGTGAAGATGAAAAAGAAGAGAAATAGTAAAGCAAATGTAGAAGTAGCTATTATGGGCAGCCCTTTACTATAGGAATTGCCCACATAGAAAAAATAAGGAGAAATGAAACTATGAAAAATCTGAATACATGTCCATATTGTAACGGAATCCCTAAAGTAAAAAAGACATCAATAAAATTTATAGAAAACAATATTGATAAGTATTATGTAGAATGTTCTGATTGCGGAGCAGCAACAAATCAATATGATACATTTTTCCCTGTTTCGATATATGGAAGTGATTTTCATAAAATGAGCAAGAAAGAAGCTATTGAAACAGTATCGGAACAGTGGAATAAATGTATGTTTAATGCATACACAAAATTAATGCATATGTCATATAAGGATAAAGTTATATGGCAGATCAGAAGTTTATTAACCGATGCGTGGTACGGTGCAATGGTTCCAGTGGATTCTCCTGAATGGAAAACAGCATGGAAACTTAGGAAAGTAGCAGAAGATAGAGGACTATTAGTATTACAGAGTAAAAAACAATATGATTTGGGAGAAGTCGCAAGGACATTATTCAATGATATTCAAGTGAAAGACATTATTTTTGGATATTTTGAAGAAGTAAATAACATGAATCTTAATCCTGATGAAATAAGAGAGTGGAATTTATATTTCAATAATTTTATTGAAGGCAAAGAGTATGTTAAGCCGTCAATTAAGGATAGGATCTCTAAAATGCTGATAAAAATTGGAATGTAGAAATTAGTACAGAAGGATTAGCAGTATATATTCACAATAACTGAACGGTTTCTTTTCCGTATGGAGAAGTAATCATATAGATGGAACTCCTGATAGGGTGATGCTCCTATCCCATCAACAACAATTAACTAAGAACTGGCGAAAGGTCAGTTCTTCCAATAAAAGAACATGGAGGAATTAGAAACTATGACAAATTTAAGTTTAGACAAATTAAGAGAAGCATCAGGCGCATTTATTACAGAATCAGATTTTCAGGTGATTGAATTGCAGTATTTGGATGCATTGAAAAGCCATAACCTCACAGATTCAGAGGAATTAGCAGAACAGTTCATTGATGAATGGATCAAAGAACAGGAAGTGTTATGCACATTTGCAGAGACAGCAGACGGTTCCATTAAGTATTTCTGTCCTGAAGGTATGGAAGAAGTAAAGAAATCCACAATGGAACTTATGATTGAAAAAGATATGAGTTCCTATCACTGGGATATGTGCCGCAGCTATTGGAAGATATTTGAAGAAATCTACAACACAGGCAATGTTGATATGAAATTGTTGAAAAATATTTTATCAGAAAGAACAATATCACATGAGCAGATTTATGAACTGCAAAAGGCTGTGAAAAACAGAGTTCATGAGCTTATAGGATAAGAAATTTGCATGAAAGGCAGTATATTTCACAAATATGCTGCCTATAAAAAGGAGAAATAGAATTATGAGAGGAAGAACTACAACACAAAAATTACAACAGGTGATTTCAAATAACCTGTTGCAAATCGAAAAAGCAGAAATATATAGCAAGGATTCAAGAGAAACAAAGGAGATAGATGCTGATACATTCAAAAAGAGCTTAGATTTTCTCTGTGAATCAATATTTGCGGATACTGTTGGCTGGCATTATACGAAAGATTATAAAACAGGACAGTATTTGGCTGAAACTGGAAGAATGGATGGAGATACAGATATTATTTTTTCTGTGCACTTGAATGTTTGTGATGGTACGAGTAGAGAAAATGTAGAGAAAGAATTGAATGTGATTGAGGAGGAGTGAGTTATTTCAGATAGAAAAATAACGTCAACAAATAATCTTATAAGGATTATTACGGAAAGAAAAGCAACTATAAATAATGTTTCATGTCATCAAATATTATATAGCGAGAGTGTGTTTGGATATGTGCCTATAAACACAACATAAAATGAGATAGATTATAGGCACATATGGAGAATTATTCATTATCACTTTCGTAATGAACGTTGAAATCGTTTTCATCAACAGAATGTAAAACTAAAGATTCATTGTGAAAGACAGATTCAAATAAATCGGTACTTTTATCTTTATCTTTTGTAAGGTCAATGGAATTAAAGGTTTTTAGAATATCGACAAGTTTGTCTGATTCACTAAAAACCTTTGAACAGTTAGGACATTTGGCCAATTCATGATTTTTACATGAAACCATTTCATATGAGCATCCACATGTACATTTAACAGTTGCTTTTAAAATCATTATTATCTACCTCCATATGAAAGATTATAACAGAAAATCTTTATAAATCAAAGGAGAAGGATAAAATTATGTGTTGCTGGTGGTGTGAATGTAGAAGATATTGAAAGAACATTATTATTTTGGGAGGAGGAATGAGTTATTGAGTGGCACAGATAAGAAAATTGTAATGTAAATGACATTTAAATGTAGAAGTTAGGTAGTGTAACTGTAAATAGTAAGACGGTGTTGTTGTATAAATGCTGTCTTCTCACCCGTTATAAGGAGAATATTATTATGAGTGGAAATTATGTGGAAATAAGAAGAAAAGAATCAGATCGGAGGAATGAATTATTAGCAATAACACACAGACAGAGGTATTAAAAAGGTACTATGATATGCTTTATCCAGAGAGATTGAAGGATAATGAATACATAAGAATGATTGCATTAAAACGTGACAAAGATGGGAATGTTGGACAAAATGAAGGAGATCGGGAAATAAGATATGTGAAAAGTTTTGGTGCTTTTCAATGGTTTATCAATAAATATCGAGAGACACATGATGTTTATAACCAGATTGCCACTAATTATGGAAGAAAAGATGGAACTATCACAAGCCAACGGATGCGAAAAGTAATATATTTGGATTTTGATAGAAAAGACTATCCTGATATGAAGGATGCAAGAGATTGTACACAGATGATAAAAGACAAGATACCGAAATTATTTCTTCATGGGTGTATCAATAGCGGACACGGGTATCATTATTACGTAAGTATAAATCCCACATGTAAAGTAAAAGAAGTAGTTGAGATAAATAAGGCACTTGTATCAATTTTAGGAGCAGATATGAAGGCTGCTTTACCAACACAGATTTCAAGACCACCTTGTACATATAATCATAAATTGGATGATGGTACATATGACTATGAAAATAAGGGGAAATGGTCATTTGTGAAAGTTATAGATAACAGATATAGAGTAGGAAATCAATTTAAAGCATTTAAACTTCCATATTTATCAAAACTAATCAATTATTATAACCAAGCGCAAGAAAATGTTAAAATTCTTGATAAGCAAAAATATGATTATGAAAATTTAAATGAATATCCATGCTATCTTTGTGTAAAGAAAATGCTCAATGAAGGGGCGGATAAAGGACAACGTAATTTTTGGCATGGTAGGATTGTAAATATGCTGAAAATGGAACATTATTTTGATTCACAAATTTATTCTACATGTCAGGAATATAATCTCAGATGTAGACCACCAAAAAACCAAAAGATAATTGAAGATGATACCAAAAGATTTTTAGAAGAAGAGAAATATAAATTGTTAGGATGCTATGAAAGTTTTAAACCAGATGATCCACGAAGAAGATTTGTAGAAGATCAATGTGATAAAGTATATTGTGGAACTTATCATAATGGAGCAAAAATATCAATAGCTGATGAAAAAGCCGCTATAATCAATAAGAAAATTTTAACACGAAAACACTTTAGAGAAACCAAAGGACACGAATTTTTGATTGTTACTTTATTGGAAGTGTATAAAAACAGTTTTGGCAGAAGAGGATTTCGTGTAAGAAACTTGCAAGAACTGTTATATTCATCTATTAAAAAGAGATATTGTATTGGCGAAAAACGCCTAAAAGAACTTTTGGAGGGTTTACAAGAGAAGAACTATATAGAGATTACACCTGATAAAAAGAAACCTGATGACTTTAAAGAGTGTCGATTAAAAATGTCAAGACGCTTACGGGAATTTCAACAGGGGAGTATAAGGTTTTATTTTTCGGTTGCAAATGCTTTGATTGATGGGAAAATATCACAGATAGATTATCTTATATATATTGCATTGGTAAATAATCTGGATAATGGAATAAAAGTAACATATGATGAATTGGCACATACGATTGGTTTGGATGAATTGACTCCTAATGAAATAGGTAAACATATAAGAAAATTAAGTAAAGAGAGATGTTTAGTTATTGAGAAACAATATACTGATAAAGGATATGAATGGAATAAATACAAGTTTATTAATCCGTATGAAGTAGAAGAAGATAATAATGTTAATACTGATATGAGAATTGATGAGAGTAGTGATAACACTGTTGGAACGGATTTGGATGAAGAACGTTTACTCGACTATGAAATAGTTTTAAGACCTGTAGTATAAGAGGGGTGTTCTGTACTATTACACTACGTTCATTATTATACATTCGTATACAATGAGGGGGATTTTAAACTTTCTGATTCTTTAAAAGTATTAGAAAATAAAGGTTTTTAAGAAATTTTACCTACGAAATCCACGGGGGAAAACGAACACACTAAAAATAGATAAAACCTTGAAAAATCAACGGTTTTCAAGATTTTTTGCGTGCAAATTGAAAAATGCAGTTCCATGTATGTAAGTAACTGATATTATCTTTAGTCAATAGATTAACATACATGGGCTGTAAAAGCAAGCACAATTTTATGAAATTTAGAAACACTATTTAAGTAAAGGAGAAACATTATTGAAGGAACCTAAATTATATATTATGACAGCAAATAAGGTATCAGGGATCTATACCATTACAAACAAGGTAACAGGTAAATTATATATAGGTGAGAGTTTGGATATTTATAGAAGGTGGCATGATGAACATATTCCTCAGTTAAGAAAGAATCGTCACTATAATAAAGAATTACAAAATGATTTCAATAAATATGGAGAAGAGAACTTTGTTTTTGAAGTATTAGAACGTTATTCAGGAAATGATCCGATTTCAACGAAAGCAAAGATTTTGATTTTGGAAAGTTATTTTATAACACAATTTGGGAAAGCGGGAATTAGTTTATATAACGCAGAAAATACTATGGTAGAAATATTAAATGGCAATAAGATTCCAGAGGCTGGTAACACATTAGTATGTGCGATAGCGAATGTGTTATCGAACTATACAATTAAAGAGTGTGAGGGTTTTGCATATTTTGAGAAATATAAGACGATAAAAAGTGTTTTGTTTGAGTATGTTGCACTCAAAAAAGAATCACAGGCTTCAGTCATTAAAGAATTTGAAAAATATTTAGAGGATAGTGGAAATAATAAATATTATTATGTCCATGCACATCCTATATACTATGTCATAAATGGTAAAAAATTAATGCTTGAAGAATATGTTGTCAGGGATGATAAGATAAGAGAATTAGAGAAATTGGCAATATTATTCTCTGAATACAGGAAAAATGCACAAAAGAAAAAAGATTTACCATCTGATAAAAAAGCTTCTGATAAGAAACAATATGATCCTATTGAGGATGGAGAAGTAAGGTTTAGCCTTTTATTCAAAGAGTTTGCTGAAAGCGGAATATTACCTAAAGATTACATCTATGATAAGGTCAGGGAGTACATGGTTGAATTAGGGATTATAACAATGAAAGATATGGAGTCCAATGGAGCATCAAAACGAGTTACGTTTGTTACAGATGAAGCATTGGATAAAAAGATATTAAGGATTGTTGGACGCAATAAATATGGGGATAGTTTTACTTATAGTTATGTTTTCACTGTAGAAGGTATCAATTATATGAAAAAATTATTTTCTGAACTTGATGAAAAGAAAAAATTGGAGTTGTTCACATATATGAATGTTGCTTAATGGATTAGGATAATTTTTTGGATAAAGAAGGAGAAATATTATATATGGCAAAGAAAATGAAAGTATGTTCTTTTTGTGGAAAGACAGAAGATAAAGTTTTAATGATGATTCAGGGAAATAACGGTGTATGTGCTTGTAGTGAGTGTATTACTGGTATGTATGATACGCTTTTGGAGTATGAAAGTAATGGGAATTTGGATGATCTGCTTACAGATATACAGATTAGTAAACCATCAGAGATTAAAGGATTTCTTGATGAATATGTAATAGGTCAGGAATCCGCAAAAATCACATTATCAGTCAGCATCTACAATCATTATAAAAGAATTTTATATCATAATCGACATATGAGTAATGATGAAATTGAAATTCAGAAATCAAATATCCTTATGATTGGTTCTACTGGTAGTGGCAAGACATATTTAGCTCAAAGTCTGGCTAAATTTCTTGGAGTTCCCTTTGCTATCGCTGATGCAACCACACTCACGGAGGCTGGTTATGTTGGTGAGGATGTTGAAAATATCCTTTTGACGCTGTTACAGAACGCCGATTTTGATAATAAGTTAGCTGAAAAAGGAATCATCTACATAGATGAAATTGATAAGCTATCACGGAAAAGCGAAAATATGTCAACTACTCGTGATGTTGGTGGCGAAGGTGTTCAACAGTCATTGCTGAAGATTATAGAGGGTACTATATCAAGAGTTCCGTTGTCTGGTGGTAGAAAGCATCCACAAGCTGAATGTGTAGATATTGATACATCAAATATTTTATTCATTTGTAGCGGTGCTTTTTCGGGATTAGAGAAGATTATTGAGCAGAGAAACAATAAAGGGAAATCTATTGGATTTAATGCAGATGTTAAAAGTGCTTATGGGACAAGCACGTTAGATTTATCAGATGTACAGCAACATGATCTGGTCAAATACGGTCTTATGCCTGAATTGATTGGTAGATTACCTGTCATTACAACATTGCAGCCATTATCTGAAGATGATCTTGTTAAGATACTTACAGAGCCGAAAAACGCACTTGCAAAACAGTATCAGGAATTACTTGCTATGGATGGCGTGAAGTTGGAATTTGAAGACGATGCACTGAAAAGGATTGCTGAACTGGCAATTAAGAAGGAAATAGGTGCAAGAGGATTGCGAAGTATCATTGAAAAGGCAATGCAAAATGTTATGTTCTCTATTCCTGATAGAACAGATGCGAAAAAGGTTGTTGTGACTTCTGGTATGATTGATGGCATAGAAGAAGCAGTTGTTTATGGTAGTAAGAATAAGAAAATTGCGTGATTTACCTTCCGTCAAATTTGACGGAAAGTGCGAATTAAACGGTATCTTCTCCAAATGGAGACTATAGCAAAACAGTGTTACTGATTTCTGTTTATACCAAATGGATTAAACTGAAATTGGTAACAGATATATTTAGAGGGATAAATAGCAATGTATTTTTATAGCAAGGAATCATCGAGAATAGAAGACAATTATAGAATGTATTCACATTTAGGATATGAAGGAATATGCGCTTATTGTGGAGAATCTTTTAAAAGTAGTAGTTCTAAAGCAAAATATTGTTCCCAAAGATGTCAGAATGATGCTTATATAAAAAGAAGAAAAGAACGAAAAGCATTAGAGAAACAAAAAATATGTGTAATGTGCAAAAAGCAATTTACAGCAAAGAAAAAGGATGCAATGTATTGCAGTGATGCTTGCAAGCAAAAAGCGTATAGAGAAAGAAAAAACTTTACTGATTTCAGTTGAGCCGATTTCAGTCAAACGTAGAATGGAGAATAAAAAAATATGAGCGATAAATTTACAGTAATCAATTCAACAGATGTAGATAAAAACAAAGAAACGGCTCGTGTTTACCGAGTTGCCAGAATAGGTGAGTTATGGGAACGGTATTTCTTTGATATGGTAATGAGATACACAAAAGAGTATGGAACTTTATATAAGCTGCCACAAGACAAACTGGCAAAAGTCGGACTTGTTGGAATTAAATATATTTGTTCATGCCGTGATGTTTCAAGAGAGAATTTTAAATTAGGCATAGACGAACCTAAGACATTGAAGCAGAATCAGTATTGTTTTCAGATGATAGACAGTATATTTGGTGTTTTGGGATGTCTGACATTGAGAAATTTCGTAACCACTTTTCCGGTAGATAAGTATTACAAAGGTGCAAAATGGCAAGAAAAGGATTATTTCTCTACAATGGAAGTTCTGTCTAAAATGGATTGGGATAAGCCAATAGGCAGGAATGAGTTATCAGAATTGCTATGGGATTATTATAATGCTGATTTGAGACATGCATATATGGAATATACTACTGCAATGAGTGCAATATATAAGGCTCAGACTGGTAAAGGGATAATGGAGAGGTTTTTTGAAGATCGTGGGGTGCCTGTATATACAATGGATAAAGAAACAGGAATCATGATTAATAACCAGACGGGTGATATCATGAAACCGAAAAAGGCAAGCCATATACAGATTGTGAAATAAATTAGCTGATATTATATGGTCTATGGCCTGTCTGTGGACGGATAAAGAGAATTGCAAGGGTGTGCCTTATCTCTGCCATTGATGTTAGTAGCGGTTGGTTTAAACAAAGCGGTTTCCGTCCAAATGGACGGAGAGCGCATTACTGTCAATGAAATCCCTCTTTCATACGAAAGGATATACAATATATAGGGTGTAATGACAAGTAAAACGCAATATATAGTGCGAAAAAGCAAAGGTTAGAAGTAAGTATGAATTTATAGAAAACGAAGATTATAAAGTTTGCTTTCCAAAACGGGAAAGCAAAAAAGGTAGTGGTGGGCATAACACAAAAGACTACTCTCTCACTCTTGATATGGCAAAGGAATTATCAATGGTAGAGGTCTGGATTTTGGGACTTTGATAATTGAATATTGGTGGGTGGTGTGGTATGATGCATATGCTACGAAAAGATAAGGGGAAGTTATAAATGAAGAATGATGCATATATGCCATATAATTTTAATATTGAATATGAATATCTGACTTATAAAAATATAGGAGTAGAAGAAAAAATACTATATAAAGCAAAAAGAAATACATTTTATAGATTACGTTTGCTGATAAGAAAATTTTTTAATAAGAATGAAAGGAAATATAAGAATTTAAATAAATATTCAGAATGGGAAGAATATGTTAAAAATACAAGTGTGGCAGATATACTAAATAAAAAGGATTTTATACACTTTTTAGAAGCTAAGGCAAGATATTATGATGTCATTAGACATACTGTGGGAACTATACTAACTCCAATATTTGTAGTAATCTTGAGTGGAGCTTTAACAATTTTTTTATCACCTTTCCAAGGAGATATACTACCTGACGTTATTTTGTTTTCATGGTTGTCTTTTATTGTAATTCTTTATATTGTATTGATATATTTGAATCAAAGTAATAATTATAGAAATAATAGATATTTTTTTTGTAAAGATTATATTAAGATAATTGAAGAACAAGAACAAGAACAAGAACAAGAACAAGAACAAGAACAAGAACAAGAACAAGAACAAGAAAAAGAAAAAGAACAAAGTAATAAAAATATCAACCATTAAAAATAAAGTGGTTGGTATTTTTTTACACTTGACATACAAACATATGTTTGCTACAATTACAAAAAACAGAACAAATGTTCTGCATAAATATCAAAGAATGCACTTGGCGATATAGTGATTTAATAACAAGTAACTAATAACACAGGATTCAGAGATTTATTATAAGAGTGTAAAATTGAATCAAGAAAAGAGAAGATAGAAAAAGGATGTACATTTAAGGCAGTTTTATATTTGGGACTGCTTTAGTTTTTTCTATTTTTGAATCTTTGGAATTTTTTCAAATTTTCTTGAATTTTTTGAGATTATTTGGGATTTTTTTGAGTTTTTTATTTTTTTTAATTTAATAAAAATAAATAAAAAAGTTTCGAGATGGATGTAGAAATAGATTATAGAAACAAAAAATGAATGATTGGAGGATGGATTATATGGAAAAACGGACACAAAATTATAACTTAGAAGAAATCATTGAAAGGATGGATAAGAAAAAATTAACATTTGATTATCCAATTCAAAGGGAATCAGGGCAATGGGATAAATCTCAAAGGTCGCTGCTGATTGATTCAATCCTTAATGGCTATTTCCTTCCAGAGATTTACATAATCAGGGAGGGAACTGAGGATTTTACCCCAATGTCAGTACTTGATGGCAAGCAAAGACTTACCACATTATATGAATTTGCAAAAGATGGTTTTGCTCTTTCTAACGATCTGGATGATGTCACGATTGTTGATGTTTCTTTTGATGAAGACAAAAATCCAGTCAAAGAAGAAAAGACATATTCTATTGCAAAGAAAAAGTTTTCGGAATTAGATATAGAACTACAGAAAGTTTTTAATAAATACAAACTGGAAGTAAAACTCCTTGCCGGGTTTTCGGATGAACAGATAGAAGATCAATTTTTCCGTTTAAATAATGGTGCCACATTTACTAAGAGCCAGAAGGCAAACGTAAAATTAGGAACTGAATTGGCTGGAAAGATAAAGGAAATAGAAGAGTGCGTATTTTTTGAAAATAGGGCTGTATTCTCAAATTTACAACGGAAAAGAGGCGAAGTAACAAGCTGCATTTTACAATCTATGATGCTATTATCAGATTTTGAATATCGTAGCTTCGCTGCTGGTGAAGTTGTGCGGTTTGCAGAATGTTTAAATGAAAATCCTGATTATGGATTAATAGATAAAACAAAAGACTTGTTTAATAAATTGTTTTGCGTCCTTCCTCCATATGACAGGGAGACAGATAAAAATTGTCTGAAGAAAATTCATATACCTATCTTGATTAAGAATTTGGACACCATTAAAAAGTTAGATGTTGACTATGATTTAACAGATGACCAATATACGGAATTCTTGAAAAAGTGGTTTGAAGTTTGGAATGATACATCTGGATATTTAGAGTTTTGTAAGCAAGGCTCAACTGGCAAGGCAAAGGTTGAAGGACGTATTGAGACAATGGAGAAGGAATTAAAGGAATATGCAATACAATTAGTTATGGAGAAAGGGGCATGAACTGACATGAATACAATGGAGATGAAAGTTGCTGATTTAAAACCACATCCGAAGAATGAAGAAATTTATGGATATGGGGAAGATGTTTCAGATTTAGTGGAGAAAATTAAAAAAAGTGGGCGTGTACATACAATGACGGTTAATTCAGATGGCGTTGTATTAGCAGGTCACAGGCGGTTAAAGGCTTGTATTGAGCTGGGAATTGAAACCGTAAATGCAGAGCTTATCCGTGGAGTATTAAATAACAGGTCAGTTTCGGCGGCTGAAGAACTTGCGAGGAATATTGACATTGTTGAAATCCCGGAGAAAGAAAAGCCGCTTATACAGTCAGGAAAGAAAAGTTCCTATTCTTATGTAGAACAGGCAAAACAGAAACAGAAGCCAAAAGAAGAAACAAAAACGTGTAAAACATGTGGGAAGACATATTCCATCCATATGTTTTATAAAGGAAGGAATGAGTGTAAGAATTGTTGTTCTGCTAAAGACAGTAAAAGGCGTTCCGGTGTAATTAAGGATCTGTTCGGGAATCCGTTACCATATGATAAAGAGCTTGTCAACAGTCAGGCGGTAAAGGATGCGATTGCCCATTTGAAAAGAGATCCGTCAAAAGATACTAATGAGATTGATTATGATATGGAATTTAAGATCTTTAAGAAAACACTAGATGATTACTATTGTGTAAATAAAAAATTTATAGATGGTGAAATTTTTAAAGATATGCCACTGGAAATAAAGAATAAATTTTATGAGGAGATAAATAATTTATCAAAATATACCCAATTATTGCAAATGAATTTAGAAAAATAAAAAATAAAGAGAAAACAAGAAAAGGAGATTTGATTTATGGGAAAAAAATTAATGTCAAAAGAAAGACTGAGAGAAGAATTTTTGAAGGATATTCAAAAGGAAAATGCTGTGCCAAGTATATCATTTGTTTTGCCATCTGAAAACAAGGAAAAAGAAATTGTTCAGATGATGGATTTAAATACAAAAGACCTGATATCAAACCAGCCATACCAGAGGGACGTTGATCAAAAGGAAGTTGCATATATAGTATCTAATTTTGATCCACATAAGTTTGGAATTATAAAAGTCAGTTTCAGAAATGGAAAATATTTTGTGTATGATGGACAGCACAGGATTGCGGCATTTAAAGTGTTGAACGGCAACCAGGATGGTGTAGTCAAATGTGAAGTGCATAATGGACTTACTTATGAAGATGAAGCGAAATACTTTGCAGAACAGTATTTAGGTTCAAAAAATGTGAATATTGTGTACAGATGGAGGGCATTGTATGAGGCAAAAGAAGATCCCGTATATTCTATAGTTAATTCAGTTAGAGCAATCGGAATCGATGTAAAATTTTCAAAGGTCAAATCTGCAAACCGCATCATAGCGTTTAAGCAGTTAAATGACATATGGGAAAAACTTGGATCTGATAAAACTTTAAAAATACTCTCATTATTGAAGAAAGCGTGGGAAACAGACGAAAACGCATTTGATGGGAATATCATTCTTGGCATGAGGGAATTTTTCTGTACTTATATGAATGAAATAAAAGAGGAAACTTTTGTAAAGCAGATGAAGAAAACAACGCCATCCCAAATAGTTATTGAAGGGAAAAAAGATAATATAAGTAAGAATGGACTTAATTTTGCAAAGATTATTTGGATAAAATACAATAGTGGGTTAAAAACAAGAAGATTAGATTATAAGTTTAAGGGTTAGTAGATTAAATAATTAAAATACAGGACAAGCCATCAGAGCCATAGAATCAAACTTTCAGAATCTATGGTTCCGATTTAGCTTGATTTACCTGAAATGATACTTTGAAATTATTGCGGTTTGATATGGTTTAGATGGAGAAATATTAATTGTAGAATTGTTGTTGTGATTGAATGTAAAAATGTGGAGGGATGGATATTGGGTAATAAGAAAGAGCAGAAGAGTAATATTATTAAAATCAAAAGTGTACAAGCTAACAGCCTTTATGCCGTAAACAATTATACAGAGGGAGATAATGAAACAGAAAATAAAAAGCCATACCTTGATTTAGGGGAGGCTGTGATAAATAACAGTTTATTTTCAGAATATATGAAACATCATGCAGTTGCCGTTAATAAAAAAGGCAGAAGCAGGGATTTTATCGTAATGAAGTTTGATTATGGTGTTAAGGGTGTAATGTCTGCAAGGGAATTAAGGGACTATTATTATGAGAACGGTGCAACTGTCACATGGTCAGCATACAACAAGGAAGGAAATATAATAAAAGAAGAGCAAATACACTACAAAATGTTAATGCGATCCACTGGCAAAGCAAAAGAAGGGGATTGTATTTTTATCCGTGAGAATCTGCATAGCACAGCGTTAAAATATATCACAATGGATTTATGGGACAAGATGCCTTATAATGGGGCAGATATCGTAGGGATGTCTGCATATGCGCCATTAGTTACAGCAACAGCTATTGGTTTTATAACTATTCCAATGGAAAACATTCTTATAGTTAAGGATGAGATTGTGCCTACAATGACAAATGCTGTCTCTGTAAAAGTCTACGATATTCCGCATGAAAAACAGGTTATTGACTGGGAAGCGACAGAAAAGCTTATTAATGCCTATAACCTTACGTTTTACAAAAAGAAGCGCAGGGATAATCCGTCATACACATGGATAAAAAAAGCAAAAGCAACATTGAAAGAAATCGGTGTTGAAGATTTCCCGACTAAAACAAATATATATTATAAAAAAGAGTGCCGTGTTGACAGGACGAATGACAAATTAGAAGTAAAAAATACTTTATGGGATGGCATGGGAATCTGTGATCCTTCCATATTCCCTAATAATATGGAAGGATTTATATATTGCAGGAGCCATTTCTTTAAATCATGTCTGTTTAGGGGGAACATACAGGAATATTTCAAAGATTACTATAAGGATGCTTATGAGACAGCAACCGTAAAGGATATGTTTGGAAATGTGTTTTATGTAAAAGATATAAAAGTCATCATTACCGAAAATTCGATTAAGTGGATCAAATTTACAAATATTATGGGAGGAAATGAAAATGCGGCATATAATTACTATAAAAAATTTATGAAAAAGCAAGGTGAAAAATTTGAAATAGTAAAAACTGCACATGCAAGCAAATATAGGGATCTTCAGAGAAGTTCCTACCAGATAAATAATAGTCTTCCTTGCACTGATAAGATGATCTTGGAGAAGATAGCAAAGGTAAGTATTGATTACTGCAATGCTTTGAAGTTAAGCCATAAAGCATTTATGAAACACTTATCAATCAATGCATCGAAGAGGTATAGCATTAATAATGTGCTGATCGCTTTGGATGAATGGAATGATAATTTTAAATATACGGAATACTTCAAGGTAAAGAGGAATTGGATTATAAGCCAGTTTAAGAATGAAAGATTGAAATTAGGAAAACTTCTGCAATATGGGGACAATTTGACAATATGCGGAAATCCAGTTGCTTTGTTGATGAAAGTTACAGGACAAAATTTTCTGGAAGAACCATGTTTTAAGCAGATTGACAATGGCATCCAATGTTATACCACAAGATTTAAGGATGGGGAAAGGCTTGCAGGATTCCGCTCTCCACATAATGCACCAAATAATATAGTGCATTTGGTCAATACATATTCACAGGAGATTCAAAGATATTTCCCAAAGTTAGGAAATAATGTGATTATTATTAATGGAATTGGTACGGATGTACAGAGCCGCTTAAATGGTCAAGACCTGGATACTGATGCGGTATATGTGACAAATCAGCCTGATATTGTTAGAATTGCGGAAGAATCATATATGAAATATCCGACTATCATTAATGACATTGGGCTAAAGGGAACCAGCGAATACAAAAAAGATATGAAATCCTTTGCAAAGATGGACAGTAAAATTTCTTCTTCCCAATATGCTATTGGAGAAGCAAGCAATATTGCACAATTAGCGTTAAGCTATTACTATGATGGTGGAAGCGTAAATAAAGAGTTGGAAGATGTATTTATCATATGTTCTGTTTTGGCACAGGTTGCTATTGATTCATCAAAGCGAATGTTTGAAATTAACGTGAACAGTGAATTATCAAGGCTGGCTTCACTTATATGTATGCAACCGGAAGATGGGAAGAAATATCCTGTTTTTTATGCTAATGTACAGGAACAAAAAATGAAAGGAAAAAAGAAGAAAAAGGCAATAGATGAATCAGAAATAAGGGATTTTGACTGTCCGATGGATATATTGGCAGGTATCATTGAAGAAAATGTGATTGATTTAAGGAAATATAAAGAACTGATACCACATACATGTAACTTTAATATGGTTTTTCAATACCACACGGACAGGCTCAGGGACAGCAAGCAGTACAAAAAGGTAATTTCCATTGTACAGGAATATGACAAGGAAGTTAAGAAATTGGATATTTCAAAAAATGATTATTCAAAGAGCGTAGACAATCTGTTTGATAACTGTATGATAAAATTGAGAAATCTTACCATCAACAAAAGTACAATGTATTCGCTTATTGCGTATGCATTTGCCAATAATGAAGATGTACGGGACAGGCTATTAACAGTGTTATACGATAAAGACCAAAAAAAATTTCTGTTTTGTTTCAAAAAAACTGATAAAAGTTCCGCACAAAGGACGGGAAGCATTGATTTTACTAAGGTTTCATAATTGCTATTAGAGAGAAGGGGGTATGACCGAAACGTAAGTCCAGTAATACCCTTTCTCCAAAAAATATTCAAGAAAGGCTTGAATATCATATTATCACGGCACAAGAGATCTGGATAGAATTGTAGAAGATTACTGCCGGCATACAAACCTCTTGTGCAAAGGCAATTACTGTAATATTACAGTTTCAAATAAATCCATCCTATTACAGACAGATACAGGTTTCACCGCCTGTTTTCTGTATTCGTCCAGTTCTCCACAAGCTGGACAGTTACGCTGACTCCACTAAGGCGTGACAACAACAAATACCAAAAATCAAATCCTGTGCATCTCTACAATGTACAGGTCGCTCAGCCATATGGAGGCTCCACAACTCCGGCTGAGCGTTAGTATGAAAAAATTTGTGTTAGATTTGAGAAAATAATGATTGAAGAAATGGCAAAGAAACAAACTTAACAATAAAGACGCTGCCAATTAAGCAACGTCTATTTTAAAGTTTTTTTTTATGACAAAATGCATATATGATAGGAATAGGAAAGGAGATATTATGGTAAGTCAGGAAGAAGTAAGACAGAAATTGATCCAGCGAGCAGAAAGAGAAAAGCAGACTTATATTGCTAAACAGATAGGGGTTCCTAAACAACTTATCTCTGATTTTAAGTTAGGGAAGAAGAGATTGTGGGAGTCTACGCTAATAGCTCTTAATGATTATTTAGATGGGAATCCATTAAATACGTAATAAGTAAAATCAAAAAGCAACCCGTAAACCAAGCAAATAATAATTCAAAGTAAATCTGAAAATTAAATATCTTAGCAGTGAAATAGTCTAAACTGCAAAATCAAACTGAAAAAACTGAATATTGGAGACGGAATTGTGGAATCCGGTTAGAGATGTGGAAATTGGAACTGAACATTGGTAAAGAAACTGTAAAAATAAGAACATATGATTGTAGATTGAAGGTTGTAGTTAGAATAGGATGGTGGTATAATGGAGAAAAGATAGGAAAGAAGAATTATGGAAAGTTGGTGTAGAGGGATGGGAAGAACAATACTTTGTCAGCATTGTAAATCAACGTTTGACGAGGACATTTTAAAAAAGAAAAACAGTATGGATGTATGTTTGGTTTGCGGTGGATCATTATTAGGTGATACGGAGACTTCTTCTCATAATGAAAACCTTAGTTTTGGTGAAGATATCGAATTAGGAGAAAATGATTCGTTTGATGAGGATAAGATTGACTGTTGGTGGTATGAGATTGATGAGCCAAGTGCAGATAAAGCAACTAGAGGAAGAGTACATACGAATTGTGCTAAATGTGGACATTTTATAGGAAGTATGCCATATCCGATTGCAAGAACTGGTGATTATCTACTCATAGATTCAAGATGGGATGATAAATGTGGTCATTGTGGTAATGAATTTAATAACCACATTATTTCCAAACGTCCAGCAGACTGGGTTGATCCTAGACAACGTGAAATGTGGGTAAAGGATTATAAGAATATCCCCAAATGTCCTATATGTTCATCCACTAAAATTCATAAAATAAGCATGACCAATAAAGCGGCATCAATAGTAACCTTTGGGATATTTGCTGCTGGTCATGTATCAAAAACCTATAAATGTGATGTGTGTGGTAGTAAATTTTGATTAGTATACAATAATTGCAAAACTGAATAAATAGAAACAGTAAAGACAGTTCATAACGAGCTGTCTTTTTATATGCAAAGAATAAGGAGGAACTATTATTTGAATAATGAATTTATATTAGACATTATTGCAAGGCTTAATAAACAGTTGTCCAAAAGTGCTATTAATGGAGATTTGAAATCCCTTAATAACACAATGTATGTCAGGGTATTGGCAAAACTGTCCAAGACGCTTGCATCAAAAGAATTGAAAAAGCAGTTGAAAGAGTTGGACAACCTTAATATAAATGTTGGATTGAATGCCAAAATTGATAAAGACGCAGAGACTAAAATAAAGCAGACGATACAAAACCTGCAAAACTCAATATCCGATTTGGAGATTGGACTGAAAACATCTAAAGTTGATACAGGTATAGATAAAATAAGTAAAAGCGTACAACGAAAAATCAGCAAAACTCCGCTCAATTTCAATCTGGAAATAAAGAAAGAGAAAGCAATCGCAGACATTGAATATATCGCCAAGAAATATTCAAAGCTGTTTTCTAACTTGTCTGCATCGCAGAAATATGAAAAGATTTTAAATTCAGCATATGGGATTTCTGATACAAAAGATTTGAGCAACGTTAGGGCGCAGATATCCACATTTACTTCAGAACTGAAAAGCAATGGGTTAGCTACACAGTCTGTAGGTGATAAATGGAAAACTCTGATTGACCGTTCTAAGGAGTTATTTTCTGCTGCAAGTGTCATTAGAATACTTTTTACGCAGATGAAAGAAGCAGTACATACGACTATTGACTTAGATAAAGTATATACGGATTTAGTAAAAGTAAATGACCAGTTGGAACGCAATGACTATTCCAATTATCTGGAAAAATGCAACAGAAAAGCCCAGGACTTGGCAGCAACACAAAAAGCACTTATTGAAGGTGCAGCAGAGTTTTCCAAATCTGGTTATGATTTGTCTACAAGTGATAAATTAACGGAAAAGAGCACAATATTAAGTAACGTTGGTGAGATGGAGGCATCTGATTCCGTAAAGGCAATCATTTCCGGCGTACAAGCTTATGATACGATTGACGGTTATACAGATGTTGCAGATAAAGCCCAGGCATTGATCGATAAATACAACGAATTGGGTAATACGGCCTCAATTACTACATCAGAATTGGCTCAGGGTGTTCAGTCTGTAGGTTCCGTGTTTGCGGATGCCAATACATCAGTAGATGAGTTTCTCGCCTTGCTCAGTGCAGGAAACAGGCAGTATCAAGATGCGGATGCACTTGCTTTGGGACTTCGTACATCAGCACTTCGTATCCGTGGATGTACAGCCGAACTTGAAGCTATGGGGGAAGAAACAGATACAGTAGTCACATCAGCATCTAAATTAGAGGAAAAGATCAAGGGACTGACTAATGTTAATGGTTCTGGTGGCGTAGAAATTCTGGAAGCCGACAAAGAGACATTCCGCTCAATCTATGATATTTATGTAGATATCGGAAAAGTATATAAGGATATGTCAGATGTAGACCAGAGTGCCCTCTTAGAATTAATTGCAGGAAAACACAGGGCATCGGCAATCAGCGCAACATTGAATAATATGACAGAAGCTGAGACAATCTTGCAGAATAGTCTTCATGCGGCAGGAAGCGCACAAAGGGAGTACGATGCATATTTAGAAAGCACTGAAGCACATATACAGCAGTTCCAGGCCAAGTTAGTGGAGACATACTCTACATTCATGAATGGAGATATGATTTCACATGTAGCAGATTTAGGTACGGGTATATTAGACCTTGTTAATAAAGCAGATTTATTAAAACATAGTCTGATAGCTATTGCCACAATAAAAATCGGACAGGGCATTACAACGGTTGGCGGTGCGATTGCTGGGACTATTACACAGATGAATACATTGGGTAATGCAATCCAAAAAGTTAGAAATTTGCCATTAGACGATGTTTTAAGAGAAAAGACATTAAAAGAAGTCGGAGAAGCGACAAAAGATTTAACAGAAAAGAATTTAAAATTACTACTATCACAGAAACAGCTTGAAGACGGTGATAGAAAAGCTATTTTAGAAAAGCACAATCTTACTAAAGAGCAAGCCAAAGAAAAACTTGAAACAATGGGTTTGACCACTGCCACAAATGCAAATACAACAGCTAATACAGCAAATGCAGCCTCAGCAAACACATTAAAAGGCACATTAGCAGGACTTACCACTTCTATTAAAGCAACTTGGGCAGCTATGTCAATGCTGCAGAAAGCGAGTATAATCTTTGCTGCTGCATCTACTTTATGGAGTATTGGTTCATCCTTTATGGATAAACAAAAGCAGCAAGCAGAAGAAGCAGCACAAGCATTGGAAGAATTAAGCAGTAAAGCAGAAGAGGCGAAATCAAACATTTCCAACATTGAATCATCCATAACATCAAAGAAAGATTCCCTGGATGACATTGCAGAGGAATATGCGAAATTAGCACAAGGAGTAGACCTGCTAACCAATGCAAATAAAAATCTGTCCACAGAAAATCATGAAAGGTTTTTAGAATTAAGCAACCAATTATCAGAACTTTTCCCATCATTAACCAGAAATTATGATGAAAACGGGAATGCGATATTGAATCTGTCCGGTGATGTAAATACAATCACATCCAGTCTGTATCAATTATTAGATGTCCAGAAGAAGATTGCAGAGCAGGAAATACTAGACAACATGTCAGATGTATGGGCGGGTTACCAGAATGACAGAAAAAATGAATTCTTTGAAAAAGAGCATGCAAGTTCTGGATTGAATTTCTATACAGAAGCATTGAAAAATATGTTAAACGGCGAGGAAATAAGTACAGAATATAACCAGACAATGGCGAGTACTTTTGATAAGCTGTTAGACACCGCCGGATTGCAAGCAGAAGATTTTATCAGGAAAACAAAAAAGTTCGATCTTGGAAGAGGCTGGTTTGACGCTATCTACACAGTGACCAGTTATGATTTTTCAGGATTGACCGAAACACAGAAACAGCAGATCGAGACAGCATATCGGGAACTGACAAACAGTTATGAAGGGGCAAGCCAGAACGCAGCAGAAAAGATAGAAAGTATGAATGCTGAAATGCGTTCTTATTTATATACATGGCTCACGAATGAGTTTACATACCAGAAAATAAACAGTGCCGATCCAAGTTTAGGTATGTCTATTCAACAGATTTTATATGACTCCTTGGAGCATATGCCTACAAATGTCCAATCATGGGATGAAGCGACTGCATGGTTTGAAGAAAATATATTGTTTGCAATTAACAACATAAATGATTCTGAAATTGCGAATGCTTTATCGGATATATATAGTGGAGGATTAAATTCTGGTAAACTGCTAAATGCAATTTCTAAAGTACAGGATTATTTCGGAAAGGAACATCCAATTTCTGTTTCCTTACAAACAAAAGTCGATGATATAGAACCGTTGATCAGCAATGTTAAGGATAAACTTAAAGGCACAGAATTTGACGATAGAGTGGGAGAGTTAAGTCTGGGTGATCTACAAATTGCTGCTGATTTCAACATACCTGTTGATTCGATTGAATCTTGGGATGAACTGATCACAAAGATTGAGGAATACAAAGAATCCATAAATGACATTAATAAAAACAAGCCTTTCTCCCAACGTTTTAAAGACCTCTGGGATTCTGAATCCTTCAAAGATGCAAGAGAAGAGTTACAAAAACTCTCCAAAGAAGCAGGAATTACAGAAGATGACATCTACTCTCTTGCCAGGGAAAATGAAGAACTTGCTCTCCTGCTGGATGAATCCGGCATATCCGCACAGTTCGCCGCCGCATGTTTTAACCAGGTATGCAATGGCGCAGACGGTTTTTCC
>NZ_RAZG01000052.1 GCF_003612565.1 Roseburia sp. 1XD42-69 | reverse complement strand
TTCTTGGCAATAGCAGAAGCTTTGCTGGAGCGATAAAGCAGTAACCATAGCTACAGTTCTTATGAACCTTACCAAAGAGCAGATGATGCGGGTCAATGCCGCCCTCCTGGTGAGTGTCGGGCTTGATAAGGACTACGCTCCTGTTGAGGGAATGGAGGCATCCTGATGGACAAGCTCATCATCGACCCGGAGTTCCGGGACAAGATACCGCCGCTGACGGAGGACGAGTTCTCCCTGCTGGAGGAAAACATCCTATCGGATGGGGCGGTCTTTTCGCCCCTCATCGTCTGGGACGGCACGATCCTGGACGGCCACAACCGCTATGAGATCATCCAGAAGCACCCGGAGCTGACCTATGCGGTCCACAAGGTGTCTTTTGCCAACCGCTACGAAGCAATTTCGTGGATATGCAAACACCAGCTTGGCAGGCGGAACCTGACGCCCCAGCAGAAGAAATATCTGATCGGGCAGCGGTATGAGGCAGAGAAACAGGCGGATGCCTTTCATGGAAACCAGCACACTTTATCTGACGAAAGTGGTGCGGACAAAAAATGTCCGCACCAGAATAGCCGCCATGTTACACCATCCCGCATTGCAAAAGAAACAAACACTTCCGCAAGTTATGTGAGGGAGGCCGGGACTTTTGCTAAAGGTGTGGATGCCGCCGAAGAAGCCCTGCCCGGTATCAAGCAGGAAATACTCACAGGCACAATCAAGCCGACAGCATCGGCAGTAGCCGCTGTTGCAAAAGCTGACCCGGAAGAGCGCCTCAGACTGGCCGCCGATTTGAAGAAATCCAAGGATGATAAAGGCAAAAAGCCCCGGCCTGCCTACCACAAAGCCCGCCGACCACTTCCAGGAAGGCCGAGATGCAGAGGATCGCGGAAATATCGGCTGAGATGGAGCGGGACAAAGCCCCCAGCACCGAGGAGAATGTACTCTGTTCCCTGGATGGCGAGATCGTCTCGTTCATGGAGCTTTTTGACCGCATCTTTCAGGAATATCCACGGATATTTGCGGAATCCAGATGACAAAACCCGTTGGCTTGTGGACGAGGAAGCGGCGGCAGTCGTCCGCAGGATATTTTCACTCTGTATGCAGGGGAAAGGAATCTCCGCCATTGCTGATACGCTTTGGGGGGATAAAGTATTAACCCCATCCGCATATAAGGCTTCAAAGGGATTGGCTGCACCGATTGTGTCAGAGAACCCGTATAATTGGGAATCTACCACAGTGGCATTAATTCTTGAAAATGTGGCATATATCGGTGTTACAGAAAATTTTAAATCTACCCGTTTAGGCTTTAAAAGCAAAAAGCGTATCCCTACCGCAAAAGAAATGCGGACGTATATCGAAAATGCCCACACCCCTCTCATTGACAGGGAACTATGGGACAAAGTGCAGATGATACGGGCAAATAAACGCAGACCGACAAAAAACGGCGCAACAAGCATTTTTACAGGATTATTAGAATGTGCTGACTGCGGTACAAAGCTAAGCCTGCGCTCATCAAAGAGCTATCTGTATTTCCGCTGTTCCAAATATAAAGGAAACAGCAGGAGCGGCGTATGCACACAGCATTATGTCAGAGAAGATGTCCTATACCAGTTGGTATTAAAACAGCTTCAGCATTTCCTGTCCTATTTACAGCAATTTGAAAGGGTATTTATCCGACAACAGATTGACACTACCCTTGCGGAACGCCGATACGAATTATCCGCAAAGCAGAAACAGATTGAAAAGGACGAAAAGCGCATGGAAGAGCTTGACCGCCTGTTCCGTAAAATCTATGAGGATAATGTCAATGGAAAGTTGAATGACGAACGCTTTTACAAGCTGTCAGATGGATATGAAGCCGAGCAGGAACAGCTAAAACAGGAAATCGAAGCCTTGAAAGCCGAAGTCAGCGAAGCCGACACAGAAGCAACCAATGTTTCCAAGCTGATAGCCGTTACCAAAAAATATACCCGTATTGACGAGCTAACGCCCGAAATTTTAAATACTTTTGTGGATAAAATCGTAGTCCACGAATGCGAGAAAAAAGACGGGAAACGGACACAGGATATTGACATCTACTATTCCTATGTCGGGATTGTAGATATTCCAACGGATGAAGAAATGCGGGAAATGGAACGTGAATACGGAAAACGTACCAAACGTCAAACCGCCTAAATATAGGCGTGGCAGGAGAAAATCTATGCTCCTGCCCATACATATCTATTTTTATCCTTATCTGGTATCAATCAATAACCATGTCCATATATTTTTTACCAGGAGGGAACTGCCATGACCCAGGAAGAAAAAAGAAAATATTTAATCAGAGAATTATTATCAGAACAACCCCAAGATAAAAATATAGAAATCCCTGGGGATACCAAGGAGCAGAAACGGCTTTTAAGAAGCCTGATGAATATTCGTGAACCCAGGGCCATAGGGGAAGAATTTCTTAAAGTGCAGGACGAATATCTAAGTGCAGAGGTTGAGGAAAAAGGGATTACCGACAGTGACGCCCTGCTTGCATTTCCTATCAATCATAAACTTATCCTTTGGCGTGGGGATATTACCACGTTAAAGGTGGATGCCATTGTAAATGCGGCCAACAGTGCTCTAAGGGGATGTTTTGTACCTTGCCACTCTTGCGTGGATAACATTATTCACAGCGTCGGCGGTATCCAGCTGCGTTTGGCATGTGATAAGCTGATGACGGAGCAGGGATATGACGAGCCTGCAGGAAAGGCAAAAATTACTCCTGCTTTCAATCTCCCATGCCGTTATGTCCTGCATACCGTCGGGCCCATTGTGTATGGGCAGCTTACCCAACAGCATTGCAGACAGCTTGCTGACTGCTATCGGTCATGTATGGAACTTGCCGCCAATAATGGGCTAAAAAGCATAGCTTTCTGCTGTATTTCTACGGGGGAGTTTCATTTCCCACAGAAAAAAGCGGCTGAAATTGCAGTGCAGACAGTTACAGAGTTTTTACAGAGGGATACACAGATAGAAAAGGTTATTTTCAATGTTTTTAAACAGGAAGATTTTGATATTTATAGGGGGATTTTGTATGACGATTCAATATGAGAAATTAAGGGAAACGGAATTAGATACATTTATAGAAATGAGGATATGCCAGCTAAGAGAAGAGGGCGCGAAGGAAACTATAGATTTAAACCCTGCAAGGATTACCGGTTGCAATTTCCACATTGGATACATTCTTGACTGTTAATTTTCTCATGTTTAATTTCCCTCCTTACGTCAATCCCCATAGGACAGACATTGCTGCTGCCTGCCTTTATATCACACTAATCAGTTGTTCTGGGGGCCAGTTTGAAGGTCCCCATTGGTTTGGGTTGCCGTGGTCTGCCATAAAACGCCTGGCATATTCGTATCGTTCCATAATCTAAGGAAACTCTTTTTCTGTTGCTCTTCGTATTTCCATTTTTACCTCTTTTTCCTATGAGTTAATTTATTATAGCACAATAATATCAGAAGTAAAAAGATGAAAAAACGGGGAAACTTAAAAAATTACTCGTTGCTTTTTTCGACAGAATCCATTACTATTTTCAATATAAACATATAAGAAAAAGGAGATTTGGAATGGGGGAAATACAGGAATATAAGTGTCCGTGCTGCGGCGGCGGGATTGCTTTTGACAGTAACGTACAAAAGATGAAGTGTCCCTATTGTGATACGGAATTTGAGATGGAAACCCTGGCAGGTTATGACAGCGAACTGAAAAATGACAGGGCAGATGACATGAAGTGGGAGAGTTCTGCTGGGAAGGAGTGGCAGGACGGCGAGACAGATGGGCTGCGCACTTATGTGTGCAAGTCCTGCGGCGGTGAAATTGTATGTGATGAGAATGCGGCGGCTCTCTCCTGTCCATACTGCGGCAATCCTGTTGTTCTGATGGGACAGTTTAAAGGCGCATTGAAGCCGGATTATGTGATTCCCTTTAAATTGGATAAAAAAGCAGCGAAAGCGGCATTGAAGAGACATTATGAGGGAAAACGCCTGCTCCCCAAAGTGTTTAAGGAAGAGAACCACATTGATGAAGTGAAAGGCGTGTATGTTCCCTTCTGGCTTTTTGATGCCGGTGCGGATGCAAATATACGCTATAAGGCAACAAAAGTCCGTGCATGGAGTGACAGCAAATATGATTATACGGAAACCAGCTTTTTTGCGGTAACGAGAGGCGGGAACATTGCATTCGAGAAAGTTCCGGTGGATGGCTCTACGAAAATGCCGGATGACTTTATGGAATCTATCGAGCCCTTTGATTTTTCAGAGGCGGTGGATTTTAAAACCGCATATCTGGCAGGATATTTGGCGGATAAATATGATGTGGATGCCGGGCAGAGTGTGGAACGTGCAAATGTCAGGATCCGCCAGAGCACGGAGGATGCTTTCGGTGCCACAGTGAAGGGATATACTACCGTTGTCAGGGAAGCAGGCAGTATTCAGTTACACAACGGTAAAATCAAATATGCCCTTTTTCCCGTATGGCTGTTAAGTACCACCTGGAAGGGAAAAAATTATCTTTTTGCCATGAATGGGCAGACGGGAAAAATGGTGGGGGATTTGCCTTTGGATAAAACGGCATACGCCAAATGGCTGTTTGGGCTTACCGGCATTATCAGTGCGGCGGTTTTTGCTGCATCCTATTTGCTATGGTTACTGTAAGGGGGACAGAAGATGAAGAAGAGAATTTTTATGGTATATTTTGCATTGGTTTTACTATTTTTTCCGGTATCCCCGGTGTTTGCCGCAGAGGATGCGCCAAGACTTGTGGATGGGGCGGATTTATTGACTGACAGCGAAGAAACGGCCTTGAGGGATAAATTAGATGAGATAAGTGAGCGGCAGCAGGTTGATTTGGTAATTGTTACCACAGACTCCCTGGAGGGGAAATCACCCATGGAGTTTGCAGACGATTTTTATGATTACAACGGTTATGGTTTTGGGGATTCCTATGACGGGGTTTTGTTTCTCATCAGTATGGAAGAACGGGACTGGCATATATCCACAACAGGTTTTGGAATTACAGCAATTACGGATGCAGGGCGGGAATACATTTCTGAAAAATTTTTAGGAGATTTAAGTGACGGCGAGTACGGGGCTGCTTTTACTGCCTTTGCCCAGTTGTGCGATGCTTTTATCACCCAGGCCAGAGAAGGAGAACCCTATGATGTGGGGAATCTTCCCAAAGAGCCTTTTCCTCTTCTCATGAATCTTGCCATTGCATTGATTGCAGGGTTTCTTTTGTCATTTATTATAACCAGTGTGATGAGGGGAAAACTTAAATCCGTGCACAGTCAGCCTATGGCGGACAGTTACATAAAAAGAGACAGTATGCATTTGACAAAACAAAGCGACATGTTTTTGTACAGGCATGTCAACCGAAGTAGAAAACCGGAGCATGACGAGTCCAGCTATTCCGGGGGGAGCGTTACCCATACGTCCTCTTCCGGAAGGTCGCATGGAGGGGGAGGAGGAAAATTTTAAAGGCATTTCTTTCGGTATTCTTTGGGAGAACAGCCCGCAAGTATAGGGGGAAGTGAGTTTTCTCTCAATGTAAAATTTGAGAGCAATGAGGAGGAGAAGATTTTTGGAATGGGCCAGTATCAGCAGCCCTGCCGTTTCCGACACGCCCAAGGGGATTCTTTCCAATTACACGGACGTGACAGGACATGCAGAAATGTTCCCGGAGGATTTGATGGGGTTATGGCAGTGCAAGCTCCGCTACAGGACCCAGGAGGAAGTTTTGTCCGTGGCCCGGCAGTATAAAAAAGAGGGGATAAAGATTGACCAAATTGTGATTGATTTCTTTCACTGGACCCTTCAGGGAGATTGGAAGTTTGACAAAAAATACTGGCCTGACCCGAAAGCTATGGTGGAGGAACTCCATGAGAAGGGGATAAAAGTAATTGTTTCTGTGTGGCCTTCTGTGGACAGAAGAAGTGAAAATTTTGGCCCGATGATGGAAAAGGGCCTTTTAATCCGCACGGAGCGGGGCGCAGCCCAGACCTATGATTACCAGGGGGACAGTGGTAAATCTTCTCCGCTGCGCCTGGGCAGGCTCCCAAAAATACGGAAATGTCATCTGGTCCGGTGATATTCCAAGCACTTTTGAGGCACTTGAGGACCAGATTCAGTGCGGTTTAAATATGGGGCTGGCGGGAATACCCTGGTGGACTACGGATATTGGAGGATTTATGACAGATGATGTAAACGACCCGGATTTCAGGCAGCTTTTAATCCGATGGTATCAGTTTGCCGTTTATTCTCCGGTGCTGCGCATGCACGGGGACAGAGGGCCTTATAATATACCCACCTTGGATGACAGGGACTGGGGCGGGGGATATCTCCGCACCGGGCAGCCCAATGAGCTTTGGAGCTATGGCGAAGATAATTATAAAATTATGAGGCAGTATTATGATATCCGTATGTCAATGCACGATTATATTAAAAAACTGTATGAGGAAGCCCACGTAAATGGTTCCCCATTGCTTAGAGCCATGTTTTACGAGTTTCCGGAGGATGAAAAATGCTGGGAACTTAAATCTCAGTATATGTTTGGGGATAAGTATCTGGTTGCCCCGATTCTGCACTTAAATGAGTTTAAACGTGAAGTCTATCTGCCAAAGGGGAAATGGAAATTGACTTCCACGGGTCAGGTTTATGACGGGAATGACCTGGTAAGCGTGGATGCTCCGGTGGAGTATATGCCTGTGTTTGAGAAACAATAAAAGCGCAGACAGTCTGATTTTTCCAGATATGATGATATTTTTTCCAAATTGCCAGGATCCTGTGCAGACAGTATTAAACTTTTAAAAGGAAATTAAATTTTTAATATTTGTGCAAGGAGGACAGTGATATGGGAACAATAGATGCAGTAGGGAGAACTCAGCAGAACATATACACTCCGCCAATAACATCCAAAAAGAATACGGAAGCGGCAGTACAGTCTTGGTATGAGGGGTGGGAGGACGCTAATAGGCTGGAAAAACTCAATTCCAGCAGCCAGTATGTGACGGCCGACGGAAAGTCCTATCATATGACAGCAGAGTACGCAGAAGGTGCAACCATGGTATTTCCCAAGGTTAAGGTAACGGTGACAGATGAAAACGGAAATGTCAGGGAGTATCAGGTTGAGGTCAACAAGGTGGACACCGGGAATGCCACGGCAATTGAAATGTTTGCCCTGTGTAGCCATGCAGATACGAAACGGGGCAGGTATAAGGATATTTCCAGTGACACGGCGAGCAGTTGGGATTCCTTGGTGTTTTACCGGGAGACAGCTGTGGAGAATGGGGATATTCAGCCTGGCAGTTTGGGGGCGGTGTTTGGGACACAGAAATATAATTGGAGAGATATGGTAGGGAAAGTGGCGGAAACCTATTCGTCAGACGAGGCGGATACCCAATATCTTCCAGTGGACAGAATGAAAGATTTAATGGATTTTTATTCCCGTTTTGAGGAGAGGCCTGTTGCGTTTGAGGACTGGTTTCATGCGATTCGGGAGTATGAATCTATATCTGTGGTATCTTTGGACAGTGGCATGAATATTTGGATATATGACAAACAAAAAAAGATGGAATGTTACATGGGAAAGGAGACGCTGTGGAGCAGGGAACTGACAGATGAGGAGTATAAAAAGGCAATGGAAATTGCCTGCAGTCCTTATAAGGCGTATATGAAAGACGATTCTTTCTGGGATGACATTTTATCGGGAAAATGTCAGGTGGAGGAGTATGATTCCTATGTGAAGATGATGAAAATCCAGAATCAGAATGAAAAGATGTTTGACAATTGTCCCAGTAAAGTAAAGGAAGCCTGGATGTACGCAGAGAAAACCGCAGATTTTTATGAATTGAGGGAAAAAGAGTTTATCTCAGAATATATGCGCATGCAGATGGAGCGCATGGAAAAAGGGATGGGGGCTAACCTTTTGGGTACAACCGTGGAATCCGCCGTAAAAATGGCAGAGCAGATGATAAAGAAGCTGGAAGAGATGGACATGAGCCATATGACAGCGGAGGATAAAAGGATGAAATTAAAAGAGCGGGTGTTTTACTGCCACTTCCTGGAAAAATTAGATTCTGCCCAGAAATATGACCCTGCAATGTTATTGTTAAGTGATAATATTACAAAAAAATTTGCTGTTTAATTATTTGGGAGGAGAATATGTTATGAGTTGGAGAAAGGGTTTAGTTTTTTTGTTTGTAGCAGGTGTTGTAACCGTGGGGACATATGATGTAGTTTGCGTTAAAGCGGAAAGTGCAGTGCTTAGCACAGGAGTAATGGAAGATAATATGCCAGAATATGCGGCGTATGCTCAGCCAGAGGAAGGAATGGACATAAGCGATACGGAGACTTCTGAGGCATGTCTTTTGGAAACGCTCAGTGATAGTGAATTTCATGCGATGATTCAAGAAAAAAATGTGCAGTTTTACGGAACGAAAGCAACCATTAAGCCTGACAAGTATGAGTTTAATAATTCATATGAGTTTGCATTTCCATACGACAGGACGACTAAAATGTCCGGAGATCCATTTACAGAGGGATATACGGCAGCAAACTTTCACGAAGAGGGGGATGAAGATTGGTTTAAATTGTCAATGACTTGGGGCGAAGAGTATGATGTGGTATTAAAAAATTTGTACGGACAAGACAGGCATATTTATATATGGAACAGAGATTATGGACACTGGGATAAATGGGGAAACCCTGATCCTAAAACTGGTATGCCGGAAAAATTTTTATTTTCTTGTAAACACAATGGTGAATATTATATTCAGATTGTAGGCGGAGGGCCTGAGAGCTCTGGATTTTTCTTTGCAGCCGAGCCGAAAGGGACAATTAACACTGCACTTTGGCCTTATGAAGTATTTTCAATTGAAAGCAATAAATAAAATTATATATCTCCAAATGCCAAAAGGATTACTGGACATTTGGAGATATTTTATTTTTCGATCTTGCCAAGTATCAGAAGAAAATGGCCCCGCTTCTATATGCAAGAACTACCGCATTCCAAAACCACAACCTCACAGCTTTCCAGTGTCAAGATGTCTTTTGGAACTTGGCGATTTTCCATATCCCAGTCTTTCAGATTTGATAAGAGAACTGTTTTTACAGGGAAGTCAAGTTTTAGTTCCACAGTCTCTTTTCCAAAATTTCCTGCAACCATGATCCGCTTTTTTTCTTCCACACGGTAATACGCCATAACGCTTTCCGTGTCTTCGTATGCGGGGACAAACCTGCCGTAGGTAAATACTTCCCTGTAGGCCGGGGATTTCCGCAGTGCCACCAGTTTCCGGTAATAATTTAAGACGGAGTTTGAATCCTTTTCCTGATTTTCCACATTGATTTCAGGGTAATTGGAATTTACTTTTAACCAGGGGGTGCCGAGGGTAAATCCGGCGTTTTTTCCGCCGCTCCACTGCATGGGGGTTCTGGCATTGTCCCGGCTCATTTTACCGCAGACATAAAGGGCGTCTTCATTGGAAAGTCCTGCTGCCCTTGCAAGCTGGTACTGGTCTTTTGTGTTAATATCGTCAAATTCCTCTACATTGTTCCACAGGGCATTTTGCATGCCGATTTCCTGTCCCTGATAAATAAAAGGGATTCCCCGGAGAAGGACGCTTATGGTTCCAAGCATTTTACTTCCGGCTGGATTTTTTCCATACTCCGGCAAAAAACGGGAGACGCCCCTGGGTTCGTCGTGGTTTTCTATAATATTTGCCTCAAATCCATATTTTTCCACTTCTAACTGGGATTTTGCCACAGTTTCACGCCACTTTTTAAAATCAATATCCGGTGCGTCATACCATCCGTGTTCCCCATCGCTTAAGCTGTGGGCGCTGAAGTCAAAAATAGTGGAAAAATGTCCGTTTTCCCCGATAAACTGATTCAGTTCCCCTTTCTTCATGTTAAACACTTCCGCAACGGTAAAGGCGTCGTATTTTTGGAAGGTGTGTTTCTTTAAATCTTCCAATAATTCTCCCACGCCCTCTGCATTTTCCACCATGCGCCAGCAGCTTGCCATTCCGTCAGCGCCGTCAGGCTCTAAATTGGGAAACGCCAGGTCTTTTTTGATATTGATAATGGCGTCAATGCGGAAACCGGAAAGTCCTTTCTCAAGCCACCAGTTTACCATATTGTAAATCTCCTGCCTTAACTTTGGGTTTTCCCAGTTTAAATCCGGCTGTTCTTTTGCAAACATGTGAAAATAATACATGTCTGTTCCGGGAACCGGTTCCCAGCAGTTTCCACCAAAGTAGGAACGGTAATTGCTGGGGGGATTTCCGTTTTTCCCTTTTCGGAAATAAAAGTAATCCCCATATTCCCCCTCCGGGTCTGCCAGGGCTTTTTGAAACCACTCATGTTTATCGGAGCAGTGGTTGATGACAAGATCCATGATAATGTGCATATCACGTTTTTTTGCCTCTGCCAAAAGTTCGTCAAATTCTTCCATAGTTCCAAACTCTTCTGCAATGGCATAGTAGTCGGAAATATCATATCCTTGGTCAACAAAAGGTGATTTGTAAATTGGGGACAGCCATATAATGTCAATGCCCAGATCTTTTAAGTAATCCAATTTAGAAATAATTCCCCGCAGATCCCCGATGCCGTCTCCGTTAGTATCTAAAAAACTTTTGGGATAAATTTGATATGCTGTTTTATCGTGCCACCATTTTTTTTCCATAATGAAAACCTCTTTTCTTTCCATTTATTCCTTGAGATATCTCTTCTGATGTATTATACTGTGATTATAGATTGTAAATTACAGTTTTTCTTGCAATATTTTTTCATTATATAACACAATCCTGCTCTTTTGGGGAGTGGAGTTATTGGATTTCGCTGTAAAGGAGAACATATGAAAAAGCTTTATTCACTTGCCTTAGAGCAAAAGGAGGATGCGAAACACGGGGAAACTTTTTTTCCGGTGCAAAAATATCTGACCCGCCTTGACAGGGACTATCCTGTGGTAACTACCCACTGGCATGAGGAGGCGGAACTTACATTCATTAAAAAAGGGCAGGGTGCATATCAGATTGATTTGGTGGATTATAAGGTAAAAGAAGGAGATATTTTATTTGTTCCGCCATTGCTTCTCCATTCTATTTCCATAGAGGAGGATGAGGAAATTTTGTCGGAAACCTACGTGTTTCATATGAATTTTCTGGGGGGAAATGCCACGGATATCTGCTCCACTCGGTATCTTACACCTGTTATGAACCAGGAGATTTTTATGCCCTGCCTGATTACAAAAGAGCATCCGGTTTACGTTTCATTGGAAAAAATTTTTCATCAGATTGCTTCCCTTTACGACCAGGAGATTTTCGGATATGAACTGGCCTTAAAGTCTCTTTTTTTACAGGCCGTGTTTTTACTGCTCCAGTACAGCAGAGAAAATGTATCCATTGCCAGGGGGTCTTCGGAAAAACTGAAAAGTGTGCTGGATTACATCGAGCTGCATTACAGTGAGGCAATTTTGATAGCGGATCTGGCAAGTCTGTGCTATTTCAGCGAGTATCATTTTATGCGATTTTTTAAAAAGCACATGAGCATGACCTGCGTGGAATACATAAATAATCTGCGTCTTGAAAAGGCGGTGGAATTATTCGAGCAGGGGGAGACATCTATTCTGGAAGTTTCACTGTCGGTGGGATTTCGCAATCTTTCTTATTTTCACAGGGCCTTTAAGAAAAAGTATCACATGACGCCATTGTCTTTTATCAAGGAGCTTCGGCAGTAATATAAAAGGTTTTTGATAGACAGAATCGCTTTGGAGATGCTGAATGTATTATGGAAATACGGCAAAACCATTTCTGGTCGTTTGGTGCAGTCCGGGTTTAATATATCAAAGTTAATGGATAAAATGTCAAAGGAAGAAACTTTGCAGGCTATGAAGGATATCCGTTTGCAATATGGGGATTCCGTTATTGTGGAGTTCTCAGGAGACGGGATGGCTGCTCTTGTGGAAGGCAAGGGCGCAGTAGATGCTGCCGTAACGCCGGAGCAAAAGGAAGCGCAGAAGACAAAGAATGAGGCATTCCAAAAGGAAATTAAGTATAATGACAACTCTTTAGAAACAGTGGAAGGCGAATATCTATTGCATGGAATAAAACGCATTGAGACTACAAATGTTCCGGACATGATGCGGACTATGGATAGGGAAGCATACTCTGAATATGAGAAAACATTGAAAAGGAATGACGGCGGCGTTAGTTCCCTGAAGTATCTCATAAACTGGTATACAGGTGCAGTGGAAAAGAATCCTTCTCTGGTCGCGGAATATGAAAAACAGTTGAAGTTCAGCCGTAATATTTAGGAATATAAAGAGCTGATATCTGAATATAAGGCATTAGCGGAAAAATAAATCCTGCGGGTCTTTAAAAGTCCGGCCGTCTATTTTATAATAAAAAGAAAAACCAGACAATACCCAGGAGAAAACATATGAAATTAACCAGCGTTTTAGGACAAAAAAGAATTACCCTTTCCTTTGAAGTATTTCCGCCGAAAGCGGACTTAGATTTTGAGAGCGTCAGGCAGGCAGCCTTTCAGGTGGCAAAGCTTGGGCCGGACTATATGAGCGTCACCTACGGCGCAGGGGGCAGTACCAGGGATAACACCCTTGCCCTTGCAGAGGACATACAGAAAGAATACGGTGTGACAGCGATTGCACATCTCACCTGTGTAGGCGCCACAAAAGATTCTATCCAAGAAGCGCTTCGGGATATGAGGCACTCCGGCATTGAAAATATCCTTGCCCTTCGGGGGGATAGGCCCCAGTGGATGGAGCAGGAACCTTTTACGGATTATCACTATGCCTCGGATTTGGTGGCAGCCATAAAGGAGTTTGGAGGATTTTGTATCGGTGGTGCATGTTATCCTGAGGGGCATCCAGACGCAGCAAACAAAAAAGAGGATATATTAAATCTTAAGAAAAAAGTGGACGCAGGCTGTGAGTTTCTCACCACCCAGATGTTTTTTGACAACAATATTTACTATAATTTTTTGTACAGGGTGCGAAGCGCCGGGATAGAAGTTCCGGTTATCCCTGGAATTATGCCCATTAGCCGGGCGTCTCAGGTAAAGAATGCCATACGTCTCTCAGGCTGCAATATGCCGGAGCGGTTTAAAAATATTGTGGACAGGTTCGGCACAAATAAAGATGCAATGATGCAGGCGGGAATTATCTACGCTTCGGAACAGATTATCGACTTAATCGCAAACGGTGTCAACAATATCCATATTTACTCTATGAACCATGCAAATGTGGTGAGGGGCATTATGGAAAATCTTTCGGAAATTGTAATGGTATGATTGTGCAATATTTTAAATATTCTTTCTTATTATGCCGATATATAATAAAGGAACTTTATTAACATTTGTTGGAGAAATGGATTTTTCCAGCAGGCTCAAAGGATCAAGGAGGACGAATTATGAGTTTAATTTCCGATGTTGTATCATCTGCCCAGGCCCAGGCAAAACAGGTTAAGGCGGAAGACACAAAAAACACAGCCAAAAAGTCTAATGTGAAAGGCAAAACCGTAGGCGAGCCGAAACTTAGTGACAAGGCGGCAAAATATTACGAAGATTTGAAAAAGAAGTATTCAGGCATGGAATTTATTCTTGTGAGCAGGGACCAGAAGGCATTTGCTCAGTCGCAGGCAGCAAGTTATGCCAATCCGGCTAAAATGGTGGTTCTTATTGATGAGGATAAAATCGAGCGCATGGCAACGGATGAGAGTTACAGGAAGCAGTATGAGGGAATTATTGCTAATGCGGCCAGCGGCATGTCCCAGCTCTCCAAAAGCCTTTCTGGAAATTCCAGCGTGAAGGGATATGGCATGAAGGTAAACGGCAACGGGACAGCTTCTTTCTTTGCTGTGATTGACAAGTCCCTGGCAGCCCAGAGAAAGCGGATTGAAAAGAAGGCCCAGGAGAAAAAAGAGGCCAAAAAAGCAGAGGAGAAAAGGGCGAAAAAGAAGGAGCAGCAGGAAAAGCTGGAAGAATCCTGGAAAAAGGATTCCGGAAAAACGGAAAACTTGTATGATGAAGATACGGTGACGGTTCAGGCTTCCTCCATTGAGGAGCTGTTAAAGAAGATTAACGACGTAACTTTTGAGAGCATGAGCGATTATGCCCGGACAGAGGAGGAGAAGAAAATCGGACAGTCTTTTGATTTCTCTATTTAAGTTCATTTTTTTCTGTAAGTAGTTCAGTATTTGCCGAAAAATCATTATTTTAGTATAAAACCTTGAAGATTGGTATAATGTCATGCTATAATACATTTGTGCGAAATTTATACGCATACTATTGATGTATGTCTTATACATCAGGGCAAAACTATTATAATGGCCGGCAGATACTGGCCGGGGAACGGAGGAACAAATGGATTTAAATTTAAGACCGGAGAAAGATTGCAAATTTGATGCGGTGTCACTGGGGGAGGTTATGCTGCGTCTTGACCCAGGGGAGGGCAGAATTCGTACAGCCAGGTCTTTCCGGGCGTGGGAAGGCGGCGGAGAATACAATGTAGTCCGGGGCTTGAGAAGGTGCTTTGGAATGAAAACCGCTGTAATTACTGCATTTGCAGACAATGAAGTAGGTATGCTCATGGAAGATTTTATTCTTCAGGGTGGTGTGGACACTTCTCTGATTAAGTGGATGAAAACAGATGGAATCGGCAGGGTGTGCCGCAACGGAATTAATTTTACGGAGAGAGGATTTGGTATCCGGGGGGCAGTAGGATGCTCTGACCGCGCAAATACCGCAATTTCCAAGGCAACGCCTAAAGATTTTGATTTTGACTATATTTTTGGGGAGCTGGGAGCCCGGTGGCTACATACTGGGGGAATTTATGCAGCTCTTTCCGAGCAGTCCTGTGAGACGGTTATCGCAGCCATTAAGGCGGCGAAAAAGTACGGCACCATCGTGTCCTACGATTTGAATTACCGCCCTTCCATGTGGAGTGCTATCGGCGGCCAGGCTAAGGCCCAGGAGGTAAATAAAGAGATTGCCAAATATGTGGATGTTATGATTGGCAACGAGGAGGATTTTACCGCATGCCTAGGCTTTGAAATCGAGGGCAACGACGAGAACTTAAAAGAATTAAATCTGGATGGATATAAAAAGATGATAAACGAAGCCGCAAAAGCTTATCCTAACTTTAAGGCAGTGGCAACTACCTTAAGGGAGGTTAAGACGGCTACTGTAAATGACTGGAGCGCCATCTGCTGGGCAGAGGGGGAAGTTTACAAGGCAAAGGATTATAAGGGGCTTGAAATCATGGACCGTGTAGGCGGAGGGGATTCCTTTGCATCGGGCCTTGTTTACGGACTGATGACCACAGGGGATGCCCAAGCGGCAGTGAACTATGGTGCAGCCCATGGGGCTTTGGCTATGACAACCCCGGGAGATACCACAATGGCCAGCAAAAAAGAAGTGGAGGCTATTATGGGAGGCGCAGGCGCCAGGGTTCAAAGATAGTTAAAGTTAAAAAACTGGAAAATTATTCCTCTCTTTCGACAATATCCGCAGAGGTCTTGGCTTATGATGTTCTTAAAAAAGAGAACGGAGGAGAGCGGGACTATGAAAAAGAGGATATTGTTGGAACAGAAACTGTTGTTTGCCAAGGAGCTGGTGCGCAGGCAGAGCACAGCGGAGGACGCCAAGGCATTTGAGGATATTTTGATTATCAATGACCTGTATGTAAAAAAGGGGGACAGCAGTTTTAATCCCTTCCGGGAGGACGACAGGGTTCGCAGGGAATATCCCATTATTGAGCTGCTGGAAATCTGGAATAAAAATAAAATCTGCAGCGGCGAAAGGCGGGAATTTGATTTTTTAAACCGGCTGGAAAATGATATGTTTGGGATTTTTGTGGATGTGCTTTTAAAACATGGAATGATAAAAGACTACAAGGAAATGGTGGTTGCTTAAGCAGCCGCCATTTCCTTATAATGGACAAAATGAATACTGCTTTACAAGCTAGGACTTTTTGACTATAATATAATTAGCTTATGGATAAGGGGAACGAATATGAGAAAAAAACATATCAGCATGGCATTGGGAATAGTCTTAACTGCGTCTTTTTTCAGCGGGTGCAGCGGAAAACTGACGGACCCCAGGCATCCTTTGTCACTTACGGTGTGGCATTATTATAACGGCTCCCAGCAGGAAGCTTTTCAGGGGCTGGTGGAGGAGTTTAACAATACGGTTGGAAAGGATATGGGGATTCATGTCCAGTGCATGAGTAAGGGCTCCGTGAGTGAGTTAGAGCAGGCAGTTCAGGATTCCCTGGAGGGAAAAGTCGGGGCGGATGAAGTGCCGGATATGTTTTCGGCTTATGCGGATACGGCGTATCTTATTGAGCAGCAGGGAAAACTTGCCAATATCTCAGATTATGTCACAGAGAAAGAATTGGCGGAATATGTGGATTCTTATATTAGAGAAGGATATATTGCAGAGGACGGAGGCCTTCGGATTTTTCCTGTGGCTAAATCTACGGAAGTTCTAATGATAAACCAAACGGACTGGCAGACATTTGCAGATGAAACGGGTGCTTCTATAGATGGGTTTTCTACTTTGGAGGGGATTGTGGATCTGGCGGAGGAGTACTACAACTGGACAGATGCCCTAACCCCGGATATAGAGGGGGACGGCAAAGCCCTCTACGGCAGGGATTCTATGGCAAATTACTTTGTAATCGGGATGCGTCAGCAGGGCACGGAGATTTTTCAGGTGGAGGACGGGAAAGTGACGGTAAACGACGATAAAGAGAAAATCCGCCGCCTGTGGGACAATTATTATGTGCCTTATATCAAAGGCTACTTTGCAAGTTACGGTTCTTTTCGTTCCGATGATGTTAAGACAGGGGATTTGCTGGCCTACACAGGCTCCACGGCCTCCGCGATGTATTTCCCGGAGGAGATTGAGACAAGTGGGGGAAGTGTGCCTATTACATACAGTGTAATGTCTGCACCTATTTTGGAGGGAGGGGATTCCTTTGCCATTCAGCAGGGTGCGGGGATTGTTGTCACCAAATCGGAAAAAGCCAGGGAGTATGCCTCAGTGGAATTTTTAAAGTGGATGACCCAGGCGGGGCCTAATATCAGATTTGGATGCGAAGCGGGCTATCTGCCCGTTAAAAAAGATGCGGTTACCAGGGAAAAGCTGGATGATGTGATACAGGATAATCAAGTGCAGGTTTCTGACAAAATTTATGCATGTCTTTCCAATGTTCTGGACAATACAGAAAAAATGGAGTTATATGCCTGCCAGAGTTTTGGAGGAGCGTCAGAGGCCAGAAAGATTTTAGAGTATTCCCTCTCGGACAAGGCGGCTGAGGACAGGGAGCAGGTGCTTAAGGCTCTGGAGTCGGGCAGTTCTTTGGAGGAGGCCTGCCAGCCCTTCCTTACGGATGATACTTTTGATGTGTGGTACGAGACTTTTGACCATAGGCTTAAGGAGGCGGTTCAGTAAAAGTTACCTGTAGAAAAGAATACCGAAGGAGTGAGACAATGGGTGGACAAAGAAGAACTATGTTTCGTCTGCTGTTGATTCCATTGATATTAATTATTGCGGTGCAAAGTGCTTTTTCCTATGGAATGGTGTTTGTGACCAATACATTTAAAGTATTAAAGGATGATGCTGTGGGCACGATGACGCGTACTGTGGATAACAGGAGCGTGATTTTGGAAAATGATATGCTGCAGCGCTGGGCGGCTATCTGTCATGACACAGAATTATTGAACTTACAGTTGGAACAGTATTTTAAAGATTCCGGTACCAATATGGAAAAATTTCTCATTTCCGGCCAGCTTCAGGAGGAATATCTGGAGTATATCTTCGGGGAATGTGTGGATAAGGCACAGTATGGCATGGCGACAGGAGTTTTTGTAGTATTAGATAATCATATGGAAGGCGCTGAAAGCCATGAGGGCTTTTATGTGCATCATTCTGACATTTTGTCAAGCTCTTCCAACAAAGGGGAGCTTTTGATGGAGCGAGGAGACAAAGCATTAGCCAGGAGTAAGGATATTCCCCTGGATGTGCGTTGGACTTCTAATTTTGAACTGATGCCTGAGGGCAGCAGGGAAGCAGATGATTTTTTTTACCAGCCCTTAAAAGCGGGGAAAGAGAATCCTGGCGCGGATCCGGTAAATTTAGGTTACTGGTCACCATCTTTCGTGCTG
Organism: Roseburia sp. 1XD42-69; assembly: GCF_003612565.1. Lineage (GTDB taxonomy): Bacteria > Bacillota > Clostridia > Lachnospirales > Lachnospiraceae > Roseburia_B. The sequence goes on along the minus strand of NZ_RAZG01000052.1, from coordinate 10,306 downwards.
GAAGATGAGGCTCAGAATACATACCGCAGAATTACCTATTCCGTACCGTTAATTTATGATGATGTGGTATATGGTGTGGTTGGAATAGAGATTTCTCTGGATTATCTCAACACTTATTTTAATCTGGAAGAATTAAATACAAATGACCATACGGGGTATGCGGTGGCTATCCGAAAGGAGGATAAGGGATATACTTTAGTCTCAGGCAAAGGAACCTTATACCATTTTATCCAGGAGGGTGAGGCAGAATATCACAAGACGGAGTATGACAATTTTTACGAGATGACAGATTCATCCGGGCTGCGTCTCTGTGTGGTGTCCAGCAGTCTTGACTTATATGGGAGCAATGCGCCCTATGAGAATACGGACTGGATTTTAGTGGGTTTAAATTCCAGGAAGAATGTGTTTGGGCTGTACCAGCGCATGTATTCTTACATGGGATTTGCGCTTCTCGCAGGGATGGCTTTTGGAATGGTGATTCTCTATGTAGTGCTGAAAAAGCTGTTACAGCCCTTTGGCAATCTTATGAACTGTATTGAGCAGGGCACAGACGGCATTGCGGCTTACAGGAGGTCAAACATTGAGGAGATTGAGAATCTCTATGATGTGATTTCTGATTTAACCACAAGGCAGAAGCTGATTAATGAGAGGCTTTTGGAAGAGAAAGAGCGCTACCGCCTGGCTATGGACGGCAGTGATGATATTTTTATCACTTATGAATTTAAAACGGCAAGGCTGGAAGTACACAACCATCAGATGAAAGTTGGGAAAAAGGACTGCAGCAGGATTGCCGACAGAATCGGTTTTTTCAGCAGAGAGGATATTTACTGGGAAGACCAGGAGCTTTTGGAAGAGCAGTTTGAAAAGACGGACGGGGGATTCGATATTGAGTTCCGTCTAAAATCAGATTCCTGGGAGGGATACCGCTGGCATAGTTTAAAGGGAACTGTGATAAAGAGGGAGGATGGGGATAATCCCCGTCTGGTGGGCACCATTAAAAACATCCATGAGAGGAAGCTTTTTGAGATTGCCCAGCAGAATAAGGCGGTGTACGATACCCTCACCGGGCTTTATACAAAAACTGCTGGAATAGAGCGCATTATGCAGTGCAGGAAAGAGGAGTCCAACGGGATTTTCCTCTATATACAGATTGCGTGGAAAACGGGACTGGACCGTTTGTATGGGCGGAACTTTAAAGATTTAATACTGGAGGAGTTTGGAAACTGGCTGCGGGAATATTCTGCCCTGCCGGAGGATAACAGTGAAATTTATGTAATTATGCGGGCTGGGGACAGCGAATTTCTTGCGTGGATTCCAGGGACGGATAAAGATGAGGCAAACGCTTTTGGGGAATATATAAAACAGCAGGGGGAAAGTATATTTAACAGCAGAGAAAATTTGCTGACAGTCAATACATTTCAAAGGGCAAAAGATGCCGGTACAGAAGATACGCGGCGGGCTGTGGAAGAGCTTTTATATGAATTTTCCCCTTCTCCCATTGTCTCTTCCGGCAATGACGTGAAGTCCAACATGCTCTCTTTGGTGTTGAATATATTTGATAAAGGCGGAAATTTTGAAGTAAAAATGGATGTTCTTTTGCGGAAACTTGGAAATTTTTATCAGGCAAAAGATGTGCTGCTGCTTATGATAAACCAGAGTTTTTCTACAATATATCCAGAGTATCAGTGGCATAAGCATGGGGAGGTTGTGGATTACAACGATAAGGTACGCTGTAACGAAGGGGAACTTTTGGCTTATGAAGAGACCTTAAAACAGGGAATGGGAGCCATGTTTATTCCAAGTGGGGAAAGGGAAAGCGTCTTTGCAGGTCTGAATTCTTTTATCAGGGAAGGAAGCTGTTTTATCGTTCCTCTGGTAGATAACGGGGCATTAATTGGCTTTTTGTGCCTTCTGGATTTGGAGGAAGAGGGGCTTTTGGTTTCTGAAACGGGAAAAGAGCTTCGGGAGATTGCAAGTATTATCCAGAACCGTTTGAATACGGAAAAACATGACGTGGCAAGCAAGGCAAAAACGGAGTTTATGTCCAAAATGTCCCATGAGATCAGGACGCCTATGAATGGTATTATCGGAATGACGGAAATTGCCTTAAAGAGGGGGCAGACCAGAGAAAGGATAGAGGATTGTCTCTTAAAAATCCGCAGATCGTCCCAGAATCTTATGAAAATCATCAGCAGGATTTTAGATATGTCCAGCATGGAGAGCGGCAGGCTGACTTTAGAGCCAGGGGATTTTGATATGACGGAAATGTTGGAAAATATCAGTCAGTTCATTATGCCTCAGGCCCGGGAAAAGGGTTTGGAATTTGAAATTTCCAGCGATTTGCAGAATACCTGGCTGGTAGGGGATGAGGCAAGGCTGTGCCAGATACTTTTAAATCTCCTGGGAAATGCAATAAAATTTACCGAACCGGGGGGCAGGGTCTCTTTAACTGCAAAGACGATTTCTGTGAAAGACAAGGCAAATACAATTTATTTTGAGGTAAAAGATAACGGAAGAGGCATCAGTGCCGAAGACCAGCAGAGGATTTTTAACTCTTTTGAACAGGCTTTGGGCAGCCATGAGTCGGCCATGAGCACAGGTGTGGGGCTGGGTCTTACAGTGAGCAGCCGCCTGGTACACCTTATGGGAGGTGAGATTGAGGTTGAGAGTGCTCCGGGAAAGGGCAGTACCTTCCGGTTCTCCATAACTATGGATTTGGGGGAGGAGCATAAGCCCAAAGAAGCAGGCCCGGTTTCCTTTGAAGGATTTCGTGTCCTGGTGGTGGAAGATAATGAGCTCAATGCAGAGATTATCTGCGAGCTTTTAGAGGAGAGCAGCTTTACCGTAGACGTGGTGTTTGACGGAAAACAGGCGGTGGAGCGTCTGGAAAATACCCCGGAGGATACCTATGACGTGGTGCTTATGGATATAATGATGCCTGTGATGGACGGCATGGAGGCCACCAGTGCAATACGCCATTCTAAGCGCCAGGATTTAAGGGAAATTCCGATTGTGGCTGTATCCGCCAATGCTTTTGACGAGGATATGGAAAAGTCACTGGAGTGCGGCATGAACGGGTATCTGTCCAAGCCGGTAAACATGGATTTATTGCTGACTACTTTGGAGCATATCTTGTTTCAAGACTCTTAGAAAAAATAAATTTAAATATAATATAAGTCCACAATAAGGCAGAGCTTAATTGTGGACTTAATTTTTTGCTGATTTCTTATGGATAAAGAGTTCTATTACAGGATATCCCTTATTTGCAGGCAGTAAGAGCCTGGGCCAAATCCGCAATCAAATCTTCTTTATCTTCAATGCCGCAGCTAATGCGGATTAACTCCGCCGGAACCCCGGCTTCTTTTAACTGCTCATCATTCATCTGCCTATGGGTGCTGGTGGCTGGATTCAGGCAGCAGGTTCTGGCGTCAGCTACATGGGTTTCGATAGCGGCAATTTTTAACTCTTTCATAAAGGCTTCCGCTGCAGCCCTTCCCCCCTTTAAGCCAAAAGATACCACACCGCAGCTTCCTTTGGGAAGATATTTTTTTGCCAGTTCATGGTAGGCGTCTCCTGGCAGGTCACAGTAGTTCACATAGGCAACTTTCGGATGTCCCGATAAAAATTCTGCCACAGCCAGTCCGTTTTCACAGTGCCGCTGCATCCGCACATGAAGGCTTTCTAAACCTAAATTTAAGATAAAAGCATTCTGGGGGCTTTGGATAGAGCCTAAGTCCCGCATAAGCTGTGTGGTACATTTCGTAATAAATGCCCCCTCTAGGCCGAAGCGCTCTACATAAGTGACGCCGTGGTAACTCTCGTCGGGAGTACAGAGGCCAGGGTATTTGTCTGCATGGGCTTTCCAGTCAAATTTTCCGCTGTCCACAATGGCGCCCCCTACCGCTGCCCCGTGACCGTCCATATATTTTGTGGTGGAGTGGGTGACAATGTCTGCACCCCACTCAAAAGGACGGCAGTTTACAGGGGTTGCAAAAGTGTTGTCCACAACCAAAGGAACTCCGTGGGCGTGGGCAGCTTTTGCAAATTTTTCAATATCCAAAACCGTAAGGGCAGGGTTTGCAATGGTCTCCCCGAACATTGCCTTTGTGTTTTCCTTAAAAGCTGCGTTTAATTCTTCCTCTGTTGCTGTAGGTGGAACAAATGTCACGTCGATTCCCATGCGCTTCATGGTGACGGCAATAAGGTTGTAGGTTCCGCCGTAAATGGAGCTGGAAGATACGATGTGATCCCCGCACTGGCAGATGTTAAACAGTGCGAAAAAGTTGGCAGCCTGTCCGCTGCTGGTGAGCATGGCGGCAGTTCCGCCTTCCATCTGTGCGATTTTGGCAGCCACAAAGTCGTTGGTAGGGTTTTGCAGCCGTGTGTAAAAATAGCCGCTGGCCTCCAAATCAAATAATTTTCCCATATCTTCACTGGTGTCGTATTTAAAGGTAGTGCTTTGTATAATGGGAATCTGCCGTGGTTCCCCGTTGCCAGGGGTGTATCCTCCCTGGACGCAGGTTGTACTAATTTTCATAAATAAGTGTCCTCCTGAAATTTAATAATTATAATATGGCTATTTCTATTCTAATATAAAAATAGAGAAATGCAAAGACATAAGTGTTTGACGGTTTTGTATCAAACTGTTTTTCTGATAGCAGGCATGCCAGGGCAAAGGGGCTTACTTTAGTGACCAACAATACGAGACAGTTTAGCCGTGTAGAGGATTTGTTTGTAGAAAACTGGGTACAGGAATAACGCCGCAGTGCTGGCATACGGCGAAAAAAGCCGGAAAGCGGAAGAAAAAACTTGACAAATAAAATTTTGTGGCTAAAATAATACACATAAAAACTTCATGAAGAGCACAGCGATGAAGGGGAACAGTAAAGCAGCGCCAATCCCAAGAGAGAAGGTAACATGGTGGAATATCTTCGTTTGAACCTGTTTGAACCCGCCCCCAAGCTTTCATAGAGATATGACGTATTCCGTCGTTACCGGAAAAGAGAGCATATATGCATAATATATGAATCAGGGTGGTACCGCCGGAGAGATTCGGTCCTTGTAGGACAAATCTCCCCGGCGTTTTTATGTGCAGGCCCCATATGGAAGTTTAACGCTAATGCGGTATGCGGGCCCCGCGGCGGGCAGGGGGAAGTTTCCCCTGCCCCATTGCACACGTCATCTAAATGAAATGTCAGCAAGCCAGAAAATCAGAAAGGAGCCAGGTTATGGCAAAAGAAAAGAAATTAGTGGAAGCAATCACCTCCATGGAGGAAAATTTTGCACAGTGGTACACAGATGTGGTGAAAAAGGCGGAGTTAATCGATTACTCCTCTGTGAAGGGGTGTATGATTATCAAGCCCGACGGCTATGCAATTTGGGAGAATATCCAAAAAGAGCTGGATGCCCGGTTTAAAGAGACAGGGGTGGAAAATGTATATATGCCCATGTTTATACCGGAAAGCCTTTTAAACAAAGAGAAAGACCATGTGGAAGGCTTTGCCCCGGAGGTGGCCTGGGTGACTCACGGCGGGTTAAATCCCCTGCAGGAGCGGCTCTGCGTCCGTCCTACCTCAGAGACGTTATTCTGCGATTTTTATAAAAACCTGATTCAGTCCTACCGGGATTTGCCAAAGGTTTACAACCAGTGGTGTTCCGTGGTGCGGTGGGAGAAGGAGACAAGGCCATTCCTGCGCTCCAGGGAATTTTTGTGGCAGGAGGGACACACCGCCCACGCCACGGCGGAGGAAGCAGAAGAGCGGACGGTTCAGATGCTGAATGTCTATGCGGATTTCTGTGAGGAAGTGCTGGCAATGCCTGTGATCCGGGGGCAGAAGACGGAGAAGGAAAAATTTGCAGGGGCGGAGGCCACCTATACCATTGAGGCTTTAATGCACGACGGAAAAGCCCTGCAGTCCGGCACCAGCCACAATTTTGGGGACGGTTTTGCCAAAGCCTTCGGCATTCAGTATACAGATAAGGACAATAAGCTTCAGTATGTGCATCAGACCTCCTGGGGCTTAAGCACCCGTTTAATCGGGGGCATTATCATGGTACACGGGGACGATTCCGGCCTGGTGCTTCCTCCAAGAATTGCCCCCACCCAGGTGATGGTGATTCCCATTATGCAGCATAAGGAAGGTGTTTTGGAGAAGGCCGGGGAAGTGAAAGAGGCATTAAAGAAAGGGGGAATCCGGGTGAAACTGGACGATACGGACAAGAGTCCCGGATGGAAATTTTCCGAGCAGGAGATGCGGGGCATCCCAATCCGTGTAGAGCTTGGGCCCAAAGATATAGAGGCAGGCCAGTGTGTGCTGGTGCGCAGGGACACTAGGGAAAAGACGGTGGTTTCTTTAGGAGAAGCGGCAGAAAAGGCCGGGGAACTTTTGGAGACTATTCAGAAGGATATGTTTGAGCGGGCAAAGAAGCACAGGGATTCCCATATTTATGACGCCCACAACTATGCAGAGTTTACCCAGACTGTGGAGAGCAAACAGGGCTTTATCCGGGGTATGTGGTGCGGTTCACAGGATTGCGAGGATAAGATAAAAGAGGATTATTCCGCTACGTCCCGGTGTATGCCCTTTACGGATCAGGAGAGAATTTCCGAAGTGTGTGTGTGCTGCGGAAAACCTGCAAAGAAACTGGTTTACTGGGGGAAAGCATATTAAATTTTAGGAGAGGATGTCTATGGATTATGGTTTCTTAAGCCTGCTGCCGCCCATTGTGGCTGTAGTCATGGCTATAAAAAGCAAAAACGTTATTTTGTCCCTGTTTTGCGGAGGTTTTGTAGGGGCTTTGATATTTGCCGGGGGAAATCCTTTTCTGGCAACAAAGTCTATCATTGGAGATTACTTTTTTGTTCAGCTTACAGATTCCTATAATGCGGGGGTAATCGTTTTAATCGTATTTATCGGGGGATTTATTAAGCTTATGGAGAAATCCGGCGGAGCCCAGGCATTTAGCAGGAGTGTGTACAAGTATGTAAATACCAGCTTAAAGGCACAGCTCTGTGCCTGGCTGGGAGGAATTTTGATTTTTTTCTCTGATTTGGGGACGCCGCTTTTGGTAGGCCCGGTTTTTCGGCCGCTCTTTGACAAGCTTAAGATTTCCAGGGAAAAGCTGGCGTGGATTTTGGACTCCACCTCATCTCCAGTGGCAATATTGATACCCTTTATCGGCTGGGGTGTGTATATTATGGGGCTGATTCGGGCGGAATTTGATAATTTAAGCATAGCCCAGTCGGATTACAGTACCTTTGTGGCGGCAATTCCCTTTCAGATTTATGCAATTCTGGCAATTATTATGATTCCGCTGGCTGCCTTTACGAAGAAAGATTTTTCCCAGATGAAAAAGGCGGAGGCAGAAGCCGCTTCCAGGGAAGATTCTTTTGAGGAACTGCCACAGCATACAGGAGAGGAGGGGAATCATTACAGCGCTTCCAATGCAAGGCCGGTTATGGTGATTGTGCCCATTCTTGTGGTGTTTGCAACCCTATTTCTCACACTGGCTCCTCTGGGATTTCCTTTCCAGAAAATAGACGGGAATGAATTTCGTGTGGCGCTGACCATGGGATATTTTTACGGAACGCTGGCTTTGATGATGTTTATCCTTATTTTTAAGGTGAAAACATTCCGGGATACCTTTAAGATTTATGTGGATGGAATGAAGGGAATGACAGATGTGGCGGTTACTTTGGTGCTGGCCTGGTCTTTAGGCAGTATGATCAGCGGCCTTGGCACTGCGGATTTTATCGTAAACGGACTTAAAAATATGAACTTTTATGGCGGCCTTGTGCCTGGGGCAATTTTTATATTCGGGGCCTTTGTATCCTTTTCTACGGGAAGTTCCTGGGGAACCTTTGCTATTATGATGCCCCTTGCCATTCCCATGGCCCATGCTTTTGGCATTCCCTATGCCATAGCTGTGGGAGCTGTTTTGTCCGGGGGACTGTTTGGGGATCACTGTTCTCCCATTTCAGATACCACGATTCTCTCCTCCACAGGGGCACAGTGTGATTTGGTTGACCATGTAAAGACTCAGCTCCCCTATGCCTGCGTGAACGGAGCCATTGCATTTACGGCATTTCTTTTTGCAGGGTTTACCAAAAGCCCCCTGGCTGTGGTTCTGGCGGCAGCACTTCTGTTTACGGTGATGATGGTATGGGGAAAGAAAAGCAAATGACGGGGGAAAAGATAAAGCTTCCCCGGAAAGTACAGCATATCATAGAGGCTTTAGAATCCGGCGGATACGAAGCCTATGCGGTGGGGGGGTGCATCCGGGACAGCCTTTTGGGGAGAAAGCCCCAGGACTGGGACATTACCACTTCTGCAAAGCCGGAAGAAGTTAAAAAAATATTTAAGAGAACGGTTGACACGGGAATCCAGCATGGAACTGTGACAGTTTTATTGGAGAATGAGGGATTTGAAGTTACGACCTACCGGATAGACGGAAAGTATGAGGACGGGAGACACCCAAAAGAAGTGGTGTTTACTCCGAACTTAAAAGAAGATTTAAAACGCCGGGATTTCACGGTAAACGCCATGGCCTACAGTGAAAAGGAAGGTTTGATTGACCTTTTTGACGGGGCCGGGGATTTGGAGAGAGGACGAATCCGCTGTGTGGGAGATGCAAAAGAGCGTTTTCGGGAGGATGCCCTTCGGATGATGCGGGCGGTGCGGTTTGGGGCCCAGCTTGGATTTTCTATTGAGGAAAATACAAAGAAGGCCATCCGGGCACTGGCTTCATCCCTCTCTAAAATCAGCGCAGAACGGATTCAGATGGAACTGGTAAAATTACTGGTTTCAGATAATCCCCAGGAGGTAAGGACCCTGTATGAGACAGGGCTTACGACAGTGTTTCTGCCGGAGTTTGACGCTATGATGGCAACAGAGCAGAATAACCCCCACCACAAATATACGGTGGGGGAGCACACCATTGTTTCCCTGACCCATGTGAGGGGGGAGAAAGTGCTGCGCCTTGCCATGTTGTTTCACGATGTGGCAAAACCTGTGTGCATTACAAGAGATGAGGAGGGAATCCATCATTTCCACGGCCATCCCGGGGTGGGAAGTGAAATGACAAGGAAAATATTAAGAAGGCTGAAATTTGACAATGACACGGTGCAGAGGGTGTGCGCCTTAGTGGCGGGGCATGACGATAATCCTCCCGCCACTTTAAGGAATGTGCGCCGGGCCATGGTGAGAATCGGCCCGGGGGCATTTCCCCATATATTTGAAGTCAAGCGGGCAGATATTTTAGCCCAGAGCAGTTTTAAGCAGCAGGAAAAACTTGAATACCTAAAAGAGTTTGAATCCTGTTACCGGGAGATTACAGAAAGCCGCCAGTGCCTGTCCATAAAGGAGCTTGCGGTGAACGGCAGGGACTTAATGGAGATTGGAATTCCGGCTGGCCCGGGGCTTGGAGAAGTTCTTTCCCATTTACTTGACCTTGTGATTGAGGAGCCTGAAAAAAATACCAGAGAATATCTCCTGCATACAGCAAAAGAATATAGCATACTTTAGGAATTCCCTTCATATGTTATACTCCAGAGCATACTTATTTGCCAAATGATTGCCGTACTTTTTGAAATGACAAGCGGATTATGGCAAATCATTTGTCTCACGGGTATAAATAGACGTAACAAATATTCATAAGAGTTACGAGGCATATGGAGGGGTTTTTGTGTATAATCGGGAAGAAGAAATTCTGGAACAGTATGAGATTGAGATTCGCAATACCACAAGAGGCAGAGGAGCATTTATTTGTGACACGGACAAGGGAACGATGCTGTTAAAAGAGTTTCGCGGGTCCAAAGAGCGGGCGGCATTTTTATATGATATATTGGAATTTTTATCCCGGGAAGGCTTTCTGGCGGAATCCATAGTCCCTACGAAAGAGGGGGAAATGCTCTCTAAGGACGAGGCGGAAGATAAGTATTATCTCTTGAAAAACTGGTATCCCGGAAAGGAATGTGATGTAAAAAGCAAGGAAGATATTCTGGCGGCGGTGAGAAAACTGGCAGGATTCCATAACCTGTGCCGTTATTACGAAAAGGATATTCCGCGTTTTTTGGCGGCGGAGGACGACGGCCTTCAGAAAGAATATGAAAAGCACAACCGGGAACTAAATAAAGTGAAAAACTATATCCGCAGTAAACACAAAAAAAATGAATTTGAAATGCTGTTTATGCAGATGTATGACAGCTATAAAAATCAGGCAATGGAAATGACGGAACAGTTAAAAGAGCAGCTTTCCTCCCTGCCGGTGGAGGATAAAAAGCAGATGTATGGCCTGTGCCACGGGG
>NZ_RAZG01000051.1 GCF_003612565.1 Roseburia sp. 1XD42-69 | reverse complement strand
GAAGAAAAAAAGACATCGCTTACAGCGGGAGCTTAAGGCCGTCGAAAAAATCTATGCTGGAACACTTGACTGGCTGGAACAGGGAGAACTGTATTCCTGGGTGGAGGCTGGCAACAGCCCCTTCACAAATCCGGAACAGATCATTCATGAGGATGGCACTCCTTTTGACTTTATTGAATGGCACCGCAGTGCGCGGTGGGTCACGGTCATAGAGACTCCGGCAGTGGAAGTGTCTGACAAGGAACGGTTTGATTTCTATACGGACAGAAAGACGGAGCAAGGCTCCCTGGAAGAAACCAGAAAGTTCCTCCGGGATGCCCAGAGTTTCCTGGGATGTGAGATCCTGGCCCTCATGGGTTTCTTAAAAGAGAAAGGGCTCTTGTATGAATATCTACGATATAAATATAAAGCTTATGCTTGCCAGATAGAAGAAGAGGAACTGCCATTTTCATAAGATGATACAGAATACTCCTGCGCAATTAATTTGCATGGGAGTATTTTCGTTCTGGTAATGTGCAGAAGCGTTTCCGGATAATGTGGCTGGAGAACTACATCAATTTTATATGGTGCTAAAATAATCTGAAGATTGGCGGCTCTTTTAATCTGGAAAACAACACGTTCTTTAAAACTCCGGTGGTCAATCCGTTCGTCAATATCCTTTTCTGCAAGCATTCTGTTTGTGACATCTGCCCATGCTTCACGCCATTTTATCAACTGTTCGTCACTGTTCCAGCGTTCGGTTATGGGGTTCTGCCTTCCGTATTTGGTACTCTTAGGATATTTTGATACACGTTCATATCCTATTGTATCTGCTTCGGATGGTGTCATGTATACTTTTTTCCTGCCAACTTTATACTGGTACTGTTTTTCCCAGCCGGATTTCTGTGCGGATTTAAACTCGGCAGCGGTAAAGCCTTTTTCTTCCCCATTGCGTTTACAGAGGTATTCTTTTTCTGTTTTATACTGCCATTTCCCGTTTACGTCCAATGGACGCACCGTTAAAATTATATGTGCGTGGGGGTTATGTCCGTCTGTGTCATGTATAGCAAAATCAGCGCACATACCTTCTGATACAAAATTATCATTGATGTATCGGCGCAACAGGTCAATCCATTCATCTTTGGACAACTCAATGGGGAGCGCGACGACAAATTCGTGCGCAAGCCTGCTGTCCTTAGTCTTTTCTGCTTCTTCAACGGCGTTCCATAGTTTCTCTCTGTCTGCCCATTCCGGCGGGGCATTTGTCGGAAGCACGATTTCCTGATGGACTAAGCCGTGTTTTCTTGTATAGTCGTGTTCTATGCCGTCGTAATCGTTGTACAGCTTGGAACAGCTCATATAGGCAGAGGCGGCTACAACGGAACGTCCTGTGCCACGACTGATTATTTTTGCTTCAAGGTGATAAATTGCCATATAATTGTATACCTTTCTTAAAATGCTATTCTATTGATTGGAAAAATCAGAAGTGCATTCTGCATATCTGATTTTTTTGCCAATTTATCTGCTTTGAATATGCAGCATTAAATGAAACTTGGTCTGACACAACCTTGTGTGTATCCGTGAAAGTGGCGGCTGCATATCGTCCGTTCCGCCTGCGGAACAGGACAAGCCCTCTGCAAGAGCGCACGTGCCCGACCAGCGGGAGGGATACCACCGCCCGATTTATCGGGTGGTGAGTAAGTGCGCCCTTATCAGGGAAGGGACTACGAAAGTCCCCGTAAGCATACCGTCAGTTCACACTTTAACTGCTCCATGCTCATATCCCTGACTGACGGAGCGATACTTTCGAGAAGCGCCCCCTCCTGTATCAGCCTGTGTGTCCTTGCTTTCTGCTCCTTTACGCGGTTTCTCGCCTCCGCCTCCTCTACACGGTGCTTTGCCTGCAAAACCTTCTTTTCTTCCTCTGACATATTACTCTGGCTCATAAAAGCCCCCTTTCTGCCGTTTCCAGCTTATTACGGTATTTGTTTTTACGTTATTGGTACTGATAATGGAATAAGTAGTAACAGATGATTTAATCAGGTATTTAATGCCTTTTATTGATACTGACAGAACTAAATCTGTAGCTTTACCAGCACTAATTCTATGTGACATTAATGTCATTTTCTGGGTGTGACAGAATGTTTCCTGCTTCTTTAAAATTGGCTTCACAATTGATTGCCCGTATATTCTGGCTGCTGATTTTTAGCGGTACGCATACTTCAAGAATTCTGTCATAAATTCTGCTTCGGACTAAACCGCATGGATTTTTGAGTTCGTTTAGTGTTAAATTTGTAGTGACTATCAGCGGCTTTTTGCTCCTGTACCTTGTGTCAATCACATTAAACACCTGCTCCAGTGCAAACTCGGTACTGCGCTCCATGCCAAGGTCGTCAATGATTAAAAGGCTGTACTGGTTAAGGCTGTCTATATAGCCGTTTCTGTCTTCCTGAAACATACCCGTAAGAGTGTTTAATATCCGCCCAAACGTTGTCATCATAACAGGTATACACTGGTCTAAAAGGGCGTTCGCTATGCACCCGGCTAGAAATGTTTTGCCTGTACCAATATCTCCCCACAACAACAGTCCAATCCCTTTTTCAAGCATTTCGGGAAAGTGGAGCGTATATTCATAAGCCTTTTCTGACTGCTGGCTGTTATAGCCCACGTCTTTATCAAAGGTACATTCATATAAAGCCCTGTCATGCAGACCTGCGGAACGTTTGGCGGCTATGTCGTTCAAAAATTCACGCCTGATGCGCTCAGCTTCTTCTTTTTCGTATGTCTCTCTTTGACACTGGCACATAATATCAGGCATATATGTTTTCCCTAATGCAGATACACGTTTTTGTCTTGGGGTATTGCATTTTTTACAGTAAATAAGACCGTCAGATGTGTTGATATATTCATCATCATTTGGTACGGCTGATTTTGTGGTTTGGGTAAATATATTTATTTTGTTATTGTCATTCATAGGCTTTCATTCTCCCGACAGGAATAATCCCTGTATTCTTTTTCTTGATATTTCGTTTTATATCCATTATTTTTAATAGTGGACAGTTTTCTGTCCCTCCGGCAGACAGTTTCCTGTCCCTCTGTGTGATAATATTCTGTCCCTCCGACAGACAGTTTTCTTTCTCTCTCCGCTGGTATTTTTACATAGATACGGCTTGGCATACCCGCGCCCTGCTTTACCCGTCTTATTAAATCTGCCTTTTCCAATGCGGCTAGAGAGGTTTTTACGGTCATTTCGCTTTTATGAAGTGTTTCTGCAAGGGATTTGACAGGGTAGTATAAAAAAGTATGCCCCGACTCGTCCGTCCATTTATCTGATTTAAGGGAGAGCCTCGCCCTGTCCAGCAGAAATGTATATAAAATCATGGCAGTTTCATTTATTCCTGCGTCCAGCAAAAATCGCGGAAAGACCATATACGGGGCAAGGCTGTTTTCATTTTTAAGGTACTCATTCATAAACATATCTCCCTTTTATTCATAAGGTACTGCAAAAAAATAAATCATAACTTTTGCTTTGGACAGTTCCTATGATATTATTCACCAAGAAAGTCCCAGTCCACATCTTCATCACTGTTCTGATTATCTGTTAAAGCTGTATTGACCGCTGACGGCGCTGGTACATGAACTTTGGTCTGTCCAATGCCCGACATCAGACCTGTAATGAATAATGGGAGTGTTTTCTCCATAGTTTTTTCAACTGCGCCTACAATCTGCCCTACAAACTGTTCCTCGCGCTGCCTTGTTTCAAAATAGGGATCGTCTTTCCTGTGGTAGTAACGTTCAAAATAATCACATACCGATAAGGCGATGGCATTGCTGTACGATTTAAAAGTGCCCTTGTCCATTGTCTGTAGATACTGCCACGCCTTACGCTGCAAATCCTTGTCGAGATTAAAACGTAAATTAGTGCTGCGGATATTGTTCCTCATGACTGCTCCTTTCTACGAAGCGCATGGTACGCCAAAAATTCGTACCCCTTTGCTATCGCGCAAATATCATCAATAATTGTCACACGCTCTTTATCATAGTTTCCAAAATATTTCAGCAGACAGCCACCCCCGCCGACAACATATAATCGCATAAGGTCGGGACTGTATTCATAACGGCGCAGGGTAGCGAAAAGATTACTTACATATTCTGTAGCGGTTCTTTTAATACATTCGAGATAAGTACTGCCGATATCCGCTGTGCCGGAACGTAAAAACTGTTCAATAATGGAATCCTCAATTTTAACGCCAAAACTGTCAAGAACTGCATTTCTTGCCGCAATCATGCACTGGTTGACACCGTATTTTTCTGTATAACTGCGGTTCTCAATAGGCTTTTTGTTGTTGATATACAGAATATTCATAGTCCCGTTGCCTATGTCTGCAAGTAAGTTTGTGCCTTTAAAATCCACAAGATGTTCAACAACTGCTGGATAACCCTGTGGGTAGATGCTGCACCCGACAACGTTAATATGGTAATCTGTTCCATTAAAACGAAAATCCATGCAGGGGCTTTTCATAAGATATGCCCTGAAATCCTCCCTCTGCCTGCGCACCCATGTGAGAGGAAGTCCTGCGGCAAGGTGTACGTCTGCCCGTGTAAGCTGTTCCCTGTGAAGCTCCCTTGCAATGCCCATCATGGTCAGCAGGTAATAATCCTCGTCCATGCATTTGTCTGACACAAACTCTTTGTGTCCGTCGCCGATCCGGTAATATCTGCCGTTGTACTCTAAAATATTACCCATGAAAATCGGTTCGGTGTCATAGGCTGTAATGCCTGTGGGCGTGACCGTGTTTGCGGTCTTGATGTTGCCGTAGCCGTGGTCTATGGCAATGATTTTGATACTGTTAAGTTCTTTCATACGTTTAGTCCTCCCGATAATGTTATTTTCACAATATTAGTACCTGACTTTTCAATCTGGTACTGTTTCCGTGTAAAATTAGTCTAACGAAAATCGGAAGATGATACATTGAGTGCGGATTGACTATGAATTGACTAAAAATGAAAAAATTCTTGAAACAAGAATGAATATAGGGCGTGGCGGTTTCTATGCCCAATATTTTTGTGGAAAATAAAGGATAAAAGTGGTATAATCAAAAAACAAAAGATATAGACAAATTATTGTTTGTATCGTAAACAAACTTCATATAAATATATGTTGCGTTTTGAAAACAGGAGGAATTTATGAAAACTCTGTATGTATCAGACTTAGATGGAACATTGTTACGAAGTGATGCCCAAACTTCTGAGTATACTAACCAAGTGATTAATAAATTAACGTCAGATGGGATACTTTTTTCTTATGCTACGGCTAGGTCATATCTAACAGCTACAAAAGCAACAAAAGGACTAAATGCCAAAATACCTATCATTACATACAATGGCGCTGTCATTTTGCAAAATGATACTTTTGATATTATTGCACAAAATGTATTTTGTCAAAATGAAAAAGAAGAAATTTTGAATGAAATACTGCGTCAAGGCATTTATCCTATTGTTTACGCTTACATATCAGGTAAAGAAAAATTTTCTTATGTTGTAAATAAATGCAATCGTGCTACAACTGAATTTTTATTGACTCGTAAGGGGGATGTAAGAGATACACCTGTTGAATTTGATAGTGCGCTGGAATTCGGAGATGTTTTCTATTTCACTTGTATTGATGCATACGAAAAATTGGAACCACTATACATTCAATTCAAAGAAAAATATCATTGCATTTTTCAAACAGATATCTATAGTGGGGAACAATGGTTAGAAATTATACCCCAAAATGTTTCAAAGGCAAATGCAATTTTACAATTAAAAGAGCGATTGGGAATTGAATACATTGTTGCTTTTGGCGATGGAAAAAATGATATTGAAATGTTTGAAATAGCGGATGAATCATATGCTGTGGAGAATGCGGTAGACGAATTAAAAGCAATCGCTACCGGAATTATAGAAAGCAATGATTCTGATGGTGTAGCGAAATGGTTATATAATAAGTTCTGCACGATTGTATAACAAATTTGGTTCCTGCATTTTTCTTTTATAAATATGATCTATAACTGAGGTGGGCGACAATCTGTCGCTCACCTCAACAACAATTATTTTTTGCGCCTGTGACATTTTAATTGCTGCTATATCAAAAAGCTACTCCCAATGCCTAACCCTGCGGCTGCATACTGTTGCAATATTTCCTCCTGTTTTGCTTCTATAAGCTGCGGCTCGTCAGACCACAACTGTTCATAAATTGATAACGCTTTTTGCAGATGTTCCCTTGCCTTGTCCAGTCTGCCACAAGCAAGATTAATGTTTCCCATCGCTTCCTGCATGGCGGCATAGTCACTCGATAATTCAGAGTTATGCTCTTTCACAGTCTTTGCACACCTGCGGAGGGCGGAAAGCCCGCGCTCTGACTCACCCATGTCATGCAACAGGACAGCATAATTGCATATCTGCGCTATGCTTTGGTTCATGTAAATAAGCCCATATTTCTCTAATATTGAAATGCCCTGTTCCATATGATACGTTGCGAGGTCATTTTTATTGGTTTTATGGTACAGTGCACCCATGTTTGCGTTGAGGTTGGAAACTAACAGGGCATTGTCAGCATTTATCTCTGTAATAAGTTCAAGCGCCTGCTGTTCGAGTTTTATGGCTTTTGAAGTCTGGTCTGCCATAGCCGCCTTATAGTCCAACAAAAGAGCCTTGTCGCTGGCTGTTCCGATAATGCTGTTGTTCAACAGGTTTTCAATTTCAGCCACCACTTTTTTCATGCCCTCCTCATAATGGTACTTGTCCATATATGCAAAGGCATCTTCCAGAAAGCGCAGATAAAATTCTTTATCGTCAACTTCAATCAAATCATTTATGTTTAGGGTGGTGGAAAACAGCAGCTTATAATATGGAACATCTATTCCATGATAACAAAATACCTCTTTTTGCAGGTAACCAAGCATGGTATGGCAGTTCGTGACAGACGGCTTTGTATCCGTTATGGTAATCTCCTGTAACATTGGGTGCAGTGTTATCATGCGTCCGCTTTTTGGCTGTATAAATCCCATTTCCACTAAATCATTTATGTTGTTCATGTCATGCTGCCTTAGCCATGATGCAAACAGCTTTGACGGGATTCCCGACAATGGGACGAGCGACAGGCAGCGCATGATTTCAGTCTGCATTTCATCAAGATTATACAATGAGAACAGTGTATGGATATGGTCATAATAAGTTGCCCTGCGGTTCTCTCCGTCCTTTGTGATGCCTATCTTGTCGGTTGCAGACATTCCCGCCTTTTCTTCCTCAAGCTTTTTAAGAAGTTCTTCCGGCTCTAAGATACCTGTCTGTAACAGCCGTGCAGACAGTTCCACGGCAAAAGTATGGAAATGCACAGTTTCTATTATCTGCTCCATGACTGTCTTGTAATCGCAAGCATCTGTATAGTAATGTCCTGCAAGTTCAAACAATATATTCCTGTCACTGATTTCCTCAATCAGCATACAAGGTCTGCTTTCTATCCTGCTGCGGGTGGTAAATAGCAGACGGCACTTATATTTGAGCATGACGGATAAAAATGTATCCTTTGTGGCTGTTGTATTAAAGTTATCAATAATGATTAATGTATCCTCTTTTAAAGACCGCAGAAAGCGGTTATGCTTTCTGAAACGTTCATCGTCAGTATCTTCCGGCAGGTCATCAGAAAAATCCATGCCGGTAACATCACGCATTAAATCGCCGCTGTATATAATATAAAGGATATTGGTGTACTCTTTTTTGTATTGTTTTGCGTATGCCTTTGCAAGCTCGCTTTTCCCAATCCCCGCGATACCATGTAAAAACACCTTTCCCTCGTCGGTCAGTAATTTATGCAGTGCGTCAAGTTCGCTGTCACGCCCGCAGAAATGACGGCATGGTTTTGGCACTTCATTCTCGTATATATAATCTGCCACCATCGGAGAAAAGTTTCCAGCGGTAAGCAGTTCTTTTGTCTTGGTATCCCTTTTTACAAAATTCCGCTCCATACCGAATAACAAGAGGTCAGTAATATATTCTGCCTGTGCTTTATCCGTATTACAGGGATATGCACTGTTTAGTTTTTGCCGTTGCATTTCTGATATTGAATTATCCTGCACCAGTAAATCATGCATTTGGGTTATCACAAACCCTGTATCATAAAACAGCAGGGGTATATTTTCCTCAAAATTATCAACAAAATCATTCCTGCCCTTTTTATCAGAAATATAATATCCCGTAATCTTCGGGCTTACTTTTGCCTGACCGTTTATCCATCGGCAGACAAGCCCGTTATCCAGAACAAAATTATCCGTATCGCCATTTTGGAAATAATCATCAAACAGCATATACAGAAAATCAATCTGGCTTACGCATCTGTCTTCACTTATATAACTGCACATGATACCCATAACAGAACAAAAATCAAGACGCTCCATGGTCTTAATACTCCTTTTCCATTTTTAGTCAATCAGCAGTCAGTCCGCGCTCAATGTGGTTCTGTCTGCTTTTCTTTAAACTGAAAATGATATTTCAATATCACGGAAGTTGGTACTGCTAAAGAATGAGTATAGCACAAACCATTTTCCAATAAAAGAGAATTGGAGGAGATATATGGAAAAATCAGACAGCAATGTAAATTCCGGCTATTTTGAGTACGGTAATGTGAGGATAATCATATCAGAGCATTTTCCCGATAATGGAAAGACATTAGAAAACCTTATGGAGAACCTCATAATCCACGAAGCAAAACAGCATGAAAAACAAGAAGTTTCCTAGCTAAATTTATAAAAAGAACCGTTGAGAAACACCCACGAAAATGATATACTTGTAGGTATTGTAAGCGTGGGTTGTTTCATGAAAGGAGATTATATGAAACAGCCAAATATCAATACAGCAATTTATATGAGGTTAAGCCGCGATGATGATAATTACGGCGACAGCGTGAGCATTGAAACGTAGAGAACCATTTTGACACAGTTTGCAAGGGAAAACGGATTTCATGTAGTTGATGAGTACGTGGACGACGGATGGAGCGGGACAAATTTCGAGCGTCCCTCGTTCCAGAAAATGATGGACGACATTGAATCCGGCAGAGTCAACTGCATTATTACAAAAGATTTATCCCGTTTTGGCAGGGAACACGTTATGATGGACTATTATCTGGAATATTATTCTCCTGAAAAGAAAGTCCGCTACATAGCGGTTTCCGACGGTGAGGACACAGAAAAGGGATTGAGTGACTTTGTTCCGTTTAAAAACCTGTTCAATGAATGGTTTGCCAAAGACACCAGCCGCAAAATAAAGACCTCCATGAATGCCAAATTCCGCGCAGGCGAACATACCTGTGCATATGCCCCGATAGGCTACAAAAAGAACCCTGATATAAAAAACAAACTGATGATTGACGAGGAAACAAGATGGATTGTGAAAAAGATTTTTGAGCTTGCTCTCCTTGGAAACGGCGCTTCAAAAATCATGAAGCTCCTTATTGCGGATAGAGTCCCTACGCCCAGCTACCTTAATTATAAACGGTTTGGCACATTTTCAAACATCTATGCAGATGCGCCGGAAGAAAAGGCATGGGAATGGAACATTGGTCAGGTAAAGAGTATCTTAAAAGACGAAACCTATATCGGCAATTCCGTCCATTACAGGCAGACAAAGGCATCTTTTAAAAGTAAACGCCGCGTGTACAGGGACAGAAGCGAATGGCTGACGGTTGAGGGGACGCATGAACCGATCATATCAAAATCGGATTTCGACAATGTGCAGGGACAACTGGCGTCAAGGCGCAGGGAGAAAAAGGACTTTACAACACAGGTATTCGCAGGGCTGCTAAAATGCTCCGGCTGTGGTTGGGCGCTGACTTATGCTACCCATAAACGGAAAGATGGAACATACGGCTACTATAAATGCGGCAAATACAGTATGTACGGAAAAGGATACTGCAGCAACCACCATATACATTATGACACACTCTATGCATATGTCCTGTCAAGATTGCAGTACTGGTCAAAGCAGGCTCATACGGACGAAGAAAAACTGTTGAAGAAGCTGCTGAACGCAGGCGACAGGGAGTCCGGCGCTATCCGTAAAAAACAGGAAAATGACCTGAAGTGTGCGGAAAAACGAAGGGCAGAATTAGATAATTTATTCACAAGGCTGTATGAGGACTGGGTGGCAGGACGCATCACAGAATACAATTTCAATATGCTCTCTGCAAAATATCAGGACGAACAGGCGCAGCTTGACGAACAGCTCAATGTATTAAAGGCTAAGCTGAACGAAACAAGGCAGACTTCCACTGATGCGGAAAAATGGATTTCTTATATCAGGGAAACTGCTTATCCTACGGAACTGACAGCACCGCTTCTAAACACGCTGATTGAAAAAATAGTAGTCCATGATGCGGTCAAAATGGAGGATGGCACAAAGGAACAGGAAATTGAGATATACTACCGCTTTATCGGCAAAATCGAGTGATGCATCAAGTTTTTTATTAACAGTATCTTTAAGTGTGTGAAACAGACATTGACTATTCAGACCTGCGGGATTACAACTACACGCTTGGAAAAATCAGCGGCAATCTGAACCAGATAGCAAAGCGCATGAACGCAACGGGCAACGTATATAAAGCCGATGTTGAGGAAGTGAAAAAACTGATGAAACAGGTATGGGATACACAGAAAGCCATGCTTGCAAGGCAACCCACCATGAAACAGTAAATTATTTCCAAATTCCTTCCGAAAACAAAACATTCCCGTTAAATTTCTCCCACAAATCTGCAAAAGCAAAACCGCAACAGAACCCAAAATCAGACAAATTTTGCACCATTAAAAAAGGTGTACCGCAGGTAAGTTTCATTCTTCCTTGCGATACACCTTGATGTGTAAAGTTATCAATGATTCTTTTGTTTCTTTTAATTCTTTGCATCAATATTTTAAGTTTTCTTTTTCGCATGATTTATCTCCTATAACAACTCGTTTTTCACTAAATTTATCAAAAAGAAATTTACAAATTAGTTCAAAAAACGGCAGCTTTGATTTTCACAAAGCCACCGTTCCATAGGCATCCACAAGCAACTCTACTCTGCAACAGCTTTTTCTTTTACCGCCATGTGGCGATGATGTCGTGCGGCAAACATTCTTCAAAATATCAATTGTTAATTACCTTGATTTTATAAACTGTTGGATAGTAAAAAGGTGTTTCTTCAACAAAGGAATCTTTCAAAATAACTTCAACGGTATTTCCCGGCTGTAAATCTTCAATTTCTATCTCTTTTCCGTCCATCCCAACTAACTCTGTTTCTTCGCTTATATGAAGAGAATTGAGGGGATTCGAATAGATTTCTGTTGTACGTTCAACGATTAAACGAATTTCTCCATCCGGCTGTATAATGGTTTCTTGAATGACAGCTTCAAAAGATTTTTTTGACCATTTTGGCGATTGGGTAACAACCACCAAAACAGCAACAACTATGACTAAAATAGCCATAACTGCAATCATCAGTTTTTTCTTTTTCATCCTTAACCTCCTTTACGCTGAAACTTGATGTTTTTTGAAACCAAGTCTGGAAAGCGGTATGAACACCGCCGTTAATATCGTGTACACGATTGCTCTTACGGCAAGTGCATCCATAACGAAACCGCCAAATTGATAGGAAATATATTTACTGATTTCGGGCATAGTTGCACGATATGGCAGTAAGAACAATATTAAGTTATATAATCCGGTTGTTCCATTGGGCGTTAAGAACATGGGGATAAAAAGTACAGGTACAAGCACAATCAATACTACATATGGACTTTTCATATTTGCAGAGAGAACCAGTGTCAGCCCGATCATTGCAAACAAAATCAGGTAGATTACTCCCAAATTGATAAGAACAGCCTGCATAAATGTAAACGGATAAGGTATTGTCGTCCCTGCAATCTGCAAGGGAAGATTCCACCCATCCATGCCAAAGGCTGCAAGCGGCAATCCACAGGCAATTAAGACATGAAGCGTAAACGCAATCAGACCAAAAAGGAATGAGGATATGATTTTTGCTGTTATCAGTTTTGTTTTTCCATATTTGCCCGCCAAAATAACTGCATCTGTCCCCGTCTGGTACTCCCCGGAAAAAACAGGAGCAATCACAATACAGACACAAAGCAACGCAAACATGAAAAGTTCAAAGCTGCTAATAATGATTTCCCATCCTCCGTAATAGCCATATTGTAAGGGTGTATCTACTTTACTGTTCATATTGCTCCAATATATCTTTTGGGCATCAGATAATTTACGGGACGGCATATTTAACAATGCTTCAATTTTTTCTTCCCTTGTCTGATAAAAACCTGCTGCGTTTGTCATATCCAAATCCGGCAATTTTTCCAAACCCGTGTTTTCACCCGGCGCATCATAATTTGCGGCTATTGCATTCAAGAGCTTCTCACGCGGGGCAACAAATTCCCAATAGGCATCACCGATTAAAAACTTTTCATTCCCGTTGTATCCTACATTATCCGGATTCTCAAAAAGATTTTGGTATTCACGAATCATTTCTGCAATATATTCTTCTGTCAAAGGTACTGCCAAATCTGAATATTGCCCTTTAGCATAAGCAATACCCTCACTTCCTTTTATAACCCCCTCCTGATTATATGTTTGATATTGCAAGATTGGCAGACCAAAAAGAAATGCTGTCAACAAAAGGCTTACCGCCATTACAATAAGCGTTGATTTTTTACGCAAGATTTTTAAAAACTCATACTTAATCAATGTTTTCATCTTCTTCGCCCCTTTCAAACTGTGTATCTTCGCCAAAATGATACAAAAACAAATCCTCCAAACTTGGTTCAACAGTATATGCGTCTGCCGTGGGTGCAGCTTCAGCAACAATCCGCAAACGCACCATATTGTTTTCGTGGTGCAGATTAACAACAGAAAATGTTCTGCTGTATTCTGCTGCTTTTCGATTATCGGCTAAAAACTCCCAAACTTTCCCACGAATACTGTCTGTTACCGTATCCATAGGCTCCTGCAGCAAAAACTGTCCCTGTTTCATCATCAGAATAGTATCCGCAATGTAGGAAACGTCCGAAACGATATGTGTAGACAAAATGACTATTTTCTCTTTCGCAAAATCTGAAATAAGGTTACGGAAACGTACCCGTTCTTTTGGATCAAGTCCTGCGGTAGGTTCATCTAATATCAGGATAGACGGGTTATTTAGTTCAGCCTGTGCAATTCCTAAACGCTGCTTCATACCGCCGGAATATGACTTGACTTTTTTATCCGCTGCTTCTGTCAGGTTTACCATGTGTAAAAGTTCCTCTGTGCGGGATTTTACTTTCCTTTTATCAATTCCTTTTACCGCCGCCATGTACCGCATAAACTCCCTTGCGGTAAAGTCAGGGTAAAAGCCAAAATCCTGCGGCATATAACCCAACTGGGCGTAATAGCGTTCTCCCAAATCCTCTATCGTTTTTCCATTCAACCGGATACAGCCGGAAGTCGGCTTTAGAACGCCGCAAATCACCCGCATTAAAGTTGACTTGCCTGCCCCGTTCGCCCCTAATAAGCCATACACCCCCGGAGAGAGGGTAGCAGTCACATCATTAACAGCACGTTTCTCCCCATACTGCTTGCATAAGTGTTGTAATTGCAGTTCCATAGGAACCCTCCTAATCATTTTATTTAGACTCAAAAAATAAATGGTCTATGCTGTAAAGCATAAACCATCTATCTTAGGTGTGGCTTTTCTGTATCTTAAGTTGACCTTAAGTTTGGGAATCAAGAGTAATGATAAATTCTGTTCCGATGTCTGGACTGCTCTTGACGCTGATATTTCCACCATGAAGCACTACAATCTGTTTTGCAATAGCAAGCCCAAGACCACTTCCCTCCGGCTTCTCTCTGGTATTTGTTCCTCTGTAATATCGGTTGAATAATTTGGCTTGCTCTGCTTCATCCATCCCACTCCCATTATCACAAATGGAAATGAAAACAACCCTTGCCGCACTTTTACCAATAGATATTTTTATCTTTGTGTCGGGCGGATTGTGTATCAGAGCGTTAATGATAATATTTTGAATTGCACGCCGGAGCAAATCAGGGTCAAGGAAAACGATATGTTCTTGTCCGTCACTCTCAAACTCTATAATGCGCTTAGAAAATGCAGGGTCATTTATAATATCAATTACCACTTCTTTGACATACCTTGTGATAAGTACCTCCTGCGGATGATAGGGCACTACGCCGGAATCAATCTGGTATGTCAGTTTCAAATCATTTAACAATTTTTCCACATGGGAAACATTCTTTAAAATTATCTTCCCATATTCCTGTGCTGTTTCCACTCCGGCTATTTGGTTATCAGCAAGCAGTTCCGCATAACCTTTTACCGGGGAAAGTGGTGTTTTCAAATCATGGGTAATATTTGCAATCCATTCTGTGCGTGTGTTCTCCGTTTCTTCTTTTATCTTGTCGCTTTGTCTGATTTCCATATCCATTTTATTCAGTGCTGCGTAAATGCTACGAAACATGCCCTTTTCTTTTAATGGAATGTAGACACGTTGTGATACGTTTCGGATACCCCCTGTTATGTTTGATAATTTTCTTGAAATCCAACAAACATATCCGAAAACCAATACGGCAAAGATGAATAAGGCTGAAAGAACGATTTTTTTCACAACAGGCAGTAACCGGGTAAATCTTTCACCATTATAATACAGCATATATTTTCCTATTGCATAGGGAAAACCTATGATATAGCTGCAAGTTTCTGTTGAATCTTCTAAACAGCTTACAAAAACAGTATTTTCATTCTCATAAGCACTTGTACCAAAAGCAAGCAGCGTAGAAGCGGGATAGCTTGTGGGATAACTTTCCGGCTTGTTATAAGAAAAAATCTCCTGCCCGGATTCATCAATTACCTGAATCCATAATCCATATTCATCCAAACGGTCAAGCCCTATTTTTTCTACTTCCAAGTTTTCATCTTCGTAATCCATCCAAACAGAAAAATTATCTGTAAACATCTGCGCCCATGAAGCGATACTTAGCCCCTCCGGCTCCGGAATGGAAAATATATAATAAAACAAACCGATTGTAATAGATGCCATCATCAGAACAAAAATGGAAAAGACAGCAAATGAACATAAGAACGGATTGAATTTCTGTTTACTTTTCATAAGGGTTCACCAGTTTATAGCCTAAACCTTTCATTGTTATGATATATTTGGGGATAGCGGGATTATCCTCTATCTTTTCACGCAGGTGCCGGATATGCACCATGATTGTATTGTCACATCCAAAACTGTCTTCACCCCAAATAGTTTCATACAGACGTTCCCTACTGATAACACGTCCTATATTTTCTGCCATATAATTCAAAATTTCAAACTCACGGGCAGTCAATTCAATTTCTTTTTCGCCTTTCGTCACCCGGCAGCCTTGCGTATCAATCATCAACTGTCCTATTTTCATAGACTGATTTTTCATTGGAGTATTCTTATATTCTGCTCGCCGCAACTGTGCCTTTACCCTGTATGCTACTTCTTTGGGACTAAAAGGTTTTGTTACATAATCGTCACCGCCTACTGCCAAGCCAAGCAGTTTATCCAATTCATCATTTTTTGACGATAGGAACAGAATAGGACAATGGGAAAACTGTCTGATCCGCTTACACACTTCATACCCGTCAATTCCCGGAAGCATAATATCTAAAATAATAATATCCGGCTGGTTCTGTTCGCAGATGTTTACAGCGGTAATCCCATTATCAATTTTGATGATATGATAGAATCCCTCTATGTTAAGTGCTTTTTCAAGTAAATTTAAAATATCTGGCTCATCATCAACAATCATTATCCTATATTCATTCATGAAATGTTTTCCTCCTGCAATTTACTGCCTTTCTTATTTCTTAATCGACCATCAGCAGGCTTTTCAGCATCTTTTGGTATTAGCCACATACGGCTGAACTTTGCCACACCGGGAATGCGGTTTTCTTCGCATAGTTTCTGTACTCGTCTTTCCGAAATGCCCCATTTCTTTGCCGCTTCTGGGGCAGAAATAAACTCTAACATTCTCATTCATCCTTTCTCAAACTCTAATCGTCTATAATTATATGCGTCCAACCGAATAATTTCAAGCTTTTAAAACCAGCATCATGGGAAAATTCAAAAGTTTAAATTTTTCCACAATGCCGACTACGGCGGAATCTAGCTCATTCATTCTATCTTTTTATCTAAAAACGCAAATAAGAAAAGCCCTGCATTATACAGAGCCTTTCTACGCTTTGATTGTTCACTAACTACTGTTCCATTTTTCACCGAAACAATATTACAGATATATCTCTGCCGCTTTAGAAAAATTAGCTTTTCTTACGATAAGTTCCGACTGTTTTTCTTTTGACAGGCTTTCAAATATACCTTTGTAGCCTTTCTCCAACAGTGGAGTACCTTTTGCCAGTAAATACAGCTTTGTATTCAGCCATTCCTCCCACAAGTCTTCAAATAATGCCACGCTGTCCGTAAAGGTTATTGCATCCTCAAAGCCATGTGGCGGCTTGTAATATTTCAGTTCAACAAAACCGTATCTACCCGCATCAAGCACCACAATATTCTCCATTTTGTACAGCTCTGCAAACGCATCAGCCACCTTTTGGCACTTTGCCCGTTCTTCCTCTGTGATATAAACCAGTTTTTCCATCTTTACCTCATTTTTTATAAAATTGTACCACATTCATTTTATAAGAACCACCTGCACACCAGCTTTTTCCTCTTGTTTGTTGCAAAACCCACTTTACCAACAATTCACTTCCGGCAACTTCAAGTCCGGGATGTAGTAGTCGCCTACCAGAATATAATCAATGCCGTTCTCTGTGATTCTTTCTTTCAGTTTTTCCATTGTCGTTCCCTCCTATGGTGGAAGGCTCGTCACTGGCCAGCTCAATCACGTCCATAATGCCGCAATCCAGTGTTTCACAAATGCGGGCAGGTGTGTCCATGCTAATATGTTTCCCTTCTTTTCCCATGTTGGCTATCATATTTGTGGTCAGGCCAGCGGCAAGCCTTAAATCCTCTTTCCCCATGTTTCGCTCTATCAGTGTGTGCCAGAGCGGTTTGTAACTGACGTGCATTTTTCTCCCTGCCTTTCTGCCCCGGATGGGCGTTTACACCCATTATATCAGGATTCTTGCTAACTCACAAATATTTCTTGACGGTATCGCCAGTTCCGTCTGGATTGTGCTTTTCCTTTCCTCTTTTGATTACCTCTAATTAGCCATGACCTGCTTCATGTCATGGGCGACAAGGGAAGTGTAGTAGCTGCCGATAGTGGACGGGGTATTGAAAAGGGCTGCTTTCAGATATTGCTTGATGTTGCAGATTTTGGTGGTGTTCTCCCGCATACAATCAAGCACAAAGCGGATATGCTCGCCGTCCAGTTTCATAAACTTTGATTTCACAAGCTCTGCCGGGTAGTCGTCCCCCGCAATCCGCACCCGCTTCCTTGCGGTGCATACCGTTTCAATGATAAAAGCCCCTTTGCCTTTAGGGATAGCTCCTTGTTGCGTAGATGGTGGTTGCTCATAACGGTATAGCCCTTGTTCCGTTCCACCCGGAAAACTGCCATACGAGTTATCCGCAAAGCAGAAACAGATAGAAAAGGACGAAAAGCGGATAAAGGAGCTTGACCGTCTGTTCCGTAAAATCTATGAGGATAATGTCAACGGAAAGCTGAATGACGAACGCTTTTACAAGCTGTCAGACGGATATGAAGCCAAGCAGGAACAGCTAAAGCAGGAAATCGACATCTACTATTCCTATGTCGGGATTGTGGACATCCCCACGGATGAGGAAATGCGGGAATTGGAACGGGAATATATGCAGCGTACCAAACGTCAAACCGCCTAAATACAGGCGTTGCAGGAGAAAATCTATGCTCCTGCCGATACATATCTATTTTTATCCCTATCTGGTTTAACCCATGACAAAAAATCTTCATCACAATGTTTTTGTAATTCTACAGTAAATTCCAAAATAATATCAACTATCCATAAAAAAACATTATTCGCATCTGACATAAAATTTTTTAGAGCATTCCGTTCATTTTCACGGTTGACAAAATAAAAATCAAATAATTCTGTAGTATTCATGAAATTCTCCTATTACAAATCTGGTAGCATCAAACTTAATATCAGAAAGCAGAATTTTTATAGCCCCTTTAACATTGCCATAAGTACAAGCGTATTGCAAAGCATACAATATATTTTCACTACATAATTTAATATTTACAATCTGTTAGATAACTTTGAATTATCCTCCACAACTTCCCCTAATCCCCTTCATTTTTCTACCCTCTCCTCTTCTTCCTTCTCTTCCGAACAACCAGCAAACTTCCCCCGCCAACTGCCCCAACTACCAGCAAACCAGTCAAATAACCCTGACTTTTATCCACAACCTGAAGCGAAACGCTTTTCTCAACTCCGCCCCAAGCCTTACAGATAATCGTGACCTCCCCAGTCCCGTTTATCACAAACTTGCCATCTTCCACAGGTATCATATCAATTTTCACGGATACATCTTTTTTCACCCCATTCCAGGTCTCAATATGCAGAATGGTCTCACCTTCCGCAACCGCCTGCAAATTAGAATCTTCGCATTTTAAAATACCAGTGTCTGCACAAGCGGCAGCATAATCTTTCTTATTAGAATTGTCACATTTCTCCCCAGGCAAATCCATAATGCCTTTCATTTT
Source organism: Roseburia sp. 1XD42-69 (assembly GCF_003612565.1). Classification (GTDB taxonomy): domain Bacteria; phylum Bacillota; class Clostridia; order Lachnospirales; family Lachnospiraceae; genus Roseburia_B. The sequence goes on along the minus strand of NZ_RAZG01000051.1, from coordinate 10,433 downwards.
TTTACATTATAAGCACTTATTCCCAAATATTAAACAGAATCGTCCCGAGAGACAATTTGGGGTCCCGACTTACAGTTTTTAGAAAATAATTTTGATTTTACCATATCATAGGTCATAAAATTTTTATTCGACAAAAATAGGGGCTTGAATGACAAAATTAGACACTTTACCACATAGTACACTTTGAAGATCTTCTATCGTCTTGCTGCCCCTTTACGTTGTCTGCAGCTTGTTACTTACAGCATCCATTACAGAAATCAAAGCTGACAAAGCCGGCTGAAATAGACGCTCAAACAGCCATGCATAAAGAGAGCCAAAGAGATTATGAAAAATCCTGAGGAAAACGGCAAAAGGCAGGCCAAACACAGGTACTGCAAGGGCTAGGGAACTAAAGGCATTGAAAGCCGTCTGCCAGCCGTAGCTTGCAGATAACCCTGTTCCGATCCCCCCCATAATTCCCATATAGGAGAGAGCGCTTTCCGGCAAAAGGAAGTAGGCTGCCAGAAATAAAATACTTCCAAGAATATTTCCAGGAGCTCGGTATTTTGTACGCTCTGCCATATCCTTCCTAAAAGGAACACACACGGACATGGCAGCAATGCCTATCCACATAGTTTTGGGCAAGTGCAAAAGGGACGCCAAAAACAATGCGCTGGAGATAGTAAGGGTAAACCGCAGCTGCCACTGGGTACGGGCAGAAGATAAATCAAACTCCTGAAAGATACTTTTAAATGTGCGTTTATAGACTTTTTTCCTGTGGTTTCGGTAATAAACCGCCGCAGTCATAACAGCTCCTGCAAAAAGACCTGCCAGGCGCCTTTCAAAAGCTTCACCGGTAACGTCATATCCCTGGAGCAGAAGGTATGCAAGCACTAAGGTGGAATGGTTAAACATAATTACGTTATGGCACCCAAGGACCATGAAAAGCATAATAAAAATGGCATTGATACAAAATGCCCACCCTGCCGGAAGCATATTGGAAAGTTTGGGGCCTGCAGCCAACAATGCAAACACGATTAAAATATTACATGTGCCGTGGGATGCTCGTATCCCAAGGTCAGCGCTTCGGAATACCATTACGCAAAGAAGAACTGCAAGTCCGGCAACGCTGTTTTCCGCTCCGAACAACATGCTGTACACAGCGATAAATGCTGTACAAAATGCAATATTTAACAGTATTTTAAACAGATAAATCCCTGTGTGTTTCCACTTATCCCTTGAATTTTTAAAGCTTGAAATGTAAGATTTTGAACCTGCCTGGTTCAGTTGAAGTTCCTCGTAAAAAGTCATTTTGTTACCTCCTTATTTTTTAACATATGATTTGCTTCTTTAATTTCCCTTAGCAAAATTTGAAAGTGCTCTTCCCCAATTGTTCTCCGAAGTCGGTAAATAGGTTCCAGATAATGGTGATAAGTCTGTTTTAATTCCAGGCTTCCCTTTTCTGTCATATGCAGGGCATAACTTCGCTTATCCTTTTCACTATATCTTTTCACAAGAAAATCCTTCTTTTCCAGGCTCTCAATCAAACGGCTTACAGCGGATTTACTAAGCCCTGTAAGTGCCGATAAATCCAGAGGTGTCAGGGGCGTATCCGACAATACTATACGGGACAAAATATCCAACTCCTGGGGAGATGTAGCACCTTTTCTTTTCCCCCTGATATGAAGACTTGAAAAGAGACGAATCTCCTGCATTTTTTCCATCATATCTACCCAATTATAATCTTCCATCATATAAACCTCTTTCATAACATTTACAGCAAATGACATTTAAACCTTTGTATTCAAAAAAGATATAGTTTACAATGTGAACTATATCTTATAAGAAAAGAATGGATTTGTCAATTATCTTCATTGTTTTTTTATTATTTTTATCCTTCTTTAAATGTTTCCAGCACATATTCCCTGTTTTCAAAGAGTACTGAAAAAAGTTTATCTATAAAACTTCTGTATTCCTGCTCTATTTCTTTCTTCCCTGCTGTTTTTCCTTTTTTCAACCGATATTTTTGCGTTTTATTTTCCTCTTCATTACAAAAATAAATAAACCACCGTTTTAGCATTTCCGTGCGGGCTTCCAGTAGTTCTTTCTCACTGACTGCCCCTTCCCGCAGACGGTCCCTGTCAATATTCATGTAGTGGGTGAGCTTGTCATCTAATATCAACACTTCCAGATTCAGCAGCCCTGCCCAAAGACGGTCTGGGGAAGCGACAACTCTCTTTTTCTCCCTGCACTTCTCCATTTTCATCAATTATTTTGGGTTCAAAAAGCACATTAAAATAGTCAAAGGGAATATCTTTGATAATTTCCTCACAGGCCTGGCAAGTCTCTACAAATATCATATCCATTTCTTCTTCCTGGTTAAATTCCGGTTCATTGTGCTGCCTTGTACAAAATTCCAGACAGTCTGTTATCTGGAACACGGACTGAAGCCCTATTCCAAAAACAGAAGCCTTTTTTCCTCCATATACTCTCTTCTTCCATGCCTTTACTACTGTCTAAAATACAAAATTTTCTTTTCTCATTCCAATTTCTTTTCTTCATATTTTCAATGCCTCCTTGTGGCTGCGGCATATTACAATAAAACTTTTATGTTTTCAACCGTTTTAAAATATAAGCAAAGGACTGCTCCATAAAGAACACCTGCTGCTCTTTACTACAATTTGCCAGATAGTCGGAAACATCCATGGTATTGTGCATATAAGTTCCTGTAACCAGATAAAACGGGCTGATTCCATATTTATGATACAAAAGCAACTGTTTATAACCAGATACCCTGGTGGCACCGGACTCATACTTTCGGTAATGTTCCGTTGAAACCCCAAGCAGTTCCGCAAACACAGCCTGGGTACATCCCAGTTTTTCCCTTGATTCCCTAAGTCTTTTTCCCACTTGTATGTTGAAATCTTTTTCTGCTTTATCCATAATATTATCCTCCTTGGAAAAATCATAACAACACACAGAGGAAACGTATAAGATTAAAAAATTTTATTTAATCCTTACCATTTACCCCTTAAAAGCAAAATGTCTATTTGCCCTAAGATTTTTCTAAAATATCTCTAAAGTTCTTCAAAACAACCTCCTCCAAAATCTTTTTCCCTGGAGCAGTTTTAATTTTATTTTTTTCTTTCCTCCACTCTTCTTCTTTCCATTTTTCAAATATTGCCCCGCCCCGTTTATATACGCAAAACTGATAAATCGCCTGAATAATATCTTTTTCCTCTGCCTTAATCAATCCCGTAGTCTTTTCCGGTAAATGGTCTCCCATATAAGTTTCCGCCAAATCGTGAATGAGCAGACAATTCAAAATCTTCTTTTTATCATACTTGTTATATTTTTCACCCTCCGGCTTTTTCTCCGGCAGGTAAAGCATTCCTAACAGCCATGCATAATATGTATGCTCCACTACATTTTCAAATCTGTCCACTTGTATGCTGCCTTTTTGGATTTTCTCTACCCATCCACTTCTCTGGATATCCTTTAATGCATATAACTCATGATACAAATGCCCTATCGTATTCGCCTTATTCTTAATATCATCAAGAAGCATTGAAATATAAACTAACATATTGTCTTCCAGACTGCTTTCCATTTCCTCGATAGCTCTGGAAAGAATCATGCACAATTCATCCCTTTCCGCATTATACTGTTTGTCATTTAATCTGATTTGAATAAGAGAACACAACGTAAAGAGGTGAATCTGAAAATCAAATGACCCTGTTAAATTCAAATCTGTCTGTTTCTTCTTAAACGGATTATTGACATAATTAAATAAGACACTGACTGTATGGGTGATTTTATATCTTCCAGTATCCTTAAGGTTTACCATCTCAGGCTGTCTCTGGGGAACATCGTCATAATATTGCAAATAAAATCCTCTGTTTACCTCATTCATTAATGGATAGTCAAACAACTCATTCAGCAATGTTTCTCCGGCTGTACTCTCTTCAAGATTAAGCAAACTAACTAAAATGGAGCGTTTTACAAAATACCTCTGCCTTTTTACCTGCTCCTTGCACTTTACAGCACTCTCCCTCTCCCAGATCTCTAATTGTTCCTTTAAAAGTTCTCTGGCCTCATCCTGTAAATCCGTATCTATAAATCTGCCCAAAAGATAAGCTGCCTGGGCCTTTGCCCTGAAATCACCTTTTTCAAATAAAATTTCACAAAACTTCTTTGCTCTTTTTTGCCGGTCCTGCCCTTCGTTTATAATTGATTTCAGAAAAATATTAATACCATTTGTAAAGACACATTGAAATTGGGCATAATTCTCTTCCTTTCCCTCAAAAATCAAATCAGAATAATGGAGCGCCAGCAAATAATTGGACATTGCTTTGTGCTGATGCACTAATTCCCACTCTCTCCAATTAGAATAGATAATGCTTTGATCAATAAAATCCTCTGTCATAAAATATTTATATGCCAAAAAAATACTTGTTTTTAAACTCTTTTCATCCTGCTCCAAATAGTCCAGACAATACTCACTGTACAAATTGCTGATAGAAAAAATGTTTGCCAAATTTCTTTTTTTCGATACTTCACAAAAAACCGTCAGTAAATTAAAGTCAATTTCCTTAATATTAAATTTATCAATACATTCGCTAATTTTTATTATTTGTTTTCTGAAATTATAAATTTGGCAGAACTTCTCAATGATATCTCCCCATTTTTTCCTCTCATTAATGTAAATTGGTGAAAAATAAAATGTAAAGCTTGTCTCGCTGTCAATATAAGCATTTGGTTTCCGCTCTCTATAAAAATGAATATTTGTCTTTTCTCCCAGGCATATGATTTTTTTATGCGCCTTGATTCCTTTCAAAACCTTTTCTAAAAAAACACCGGACCTCAGATGTGTTCTGTTATATTTATCATTTCCATCTATGATAATCAAAAAGTTTGTCTCTTCATTGCTCTCACTAAGCTTTAGTAATTCTTTTAAGTCCTCTCTGATTTTCTTTTCTATGGCGCCGTTTATTTCTTCCAGGCACCTTACATCAACTACCTCTCGGTCATAATAATGTAAGTTAATATAGTATGGGTATTCCTGCAGCCTGTTTTCACAATAACTTTCGTATAGATACAAATACAGCAGAGACAAAAATGTGCTTTTGCCTGTCCCGTCCGGCCCCAATATTTTTATGTAATTTTCATTTTGTGTCTGATGAACTTTGTCCACGATAAATTCAAATAAATTTTCGACTTTCTGTTCTTCAGAATCATCATTTTTCACTTTTACAAAATACTGAAATAGCTCGGAATAATCCCCAAATGTGGCCGGTTCAATCTCAAGGCTTCCCACTCTTTTCTTAATATATTTATCCATCACTTGTTCATGTATCTTGTCAAAATTTTTACGTTTTTTCCATCCCCCATCACTATGACTTACAACTGATACACTTTCTCTCTTAAAATAACCGCTTCCTTTTTTCGATAATTTTACTGCAACCGTATCATCTTCCACCTGTCGAAAATTTTCTATATATCCCTTTTCATGCAGTTCTTCCAAGAGCCTGGAATATCTCTTTTCAACATTAATAATTTCCTTTAATTCTTTTATATCAATAACCTGTTCCACTTCACTGTCTCCATCTGCGCTATCAATTACACGCGCAAGGAATCTTTCCGCATCACTTGTCATTCTTTTCCCCTTCTCTTATTTCAAATATTTATGAAATTCACAGAACCCTTTCGCAGCCAATATATTTTTCTGAACTTCCTCATCCGACTCGTATAGGCTTTGATAAGGTATTTCCTCAATATTAAATATGTTAGCAAAATACCAAAATATTTTGCCTAATAAGTTTGTCTTTACTACTTTTTTATCTCCCATTCCCCTTTTTAAAACCCATGATTTTTTTTCCATGGTCTTTAAAAGCTCCAGCTTATCTCCTAATTTTTGCTCTAAGCTTATATAATGTGCGTTATTTATCAGCACCAGATATCTCTTATCCCCAAACCCCCATAAGTCTAAAATCTCAAACAATATTTCAAAACCCAGCACTGAAATATGGATTTTTTCTGCACATGCGATTGAATGTACCATAGAAATTTTTTCTATCATTTTTTCCTGCTGCCGGATATCTAAAGTCTTTAGCAATGGCAAAAGCAAATCCGTTACACTTTGTAAATTGTCATCTTCCGTCACAAAAAACTTATTAAAATAGTCCCTATATTTCAGGAAATAATTTGGACTCATTTCTCCCCCGTCCAGCTCCATAGAAAAATCAATAAATTTTTTCAAATATTTTTCAACATCTATCCTCTTGTCTTCCAGGCTGTTAATTCCAAACATTTCCTCTACGGAATGCTCTAACTGCCTTCTGTCTATCGCTAAAATTACGATTAAATTGTCTAATCCATAAAAAATATGATGCAGTCTTTCCAAAACTTTAATTGCGTATTGGGGAATACATCTATCCAATTCATCTACAACAAGCAGAATGGTTCTCTGCTCCGCCATTTCCTGCAAATCTTTCCTCACCATCTCAATTGTCTGGCTAAAGTTAAACATTTTGTCAAAATTGTACTCTGCAGACGCATTTCCTTTCTTTATACTTGCAATTTCCCCTGCCCAGCTAATCAAATCAACACCAATTCTATTTTTGAGATATAACCCCGCTATCTCTTTTAATTTCTTACCAACAAACAGATACCCCGCTTCTACCGTATCCTCCAAATCTTTATTAAATATTGTCCTGTCCCTTTCAAATGAGCTTATCATGGCCGATATAACCGCTACCGCAGGCTCCTCATAATAATCATACTGCCAGCAGTTATAGTGGAATAAAAAATATTTATCTTCTGTCCTTTTTATTTTTTCTTCTATTTCCTCTAACACAAATGTTTTCCCAATTCCCCAACTTCCTTCAATGGCAAAGCAGCATCCTTTTTTGTGGGCAGACAACTGATGGATTACTTTTCCTACGCCCTGAACAAAATGCTGTCGATTTAAAATATCTATTCTCTCGTCCATAAAATTTCCTCACATAAAAGTTTTGCATTTTCCCAAGGTTTTTTTGTATCTGCAAAGCAAATATACGAAAAAGGGTGCACCCCTTTAAGAGATACGCCCTTATTTCTTTCAAGCGGTATGCTATCCGCAGTTTCATTTTCCCCCGGGGGTTCTTTCCTCCTGAAATTTCCCCAGCAAGGTCAAGATTGTGGTTAATGACAATCCGATGGTGAACAGCCACAGAAGCTGGAAATATCCCATTTTTATTGTGATGATAAGGGCGGTAAAATATATGGCTGTCAGTATATATAATCTCTTTTTAAAACAGGATATTTCCTCCTCATCCAGGGGTCTGTTTTCATTTTCTACCGGAGAAATAAGTATTAAGATTACCGCTTCACAAAGTGAAATCATACAAATATACAGCAATCTTACTTCTGCTTCCGTTGCTGCCAAAGCGGCAGCTACTGCCAGGCAGGAAAACACGTAGCATCCAACCCTTGTCTTTGCGTGATAACCTCCTGTATTTCGCCTGAACGCACAGAATATGCCGAAAATTATGAGAAACTCAGGAACTTTTTTCATACAGACAGCGATTAAGAAATCCGAAAATAGATGCATTATTTTTAAGAATGTTACTTCTACCCCAAACCGGTATATTTCCACATCCTCAGGGCTGGCCGTATTTTCTTTCACCAGGCAGTTTACCGCTTTTTCCACCAGATAATCATAAGTGATTTTCACTTTATTTCTTTTCTCTCTTCATCTTTTTTACAGCTTCCGGCATCTTTGGCTGGTATGCCCAAAAAAGACATGCGCTGTCTGCTTCCCTCTTTGCATTTTCACTAACTAATTTAGTTCCCATTTTTACGAAAAGTTTTTTCATTGTTGTAAAATCCTCCTTGTTTTTTATTTTTGTCATTATATACATTTTTTTGCAGAAATTTCAATAGATTTGTCCCGAGAGACAATTTTTTGTTCCGACTTACAGTTTTTTGTCTATTTTTGAGTATTTTTTAACTGGGGTTTCTCAAAAATCACTAAAAAACAATTAAAAAGCAGACCCTGGCGAATCTGCTTTACATACACTTTATTCATTTTCCGGTCTGTTTAATATTATGTCACAACAAAGTATACCATTCCTATAACTGTATATTATACTTCCCGTATATGTTTCCACACATCGCTCTATATTTAAAATACCTATACCCTTGTTCCATATTTCCCCGTTTTTAATAGGTATTTCCTGTTTTACGGAATTGTCCACTCGGATAGAAACCATTTCATTGAGCATATTAACAGATACTCCCACATACTTTTCTTCTGTGCACTTTGCCGCTGTCATAGCGTTATCAATTAAATTTCCAAACAGAGTGGTAATATCTATAGCTCTCATGAAATTTACTTCCCCAGTAAAATTTTTCACTTCAAATTGAATTCCCAATACCTCTGCTTCCTTTTTCTTTTCAGACAAAAGGCAATTTAATATAGGGTTATCTGTAAACTTAGTGGGTAAAAGGCCTTTTAGCCGGTCACTAATTTGATCTGTATAGACGATTGCTTCTTCCATAAGCCTTTCCCGATACAAAGTTTCCATGTGTTTTACATATTTATCCACATCGTGTATAATTCTCATCGCTTCCGTATATTTTTCCATCTGAATTTTATAATTTCCATACTGAAGTTTTTCCTGCTGCTCCATCATCTCCACTTTAAGTTTATATATATTTCTTTCATCAGAGAATTTGATAAAATACAACATATACATATTACAAAAAATGATACTTCCCACACAGACCATCAAGATAACCAGATTTTCTCTATCAGATATAGTTGTAAGCATTAATATATTCACAATGCTATATAAAAACATTATAAAATACAGAAAATACTGTTTCTTTGTGCGTAACTCGGTCTTTTTCCACAATCTGCTATAAACAACATAATATAAAAATAAAACCGCTATTTTGGAAAAAGCCGTTTCCATGCTCTTTAATATCGCCGGGCTATCGGGAATTCTTCCTGTTGCCTTAAGTAAAAAATCCAATAAAAGCATACCCAATGATTCAGATATTGCAATCACTATGTACAAAGCTTCTACTTCTACAATTCTATTTATACCTTTTCCCCCTGAATACAGGAAACAAGTCAACATCCCAAAAAGAAGAACATGCACAGCCATATTCAGCAGCGGAATCATAAGTGCATTTACTCCTGTAATAAAAAGTATGCATCCTGTAGGTAAAAATTTATATAACCACTTATTTCCCGAGACCTTTGTATACCTTTCATTCATAAATTGAAATAAAATATTAACCGAAATAATGCAGGACACTAACGAACAGAAAACTAAAATTATCTTATCCAAATCTTTACCTCCCATAGCCGGGATTCTGTATATAGCCCCCTAATTTTACTTTAAACTCATGGGCCCGCTTCTGGGAAAGCGTAACTTTTTCTCCATTTTTCAGAAAAATGTCATAACCTTGAACCCTTTCTATATTTTCCAAATTCACAAGGATGCCCCGACAGCTTGTGGCAAATCGAAAAGGCTTCATCTTTTCTTCCACAGTAACCATTGCAGCTTTGCAGATATATTCGGAATCTTCTGTGACAATCTTTACCTGTTTTCTTGCCTTCAGGTAACAAAAATAAATAATCTCCCGTATAGGAAGACTGACTACAGGCTGAATTTCCTCCTCCCCATCATGGAGACAAATGACATTTTTAAACTCCATGCTGGGATTTGTCAAATCCATATCACTCTCTATAAACGCCTCTAACTGTACTTTCACTTCTTCTCTGGTCAATGGCTTTTCCAAAAAAGCAAATGCATGGGACGCATTAATGGCATCTTTGCAATATTCTTTAAAGCTTGTCTGAAATATAATTTTGGTCTGGCGGTTCCTTCTATATATCTCATTTCCTACCGCTATCCCATTTTTTTCATCCATTATAATATCCAGAAATATAAGATGAAAATCCAAATCTGTATGTAACAACATTTCTCCTTCACAAAATCCAACTATCTCACAAGGAATCTTATGATCATCCATAATTTCCGAAATGATTTTTCTTGAAAGTTCCAACTCTTCATTGTTATCATCACAGATAGCAATTTTTATCATTTGAGCTCCTTTCCTTTAATCTTCCTGTATGTTTTTAATATCGACCTCACCGTCATAATGATCTATTGCATATTGACAACAGCGCAACACCAGCTCATTAAAAGAAATATCCTCCCCTCTGGCAAGTACAGTGAGGGTGCTGTTTAATTCTTCCGTAAACCGAATGGTTTTTGAGATATTCGCTTTTCCGAATGTTTTATTAATTCTAAACATTGTGATTTCCTCTGCTTTCTTTTTGTTAATAACTCAAACTTCGCACATAGATTTAGCCTATGCACCTTGAAAATTCAATACTGGCAGTTATTCAGTTATCTTAATTCCTATGCTATGCTGCTTGAAGCTGTGTCCTCAGTAAA
>NZ_RAZG01000004.1 GCF_003612565.1 Roseburia sp. 1XD42-69 | reverse complement strand
AAATACTCTTACATATCTAATTCTTATCAGGAAAGTCTAAAGTTCATAGACACAAGATTTTTTACAGCCTCAATGACCGACTTGGACTGGCCGATGTGATAATCCGCATTTGTCATAATTTTCTGATAGTTGCTAAAGGTAGGCTCCTTGGGAAGCCCCATAATATCTGCGTTAAATACCCGCTTTGTCTTTAAGGATGAGTAGAACATCCATACCAGAGGAAAGATACAGGAAATGGAAAAACCCAAGAATACCTGTCTTTACTTTTTCCCCGGTGGTTCTGCCCCCTGTAATTTTTTCCATCTGTGCCATATTACTCTACCCCCTTATCCCGCATAAGCCAATTCATAAGTTTCTGGCTTCCGCCGATTACAATCAGGCTGACAATAAAAATACCTACGGAGATTGCGCTGCCGTATCCCATGTTCATCTGGGCAAAAGAAATTTTATAACCGTACATGGCCATAACCATGGAGGATGTTCCCGGCCCTCCCTCCGTCATGGTGTATATATGGTCGAAGGCTTTCATGTTACCTGCCACACACAGGGTAACGCAGACCAAAAGGGTATTTTTAATCAAAGGCAGTACGATGTAAATCGCCCTCTGGAAAGCATTTGCCCCGTCCAACTCCGCAACCTCGAAAATCTCTGCGTCCACGGAGGAGATAGCGGATAAAAGGATTACCATATAATAGCCGATAAACTGCCAGATTAAGGGAATTGCCACAAGAACCATAACAAGAACGGCTCGTTTAACCAGACCTTAACCTTATCCTCATGTCCTGTCACAGTGAGAAGCCAGTTTAAAACACCCCTCTTGTAATCGTATATCATCATCCAGATAAATCCGATACATACCGCTGATATGGTGCTGGGGAAAAATCCGAAGGTCCTGTGAATGCCTTTTAATTTTACTAACCTTGAGTTTACAATTAAAACAAACACGAAAGCTATGCCCACCTGCCCCACAATACAGGCAAGCACAAGATAGATATTGTGGCTGAAAGCCTCCCAGAATGTTCCGTCTTTTATCAGGTCTATGTAATTTGCAAGGCCGATAAATGTTTTCTTAGGCCCTCCCTTCCACTCAAAAAGACTGTAAAACACAGCAGTCAACAGGGGAACAAACACAGAAAACACATACCAGATAACGGGGATACACAAAAATAAGGCAATGACCCGCCCCTTAGGCTTAATGGATCTAAGCATATAACCCAACCTCCTTTATCAATTCAATTTTTAAGGTCCCGCCCCGCAAGGGACGAGACCTCCAATGCTTATCAATTCAAAACCTTTTAATAATTTGATTCGTATGCTGCCTGGGTATCCTTTGCCACAGTCTCCGGGTCCTCTGCCACTTTGGAGTTGATTGCCATACCATATCCCAAACCAATATTCTGTACGTTGGTATCACCCTTTGCGCCTTCGATAGAGGGGAATGTGGCAAATCCGATGTTGTTGTATTTTTCCTCATCAGATTCCAACAGTGTTGCCATTATGTAAGAAACATCCCAGTTGCCGCCGATAAATGCTGCCGCTTCCCCGGAAATATAGTACTCACGGGCATCCTCATTGGAAATTGCATTGAAATCTGCGTTAAATACGCCGGATTTGAAAGCGTCCTGGGTAAATTTCAGGGCGTCTACGAATTCCTGGTCTGTAAATTTTGCGCCGCCTTTGTCGATAATGGACTGGAACCAGTCTTTTCCTGTAAACATGTCACCGATGGTTGACATAAAACAGGAATTTCCCTGCCATTTTCCGCTGTTGCCAAAAGCGATGGTATCCACGCCGTCACCGGAGAATTTGTCTTTTGCTGCCAGAACTTCATCCCATGTAGCCGGGAAAGAATCATACCCTGCGTCTTTCCACATCTGTTTGTCGTAGACAACTACGGTACAGCTTCCGCCTGTCAGTACGGGAAGTCCGTAAATCTTTCCGTCACCGTCTTTAAAAGGTGTAAAGTAATCCTGTTTGTAATCTGCTGCATAAGGGGAATTGTTTACAACATCTGTCAAATCCATTACAAGCCCCTGCTCTGCCCATGCCTTTGTGTTCATACCCTGAAGCAGAAACACATCGGGCAGGTCGTCTGCCGCCGCCAATGTGGCAATCTGAGTTTTGTACTCGTCATTTGCAAGTACATTTTCAGAAAGGTTTACATTGGGATTGGCCTCTTTCCACTCTGCAAGCATGGTACGGAATCCGTCGGATCCGCCGTTTCCTTCTGACTCCTCGGAAGTGGAGTAGTGCATAATGCTCAGCTCCCCTGAATAACTTACCCCGCCGGAAGCCGCTGCGTCGCTTCCCTGGGAAGCTTCTGTGGAATCTGCTGCCTCATCTGCTACATCACTGGGGTCTCTTCCTTTGCAGGCTCATTTGCAGGTGCATCTGTGTTTGCGTCTCCTCCATTGCCGCACCCTGCCAACATGGATGCTGTCATTGCTGCACATAATAATGTACTGATAAGTTTCTTTTTCATATTTTTTCCTCCTGTTATGAAAATTTTAAGTGTTGGATGTTTCCACATCCAGGAAATCTTCCACTGACTGACCCGGTATCAGATTTCCCTCTATAACCACTCTTTGAACAAGAGTCGTTTTCGGTTTTTCAATGGCCTTTACAAGATGCCTGGCGGCTTCTCTTCCGATTTTATCTGCATTCTGGCTTACCGTGGTAAGCTTTGGGTGAAGCAGCCTGGAAATAAGATTACCGTCGTACCCCGCAATGGATATGTCCCCTCCTATCCTAAGCCCTGCCTCAACAATGGCGTTTCTCCCTCCGATGGAGGAGGAATCGTCAGGATAGATAATACAGGTAGGGGCATCCTTAAGCTTTAGAAGTTCCCTGGTAAGCTGCGCCGCAGGCTTTGTCTCCAAATACTTTGCCTCCCTGACATAACTTTCCGGTATGTCAAGTTCCAGGGAATCTGTGGTTCTGTAAAAACTGGTAAGACGTTCCTTGGTCACATAGGAAAAAAGTTCTCCATGGATATAAGCTATCTTTCTGTGTCCCTTTTGATATATGTAATTGACCAGTTCCTGCATTCCTTTTACGTTATCCGAACTTACGGAAGTACAATTCTGATGCAGGTAATCAATGGTCACCATGGGAATATCGCTGTTTAACAGCTCCTGGACTTCCGCATCCCGAAAATCTGCACACACCACAGCCACCCCGTCAAAATTCCGGTACCTGCAGTGTTCATAATAGGACATCTGCCTGTTTTCTGAACTTAAAAAACTGATATCATATCCCACGCTCTCCGCCTGAACCTTAAATCCATTCAGCACCGCAGCAAAGTATTCATGGGTGAGACCCCTGCCGGCTGCATCCTGAAAGAGAACCCCCAGGTTATAAGACCGTTTTGTCTTTAAGGCCCGGGCTGCCGAATTTGGAAAGTATCCCAGCTTCGCCGCTGCATCCTTCACTTTCACCTTGGTGTCTTCCCCGATATCTTTTTGATTATTTAACGCTTTGCTCACGGTAGCCGTGGACACCCCACAAACTTTCGCAATATCCTTTAAAGATACCATAGGCCTTCTCCTTGCTGTCTAAAACAAATTTCTTAATCGTTTTCGTAGTTCAACTATACAGCCTTTGACAAAAAAATGCAACACCTTTTTATTTATTCGTGAATATATACATGGATATTTGTATTTTTTTATACAATTTGCACATAACTTAATCTTGCGCATTGTTTTGTATTATTGTTTTTAATTTCCCCTTGCAATTTTTACCTTTTTCTATTATACTCAAAACCAGAAAACACAATAGCTTAAACGTTTTCGTTATTGTTTAGGTTACATTAAAATATTATATAAATCAGGAGGTCTCATATGAAATTCGGATATTTTGAAGACAAAAACAAAGAATATGTAATTACATCCCCCAAAACACCTCTGCCCTGGATAAACTACCTGGGATGCGAGGACTTTTTCTCCCTTATTTCCAACACAGGAGGAGGGTACAGCTTCTATAAAGATGCCAAGCTTCTGCGCCTCACCAGATACCGCTACAATAACATTCCTCTGGATTCCAACGGACATTACTACTATATTAACGAAAACGGGAAGGTGTGGAATCCTGGCTGGATGCCCACTAAGGCAGAGCTTGACAGCTATGAGTGCCGCCACGGGTTAGGATACTCCGTTTTTACCGGGGTGAAAAATGAACTTAAGGCAGAGATGACGGCTTTTGTCCCCATAGGCTCCTCCTGCGAGGTGAATAAGGTCACTTTAACCAATGAAAGTAATACAGAGAAATCTTTTTCCCTTTTCTCTTATGTAGAGTTCTGTCTCTGGAACGCTATGGACGATATGACCAATTTCCAGAGGAACTTTAACACCGGTGAGGTGGAAATCCATGGCTCCCAAATCTACCACAAGACAGAGTACAGGGAGCGGAGAAACCACTATGCCGTATACTCCGTAAACGCCCCTGTGGACGGATTCGATACGGACAGGGACACTTTCCTTGGGGCTTACGGGGAGAATTCCGCACCGAAAGCCGTAATGGAAAACGCCGCCGGAAATTCCCTTGCCAGCGGATGGTCTCCCATTGGCTCCCATCAGATTAAGCTAACCTTAACTCCAGGGGAATCCAAGACCTTCGTGTTTGTACTTGGATATGTGGAAAACCCTGAGGATGAGAAGTTTACCGCTTTAGATGAGATTAACCTTGCCCCGGTAAAAGCCCTTCTGGAAAAATTTGACACGGCGGAGAAAGCGGATGCGGCCCTTCTTGATTTAAAGAATTACTGGAATGACCTTCTGTCCCACTTTACCGTATCTTCCAGCGAGGAAAAATTAGACCGCATGGTAAATGTGTGGCACCAGTACCAGTGTATGGTTACCTTTAACATGTCCCGCTCCGCCTCCTACTATGAGTCCGGCATCGGAAGGGGCATGGGATTCCGGGATTCCTGCCAGGATCTTTTAGGCTTCGTCCACTTAATCCCTGACAGGGCAAGACAGAGGATTTTGGATATTGCCTCCACCCAGTTTGCCGACGGAAGCGCATACCACCAGTACCAGCCACTGACCAAGAAGGGCAATTCCGATATCGGAAGCGGCTTTAACGACGACCCTCTGTGGCTCATAGCCGGAACTGCCGCCTACATAAAAGAAACCGGGGATTACAGTATTTTAGATGAGATAACTCCCTTTGACAACGATATGGACACCGCCGTTCCCTTTATGGAGCATTTAAGGCGTTCCTTCCACTATACCATAGAGCATTTAGGCCCCCACAAACTCCCCTTAATCGGCAGGGCTGACTGGAACGACTGCCTGAACTTAAACTGCTTTTCCAAGGAACCAGGAGAATCCTTCCAGACCTTCGGCCCCTCGGAAGGCCCTGTGGCAGAGTCCGTGTTCATTGCGGGAATGTTTGTAAAATACGGAAAAGACTATGTGGAAATCTGTAAAAAGAGAGAACTTTTGGAGGAAGCCGCCTTAGCGGAAAAAGCCATTGCAGATATGTGCCTTGCCGTGGAAAAAGACGGCTGGGACGGAGAATGGTTCCTGCGGGCTTACGATGCCTACGAACAAAAAATCGGCTCCAAAGAATGTGAGGAGGGCCAAATTTTCATAGAGCCCCAGGGATTCTGCGTTATGGCGGAAATCGGCAAAGAGAAAGGGCTTTGCCAAAAATCCATGGAGTCCGTGGAAAAACTTTTAGACACCAAATACGGCATTGTGCTCTTACAGCCCCCTTACCGCAGATACCATGTGGAGCTTGGGGAAATTTCCTCCTACCCCCCGGGATATAAAGAAAACGCCGGTATTTTCTGCCATAACAACCCCTGGATTTCCATTGCGGAGACCGTTATCGGCAGAGGGGACAGAGCATGGCAGGTGTATACCAGGACATGCCCGGCCTACATCGAGGATATCAGCGAAATCCACCGCACAGAGCCTTATGTGTATTCCCAGATGATTGCGGGAAAAGACGCAAAGAACCACGGGGAGGCCAAGAATAGCTGGCTCACAGGGACGGCGGCATGGACGTTTTTAAATGTGTCCCAGTTTATCCTGGGCATCCGGCCGGATTATGACGGCCTTGGGATAGACCCCTGTATCCCCTCCTCCTTAGAGGGCTTTACTGCAAAGAGGGATTTCAGAGGAGTTACCTATGAAATTACGGTAAAAAATCCAAACCATGTGGAAAAAGGTGTGAAAAGTCTTACGGTAGACGGCGTTTCCCTTGAGGGAAATGTGATTCCTTATGATGAGAATATGGTTGGAAAAACAGTGAAAGTGGAAGCTGTGATGAATTAATTTTGCAGATGCACTTTCCATTTACATAAAAAACAGGAAGGAAATCTGCCCCTCAGGCAGGAGGATTTTCCTTCCTGTTTTTGTCTCTGCTCTATTCTGCACAATGTCCATTTTTATGCTATTTCTTTTTCCACTTTGCGTAAAGAGTCTTCTTTCCAACACTTCCCTTTTTTATGGTGGTTACTTTATTTTTATAATTCTTGTCCGTATACCATCCCTTAAATACATAATTTTTCCTGGTTGGATTTTTCAGCTTTACACTTTTTCCGTTGTAATAGCATGTGGGGTTCTTTTTATTATTTTTCCCGCCGCATAGCTTATAATTAATAGAATATTTGGAGTTGTCACAGATGCCGTCTCCATTGGCATCTATATGCCTGCCTCCGTTTCTGTGCCCACAGCTGGCGCCTGCCCCGCATACAATAGTTCCCCTGTTGTCACAGACTCCGTCACCGTCGGCATCCACATAATTGCTTCCCTGACAATTTCCGCCCTGGTTATGGCCTCCGTGGCCGCTGTGTCCCCCATGGCCGTGGGCAAACACGGTGGCTGTACTCAGTGACAGAATCAAGACAAATGTTATAATTGCTGTTACTTTTTTCATGCTCTTTTCCTCCATCCGTTTTTTTCTTTCATATATAATACGATTGAAAACAGGAAATCTATTCAAAAATAACAAAATTTTCCTCTTATTCAGAAAAATAGGCATCCACACCGTCGGCAATTCCCGCCGCCAGTTTATCCTGGTAGGAGGAATCCGCCATATTGGCGTCTTCCGCAGGGTTTGTCATATACCCCATCTCCACAATGGTGACAGGCACCTGGCACCAATTAATGCCGCTCATGGTATCCGTCTCCCACACATGTTCTCTGTTTGCCCCGGTAGCGCTTACCATGGCGTCTAAAACCTTGTCCGACAGCTTCCGTGACTGGCTGTAGATATTGCTGCAGTAAGGGTTGTTTTGCGTGGGGCAGATGGTCATAATGCCGTTTGCACTGCTGTTCTCGGATCCATTAGCGTGAATCCGAAGGAAAACTTCCGCATTGCTGCTGTTAGCCACGTCCGCCCGCTCCCGGTTACTGATATTTACATCATTGCTCTCCCTCACCATAATCACGCTGTATCCCCTGGCAATTAAAATGTCCCGGAGTTTTTTAGATACCTGAAGGGTCAGTTCATATTCCGCCAGGCCCGTGGTGCTTCCCCTGGTGCCTGAGGCCACTTTTGCCTTGGTCTCAGAAGCCCCCGGCCCTATAGGCTCCGGCTCGCTGTTTCCCTTCGCCTGGTGCCCTGGGTCGATGCACACAATATGAGACCCCTCGGGAAGCGTTTTTGTTTCCCCGTCGCTTCCCTCCTGAGAATCGGGCTCTTCTTCAATGCCCCTTTCTTCTGTCTCAAGGACTGTCCGGGTTTCGGTTTCTGTCTCTGTTACCGCCTCCTGGGTATCCTCCACAGAAATTTCCGTCTGCTCTTCTGTGGATTCTTTTCCCCCTTTTTCTAAAGACTCCTGAATGATCTCTCTCTCTAAAATTGTCTGCCCCTGCTCTTTCTTTCCCCCGGTGCCTATGGTTTTGCAGCCGGAGAGGGACAGACAGAAAATCAGCGTCAGGGCTGTGAAAAAGAAATACTTCTTTTGTTTCATATTCCCGCCCCCTAACAGCTTTTCATCTTTTTAATCAGGGTCATTAACTTAGAAGCATAGTTAGGGTCTGTGGCCCAGTTCCCGTTACCCAGATTCTGCACATAGGGGGTGGAGCCCCTTCTGTGGGTGAGGTACTGGAACCTTGGGTCTACACATTTTTGGTTTAAGCTGTCTTTTGATGCATAGCCTTTTAAGTGCTGCACCTGGGCTCGCAGTCCCGTTCTCACATCTTTAAAAGTGGCTCCTGCCGCCCCGTCGTCTGTGGCGCCCAAACCGCTGAAGTTACACTGGCCTGCGCTCACCTGGCCCCCGAAACTTAAATATCCTGTCTCCAGGCACACCTGGGCAAAAATCACTTCCGCCCTCACCCCTTCTCTCTCAGACTCATCCAAAAGAATCTCACAGAACTTTTTAATATTTTTGGCTCCTTTGTCTTTGTAGATGGAAGGGTACTTCTTTCCCGACATATTATAAAATTTTACCATCTGATCTACAGTTACCGTGGATTTTCCCATAATGGCATAATTTAGAGTAGCCTTCTTATACTCTGACTTGTCTCCTTTTCCCGCCGCAATGATACCGTCACTGCTGGAATACGCCTGAACCTTATAATAATAATTTTTTCCGCCAGTCACCTTTTTGTCCGTGTAGGACTGGGTATCCTTTCCGTTGGACTTTACCGTTGCAATGTGCTTGTAAGAGCCCTTTGAGGAAGTGGCACGGTATATTTTATATTTCGTTGCCCCCGTAACTTTTTTCCACTTTATTTTTACAGCATCCTCCAAAGTGGAGTTTGCGGAAGAAATCTTTACCCTGCTTAACGCCCTGTTGGACACCGGGTTGGAATAGCCGCTGGTAATTTTTTTCCCGTTTAACTTTCCCACGGTAACCACTTTATAATAGTATTTCTTTCCTGTTTTTACGGACTTGTCCGTATATTTATCCGCATTTCTTTTCAGTGACGCTATCTTTTTATACCCGCTGTCTTTTTTTGTGCTGCGGTAAATTTCATATCCCTCTGCATTGCTCACTTTTTTCCACACAAGCTGCATGGAGCCGGAATTTAAGGAAGAAATTTCCGTAATCTCTGTTTTTGCCACAGTCTTTACTTTTATGGGAGCAGAAAAACTTCCCTTGCCCGCCACTCCGTTATTTGACACCGTGGGGAGAATTTTATAATAATAGGTTCTTCCCGGGACAATAGTATTGTCCGTGTATACTGTATTTTCTCTCCCTTTCACTGTCCCGGCAAGAGTATAACCTTCCTCCTTTTTGCTGCTGCGGTAAATTTCATACCCGTTTGCCCCCTTGGAAGTGTTCCAGTACAATTTTACCTTTGTTGGGCTTTTCACACTGATTTTTGTAACTGCCACAGCCTCCGGCGTCTTCGCCTTCACTGTCCTTACGGCATGTTCCATATCCTGTTTTGTCCCTGCCTCCACAGGCACAATCCGATAGTAATAACTTTTTCCGGCTTTTACGCTCTTATCCAGATAAACCGTTTCCCCTGTGGTGCCCAGCTTGGAATATCCTCCTTCCAGGCTGTTGCTTCTGTACACTTTATACTGAAAAGCTCCCTCTGTCACACTCCAGCTCAGTTCCATTCTGCTGCTGGAGATAGCCGTTGCACGGATACCCGTCTCTCCTGCCTGCACCGTCACGCCCTTTCCCGGCACAAGCATCAGCAAACAAAAAAATGCCACCAAAAGTTTCTGAATTATTTTTCTCATATGTCTCCTCTCTGCCTCTCTTCCCTACATCGATTTTATTTTATTGATATTGTTCATTAATTTTACTGCATAAGTTGTGTCTGTGGCCCAGTTTCCATGGCCAAGCTGCTGCACATACTCCGCTTTTCCTCTGGCTATATAGTGAAATCTCTGGTCAATACAGGGCTGACGCAGGCTGTCCACAGAAGCGTACGCCTTTAAGTGCTGAACCTGGGCACGGATTCCTGTGGGCACATCTGCAAAAGATGCCCCGCTCTCCCCGCTGTCCAATGCCCCCATTCCCCCGAAATTACATTGTTCCGCTTTTACCTGCCCCCCAAACTCTAAAAATCCTGTCTCGTGGCAAATCTGCGCAAAAAGCACTTCCGGTTTCAGGCCTTCTATCACGCACTCGTTGTAGACAATCTGGCAAAAGGTCTGCAGGTCCGGGGCCCCTTTTGATGAATAGATGGAGGATGGATAAGATTTACCGGAAGCCCAGTACATAGCCGCCATTTGGGCCGGGGTTACACTGGCAGCTCCCATAATCCGGTAATCAGAGGGATTGGTGGACAGGGTATCGGAATAGCCGCTGTAAGTAGTCTTTCCTGATACGGTTTTATAACTTCGCACCCTGTAATAGTAAGTGACTCCTGCTTTCACTTCCCGGTCCACATAAGCGTTTTCCTTGGTGGAGGCAATTTTTTGAAAAACCGTGAGTTTTTCAGAGGAACTGCGGTAGAGTTCATATCCGCTCACATTCCCCCCCGTCCATGCCACATTTACAGCCGTTCCACCGGAAAAAGAAGCATTTGTCACTAATAATTTTGCAGCAGCGCAGCCGGAGGCCACGCTGCTGAATATGCTGGTTCTGTTCTTTGCATCAACAGACTTTATTTTATAATAATATACGGTGTCTTTTACCACTGTGGTGTCGGAGAAGGCAGTGGTATTACCTGCCCTTCCAATCTCTGTATATTCCCCCTGGGGCTGGGTGCTGCGGTAAATAATATACCCTGAAGCACCGTTTACTGCCGTCCAGGTAATATCAAGCTGAGTTTCCGATACAGATGTCACTGTCACATTCCCGGGAGCCGCCAGGGAACTGCCCTCTGCCGGTGCGCTGTAACTCCCGTAAATTGTCTTCCCGTCGTAGGTGTTTACAAGGCGTACCTTATACCAGTAAGATACGGAAGGCTGTATTGTGGTATCTGCAAAACTGGTGACGCTGTAGTCATTTACCGTTGTAAGAAGGGTGTAAGCACCGTCCCACTCTGTGCTGCGGTACACTTCATAGCCTTTAATATCCTTTACCTGGTTCCACCGGATCAGAAGCGCTCCGGTGTCGTTTGGCTCAACAGAGGCAATCTGCGTCTGGCGGATGGGATACGCAGTGGCCCGGGCACTCTTCCCGCTGGTACCGGTAGCTTTGTACCCTTTCATTTTTACTTCCAGCTTATAATAATATTTTTTCGTCATATTAAGCTTGGAATCTGTATAGCTGGTGGCGCTGCCCTTTGCCGTGCCAATTTTTTTGTAAGTTCCCCCGCTGCTTGTGCTGCGGTAGATAACATAGCTGTCCGCATCTTTGACCTTATCCCAGGAAAGTTTAATCTTTGTCCCTGATACGCCCTCTGCCTGTCCAATTACCGCCTTTGCAACCCTTGCTGCCCGGACAGTGGAATAATCACTGTATCCCGTTGCGCCGTTTACTTTGTTTGTAGTCCTTATCTTATAATAATACTTTACTCCCGGTGTAAGTCCGGAAACTTTATAAGATGTGGTCTTTTTGTTTTTAATAGTCTTTATTTTTTTGTATGTACCGTTTTTAGAGGTACTCTGATAAATCTGATAACCGTTTGCCTCATTGCTCTTTTTCCAGGTAATTGTCTGCTTTGTGGAGGAGGTGGACTGCACTTTCGTAATGGAAACTGCTTTTATTGTCTTTCCGCTGGCAGCGCTGCTGTAACCGCTGTAGCCCTTTTTCTCCCCATTATAATTGTAAGCCTCTACCTGGTAATAATAAGTCTTTCCCGCCTTTACTTTTTTGTTGTCATAGGAAGTTGTATTTCCGCCTTTGACTGTGGCAATCTTTGTATATTTTCCATTTTTAGATTCGGCCCGCTTAATGGTATAGCCTGCCGCATTTTTATCTCCCTTCCAGGAAATTTCCAATGTGGTACTGTTTTTAGACCTGACACGTATGCCCGCAGGCTTTATGGCCGTCCTTCCCGACACGGCATCACTCCAGTCACTGTAAACCGTAGTAGTTCCCTCCTGGCCTACAGCACGGATTTTGTAATAGTAAAGCTTTCCTGCCTTAACTGTGCTGTCCGTATAATTAGACTGGCTCTGGGACGCTATCATGGCAATCTGCTTAAACGTGCCGTCCTTGGAAGTGGAACGGCTAATCTCATAGCCTGTGGCGCTTCCCACAACATTCCAGCTAATCTCAAGGCTCTTGTGGTTTTTAGATTTTAAGGAGCTAATGGCTGTCTTCGCAATGGTTCCCCCGGATTCCACCTTGCTGTAACTTCCGTAAGTTGTTTTTGAACCGGATTTCGTAAAGGTACGCATTTTGTAATAATATACGGTTCCCGGTGTGAGCCCTGTATCTTTGTAGTTTGTGGTGTCCGAAGAGTTAATGGTAGCTATTTTTTCAAATCCTCCATCGCTCTTTGTGCTGCGGTAAATCTCATAACCGCTGACACCGCTTACTTTCTTCCAGGCCAGTTCCAGGCTGTCGCTTCCCGCCGCCACAATGGAGGTAAATCCCACGCCTTTCTTTAACCCGTAATACTCTGCAATTCCCGTAGCGTCCGCCACACCCAGCTTTTTCAGATTTTCATCGCTGCTTAAAAATTTTGCATCACTGGCATTTGAGATAAAGGCATGTTCCACAATCAATCCAGGGATTCCGTTTTCTTTACACCGTTTAATTACCCCGTAGTAGTCCGCCAGGGAACCGTCGGGATATCTTGTGTTATTCTCTGAATTGCGGATGTGGATACCCCCGCTGGCAAGGCCCAAATCCGTAAGTTTGGATTCTATGACAGATGCCAGATTTTTCCCGGTATTTCCCACGGAGCTGTTGTAGCTATTGTTTGGGTAATACACATTGGCACCGTTTGGCCCGGCGCTGACATTGGAGTTAATGTGAAGGCTGACAAACACATTTGCCCTGTTGTCAATGGCAACCTGCGCCCTCTGGGCCAAAGTGAGATAGGTATCGCTCTCCCTGGTCATAATGACTTTAACCCCTGCATATTTTTCCAGCTCCTCTTTACAGTACTGGCCGATTTTTAAATTTAGGTTTTTCTCCACAAGGCCGTTTCCCGTAGCGCCGCCGTCGCTTCCCCCATGTCCCGGGTCAAGCACCACAATAAGACTGCTCATTCCTTTGGATGAAGCGCCCTTTACTCTCGCTGCGCTTTCCTGAAGGGCACCGGCATCGCATCCTGCCTGCTTTAGCGCCTCCCCAATATCCTCTGCATCGGTATTTTCATCTAAGGTGACAACATTTGCCTCCACGCTTTCTGTTAAGGCGGAAAGTTCCTCGTCAGTTAAAAGCACATCGTCCGGCTTCGTATCCGCCACTTCATTCACACCAAAGGACGCGTCTATCCCCATTTTGGCAAATGCCGTTGTGGTGGTAAGTCCTTCCATGGTGTAGGTCAGCTCTTTTAACTGATAAGTTCCGGTCTGGGAATCTTTTGGAAAATCCATTTCAAATAAAACAAAGTCATCTAAAATCTCTTTGCTCTCTGCCTCATAGGTTTTTCCTGTCTCTTTATTCTCATAAGTTAAAACAGCAGATTCCACTTTACTGGAACCATCCCCGATGCTGGTCATAATTCTCTGGGTTCCGGGAGTGTTCACCATAGGTTCTGAAACCACCAGGAAATTCACAAGGCCGATTTCTTCCGCCCCCCGAGCCTTTTTTTCTGTCTCCTCCTCTAAGGGCTCCTCTGTCTCCTCCTGTACCGCTTCCTCCGTATCGGAAATCTCTTCGGCACTCTCAGTGGAAACCGGAGTCTCTGACACCTCTTCCTCTAAGGAAGTATCTGCCGATTCCGTTGTCTCTGCAGAAACATCTTCCGGTAAAACCTCCGGGGTTTCTGTCTCCGAATTAACTTCCCCCTGGGAAATATCCGGGGTTTCTGTCCCTGGGATATTTTCTTCCAGGGAAATTTCATTCTCCTCCTGTACACCTGCCTCCCCGGCAGTGCCCTCCTCTGTCACATATCCAGAGGAATCTGATACTGACGCCGCAGTTATATCTGTATAACCTGACGTAAAACTTACCGCCAGGGCCAAGAGCAGCGCCGCAGTTCTCCTAACCATTTTCATTTGTTTTTCTCTCCTCTTTTCTATTTATTTCCGAATCACAGTTCCTGTGGTTCCCTCCAAAGCTTCTTTCGATTTATCTAATTTCGTGATAATCGCTGTCTTTACTGCGGAGTCTCCGATAAACTCAACGGCTGCCTGAATTTTCGGCAGAATCGTACCCTCCTCAAACTGGCCTTCCTCTATGTATGCCCCCGCCTCACTTACGGTAAGCACATTAAGGGCTTTCTGGTCAGGCTTTTTATAATTTAGGCAGACCTTCTCTTCTCCTGTTAAAATAACAAACATATCTGCGTTAAGCATCTGAGCTAATTTCCCTGCCGCCAAATCCTTTTCTATCACTGCGCTGGCGCCCTTTAAGTTATTATTCTGGGTGAGCACAGGGATTCCCCCGCCGCCGCAGGCAATTACCACCTGATCCGCATCGCTTAAAGTGCGGATGGCATCAATCTCCACAATATTCATTGGCTTTGGGGCAGCTACAATCCTGCGGTAACCCTGGGAGGTCTCCACCACATGATTGCCTTTTTTCTCCTCCTCCAATGCCTCCTCTTTTGTCATCACCCGGCCAATAATCTTGCTGGGATGATAAAACGCCTCATCATAGGGGTCAACGCAAACCTGGGTCAAAATCGTGGAAACCGTCTTGTATATTCCCCGGTTTAAAAGTTCCGTGCGGATGGCATTCTGCAGGTCATAACCGATATATCCCTGGCTCATGGCGGAACAAACCGACATAGGGGTTTTTGTATATTCCGGATAAAGCCGGCAGAACTCTGACATCGCCGTATGTATCATTCCCACCTGAGGCCCGTTTGAGTGGGAGATTACAACCTGGTAATCTGACTCAATTAAATCCGCCACTGCCTTGGCTGTCTTTCCAGTGGCAATTTTCTGCTCCGGGAGAGTGGTTCCCAACGCCTCATGCCCCAGGGCAATTACAATCCTCTTTTTTCTCATACGCTTCCTCCTGGATTTATAAACTCCTTCATTTCCCGGCCTGTCCCTTACAGGCCTTCCTTATCAAACAAATAGTTAGCCTTATTATAAAACAACTCCACATCATCCGCAAGATGGAAAACACAGAAAGACTTACCAATATTTTTTAATTTTTCTTAATATTTTCCAGCCCCTATGGAAAATAAAATAAGCGCATCCCTGCGCCTATTTTATAAAATCTTCCTTTTCCTTAATTCTTTTTCCCCAAGGTAACTTCCACGGTAAATTCCTCATACTCTCCGTTTACCGCCCGCTTGTATCCCACTTCCACCGTGGTTCCCGCAGACATATACTGCATCAACTTCTCAATATCCTCCTGTGCGGTAATATTTCTTCCGTCAAATTTTGTAATAATATCTCCTTGGACAAGCCCGGCTTTGTCAGCTCCGCTTCCCTCTACCACCTGTGCAATATAAACTCCCATAGGCATATTGTATGTCTTTGCCACTTCCTCTGTCATATCCACCCCGGAAGCTCCAAAATATGCACTGTCAGAACCTCTCACCACCTCCCTGGTAATGAGCTGCTTAATAATGGGAATAGCAGCATCCGCCGGAATGGCATACCCCATGCCCTCCACGCTGGTCTCAGAATATTTTACGGAGTTGATTCCGATAACTTCCCCCCGGATATTAAGAAGAGCTCCGCCGCTGTTCCCCGGATTGATAGCTGCGTCTGTCTGGAGAAGGGAATTGGTAACGGAAGAACCGTTGCTCTCATCCTGCACCGTCACTTCCCTGTCCACAGCAGAAATCACCCCTTTGGTCACGGACTGTCCGTATCCTAAGGCATTTCCAATGGCAACCGCCGCCTGCCCCACCTTCACCTGGCGGGACTCCCCAAAAGTGGCAGTGCGGATAATCCCTTTTGTCTCTTGATCAATGTCGGATAATTTTACACTGACCACCGCCAAATCACTGTTGGGATCCGTTCCCTTTACCTTGGCGGTAACCAGGGAATCGTCTGAAAAAATAACCGAGAGGGTATTTGCCCCTGCCACTACATGATTGTTGGTTGCAATATATAGATTTTCCTCATCCTGGCTGATAATAATTCCGGAACCGCAGCCTTCACTTTCATATTCCTGGGTATAGCCGAAAAAACTCCGGACCCTTGTGGTGGATATGGTAGTGATGGACACAATGGAGGGCATTGCCATATCCACAATAGAAGACACATCCGTCACCGCGCTTTTCTCCCCGGCAATCTCATTCTTATCCGCCATATCCTGCACAAGATTTTCCGTGGACTGGGCAATATTTAAATCCGCCCCGCTTTTTTCTTCCCCGGTTTCATTTCCCCTGTTTAAATATTTATCAAAAAAATAAGATGTGCCGGAAAAAGATGTTCCCGCCACCAGCCCAAACACAAGGGCAAGGGCAGTAAAACGAACCGTTTTCCCCCAGAAGCCTGATTTTTTCTTAGGTGGTTTTTCCGGTTCTTCATAAGGAGTATAGTAAGTTTCATAAGAATTGTTTTCATCAAACTGGTTCATGCTAAAATTCCTTTCATCCTCTGATTTTTATAGTAGTAGTGTATCCCATTATTGTGTAAGTTTTGTGAAAAAAAAGAGAAACCCAGAAATTGGGCTTCTCCTGTAATTCTTTTTTATTCTGCAGATTCCGTACTTCCGTCATCTGTTGAAAATCCTGTGTCTGTTGTGCTGGTATTATCATCCCCGGTAAGAGGATTGTCGTACCTGGTAGTAGCGTTTGTGGTACATCCTGTGTAATTTACAATATACTCACTTAAACCTTTCACCGTGTTAGAAACATTGTTCTCCTCATTAAAGAGATACTGGTGAAGTTCCACCACATTCGTCTCCAGATCTGTGGGAACTACAATACTTCCCTTGGATCCAAAGTTTCCGGTGCACAGCTCAAAGGGCCAGCCGTGATTTCCCGCCAGCTCGTAATCCATCACGCCGCTTGCTAAAGACAACAATTCTTTGCTGGTAAAACTTGTGGAAATTTCATCAAACATGGTGTCAATTAAGCTGCTAACCGTGGAGATACTAGAGCCTTTTGCCTTGTCAATCATCTTGCCTAATACTTCCCTCTGACGCTCGGTACGCTTAAAATCATCCCCGGCAGTGTAACGGATACGGCAGTATGCCAAAGCCTGTACTCCGTCCACGGTATAGGTTCCGCCGCCGGATAACTTGGAGGAAGAGTGTTTTGTCACCTCATTAATCTCGTCAATGTAGTTGTCATTCATTATCTTAACTTCCTCGTCTGTAAGAGTCAGCTCGATTCCGTCTAAGAGATCCACCGCATCCACCACTGCCGCAAAATCCACCGCAACATAATTTGTGATATCCAGATTCAGGTTCTTGTTCAGGGCTGCAATAGCTCCTTTGGGGCCGCCATATGCATAGGCGGAGTTCATTTTGTTAAAGGTGTCTTCCTTTACGCTTAAAAAGGTATCACGGTATACAGAAATCAGCTTTACTTCCTTGGAGTCATTGTTAATGCTGGCAATCATGATCGTATCGCTGTTGCCGCCGTCGTAATTTCCGGTAGAACGGTTATCCAAACCGAAAAGTGCAATGTTTGTGTATCCCTTTAAAGCTTCCTTTGTCTCGGAATCCAGCTCGATTTCCACCTCATCCGCATTGATGGGCCCGGTGCTCTGAACCTTGTCCACCTTAAAATACAGGTACAATCCCACAAGAAGCAGCACCAATACAACAATTTCAACTGCAAATATTACAACTTTGTTTTTTTTGTTCTTTTTCTTTTTTCTGTTTGTACTCATCATCTCTCCATTCTTTCAGACATGTGTATTGTCTAAAGTATAACATATTTTGGAAAACAATTAACATAAATATATAACTTTTTTCCAATTCTGTCAATGATTCGGTAACCGGAATCGACAAAAGCAGTGTAGAATTTTCTCGTCATAATTTTGTAAATTATTTAATATTTTTGTATATATTTCACAAATTTTCTTAATGTTTTTTTAATATCCCCTGACACAGAAGGGCTTTTGCCAAAATCAGCCTCTTTTTTATCATCACAGGAACCGTGCCGTGGGTAAAATCCGAGACGTTTTTTTCATGCCTGCGGTATAAAACCAGGGGTTCTTTTAGAAAAAGGCTTTTATTACCGGCAATGTGATTGATAAGACCAATCCACTGGTCATGCATCTCGATTTCCTCAGGGATGGGAAGCGCCCGGGAAAGCAGCTTTCTGTGAAAGGCCATGCAGCATCCCATATACCGGTTTTTTATATAATTTTTCCAAAATCCCGGCGCAGAGCCCCGGTATTCAAAGAATGACGGCATAATCTCTTTTTTTAATTTCCCGTCCATAACTCTGGCATCATGGTTTACCAAAGTGTAATTTCCTTCCAGGAGATAGGGCAGGACACGCTCCACCTTATCCCTTGTCCACACATCATCCTGATCCGATAAAAAAATGTATTCTCCCCTGCAGTGCTTTAGGGCGTTTTCAAAATTCTTTTTAATGCCCTTTCCCGGACCTTTTAAAATCCGAATGGAAATTTTTCCCTTTTGGTATTCCTGTAAAAAGGCAAGGGTGTTGTCCTTTGAGCCGTCGTCGGAAACCACAATCTCATCTTCTTCTTTCAAATTTGCCAAAATGGATTCTATCTGCTCTCTAATATATCTTTCCCCATTATAGGATGCTAATGCAACACTTACCCTTACTTTTCCCATAAAAATACATCCTCATATGCCTTCGCTATCTTCTCTTTACTGTAGTGGTTTAAAATTCTCTGCTTGGCCAGGTTTCCGTAAACCATCCGTTCTTCCTGGGAAAAATTATCCGACCGGTCAATGAGAAGAGCCAGATTCCCCGGGGTTTTCTTCCAGTACAAGGCGGCTTTTTCCCCCACTTCCCGGTTAAAGCCCACATCTAAAAGAAGATTTAAAGCCGTGCTCCCCAATGCCTCTAAAAGAGAAGGGTTTGTCCCTCCCACTTCATGGCCATGGATATAGGCATAAGCCTTCTCCCTGATTTTTTTCATCAGTTCCTCTTCGTATACGGTGCCGCAGAAAAGTATCCTTGGGTCTTTTAAAAAACCAGTCTGATTTTTCAGCTTTTCAAAAAAATCATTTTCCTCCACATTTGTAATAATCGCCAGCTTTTTTTTCGTCTTTGACTTCATAAACTCCCGTATCATGGTTTCGTAATTATTTTCCGGCACAAAACGCCCCACAATCAAATAATACTCCCCAAAGGCGAGGCCCTTTTCGGCAAACCATTCCGCTGCCCTTTTGTCCGTATCTTTCAGCCTGCTGGCCGCCACGTCCACGCCGTAGGCGATAAATGTGGTTTTGGGACGGTACTTTTTGTAGGTATCTTTCATATACCGCTCCATATTTTTGGAATCACAGATAATAAGATCCGCCCTTTTTACCATAAGCCTTTCCGAAAATTTCCAATATCTGCGGATGGGCCTGTTCCACTTTGCCCGCATCCACTCATGGCCGTCGGGGTTAATGTAAAGCCTTCCCCCTAAGCGCTTTAACCTGCGCTTTAAAAATCCTGCAAAGGGGCCGATGCGGCAGGCTAAGACATACACCACCGGGTTTTTGGAGGGATGCTCTTTTAAATAAGAAAGACAGTGAAGAAAAGCCGCAATATCATAATATACTGCTTTTGCCGGCCCTATGGAAGGTACTTTTATCTGAAAACACCGGGCATCCTGATAGGTATACTCGTCCTTTTTGTCCGCCATGCAGGCCACATGGTAC
The DNA here is from genome assembly GCF_003612565.1 of Roseburia sp. 1XD42-69. Lineage (GTDB taxonomy): Bacteria > Bacillota > Clostridia > Lachnospirales > Lachnospiraceae > Roseburia_B. The sequence goes on along the minus strand of NZ_RAZG01000004.1, from coordinate 131,932 downwards.
TTGATTTCCCTGTTCATTTTGCACCGTGTCAGTTGTTCCACAAAGGTCTCAAAGCCGCCGTATCTGGCGGGAATCCCTTTGCTCCCGATAATAAATACATCCTGCATATCTCTCAATCCCTCATTTCATAGGTATGCCCTGTCTTAAGTTTTAAATTCCTGTTATAGCAGGGGTCGGGCTTTGAAAGATCCTTTTCCCATTTCCCGGAAAACATCTCCCTCTCCCCTGGAGAGAAGGCCATCTCCCCGGATTTTAAAATCACGGAAACCTCCGGGGACACCACAGTAAAAAACCCGGCTTTCCTCATGGAAAAACTTAAGTCCGCCCCGTAATACTCCCCGGTAAAACGCAAATCTTCCTCCGCCATTTCAAAAGCCTTTCTCTTTACCACCACGCAGGTGAAAGAAACTGCGCTGACCCACTTGGGTATCACTCCGTGGAGGAAATATCCTTTAAACTCTCCGTAAAGTCCCTTTAAAGAAGGTATGAGATTCCCTTCCCTGTCATAAATATATCCGTTGGAAAGAACCCTTTTTTTCCTGTCCAGCACCTTTGCCCCCGCAATGCCGTTTTGTTTTGGGACGCAAAGGGAAAGAAGCTTTATTAATGCGTCTTCCGGGATGGATATATGCTCCCCGGCCCAAAAAATATAATCTCCCTTTGCCCGGTTTAAAATATTTTTTTCTAATCTTTCAGCCAGGAGATATTCCGTCTTAATTTTATAGCCCTCTCCCGTAAGATGGGGTGTGATTTGCTTTTTTATATATGCCAATGTCTCTTTAGAGGGGGCAGCTACGGAAACTTTGTAAGTTCCCTTTAACTCATAAGACACCTGGTATACCCCAAGATTAGGCGTTAACCTTGCCTTTCCGGTTGTCCCCATGCGCTTTAAGTGCCCCTCAATGGCCTTACAGCCATTGTCAAAGGCGTATTCCTTGTCTGCACTGTTTCCGGCGGTGGAGCCTTCATGGATTCTCCAGTGGTAAAGGATTTTTGGCACATGGCGCACATCGGCCCCCGCCTCCACGCACCGCAGCACAAAATCATAATCCTGTGCCCCGTCAAACTCCGGGTCAAGCCCTCCCGTTTTCTCTAACAATTCTCTGGAAAACATTAAAAAGTGGCAAAAATAATTATTCCGCCTTAAAAACTCCAGATTAAAATCCGGTTTAAAATGGGGCCTTGAGTGAACCTTTCCCCCGCTGTCAATCTTATCCTCATCGGAGTAAATCATAGCAAAGCTTCTCTCCTTTGGCAAATACCCATTCAGACACTTCACCATCTCATAGAGGGCATTTTTTGCCAGCACATCGTCGTGATCCATTAAGGCCACAAACTCCCCCGCCGCCATTTCAAACCCGGCATTTGTATTCTCCGAAATCCCTCCGTTTTTTGTAAGCCTTTTATAGTGTAACCTTTTCTCCTTATTCTGATACTCTTTTATCACTGACTCCACTCTTCCGCTTCTGCTTCCGTCCGCCAGGCAAAGCTCCCAGTTTTCATAAGTCTGGGCAGTCAGGGAATCTAAAAGTTCCCTCAGATAAGACTCCCCCGTCTCATAGGCGGGGATTACAATACTAATTAACGGCTCAAAGGGAAACCTATCCTCCCGCTGTCTTTCCAATTCCTTTTTCCCGGGAAGATACCGCCGGTAACCTTTTGTGTAAGAGAGCATGGGAGAGCGGCTTCTCTCCGCAGTTTTTAACACAAGTCCTTTCATACCATATCGCTTGAAAAGGCTTTTCACATAATTGTACTGATACTTTATATTCATAGGCTATTCCGAACCTTCTCCTGTAAGAACCACCTGAAAGGTCTTAACAAGTATTTTTAAATCAAGAGCCAGGCTCCACTGAGAAATATAGTGGGTGTCAAGGGCCACCACTTCCTCAAAATCCGTGATATCGCTTCTGCCGCTGACCTGCCACATTCCCGTAATTCCCGGCTTAATCCCAAGCCTTGCCTTGTGGTGAATCTGGTAATGCTCAAACTCTTCCAGTGTGGGGGGCCTTGTGCCCACCAGGCTCATATCCCCCCGGAGCACATTAAAAAACTGGGGAAGCTCGTCAATAGAATATTTCCGAATAAATTTCCCCACAGGAAAAATCCTGGGATCGTCCTCCATTTTAAACATCAGCCCCCGCATTTTATTCTGCTCCATCAACGCCTCTTTTTCTGCCTCCGCATTTACATTCATGGAGCGGAACTTATAAAGCTTAAATTTCCTACCGTTTTTTCCCACCCTGGTCTGGGAGAAAAACACAGGCCCGGGGGACTGTTTTTTTATAATGGGGGCAAAAATCACATAGGCAATTCCGCAGGCGATAAGGCCGATGATGCTCCCTATAATATCCATCAAGCGCTTGATAAAAAGCTGCCTGGGAGATGCGATTTTCATGCTGGAGGTTAAAACCATATAATTTCCATAATGCTCAATCACTTTATTGGGAGCTAAAGCGTTCATATGGACCAGATTAAAATGAACCGTAATCCCCAGCTCCAAAAGCTCGTTAGCTAAAGCCTGGGAACTCTCAATGGTATTCCCGTTTATGAACACTTCATCCACCACATTTGTTAGAAGATATTCGTAAAAATCGTCTGCATTGGCCACCACGGGAACGCCGTAAATCATCTTACCCTTCATAGGCTCGTCCACCACAACCACACCGCTAATGTAAAAATCCCGGTAGGGCAGGTGGGCAAACTCCTCAAGGGCCGCCTTTGCATACTGAGATGCTGTGACCAGTACCATCACGGAAAGATTTTTCCCCACGGTCATCCGCCAGCGGATGAGATATTTTAACCCAAGCCTTCCAATATACACAAAGACCATGGATAGGGCCCAGTAGAGGAATATAATCTTTCTGGAATAAATCTCCGTCTGCTTTGTGGCAACCTCATACATCAAAAGCCCTACAAATATGGTTGTGGAAAAGGTTATGCAGGAATGCATTTCCTGGAAATTCCCTCTCCGCAAAATCCCATTGTAAGGCTCAAAAAAGAACACCACGCAGATATCAATTAAAAACAGCACCACAGCCAGCCTCTCGTAGGGCTCGCTGGAATAAGGCAGGCTCCACCCCAGACGGAACACATATGCCACAATGAAGGCCAGTTGCAAAGAGATAATATCTAAAATTGTAAAATCAAGATGTTTCAGCCAATTTTTCTTCTCTTTCTTATACATATCTTATACCTCTTCTTAGGAATCCGATTCGAGCGCCCTTATCCCCGTCCGTGGATATAAAGCCAGCTCTTTACATAATCTTCCCGTTCCTGTTCACTCATCTGCCCCACTTTCTCATAGGGCAGGCGGGTCATAGTCATCTGGGGTTCCCCGCATTTAAAACACTCCACATTTTTTCTTCTTGACACCACCCGCATCCATCCGCAGTGGGGACAAATATATACTTTCATTTCTTCTCGCTCCGGTAGCTTATCTATTTGTGCTGTGACAACTTATCCCTCTGTATCCGCATTGTCTGAAGCTGCATCTCAAAATCCTGGCGGTTCTTCTGGCCTAAAGTAGTCAGGATAAGCCCTGAGAAAAAAGACTGAATCGCCGCAAGCATGACAAAACCGCAGGCAATCAGGGTTGGAAAATGGGGGACAAGCCCCGTCTGTCCGTACTGGATTAAAATGGGAATCATAAAGCCAATGGACAAAAGGGCAAGAACCGCCGCAATTATCCCGAAAAAGTTCATAGGCTTATAGGTCTGGTAGAGCCTGGCAATGGTTTTTAGCACCCGAAACCCGTCGGAAAAAGTATTCAGCTTGGAAACGCTTCCCTCCGGCCTGTCCCTGTACTCAATCACCACATTCTCCACCTGCATATTCTTATCCGCGGCATGGATACTCATTTCCGTCTCAATCTCAAAGCCCTTGGAGAGCACTGGAAAAGTCTTTACAAAGAGATAGCTGAAGGCCCGGTATCCCGTCATAATGTCCTTAATATCCGTCTCAAAGAGCACGTTGATGCTCTTTCTTACAAGGGAATTCCCGAAATTGTGGAAGGGCCTTTTGTTTTCCGTAAAGTAGGTAGAAGAAAGCCTGTCCCCCACCACCATATCCGCGTTCTGCTCAAAGACCATTTTCACCATCTCCGGGGCCGCCTCCGCCGGGTAGGTATCGTCCCCGTCAATCATAATATAACACTCCGCATCGATATCCCGGAACATTCTCCTTATTACATTTCCCTTGCCCTGCTTGTACTCATAGCGCACAATGGCCCCCGCCCCCCGGGCAATCTCGTCCGTCCCGTCGGTGGAATTATTGTCGTAGATATAAATGACAGCCTCCGGCAATACGCGCTTAAAATCCTCCACCACTTTTTTTATGGTGCGGCTCTCATTGTAACAGGGAACTAATACTGCAATCTTATCCATTTCAGATTTCCTTCCATTTTTTCATCCTGCGAAACACAAGGTATATTTCAATTATAATCTGTATTCCCAAAGTAATCAACAGTGCAATCACCACACCGTCCATACAGTAACGTTTCACCAAAACCATTGAGGCAATAAGGGAAGATAAGATTCCCAGAATACCCACAGCAAGCTGTCCCTTTATCTCCCGAAACACCGTGCACACCGGAAATAGGCAGGCGTTGATACTGATTAAGAGGGTTGTGGTGATAATGGGCACAAAGAGATAGGCGTAGGGACGTATCTCCTCCCCAAATACCTGTACCAAAAACCACTCTCCCAGCAAAAATGACACAATTACAGCCAATGCGGACAGGACCACAAAGGCGAGAAAAACCTTTTTTAAAATCCCTGCAAAGCCTTTTTTATCATCTGCTAAAAGCTTGTCCGCCAATGGCGTGATTAAGGGCACGAAAATGGTGTTGGCCCCCACCTGGACAATCATGCTGGGGGTTGCAACGGAAGAATAATAGCCCAGCACTGTCTCGTCAAAATAACGCTCCAAAAAATATTTGGGGAGGGAGATGGACAAATTGTTTGTCACCGCCACAACCACCAGGGGGACTAAAATTACCATCAGGGTTTTTAAAGCCTTAAAATCCGCCCTGTCCTTTTCCACAAACTTTAGGGCCATGACCCTGTCATAAAAGAATACCACCAGAAATGTGGAAACTGTCATGGCTAAAACGCCGTACATCAGATTTCCCGTAATATAAATCAGGCCGCAGAAGCTTACAATCATAAGCACGCCCCTCATCAAAAAGGAGTAACAGATAAAGTCCATCCTTCCCTTTTTCTGGCAGATGCCGTGGTACACATCCACCCATGCCTCTACGCATTTAAACACCATATACAAAAGGATGATTCCCCACTGGTAAGGGGTATAGGCGTTAAACAAAAGCCCTATGGCACAGATAAGAAAAGCTGCCCCCATGGCGATGTAACGGGAGGTAATATAAGTTTTGTCCGAATATTCCCCTTTTACATCGGAAACCTGGTACTGCCTGGTATTAAACAGGGCAAAAATGGCAAATGCCGCTGTAAAAGTCATGGCCAGGGAATAATTTCCCGCATCCTGATACCCGGAAAGGCGCACAATTAAAATTGTGGTAAGCCACTGGCAGCCATAGTAAAACATGGTGCCGAAACTGTTGTAAAATATATTTGCTAATGTGGATTTTTCTTTCATGTCTTTTCCTGTCTTAAAACTGTACCGTACCTTTCTCAATTTGCTAAGTATACCATATTTTTCCCTATATGTCCATGGAGTAATCTGCCCTGTGGAGGGTTAAATTGGGATTGTAATACTTATCTCCCGCCTGTATCTCCTTTTCCCATTTTTCCTGGAAACGGTTAATTTCCTTTTGGAACCTTTTCTGCTTTTCCTCCGTATCCTCGTACCCTCTGGACTTTGACTCATAGTGATAGAGCTTTGCATAGGGGTTAAACAGGATTTTATAGCCCTTCTCACAGATTTTCATACAGAAATCCACATCATTTAAGGCCACGGCAAAATCCTCCCCCATGCCCCCAACTTCCTCGTACACCTTTCTTCTCACCATAAGGCAGGCCCCGGTGACAGCGGAGACTTCCCGCTCACAGAGGGAAAAGGGGTAATATGTCTCATCCCGGTCTCTAAGGCTCCACAGGGCATGGGCCGCAAAGCCCCCCATACCGATAATCACCCCGGCGTGCTGTATGGTGTTATCCCCGTAATAGAGCATGGCCCCGCAGGCTCCCACCCCAGGTTTTAACACAGAGGAAACCATCTCCTTTAAGGCGTTTCCGTCTGTAAATTCCGTGTCATTGTTTAAAAATAAGAAAATCTCCCCCAAAGCATGTTCCACTGCAAAATTGTTGATGGCGGAATAGTTAAATCCCCCTTGGAAAGTCACCACATGGATTCTCTCATCCTCCCGCTGTATCTTCTCATAATAGTCAAAGGTGGCCTTGTCCTCACTGTTATTCTCTGCAATGATCACCTCATAATTCTCATAGGATTCCTTGTCCTTTAAAGAATCCAGGCAGAGTTTCAGGTCGTCCGTATGGTCTTTGTTGGGAATAATAATGCTGACTAACGGCTCCTCTTTTAATTCATACTCCACATGGAAAAACCCCGGTACGTCAGAGGATTTTACATTTCCTTTTAACCCTTCTGTTCTCAGGTAATGCCTGAGGGCATCCCCCTGCTTTTCCCCAGTTCCCCGGACAAATCCGGTCCCTTCCCCATCCATTTCATTGGAAAACAGGGCTTTTGGTATGTGGCGGATCTGCCCTGCCAGAAGGAAGGACTGGATGGCAATATCGTACCAGTCGTCTCCCGAAACAGTTAATTCCCCTTTTGTCTTTTCCACTATTTTCCCAAACAGTTCCTTTTTTATCACAAAGATTCTCCCCAGATACTGGAAATTTAAAAGAAACTCTAAACTTGCATCCGGCTTAAAGAAAGGACGGAAACGTTTTTTCCCCCTGGCATTGTCTTCATCCGTATAGATAAGATCCGCCCCAAGCTCTGCCGCTATGCAGATTTCATAGAGAAAATTCTCCCTTGGCACTGCCCCTTTCCCGGAAAACACCAAGTAATCTCCCTTGGCCTTATTTAAAATATCTTCCGCCGTTTTCCCCTCTTTCAGCTTCATCACAGAAACCGGGAGAACCGTCTGCTTTTTCCAGTCCATACTGCGGTTTTCTTCCCCCTGCTCTAAGACAACGGTAAAGTGGAACCTTCCCTCTAAGCCGGATTTCCGCTGTACATTTAACTCAGCCTTAGAGGGACTTACGCGCCTTAAAAAAGTCATATACTCGCTTTCCTGGCTGATGGGCACCCCAAGTTTCCTCAGGGCTTTTTTCCCGGTATAGCCCACACCGTAATTTTTCAGGTAGTAGGCGGCTTTTTGTACCTTATTTTTTCCTTCTAAATCAAAATCACTGAGCATGGCTTATCCTCCCGATTACAAAATTTTATTTCTTCTGCCAGAACGTTTCGTAAGACAGATTTTTATTATAGTATGGGTCCCCTTCTGCAATCTGTTCCTTAAAATCCCTTATCAGCATATCCTTGTCCCCTTCCGTCAGTTCTTCCCGGTAGTCCTTCCCCGGAATCTGGCATAAGGCATAGGGGTTTAACACCACCAAAAGGCCTTCTTTCCTAAGAGACAGGCAGAGAGCCAGTATGGATCCAAAGAAAGAATCCCCCTCTTTATAACAGGAAATCAGCAGTTCTTTTTTTACCATGCAGGCGTTGCCGGAAACTGCGGAGACGTTATGTGCGTAATAGTTTCTTCCCATGTACCCCGGTGCGTCAAACGGCCCTCCCTTGTTTGCCTCTAAGGCCAGTTTTTCCTTTGTCGGCGCCACAACAATATCTGAACTTAAAATATGATTATTTTCATCTAATATCTGCATTCCTACAAGGGCCGTATCTCTCCGCTGGGCAAACATGATAAGCTCTTCCATCCAGTTTGGTGTAATAATTTCCGTTCCCGAAAGGAGGAGGATGACATATTCCCCCTGGGCTCTGTCTGCCCCTTCCCTTAAAGTTTCCCCGGGTTTTAAGGAGAAAATCTCATAATTTTTATAAGAGGAGTACTGTTCCACAGAGGCTTTTGTCTGTTCCGAAAGCTCCGTTTTCCCCTGGTTATCTAAAATAAGTATGGTGACTTTGGGATTTTTTATCTCATACTCCATGCGGTAATGGGTTTTGCAGATTTGGGCGCTGTGCACCTTTGCAGGATATCCCCTCCGGGCTTCCCCATCCCTCACCGCCCGGCGCCCGGCATCTATGGCATAGGATTTGGAATCTAAGTTCATGGAGGTGGAATTTTCATGGCATCTCCAGAAATACAGAACTTGGGGCACATGGCACACAAGGTTCGCCCCGTCTGTCAGCCTTAAAATCATATCGTGGTCCTGGCTTCCGTCGTATTCTTTTGAAAACATCCCCACTTTTTCCACCAACGCTTTTTGAAACACGCTTAAGTGGCAGATATAGTTTACCCCCCTTAAATTGTCCGGGGAGAAATCCGGTTTAAAATGGTAGGTCACAATGTTTTCCAAATTTTCCCCCTCAAAAGTCACCTCATCGGTATAGACAAATTCCGCCCCCTTCTCAGAAATCACTTTTGCACATTCATAGAGGGCGGAGGGGTGTAAGATGTCGTCATGGTCAAAAAGGGCCAGATAATCCCCCGTTGCCATTTCGATGCAGGCGTTGGTGTTGTCCGCAATGCCGCCGTTTTTTTGAAGTTTTTGATACACCACCCGTTTGTCCCCTGCATAGGAATCCACCACAAAGGCCACATCCCCATGAGCGCTGTCGGAGGCGTCCGCCAGGCACAGTTCCCAGTTCTGGTAGGTCTGGTTTATCACAGACTCAATCATATCCCGAAGAAACTTCTCCGGGGTATTGTACAGCGGCACAAGAACGCTGATTTTGGGCATATAAGAAAATTTTTCTTCCCTCTGTCGGTTTTTTTCCTCCTCTGAGGGCATATTCTCCTGTAAAAATGCCAGGGCTCTTTTTCGTCGGCTCCACTTGTTGTTCTCTATCTTGTTTTTTACTTTTCCCCGAAATCCCTTAACCCCGTGGACATAGACAAACTGCATCCCATGCCACAGTGCCCTTGCCGGGGTCAAAAGGGCCCAAAGAGGTGTGTTTCTTAACTTTTTAAAATGCTTTTTCCCGTTCCAGACCTCCACATCATCCGGCCCCTTATCATGGGTGTAAGCCAAAAATTTTTCATATGGCGTAAAATCCCTGACTTTTTTCTCTTCATTCATGGAAAACCTCCTGTATCTTTTATGGCTTTACGGACAAAATATAACCCGACTCATTTTCCATATAAATCTCCACATTTTTCTCTTTCAGCACTTTTTCCCCGTGCTGCTTTTCAAAATCCGAACCCTTTAACATCACCGTATAATGAATGTCCCAGTCCTTATAGGCCTGCCTTAATTCCTCCCTGGTGTGCCGCCACTCGTAAAAATCCGGGAAATCGTAGCCGCTGACCCCCTCATACACATAGGTTGCCCCGTAATCATGTTCCTCTGTCATAAGAGGCACCATTTTTTCTTCCGAAAGGTCGTCAATGACCACCTGATACAAATCCAGAAGGGATTGATCCAATCCCGCCAGATGCTGGCGGAACAAAAACCCGTTAAACTGGTACAGGGTAAAAAACTCCGGGCTGTGCATGGCCCCGGTAATGTTTTCCGTGGAAGTTACAATGCGGTACTCCACCTTTCCAAAACAAAGCCCTGCAAACCCTGCGATAAGCAGGCAGTAGGCAAAAAGAGTCTCCTTTGCCTCCCTTAACATCATTCCCACCCCTATAAGGGTTAAGACCCAGGCAAACATCCACAGAGGGAAATAAGATTTGTAATAGTAGTATGTGGACACATGGTGGGTTAATGTCAGGGCCAAAAGTCCTGCGGTAAACAGAAAAAACGCCAGGAAAAAAGTAACTTCCGGGGTAAGCTTTTTCTGTTTTAATGTGGAAACCAGCACAAACAGAACAGGAAAAAGGGTCCAGAAAAAGTCCATGTAAAGCTCCGTGTAAATTCCCCCCTGGTTTCCCAAGGCCCCGCTGATACTGGTGCCGGAGGAGATAAAAAATCCATACAGGCAGTAGCACAGCCCGTAAATAGTTGGCAGCAGAAACACCTTAAGACTTAGCCACACATTTTTTAGCGCAAAAATTTTTCCCTCCCGCTTTGCCAAAACCGCCAGATAGAAAAATACGGCAAGAAAAGCCATGGGGGCAAAGAGCATGTAGCTGGTAATTACCCCAAAGCACCCCAGCATCAGCATAAACACCGTATACTTCCGCTCCACCAAAGCTTCCTCGTAAAGCCTTAAAGCCAAAACCAGAAATCCCACGTACATAGCTCCCATTGCCCAGTAGCCAAAGGAATAATAGTATCCGAAGTAGGGATAGCCCAAGGTATAGGCAATTAAAATTACGATTCCGAAAACCTTTGTGGCCATGGTCTTTAAAAATCCCCGAATCAGGGTGGCAAAAAACAAAGTCTCCACCAAAAAGAAGAACCAGTCTCCCAAAATATACCCCTTAAATAAATCCGCTGTCCGCACAAAGGGGGAAACCATCTCAATGACCATGGCATTCTGCAGATGCATAAAATACATCATGGTCACTTTCTGGGAACGGACAATAAGGGTGGCCTCTTTTAAGTGAAGCCCTGCATCCGTGTTGTAATAACAGTAATTTAATGCTGGGGAAAATTGTTTGATAAGAATTATCACCATGCCCAGTGTAATCCCCACCAGGAGAATCAGGTCATATTTCTCCCACACATAGGACTGCCGTTTCCCCTCTTTTTTGATAAAATAAAATAAAATTCCCGCCAAAACAAAATAGACGATTCCCATGGAATAGAGATTTACGGGAATGTGCAAGGGGCTGATAAACCCTGCCACAATCCCCCCCATGGCAATGGTAATAAGAAAAGACAGGATGAGCCACACAAAGCCGTTTAACTGCTGAAAAGATTTCTTCAGAGAATACACCCCAAATACACAGGCCATAAGCCCCAGGGGATAAAAGATTGTCCCAAAAATTGTTCCGTGTAACATAGAAATCCTCCCTTATTTTATCAGAATCTGGTTTGGCGTGGTGGAAAAACTGTAAATCTTAGCCCCAAGCTCCGCCATCATTGCCGTATTTTTCAAGGTTTTATAGTGTCCGCTTCTGTCATTCATCAACCAGTCCGGGGCGTCAAAAAATGCGGCTTTTGCCCCTGTTTTTTCGTAAAAATCCCTTTTTAGGCCTCCGTTTCCGTGGTGCCCCATCTGTATATAATCCGCTTTAAGCTTATCCCCGTAGGTATCCAAAAGATAATCGCTCATCCCTTTTCCCACATCGGAACAAAACAGCATGGATTCCTCCTTTGCCGTAACTTTAAACATCATGGAGCCGTCATTTAAAAGGTCGTCGGATATCTCATCCACATAATCTTCATAGGCATTAAAAATCTGAACCTCAAGGCCTTCTATATTCAGGTTATCCCCGGGATGGACATAGGAAAGCTCTTTAATATCCAGGGTGAGGAGTTTTTCGTATACCTCCACCTCATCCCAGGGGGCGTTGGAAAGGCACAAATCCACAGGGGCCATATCCACCATATATACCTTATCAATTTCCAGTTTCCCCGGTTTTTTATAAATCTCATAAAAAGCCCCGGCATGGTCTCTGTGGGGATGGGTGACAAACCATGCGTCCACATGGTTTCCCAGGGCTTTTAACTCTCTTCTCACATAGTCCGCATCACTGCGCCAGCCCCCGTCAACTACAACCACATGGCCCTTGTTATCCGTTAAGGTATAAAACATCAACTGGGCCCCCTCGGCCCCGCCGTGCTGGGTTAAAAGCCACTGCCCGTCCCAGGCGCTCTTTTCCCTGGTCTGCCGGTACACGTCATAAGCGCCGCTACTTCCGATTTTTTCATAACCGTTCTGTTCCACCGCTTTTGCCACGTCCTCATTTACGGGATAGGCCAGATAACTGCACCCTTCCATAGCTGCATAAAAACTAAGTGCGTCCCAGTTCTGATGCTCTGCGCACATAATCCGGAAAATCTCACTGGCATTGTTGTTTTTTATGGTTTCCCCCCGCACCGCATTGTTTCCGTAAGGCATTTTTATATCCCCGTCATACTGTCTGATAAAGGGAAGAAGGTCATTTGGAACAATCAGTTTCTTTTCTTCTATGCCCCTGGCTTTTGCATCCTCTTCTATGATATCACAGATAGTTACCACATCCTGGGGGATATTGTAATGGTTCTGCTTGTACTCAAACATAGATGCATTGTACACCCTTGTCCCCGTCATGGCGATGACAAGGACCATAACAAAAAGCAGGAAATACCGCCGTATCTTTTTTTCTGCGGCCATAATCACCTGCACTCCGGCATAGGCGGTAATAACCACTGTGGGCAAAAGCCAGAACATACGCCAGTACACGGTTTTCCCGATACAGGCTATTATGATTTTCGCCGTCAGGGGAAAGAAACAGATGAGAAAAAACAGCAGGGTGTACCCCAAAAAAACATAGCGCTTTTCGTCTTTTTTCTGGAGCAGAAGATACAAAACCGCTGTAAAAAACAGCGCCATATGCATTCCCGTCCCGTTATAATTATCATACATGGATTTTACAAATTGGAATATTTCTCTCAAAACAGCCTCCGTCTTACCCTCTGATAAACAGGTACGCCCCTGCACAGATTAAATTTGGCACACAACACAAAACCGCAGGGATTAAACACAGGAAACGCTTTTTTTTAAGGGCCAAAAGAATACCCAAAATCCCTGTCATAACTGCTCCCAGTATGACTCCCATGGAGGAAACCATACAGCAGGCGCACATTAAAAATCCCAAAAGACACCACTCAATCCATGCCCCCTTCTCTTCCCCCCGGCAAAAGAGCCTTAAAAACAGATACAGCGTCAAGGGCAGAAGAATACCTGCCAGGAATGCTTTGCCCTGCCACAGGCGGATTAAGAGGAACAGTCCGCTGGTGCACTCACTGTAACCGGAAAAAATGGTAAGCATTGTCACAAGAATTAAAAAATATCCCGTTTTTTCCTTATCCCCGTGAAACAAATTCCTCCCGATTAAAGCATAAACCATGTAGGCCACCAGGAGAAACCAAATCATAAAAACAGAGTGGGCGATAATGGCGGGATGGTTGCACACCGCTTTGCTCACTACGGCGATAAATGCGTGGAAGGGGGATAAGACATAGCGGGAAGGCAGATTTTTATAGAGTTCCCCTGTGTAGGGATTATACTGAAATATGGTGTCAGTGGAGAGAGAGGTGACGGCGCTGGCCACATAAAAAGCGTCATCCGTATTGGTATACTGGCAGCGTTTATAAATCAAAACCTGGCAGAAAATTAAAACAAGTTCCCCCCAGATTGCCAGGGTAAAGCCTTTCACCTCTGAAACGGTATCCAAAAACACCTGGTACAGCCTTTTGTAATTGAAGATAAGGGATAGTGCCGCCCCGGCGAAAAGGATTCCCCCGTACAGTTTTGTGAGAAGAGAAAGGCTCTGTCTTCCGTAAATCAAAGGCAGGGCTAAAAGTTCAAACAATCCCAGGGCAAAAATGTACCCTGCAACAAGATTAAACATCACATTATTTTTTTCCCTTTCCGTAAAACGGGTAATCAAAAGCCCCAGTAAAAAGGGGACAAACAGCAGAAACACTGCCAACAGAATCAACGTTTTTAACATGCTAATTTCCTTCGTTTTTCGTGGTATTTGTTTCCTTACAGATATAGATGGGACGCTTTTTTACTTCCAGATACATTCTGGAAAGGTAAGAGCCCAAAATTCCCACACACAACAGCTGGATGCCTCCCAAAAATATCATAATGCAAACCATGGAGGGCCATCCATAGGCGGAGCCCCCGTAGAGAATCTGCCGCACAATAATAAAAATAATGGCAAGGGCGGAAATGCCGCACATAATCACTCCCCCAAAAGAGGCCAGGGAAAGAGGCACCGTGGAAAATGCCACGATTCCCTCAATGGAATACATAAACAGTTTCCAGAAAGACCACTTCGTCTCCCCTGCCACCCGCTCCACATTTTCAAATTCCAGCCATTTCGTGGAAAATCCCACCCAGCCGAAAAGCCCCTTGGAAAATCGGTTGTACTCTCCTAACTCTAACAGGGCATCCACAAAAGCCCTGGTCATAAGGCGGTAATCCCTTGCCCCGTCCACAATATCCGTCTTTGAAATTTTATTGATAATCCGGTAAAACATTCTGGCAAAAAAGGAGCGGATAGGAGGCTCCCCCTTTCGGGAGACCCGGCGGGTAGCCACGGAATCATATCCCTCCTCCACAATCACCCGGTACATTTCCGGGAGCAGGGAGGGGGGGTCCTGCAAGTCAGCGTCCATAATGCACACCATATCCCCCCCGGCATACTGAAGCCCCGCATAGATAGCGGCTTCCTTCCCGAAATTTCTGGAAAAGGACACATACTTTACTCTTTTATCCCTCTCTGCCATTTCTTTTACCTGCTCTAATGTTTTATCCCTTGAGCCGTCATTGACAAACAGCAGTTCAAATTCCACATCCTGCATCATTCCAATTACCTTTTCCATCTCCCGGTAAAAGAAATGCAGGGCTTCCTCCTCGTTATAACAAGGTACAATTACTGTAAGCAGCATAATATCCTCCAACTACAAGTTTTCCTGACTCTCTGTTTCCCCCGGCATATTCACATGCTCCGTATTTTCCACAAACCCGCTGCCTGGGCCGGAATCCTCTGTCTCAGTATTTTGAACATTTTCTGTATTCCCGGTTTCACCTGTGGATTCTGTGGTATCCATACTTTCGGTAGGATCTATCGTCTCTGTATTTTCTGTGTTTTCCACAGATTCCGTATCCCCTATGCTCTCCGAATTTTCCGTGTCCCCGGTAGTTTCACTGCTCTCAGTACTCTCGGTTATCTCACTATTTTCCGTGTTCTCAGTGGTTTCGCTGCTCTCGGTGTTCTCGTCTGCCTCTGTATCTTCTGTGTTCTCTTCCGTGGTATCCTCCGGCGGAATATCGTTTACTTCCGTAGTATTTAAGTCCTGATCCGGGGTCAAGTCTGCAACATTGGAGTCCGGGCTTAATTTTCCATTTTCCACCTCAGCCTTTATCTTAAACTGATAAGTATGTCCCCATTCAAAAGGAACCTTATCGTTAGCCACATTTACATAATTTACTCCGGACCAGGAGTATCCTCCGGCTCCCGGTGCTTTTACCACAGCTATCCGTTTAAAGTCTTCCCCTTCTTCTGCACAGTATACACGGTAGGTTCCAGAATTCTTCCACTGCGTCCAGTTTAAGACTACCTTCCCGTCCACAACAGCGGCAGTAAGTCCAATCAGCGCCGTCTCTTTCACACTGTCTGACTCTTTCCCCCACATGCGCTGTCCGTTCACAGAAACAAAAGCTCTGACCTTATAGTAATATTCCGTTCCCGACATAGTGTTTTCATCCACATATTTTGTGGAATCACTTTTTCCAATTAAAGTGTATCCTCCCTCTTCCTGAGTGGAACGAAGAATTTCATAACCACTTACTCCTTTTAATTCTTTCCATGCAATGGTAATCTTATTGCCGTCCACCTTACATTTTTTCGTGTCCAAAACCACCTGCCCGGTGGTGGCCACAGCTTTCACCCCGGCAGACCTGGGGCCGAAAATACTTTTTTTCTGATTCGGCTTTCCCTTTACAGGAGCTTCTTTAAACATCCTTACCCTGTAAGTATATGTATTTCCAGAGAGCACATTTTTATCCTGAAAGCTTACGGTAGAGTTGCCCCGAAGAGAAGCCACCAAAACATAGTCTTTATCCCCCGGACCTTTTCTCTCTATCTCATACCCGTCCCCTGTCTTAATTTTATCCCAGGTCAAGGTAATCTCATTGGTATCCGTACTCTCTGCCGAAGTAATTGCCGGCTTTACATTCCGTATGGAAGCCATCTTTTTAAACTTATCCTTCTTAAATCCTTTTATTTTCGTCCAGGATTTTATATTGGTGGAGCTCACCAGCGGGTCAGTAAATGTAAAGGAATCCGCCGTATCAATGTACTGGAATACATGCCACAAAAGACGTTTCTGATGGTCTTTGGTGCAAAGCCCCCAGAGATACCCCGGCTCCCCGTCGTTGTCAAACTCCCTGCCATAGATAAAAGATTCTATCATGCTGTTCGTCTCGCTGATATAGTAGGCATAGGCGTAAGCCGCCGCCTGGACAACTTCTCCCCTGGTGGAGTTAAAAGACTGCTCCGAGAGCATAATGGTATATTTCTTTCCGTAATTTTTCTTTACATAGTCCGTCAGCACATTTAAATTTTTAAAATTTACTATCTTTGCCTTCACAGAATTTGTGGCGTTGCTGTCATCCCAGAATATGGGGTCCCCCAGTCCCTGGGGATATGCGTGGTAGGCAATCTGAAAAGTAATTTTCCCCTGTTTGTTAATCTTTTTATAAAAACTGTCCAGGGTGGATTTGGTGGAAAAAAATCTGGTTCCCGCCCCGTCCGGGTCCGTATTCCAGTTGTGGTCCACACTGATATATACCTTTGCCTTCTTGCTCACGGATTTCACCGCATTGTAGCAGATTCTAAAACTCCTGGCATAGTTGCTGATGTAGGAACTCTGTTTTTTGCTCCCCCCGTAATTCCAGTAAAAGGGACTGTCCACCTCATTTCCTAAAATCCAGCCGGAGACAAGGTTGTTTTTCGTACCGTAACGCTTGGCAAGATAGGTCATCACCGCCTCAAAAGTCCGGCATCCCGCTTTATTTCCCGTGTTAATGGAGGAAAATTTTGCCGCTGCAGGCCCGTTAAAACGCATGGAAGCAGTGGCATTGCTGGTATCCTCCGGCAGGAGCAGGATAATGGTCACTTTGGCTCCCCCCTGGTTATAGGCCTGCACCACCCCATCATTGTGGGACATCACATTTTCATCCAGGTAATAAGTCACCCCCCGGTATTTAAAAGGAACTGCGTTTCCATTGCTCTGACTGGTTAAGATAGAGCTTAAGGTCCAGTTAATCACCGCATGTTTTGTCCCAACTTCCAGGGAATCCGAAATTTCCTCCACCTGCAGGCCTTTTTTCGAGGAGGTCTTTGGCCCGGAGCCAGAGTAAGAGGCCAGAGCTTCCGGATTTGTGATATAGCTGTTATCGCTGACAATCTGATACTTTTTCCCCTTTTTATATGCCACAGCATATTTTTTATAGAGCATGTCGCTTTTATATTTTATCTTGAAAGTAATTGTACCCTTTTTTGCCCTAACATTGGCAAGCGGGGTGACGGTCTTTTTTCCGGTTTCCGAGTGATATGGTTCCAAACCTATAAGATAAAGCTTTTTCCCCATCTCGGAAGTTTTCTTTTTTACCTTTGCCTTAACGGTAAGCTTGCTTCCGCTGCCGTTTAATTTGCAAGATTTTATGGCCACCGGATTTTCCGCCGCCTTGACACACTCTGCCGGGAAAAAGGAAACTCCCAAACTCAAAATCAGCCCTGCGATAAAAAGCCTGATACCACTAAATTTTTTCATTCCAAACTCCTTTAATTCCTCTTAAGAAAACAATTTCTCTTTGTACACACCTTTTTTCACCAAATCGTGAATGGAATCCATCACACTCTGTTTATCTTCCTGGTAAGTCACTCCAAACCACTTATCCCTTGTCTCCAACACAGAAACCTTGGCCCTTCCCTCCTTTAACATCTTATCAATAATCCTGGGAAGAAGATACTCCGCTTTGATGTCTCCCTCTTTTATATTGGAAAGAAACTCTTTAAATCCAGTCTCCAGCTCCTCCAAAAAGCAGGGATATAAGCCCCACATGTTCATGGAAACGTAACTATCCTCATTTAATTCCACAGAATTTTTGTCGTCATCCACTCCCATGAGTTTTCCGTCTCTGTACTGAATCTCCCCTGTTTCTTTTACATTTTTCAAAGTGCCGCTTTCGTCTGTCTGACAAACCCCTCTGGTAACTCCCCCATTTTCGCTCAAGGTATTTTTCAAAATAAATCCTGCCATGGAAATCTCATAGGGATCTTTCTGACCTGCTGCATCCATGTGGGCAAGGAGATAGTCGTGAAGTTTTACAAAAGCCTCTTTCCCGTAATAATCATCTGCATTAATCACCACAAAAGGATTATCCACAAGGCCTTTGATTGCAAGAACTGCCTGGCCTGTCCCCCAGGGCTTTGTCCTCTCCTCTGGCTTTTCAAATCCCTCCGGCAAATCGTCAAGTTCCTGGAAAGCATATTTTACAGGAAGAATCTTCTCAATCCTGTCTCCGATTATCTCCTTAAAATCCTTTTCCAAATCCTTTCGGATAATGAAAATCACCTCGTCAAACCCTGCCTCCCTGGCATCATAAATGGAATAATCCATTATAATCTCTCCCCCTGGGCCTACCGGGGTAAGCTGTTTAATTCCCCCTCCAAAGCGGCTGCCAATTCCTGCTGCCATAATAACCAATGTAGTTTTTGCCATAATCACATCTCCTTTAAATCTATAATTCTTTTATTATACCAATAATTTACAAGAATCGCAACTTTTACTCCTTAAAAGCCCACAGTTTATTCATAAGAAAATTAAGGGGCACACTGATTAACAGATTAATGATTGGGGCAATAAATTCGGAAATATGAAACACCTGCACCCACAAGACCAGAAGGATACTGTTTAAAAAAAGCCCGGTAAAAGAATAAGAGACATAGGTTTTCGCCAATGCCTTCCAAAGATTTCTCTCCCCACCCCCGTCTGCAAACACCACTTTGTTGTTCCAGTAAAAAGACCACAGTACGCTTAACACAAAAGCGATTCCCTGGGAAACTAAATATCCCGATTTAGGCAAAATCCCCATCTGCCGAAAAGAAAAAAGGCTGGCTGCATAAATCACATAACTGATTACCGTATTGCTGACCCCAACAATGCCAAACTTTACAAACTGCATAAGAGATGCAAAGGCTTCATCCCTTAGCTCTTTTCCCACAAAGGAAAAACTTCGCTTTAATATGATATATGCTGTTTTTTCTATGAAATTCCACATGTATGTTCTCCGTTCCGTTATCCAGCTTAACCCTGTTATACCGAAATTCCTTAATATACAGTAAATCCACCAGATAAGACTTGTTAATACTGATAACCCTGGTATTCATGGCTTTCAGCTTTTCTTCCATATCGTCACAAATACCTGTCCTTATCATATACTCCTACCTGTTGTTATTCAAGAAGTAATCACTGATTTTTATCTTTCTAAAGCTAATCCTCTCTAAGCTTTACGCTGTCCTTCCCATACCATGCCGCTAAACTATTATTTGCTTCAACATCTTTTTTCACATCATCAAAGAAAAGTAGTTCCGGCTTTACACTATAAGGTTCAAGAACTACATCTCTTACGTTTTCTTCCCTTAACATATCATAGCGTTTTTGTGTTTCCATCCCATATTGCTTTGCCACACCTGTTCTCAAGTCATAAAAAGCTTTATAGAAGTTACTGTCATCCCGCAGGCTGTAGAATGATACAAAAAACAAAAGCAAAAAGCTTACCAGCTTCAGGGGAAATGACATAATAAATCTCTCCGGGTCTGCCATTCCATTTGCATACAACCATCCTAGAATATAAAATTCATTCAATGCACAAAAAATAACAAAAACATAAAACACTACATCCGTTACTCTTCCTGCTCCTGCGTTACCCATAGCATAGTAGGGTGGGCAAAGCATCAGACAAAGACATGCAACAGAAGCAATCACGAATAGAAGAGGATATTCAAAGGAAAATCCCGTTTTTTCATAAAACCGGACTACAACTTTAAATAAAACAGGTATCAAAATAATTAGTAAAAGTATAAAGCTAAAATTAAACCAGTTATTCATGTATTCCAGAATCTTTTGAATGGATAATTTAATTGTTCCGAAAACTCCAGGACGATTTGTGAAATATTCCTGCCGTACTCTTGTTCCCGGAGATGAAACGTTAATTAAAAAGCCCGCCAGGGTCACCGCAAAGGGAATTAATAAAAAAAACCATCTTAATTCTTTTTTCAAAACTCCTGCCAGCCCAAAGAAAAAGAAAAACAACAGCATTAAAAAAGCCGTAATATGATTTCCTCCTGCTATAATCAGCCCTGACAAAGATAACCCAAGCAAGCGAAATATATCTTTTATCCCTGCCGGTTTGCATACATAGTGAAATACAGATGAAATCACCAGCATCAGTAATCCATAGAAAAATGTATAATTCATGGCTCCGTTATACCAGTAAATCCCCTGGACTGCAGAAGGCATATATTGTAATGTCACATAATTTAAAATGTTTGCCACAATACAGTTTTCCACTTTTCCTGCCCCTGCCAGCTTTCCTAACGTACAAATAAATACTGTATTTCCTAATAAAAGAATTGCAATTGTAATAAACGCTGTAATAAAATAAGCATTCTGACTGAAAATATTTGGCATTAACGCCAAAACAAATGCAGAAGAATACAATCCCTGCCAATTATTCCAAAAATGTTTTGAAGTATTCACAGCTTCTTTTACTACATTAATAACAGAATGCGTATCCTCCCATACTGCCCGTGTCTGAATGGAATATCCCCAATCATCTGAAGACGGTGCATTATATTTTCCAATTAAAAGCAGAAGAACAATGCCTGCCACAAGTGCTATCCCGGATATAACCAATATCACAGCTTCTATTTTATCATTTTCAAATCTATCCACCAATATTTATTCCTCTCTCTTCCTACTCCACCGTCACGCTCTTCGCCAAATTTCTGGGCTTATCCACATCCAGTCCCTTTGCCACACTGAGATAATAACCGATAAGCTGCAGGGGAATAATCGCCAATGACGCCGCAAAATGTTCATCCACTCTGGGAACATAAACTGTAAAGTCCACGGTATCCTCTATCTCATAATGGCCGTAAGTCGTCAGGCCCATTAAGTATGCTCCCCTGGAGCGGCATTCCACCATATTGCTGATGGTCTTCTCATACAACTCGCTCTGGGTCAGTACGCCGATGACAAGAATCCCATCCTCTATCAGGCTGATGGTCCCATGCTTCAATTCTCCTGCTGCATATGCCTCGGAATGAATATAGGAAATCTCCTTCATTTTCAAGCTTCCCTCAAGGGAAATGGCATAGTCGATTCCCCTGCCCACAAAGAAAACGTCTTTTGCATTTGCATATTTTGCTGCAAACCACTGAATCCGCTCCTTGTCCCCCAGTATTTTCTCAATTTTTTCCGGAATCGTCTTTAGGGATTCCAGCAGTTCTTTATAATACTTCTGTGAAATTTCTCCCCGTACCAGGCCAAACTGCATCCCCAGGGCATAAGAAGCAATCAGCTGGGAACTGTAAGCCTTTGTAGTTGCCACTGCAATTTCCGGTCCTGCCAGGGTATAAAACACAAAATCAGCCTCCCTTGCAATGGAAGAACCCACCACATTTACAATGGCCAAAGTTTTTATCCCTTTTGCCTTTGCCTCCCTTAAAGCTGCCAGGGAATCCGCCGTCTCTCCGGACTGGGAAATCACAATCACAAGGCCGTTCTTATCAAGCAGCGGTTTTCTGTAACGGAATTCGCTTGCCAGATCCACCCTCACAGGGATTTTCGCCAAATCCTCCAACACATACTGGGCAGTCATTCCCACGTGCCAGGCAGAGCCGCATGCCACAATATAAATCTGGCTGATAGCTTTTATCTCCTCCTCCGACAACCCAACTGCAGAGAAATCCAGTTTATCTTCCTTCATCACAGAATTTAAGGTGTCCTCTATGGCTTTGGGCTGCTCGTGGATCTCTTTCATCATAAAATGCTCAAATCCGCCTTTTTCCGCAGCTTCGGCATCCCACTTAATCTCCACTTTATCCTTCTGAATCTCATCCCCATCAAGATTGTAAAAATTCACGGTGCCCTGCCTTAAGCAGGCCATCTCCTGATTGCCGATATAATACACATTTCTGGTGTATTTTAACACTGCCGGGACATCGGAAGCCACATAGGAAGCATCTTTCTCCACGCCGATAATCATAGGGGAATCTTTTCTTGCCACCCAGATTTCCCCTGGATATTCCTTAAACATAAATGCGGCGGCATAAGAGCCCCGCACTCTTACCATCGTTTTGGCTATAGCGTCAATAGGCCCAATGTGATATTTCTTATAATAGTAATCCACAAGTTTTACAATGACTTCCGTATCTGTCTGGGAATAAAAAGAATAGTCATGTCTCAAAAGCTTTTCTTTTAACTCCTGATAATTTTCAATAATGCCATTGTGTACCCCAACCACATTCGACTCGTCTGTTGTGACTTTATTATTAAACATATTCCCGGAAACATGGGGGTGGGCATTTGTCTCCGAGGGCTCTCCATGGGTAGCCCACCGGGTATGTCCGATACCCATAGTTCCTTTTAACGCCTGGCCGCCGTTAGTCTTTTCCGACAAAAACTGCAGGCGTCCCTTGGCCTTTACAATCTCTACTGCCTGGTCCCCGTTTCTCACCGCAAGACCTGCGGAATCATATCCTCTGTACTCCAGTTTTGACAACCCGTCAAGGAGCACCGGGGCCGCCTGCTTTTTCCCAACAAATCCTACTATTCCACACATAATTTTGCCTCCTGATATTCTTATAATGTCCCAAAACCATAAAAATATGGATGGTTTAACCACCCACACTTAAACTCTTGACAGAAATGATTTCCCTTTGATAAAAACATATATTCTGTAATTTATAATATGACAGTTTCCCTGCTTTGTCAACGGATTTCCCTTATTTTCAAATCGGGGAACATAAAAGAATGTTACTTCTCACGACAAAGGCCGCTTAAAGTAACATTCGGGGCAATCTTTAAAACTTTGCTTCGCAAAAATCTCCTCTTATAACTGAATCATGTCCTACTTATTCTCTTGATGAATCTCATGTATCTTTTGCCGTTCCCTCTCCTTTCTTCTTGCCGTTCTGGAAAATAACTTTCCCGTTTCCAGGTACAAAGGTTTCAGCTCGTCAGGAATCCCCCGGTAAATATTTATCAGCCTTCTCTCTTCCGCATTCATGGGAGTAGCCAGAGGCTCTTTAAATGTGCTAAGTCCATAGATATAATCAATTGTAGTGTCAAAGTAAGAGGCAAGGCGTATGGCCATCTTAGCATCAGGCTGTCTTCTGTTCTGGATATAACCATTTAAAGTAGCTGTAGATATGTTGAGTTCCTCTGCAAGCTGTTTTTGAGTAATTCCCTCCTGGTCAATTAGATTTCGTAATTGTGTTCCAATATCCAATACAATTCCTCCCTTCCTGAAAATCATTGTAAAGGATATTTGATGAAAGAAGCAAAAATGTGCGAAAAGCACATCAAAAAGTGCATAATGCGTTTTACAGAAAAAAGATATCCTCTTTTCCAATTCCCCGTCAAACCATCTCAAAAGGAACACCTATGGCGCTGTCATAATTATAATTTTTTCTATACCTGGTTCCCGTTGACATTGTTCCGGGTCAACTTCCGGAACTGCATACACCATCGCAGATGCATCAGACGAACCTTGACAATTCATATACGATGGAAGTGTCCATGAATGATTTGACAATCCGCATCAGCAATAATGCCGGTCCCGGCCTGATTGCCAAGACACTCCGTCTAATCCGGGAGACCTCATGTTAGGTGATATATCCGGCATTGAAAAGATCTGCATTGTCTGCGGCTATACAGATATGCGCAAATCCATCGATGGCCTCTGCGCCATTATCGAAGAACAGCTTAAGGTGGATCCGGCATCCAGCGCGCTCTTCCTGTTCTGTGGAAGAAGACGAGACAGGATCAAAGCCCTGTTCCATGAACCGGATGGCTTTGTCCTGATCTATAAACGGCTGTCTGTCCGGGGAGGATATCAACGGCCAAGGAAGCAGTCAGAGGTTCGGGATCTCTCCTGGAGAGAGTTTGGCTGGCTGATGTCAGGAATTTGTATCGACCAGCCCAAAGCGCTCAAAACAGAATAAAACATCTCTGGATCTTGTTAAAAATCCTGCCCAGAAAAAACGGCGGACTTCCTTCTGTCATGATAAAGCCCTTCAGGAACAGGCGGACTATCTGACTAAAAAGCTTTTCGGTTTCTCTAGTGAAAGAAGAAGACCGACGGGGACAGGCTCAGTCTTTCATGTGGCTGTTCCGCAGCGGTGAAGATGGTCTTCCAACCATTATCCTGTATGGCTATTCACCTACCAGAAGCGGCAGGCATGCAAAGGGTCTATACCATGGTTGAGATAGCAAAAGCACATGACCTGAACATTTACGGATATCTGAAATTTCTTCTAGAGCATCGGCCAGCGAAAGAGATGACAGACGATCAGCTCGCAGAGCTTGCACTTGGAGCGAAAAACTCCAATCGTTCAAAAATCACATGTGAAATATAGTGAATTACTCCAACTCGCAAAGGGTTGGGGTAATTTTTATATCTGACCGCATTATTATTTGGCGCTTACGTATGTTTGCTCACAAATACCGTTCAGCTTACACCAGGCTGTAACCGTCATGCCGCTGGACCGGCATTCCTTAATGAGAAATTTCCATTCCTCTCGATTTAGACATTTACGAACTTTAGTAACTTGATCCATAGACACCTCCGACTAGCATTACTATGCACAACTATAACGAGCAACACTATACAGTTGTTTGGAATCATTATCTCATGGATCTTAATAGGATATAAGGCACTCAGTTATTGAGCGCTTACATTGTAAAACAGCATTTTATAATCCTCACGAAAAATATCTGTACGGGTATCATTCCTTTCATACAAAACCAATCCATTTTTCAGAACCTCCAGCAAAACCTGGGAATGCAGGCGAAGAAATAACTCCTAAAGGCCATACCGTTTTCAAGACTGGTTTCCTGATCTGATACCTGAACCTTTCAATCTCCACACTTTTTCAGCTTTTCTTCCAATGTCTTAAACAGAGAAACATCTGCTGCCGGGGTATGTTTTATATTTGACAGTTCATTATCTAACTCTTTCATTTTTTCTTTAAACTCGTTTGGATACACAAGCTTTTTCTCTCTCAAATATTCACAATACTCAATTTCTGCATGAATTTTTTCAAGGGAAAAATTCAACTTAAAAATTTGCGGGAAACAAGAACATTTTGAAAGAAATTTTCTTTGATCCATGGCTGCATGATATTCCAAGTCAGCATCACATTTCAAATTTCTCAGTACTCTTGCTAAATTATATTTTGCAAAAGCAGAATACACATCTGCCTTACTGCTAAATTTCCTTTCACTTAGCTGTATTACTCTGCCAAAGTTTTCTTTTGCTTTTTCTAACTCCATTTTAATTCTTTGCTCATCACCAGCCGCCTCGCCAGACAAACAATAATAAGCATTCAAATGACATAACCCCATATAATTGTGTGCAACACATTCAATGATAGGTGCAATCTCAACTTCATGAAATACATCTAATTGTTTTTGAATTTCTTCCGCCTGTTTTAAATACTGCAATATAATCTTCAGCACAATTTTCTATTTTAAAAACTAAATATGTTTTTTTCATATGTAAACCTCAAGTTGTTTTCATCTTTTTCCTTACATAGCATAATTGACACTTCTCTAAAATTTCAATTAATTCAGACACATCGTCAAAATTATTAGAAATGTTATGAGATACTATAACTTGCAGCTTATCATGACAGTCTTTTGTAATATACATTTCAAACAATCACCAATATTCCTTTTTTTCATTTTACTACACTTAATAGGAACCTTATAGTCTATTTCACTATTTTCCTGGGCTTTATTGAACACAGGTTTTGAAATGGGAACATTAATATAACGTCACACTGATAAATCTGTAGCAAATATATTGGCAATCCTAATCTATTTGCCTTATCAAATACTTTGTTTGAATTGAAATGAATATCCATAATTTAATCCTTTTCCTTTTTTATTTGATTATCTAATCTTACTCCCTCCTTTAATGCTTTTCTATATTCACTTTCCAGAATTTCATTCTGTTTATTCTTTTTTGCATTGATTCATGCAGAAATATAATTTTCTAAATATCAGACGAATGCTTTTGAAATATGCCTGTATTCCATACTGCACATATTATCAAATGAATCAGCCCACTCTAATGCTTTGTGGACAATTCATGCTATTAGCAGCAATCATTGTGAATAGATGAAGAATTATCCAATTGTGATATATGTCAACGCTTGCGTTTACCGCCGGAAACAAATCTATACAATAATCGATGTTCATCAAACCATCTTTACAAGTTCAATTTCGTCCCGATAATAATAATCATCAAACAAAAATAAAGATTCTGAAATAATTTTCCCTATATTTTCGAAATATTTATTTTTGATCTCTTCATTTGTAGAAGGATCTTCAGAAAATGCATCACTAAAATATGTGAGACTTTTTAATTTCCGGATCATACGCAACAACTCTTTTCTGACAATTACTTGATATTCCCTCCGCCGTCCAGAAATGCTCTATATTCGCTTTTGGGCAAACACCGACTATTTAGACAGCAACATAAGATTCGGCTGACAATTTTAAAATCACCTGGGAAACTGAATAAACGCCTACAAATATCAAAAAAATCACATAAAATAATTTAATATCCCTCATTTTTTGCAACCATCCATATTCCAACTATTATAGTCACCGCACCAAACAACACATTCCATGTGATTTCTTCTTGATAAAAAAGAATCCCCCATACAATAACTACAGCTTTATTTGCAAACGCAACCGTAAGGTCAAATCCTTTCAGAAACTGCTGCCAAACTAAAGCATAACAAAACATTATTACCAGAACCATACCATACGAAAATAAAAAAGTAACAGATAAAATATTTGATTAGATGCAATTTTAAAAACACTGAGCCAAAAGAATAAAATACTAGAACACTATGCAACAAAATGTAATCTTTCACAGTATTTTTCTTTTTCATCTGCCACTCCTATTTTTAATTATTTACTGCTATGCTCTACTTTATTTTAATCCAATATGTACCATTAATACATATTAAATAAATATAATGTACTCCAGAAAAAAGTTGTAACCCAAATGTATCAAAGACAATATATGTCTTCCAGCTTTTTCTATAATATTTCAGAAGAAAATCTGTTGCCATAACGGTTTCCAATCCCACTGACAAATCATAATACCATGAAAAATGCCCTTAATTTTCTGAAAATAATCTTCTCGAATAATAATGCAGAGATACCCTCATTTTTTTTCTTCTTTCAAATCATTAATCCCAATCCTCTCCCTGATAATATACTGTGGCGCCTGATTCATACAAATATAAATTCTTCCTATATATTCCCCAATAATCCCCAATACAATTAAGATAATCCCTCCAATTATCATAAGTACAGACATCGTAGAACTCCACCCCAGCAACACTTCTGACGGGTATAACAATTTTCTGATTACCAACAACAAAACCACCACAAAACCAATCAGTGCAAACAGAATACCTATAATTGTAGCCAATCTCAGTGGCTTTACGGAAAAAGCCGTAAACCCATTTGACCATAAACCGATTAGCTTTTTTAAAGAATACCCCGATACTCCCTCCACTCTTTCTCTGTGGGTTACCTCAACATTTGTAATTCTTTTCGTTGAACGCAATACCAAACCGGTTACATAGGGAAATGAATGTTCATATTTTACCATTTCGTCAACAATAAATCTACGGACAGCAAAATAACTGGAAACACACAAATCTTTCGGTTTATCGAGCAAATACTCTGTCATTTTGCTGTTTAACTTACTGCCCCAATTCCGAAAACCAGAATGCTTTTTATTGGCATATTGGGCATACACAACATCATAGCCTTCCTCAATTTTACTTAACAATTTTCCCACTTCATTGCCCGGTGTCTGCCCATCATCATCCAAACAAACAACAATATCCCCAGACACCTGATGAAATCCTGCCATCAAGGCTGCATGCTGTCCAAAATTACGGGCCAGATTTATACCGGTTATATTTGAATATGCTACACACAAATTCTTAATCACTTCAAAAGTATTATCCGGAGAACAATCATTCACAAGCACAAATTCCCATTCATACCGATTTAATTTTTCAATTGCTTGATTCACTTCTTCTATTACCAAAGAAATGGTATGCTCTGATGCGTAACACGGAATCACAAATGATACTTTAGCCAATTTATTTTTCCTCTTTCTTCACTTTTTTTACATAGTCGGTTCTTACTATTCTCATTAGTATAACATCATAATATCTGCCATCTAAAAAAACTTCATCTTTCAAATAACCTTCCTGGACAAATCCGGCTTTCTCATAGCTTCTAATAGCATGACTATTTTCCGAAAAAACTCTGAGCATAATTTTGTGCAACTGCAATCTTTCAAAACCATATTGAATTATTAATTTTGCTGCTTCACTACCATATCCTTTTCCCCAAGCAGAACTTTCTCCGATAAAAATTCCAAATTCTGCTTTTTGGTTATTTTTATCAATATCTTTCAAAAAAACAGATCCCACTTTTCCGTCCTGTTTTGTCTCAATAATAAACTGCGCCGCCTTGCCTCTTTTGACAACTTCATTTAACCATTTCGTATGGCTCTCTATGGTGAACAAGTCTCTGGAAATAAACTTATCCCGTACATTATTGCGCCAGCGGATTACATTACTTGTATCATGTTCATCTATCGGTACTAATTTAATGTTACTTCCCTGAATTATCATACTTTTCTCCTTTCAGCCAGTTCCAATGATAACCCCCCCAATTTTTTCATTCTCCGCCATTTTATAAATTTTTGTCCAATTTTCCTCCCTTTCAAAATTGTAAAGTTCTTGTCATCTGTTCTGCCAGATTATACCCATCCCATATAAAATCAAAATCCATGGTATGTCCTATGGGAACAACCCTGTCCACACCTTTTATGCCTGAATTCATTAAGGGGCCCAATATAGCTTTATCCCCAATATAACCAATTGTCTGACAATGGGTATTGTTACAGAAATCCCGTAGTTCCATGATATCCTGACAGTCGTACTCGTAAAAATAACCGCAGTTCCCCCTGTAATTCATCAGTTCAGGTGTAAGCTTCTGCACATGAACCCGAAATAAATGATTATCTTCACCCGTTTCTTTTTTCATCGATGTATTATACCCTGCCGAAGCTAAATACAATTTTGAAAGTTTATCCACGCCCTGAATAGCTTGAAACGGATACTTCGCCGCTGTCAATGCTCTTAATTCATCCCAAAACAGCTTCTTCGCCTCGTCTGCCCTATTTCCCAACCATACTACAACTTGCGGACTTGTACATGCATTTTGGTCAGAAAGATACGTATCATTATAGAAATCCAAGGCAGCCCTTTCCCTGTTTTCTCTTTCTAAATATACATCCGAATCAATAACCGCCAAAGAATATCTGTCTGCAAAAGTAATTTCCGTTGCCCGGGGAGAAATGGGTGATTTCCTGAGTTCCGCAATCGTATTATCACCGCCCCAGATAACTCTTATATCGCATAATTCAGAAAAATAATCATTAATCTCCCTGCTTCTTTCATATCGAACTAAATTAATATAAGGCCGTACAGAGGTATATTTAGAATCTGCCAACACTTTATTTATTGCATTATTTATAATCGATACCTGTGGGAAATCCTTTGAAGGGATTCTTACAACATTTGCATTTCCACACAGCATACCTGTAAATAAAGAATATGCATAATTCACAGGAACATTGGACGGTGCAATATGAAAAGCAACGCCTCTGCCCACCATATTCCTGCTGCTTACAAACCTCTCCTTTAATGCCAGAACAGATGATTTTCGTAACCAAAAACCCAAGGTAACAACATCCGGATATAATCTGGAATCTTTACCCGCCATAAGTTCTTTAGATAATGCATTTAAAAATTCTATAACTATAACATCAAAGGGTTTTTTCACTCCTAATGAACGAATATGACTTAAATTATCTTTATTTCCCACAAAAAATGAAACATTATTCAGGCAATTGCTTTCATTAGTATCCCTGGCCTCTTTCATTCTATTGCTATGATCTGCCGCATACGTGTCACTGCATCCTCTGATTTCTGCTTTCGCTATCCTTCCGTTTATCTTAAAATACTTCCCTTTTCTTCCACATGGACAGTCATCCTCACCCAAAACAACCCCCTCATCCTCTGTCAAAAGAGAATGCCCGGGATACGATTCAGGAATAGTAGATACAACCTGCAAAATTCCCGGTTCTCCAAAATCGCAGACAGAAAAATCCTTTGGCCTTCTGGCTATCACATCTGAAAAAATACTTGTATGCAGATGGCCGCATTCACACTGCATATAAATACATCCGGTTTGTTCAACCATACCGTAATAATCGTGAACATTATCTATACCACAAACAGATTTCAGACTCTCATGAAATTCTTCCGGGCTGACAGCCTCACTCTGGAGCTTTTTCCAACCGCCGCCATGAACTAAAATTCCCTGAGCCAAATCAAAAGTTATTCCTTCCTTTTGCAGCCTCACTAACTCTTTGTAAAAATGCTGCCATATCATAAAAGTAAAACCAAATAACAAAATTCTCTGCCCTTTATGCTGTTCCAAAAACTTCCTCAGTTCATCCACATCCAGCTTCATTTCTTCATTCAGCGCATACATTTTCTTTGACCCAAAAATGGAAAAGCCTAAAATCCCAGCTCCCCTGGCGGAAAATTTTTTTCTGTCCTTTAAAACAGATGGACTGTCAATAATAATCATAGGCATTCTGGCAGATCCTGTAAAATCAGAAACTATCTTAACCATAGTTTTCTGCTGATTAGAAGAAGTCGCTCTGTCCAAATATATTTTTGAAACACTCTGCCCCGTTGTTCCGGAAGATGTCATCGTTTTTACAATATCGGCCTCTGGTACACTTCTCAACTCCATCTCCTTAAACAACCTGACTGGCAAAAAAGGCAAATCCTCGTAAGAACCTGCCTTGTCTATGTCAAATGATATGCTGTCCAGCATATCTGCGTATTGGTTACAATTATTTCTATGCAGTCTGGTCAAATCCAGCAATCTTTCCGTAAGAAGTTTCTTCTTTTCTTCTTTTCTTAAAGAATATGGCTCAACCTGTAATATATCTTCAAAATTCATACTGTCCACCTAATCCGCAGGCAACCTCTCCAAGATTATTTCTGCGATTTCCTTTTCATGTTCTTTTATAAAAAAATGATTCCCTTCAAATTTATAAAATTTTATATCTCCTTTATAATACTTTCTCCATTTATCCATTTCTTCATATGGAGTATCTGTCTGAGAATATAATATAGTAGTTCTAATATCTGTAGATAAATTCAAAGTTCCAAAATCATATCTGCCAATCATTCTGTAATCCGCTTTATACAGCGGCATATACATTCTCCAAAAAGTCTGATTATCCACCAGTTCCTCCGGAACTGCTCCAAAAGAAATCGTGCGTTCCTTCAAAACATCATCCTGCATATCGTCCGGAATATTTTCTAAAGCCCTCAATGTTTTGGGTTCATGCGCTGCCAAAAACACATGCTGCGGTTCACACATAACTTCCTCTTCCATAATTCTTTTCACTATCTCAGTTGCTGTTATGCTCCCCATGCTGTATCCCATAAGGGCATATTCCTCTTCTATATCCAGCATACTTTTCATCTTAGATAGCAAATCCAATGACAATCCATAAAAATCCGTCTCAAATGCTTCTTTTCTTCTGGTGCCATGCCCAGGATAATCCAAAGCTACTAGTTCCAGCCCTTTTGCTGATACTTCCTTTTTCAACCCGTTAAAAAAATCCCCATTGCCTCCTGCATAGGTGAAACAAAACATCTTCATATAGCTGTTACCCCTCGTAATACTTCGCTAATTCTTTATACAATGTTTTTCCGGCATCATTTTTAGGAATTTGATCAATAACGATTGTCTGAAAAGCGCTTGGATTTAATTTGGTTTTCTCAACAACAAACTCTTTTACCGCTAACGCCTTTGAATTATCTGTTACAAAAATATACATGTGGTCATCTACGCCTGCACTTGCACAATCCAGATTATCGAATTTTCCTTTTATCAGCCGGTCTATTTCATCCAGATTCACTCTGTTTCCGTATATTTTCAAAAATCTTTTTTTTCTTCCAACAATATAATAGAAGCCATCTTCATCAAACTGTGCCATGTCTCCTGTTTGAAGAATCCCCCGCCTTTCATCCCTTTTAGAAAGATCCTCTGCACATTCGGCATATCCTAAAGTAACATTCGCCCCCTCATATACCAGTTCCCCGGTTACATTTGCATCTGTGATTTCATTTCCATCGGCATCTATCAAATGAAATTTGCCTCCAGGAATCACAATACCCATAGAGCCGCATTTTTCAAGAGCCTTATCTGCCGGCAAATACCCCATACGGGCCGTAGCTTCACACTGCCCATACATAACTATAAATTTCTTCCCTGTCTCTTTTGCATATTCGGCAAACTTCTTGTGCAATTCCGGAATTAACTTCCCTCCCGCCTGTGTCATATATCTCAGTTCAGGCAACTTCATACGATAAAATCTCAGCTTGTCCAACATTTCATAAGTATAAGGAACTCCGCCAAAAGAAGTCGCCCCTTCTTCCCTGAAAAATTCCCAAAACTCTTTCTGCATAAGTCCTTTATCTGTAAGAAGCAGCGTACCTCCAACCATCAAATGGGTATTAATAATGGAAAGACCATAGGTATAATTCATTGGCAGCGTTGTAATTGCCCTTTCACTGCAGTCCAAGTTCAGATATTCAATAATCGACTCTGTATTCGCCTTAATATTTGCATAACTCTGGCGCACAAACTTAGGACTTCCCGTAGAGCCAGAAGTGGTCAACAGCAAAGCCAGATCCGGATATAAGGTATGACCTTCACCAAAATCAGTTTTTAACAAGCTATAGTCCCTGATGTCAAGAACTTTTGCCATGGATGGGAATTTTTCTATTTGTTCTTTTGGAAGCCATAAGAACTCAGGCTTGTATGTCTCTAATAAATTAGCCAGTAACCCGCCTTCCAAATGTGCATTTAACAGAACCGGGACTATCTGATGATTCAGAAAAGCCGCATAACCTGCCACTGAACCCACCTTATTTTCACAAAGGCAAAAAACCAGAGAACGTTTCTCTATTACACTTTTTATCTTCTCACAATCCTGCTGCAATTCACCATAAGAAACTTTCTCTCCCAAATCATTAATAAGCGCAATCTGTGAACCATACTGACTAAAATCCCACATAGCAAATCTCCTTAAAATTCAATACTGTAGTTTGAGGCAAGAATTTCCTTGCCTTTTTCAAATGAACTGAAATCAATAATATCGTCTGTATCCATCATAATATCAAATGCGTCCTCCAATGCGGCAACCAGATTCATATGTCCTACTGAATCCCAATTGGCAATAGAATTATATTTTAAACCTTCTGCCTCCTCTGAGCGGATTTCCAATGTATCAACAAAAACCTTTAAATACTTTTCACTGTTTGACATAATTTTTATCTCCTTTTCCTAAAATATTTTTACACGGATGCTTCACCGTCAACCCCTAATATCTGACCTGTGATATAAGACGATAAATCAGAGGCAAGAAAAACAGCGGCATTCGCAACATCTGTTGTTGAACCCAATCTTCCCATTTTAATCTGTTTCAGATTTCTCTCAATATTTTCTTCTCCGATGCTTCTGAATAAATCCGTATCAATCATTCCTGGAGCAATAGCATTTACACGAATATTATTAATAGCCAGCTCCTTAGCCGCAGCTTTCGTAATCGCTGCGACAGCTCCCTTAGAAGCAGAATATACCAGTTGCCCTGCCGATCCTTCCACTCCCACTATGCTTGACAAATTAATAATGCTTCCTGATTTTTGACGTCCCATCAATTTATTTGCCAATTGAATTAAACTGATAACGGAAAACACATTGGCTGAAAAAACTTCTTTCATTAATTCACTGCTTATCATTCCAATAACAGAATCTTTCATAATTCCGGCATTATTCACAAGAACATCCAATCTGCCTTGTTCTTTCTTGATTTTCATAATTGCCTGTTTTGCACCGTTTTCATCTGTTACGTCAAAATAAACTGGTACAACCGATGTTCCATAGGCATCTTCCCAGTGTTTTGAACTCTCATCAATACTACCTTCTTTTCTGGCATTTGCGTAAACAACAGCACCCTCCTGGGCGAATCTTTTTACGATTTCCCCGCCGATCCCCCTGCTTGTACCTGTAACTAGGCATACTTTCTTTTCCAGCAATTTCATATTATTCATTTCCCTCAACTAACAGTCTAAATGTTTTATCAAAATATACGTCATATCCTGTACCTGGTATCCCAAGGATTCATGCAATTTCAACACCGGAATATTATTGGAGGATACCGACGTTACTACACTTTTAATGCCTGCTTCTTTTTGATGGAGCAATTCCACCCATAAAGGACCAAAGCCTAACCCTCCCCCTGTGTATTTCGGGAATACCCCACCCACAATATTTGTTGCTTTATTTGTCTCTGCGTTTACTGTATATATTTCAAAACCTATATTTTCATTTTTGTATTGACACACTACAACAGAAGCATTATTCTCTAATACCTGTTCACACCAGCATCTGTATCTATAACCTGATTTATCTTTTCCAAAACAAGGGTCTTTTGCTATCTTGTCAGTGATAAACATTTCTCCCTGCTCTACTATTTCCAATATTTTTTCTATTTCTTCTCTCTCTGCATCATGGTATGAGATGCCCTTTTCATATCTCTGAAACAACCTGGGAATCGAAACATCTTTCATTTGATGTCCAAGTTTAATATTAACTTCTATAACAGAAAAACCAAGTTCCCCGGCAGACAATAAAACGTCTGTTTTTCCTGACGGGACATGCATCACTTGATAAGGTGCATCATATTTTAACAATAATTCTTTTACATTCTGGATTTCATCATTT
The DNA here is from genome assembly GCF_003612565.1 of Roseburia sp. 1XD42-69. Taxonomy (GTDB): domain Bacteria; phylum Bacillota; class Clostridia; order Lachnospirales; family Lachnospiraceae; genus Roseburia_B. The sequence continues at coordinate 96,977 of NZ_RAZG01000004.1, read as the reverse complement.
TCTTCAATTGTAAAATCAACAGTTTCCACACCTAGATTTCTTTTTTCCCAAACTGCATCAACTATTTTCATTTCCTGTTTCCTTCTCCTCTATTTTTTCAATCCCAAAATTGGTAAAAAACATGGAATATTCTGCCTATACAAGGTTTACTATATCATACTGAAGGTTTAAATTCAAGAAAAACATTGTATTTACAATTTGTGCAATTATATTTATATCTCACAAACCCTTTCTTTTCAGCTGCTCTTTTATAGGTTTTTCAATTAAATTAAATGATATGGTTCCCCATAAAAAACAAAACAACGTAAAATACAACATTGGCATACCGCCGTCCATATTAATTTTTACTCCTAAAATATCTCTTATGCTCACAGTTGCTAAGTGTAAAACAGAATGCCATATATACACATTAAAGGATATCCCGGCTAGTATCCCCCAAAACTTCCCTTTGAACACATTGGCAATGTGTCTATTTTTTAGTATAATTAAAATAGACGGATAATATACAAATGTAAACAAATAATTTATATCCACACTAACTATGTCCCATTGAAAAATCATTAGAAATGTTATGAACAAGAATATTGCAAAACCCAAAACATTTCTTATTTCCTTCATAAATTCAGAAGATAAAAACTTATGAAAAACAATGCCAAAGAAAAAAGCATAATAACCCCTTGCCGTTTCATATGTAAAACCCGGAATTGAAATACCATATGTTAAAATCCCTATTCCAACAAAAATCATAAAAACATACCCATAATATGGAGATACCTTTAATCTATGACTCCAATATGTAATAAAATAAAACAAAAGATAACATATTAATAGAACACTAATATACCATGTTGGATTATTGACACAAGGATTTATTGAACTCCAGCCTGCTTGAATTCCCAGACAATCCAAAATCATTCCCCATAGGGATGCTTTTACATCAAACCACGAAAATTTATACACATTAGCATAGAAATACAAAATCACTTCAAAAACAACTGCCGCAATGCTTACTAGTGGCAGTAATCGAAATGCTCTATGTAAATAAAAGCTTTTAAAGGTTAAACCATCTTTAATTTTCTGAATATAATTAAATGTAAAATATCCTGATATTAAAAAAAACAATTCAACTAAATATCCAAAATAGAATTTACCGCCAAAAAATACCCCCCCCCCGCATTGAATATTTGTTCGTGGTGATGAAATACTATTAGAATTGTTGCACATACTTTTAAAAAATCAATCGAATTTTCTCGTATAGTTACTTTTTCCACTAAATCGTCCCCCTACAGTTTCTTTACAAATTACTATTTATCATTTCACTGCTTTTTATTGAATCCAGAAAATCATTTAAAAATACTCTCTAGCCAATGCGCTTTTCTTCTTTACATATAAAATAACTCCCTTCAATCTCATAAATTCCAACATCAAATTGTCTATAATAATCTGCGGTTTCACTGCTTGTTGTAACAATAATGTTTTTCCCTAAATCTCCATTTACCTTACAATCAGCTAAGATCTTCTGTGACAAAGCATCAGTTTTATCATAATTTCCAGAATTGGCAATCCAATAATATGTTTGCATATTATTCTTAAATGCCCACACTGCCAAAGTTCTAAGATCTCCGCCATATTCTTCAAACAATACACCGCCATCTTCAACCGCAATTTCATTTCAACTTGGATCTACTATATAAGAAAGATTGTTACATTTCTCATTCATAGCCTTATGCTTTTCGATAATGCATGTATGTATATCAAATAATTGTAAAATTACAATAAAAGTTAATATAGCATATGCATAATTTTTATTATCATCTAGGATTTTCCATAATAATATTATTAAAAGGCAAAAGATTGTATAATATACCGGGTAAAACATTCTCGAACTTGCCCTAAATATACCACATATACCTGCTATTAGCTCCGGCAATGGAATCGTACATAAGATCAAATCATTAAATGTAACTACATTGCTAATTGCAAAGCACATTAAAAAATACTGATAATAGCCAAAAATATATGCCGTTTAATGATTTCAAATATAAAATGTTGTTTTTTCAGCAAAATTGAAAGTATCGTAAGTAAAATTATAAAAACAGAATACCCCCCAGATAATTGAAACCATCATAATTTCCAAGTATCTGAGGATGGGTCTTTAATAAAACAGACCATGTATATTGCCCGCAGCTTGTAGGATTAATAATTGAATTCATATTCGTCGAATAAAATCCATATCCATCACGTGACGGACTAATACCGTTTCCCAATACTCCAATAATCATCCCGAAAATATATGTGACAATCTGGATACCTATGAGATATACAATCGTGAAGTATCTCTTTTCCCGAACATCACCAATCACACTTAGGAAGGCGAAAACAGCTACCATTGGCAGGAAATATGGATGTATACCTATTGCCAGTATTTCCAAAAGCAAATAACAGCCATAAATATACCCCCCTTCGTAAATCGCTATCAAAATATTTAAAATATAAATACATTGCAAATAGTATAATCCATTGTGATCCTAATGCCGTATGTCTGAATGCACGTTCCATCAAAATAGGTGAAAATCCAAAAAGGAAAATGCCTATGGTAGAGTATGCAATATTTTGTGTTTTCAGATGAATTATTTTAAAGGCAGCAACAGACTGCAATATGTAACATAACAAGGTATAAATCCCAAAATATTAAAATGTGTCCGGCAAAAACCTTCTAAATGCTTTGAAGATGATGGCAACTATTGGGATACTATCAGTAAATGAAATGACTGTTCCAGTTCCAACAGACATATTATCTGCCATACCCAGAGGCATTCTCCAGTCGGAATTTCTAAATGCAAGCCAGCCCGCATAATGCTGAATAATATCCGTCTAGTCGTATCCAGATAAAATCCATCTGTCATTTGTAATATTTAATGGCGAAAAACCATAAATTAGTGTAAATATCATCATTCCAATCATGAATGGTAATAGTATTAAAAGAATTCCGGATTTTAATTTTTCATAATATATTGTGTTGTAAACTCGTCTGTCCTTTTTTATCATGAAATCTCTCCTTTAATCATTTTTCATTTTATAAAACTTAACTATTGTATCAATAATAAAGTCTATGCTATTTTCCTTTAAACCATAATACAGCGGTAACCGTACCAACCTCTCACTTTCTGAAGTCGTATACTTATCCACACCGCTAAATCTTCCGTATTTCTGTCCTGCCGGACTGTTATGCAGAGGAATATAATGAAATACCGCCAATATTTCATTTTCTTTTAAGTAAGCAATTAACCGTGTTCTTTCCTCCAAATCCCTTGCTTTTATATAAAACATATGGGCATTGTGTTCACAATTATCCGGTATATATGGAAGTTCAATTAATTCTTTATCTGATAAAAACTTAAGTCCAGAATAGTAACGTTTCCAACTTTCAATCCTGTTATTGTTTATTTCTTCTGCTATCTCCAGTTGTGCCCATAAATATGCAGCATTCAACTCACTGGGAAGATAGGATGAACCCGCCTCCACCCAGGTATACTTATCAATTTGTCCCCGAAAAAATTTACTTCGGTTTGTACCTTTCTCTCTGATAATCTCCGCTGGTTCAATATTTGCGCTATCACGAATAAGCAAAGCCCCGCCTTCACCCATACTATAATTTTTAGTTTCATGAAAACTGAAACAACCATAATCACCAATCGTTCCCAATGCTTTTCCCTTATAAGTACTCATAATTCCCTGAGCCGCATCTTCCACCACATACAAACCATGTCGTTTAGCAATATCCATGATCGTATCCATTTCACATGATACTCCTGCATAATGTACCGGAACAATCGCTTTTGTTCTATTCGTAATAGCATTCTCAATTAACTTTTCGTCTATGTTCATAGTATCTGGACGAATGTCTACAAAAACAGCTTTTGCTCCACGCAGTACAAATGCGTCTGCGGTTGACACAAATGTGTATGACGGCATGATTACTTCATCTCCCGGTTCAATATTACATAACAATGCAGCCATTTCCGTAGCATGAGTACAAGAAGTTGTCAATAAAGCCTTTCTTGTTCCCGTCTTTTCTTCCAACCATGCATTACACCTCTTTGTAAATTCTCCGTCACCACAAATTTTATGATTTGCAACTGCCTCTTTTATATACTCTGCCTCTTTTCCCACGTATGGTGGTACATTAAAATTTATCATTTATTTTCCCTCCCCAACTCTCTCTTATTATGTCGCAATAGCCGTAAATAATTACATCTAAATACAGTTTAACAATACTCCATTCAAAAATCAAGTTATCTAAGGCTGCCATCCAAGACATACTCATACTTTCTTGACATAAATTGTTCCGGCTAATAAATATTTTTCTCCGGATTTATATAATTAAAGAGACACCAACACCGCCCCGCCCACAATGAGAGCCACCCCTAGCACCTTTTTTGCCGTTATCCGCTCCTTTAAACTGAAATAAGAAAGCACCATAGTCCAAATATACGTGATAGAAGTCAAGGGCAAAACAACAGAATAATCCAAATATTTTAACACATGGATATTTAATACAGCAGATAATAAGTACAATCCGCCTCCCACATATAAGTTAAGATTAAAAAGCATTTTCAAAAAATTCTCATTTCCAGAAGCTTTTTTCAAAAACAAAGAAGCAATTGATCCAATTGCCGTCATAATAATAAGGATTACATAATATTTCACTCTTCATCCCCCCCTGCAATTAAAATCACTCCTGCAATAATTACCAATACCCCAATGCATTTGAAAAGGGAAATCTGCTCTTTTAAGACCAATGCAGCCAACAGAATACTTAGTACATAATTCAAACTCAGCATAGGCTGTAAAACTGACAACTTTCCATATCTGTATGCTATAATCATAATTAATGCGCCAACACCATAAAAACAAAATCCTGCCAGCAATACCCACACGCTGGTATCCACAGAAATTTTCCACAAAAGCTGTCCAATACAAACACATATAGAGGAAAGCAGCATCAACAGTATTCCCTTTTTATTTTTCCGTATCGATTCAATCATAAGCCCTCCATTCTACTTTGGCTTATACGCTCCAAATAGATTTTTAAAAAGTATTTTCATAAGTTCGGAATTGCCTTTAAAAAAGCTGATTTTCGTGGGAGTCTTTCCTTTTTTCGGATATGCCCTTGTCACTGGAATCTCACAGGCTTTGTATCCAATCTGAGTTGCCCTGACTGATAAATAAGCTAACAATTCATAAGTCATAAAAATATCCCGCAGAGGCTGTACTCTTTCATCCTTCAGGTATTTTACAGAATAAGCCCTATATGCATTTGTGGTATCTGTAAACTTTTGCCTGGCTGCTAAAGATATAACCGGCGCATGGATAAGCTTAACAGAAACCAATCTTATAAAAGGCGTGTTAACCGCCTTTCCTCCCTTTACAAATCTGGAGCCCTGAATGAAATCATAACCTTCTTCCAGCTTTTCTATAAACTTTGGCACATCTTCAATACTGTCTTTATTATTGCCGTCTATCGTAATAATTCCTTCATATCCGCGCTGCAGAGCCCACCAGATTCCCATGCGAAGCTGCGCTCCCTGTTTCCCTTCGTCCTGCTTCACCAGGAGTGTATTTACCTGCAGCTTCCTAAGTTTCCGCTCCTCCGTACATCCGTCTGTGGAGCCGCCGTCGCAAATTACAATATCTGCATATTCAGAAATCTTATGGTCGTAAGCTCTTTTCAGTTCTTTATGAATACGGCTCCCTTCATTAATTATTGGAATCAGCACAACATAATCCTTATTTTTCCCTTCATATTCTGTACATTCAAATTCGGGCACTCCTTCTTGCTTTTCATAAATCATCCAAAAACCTCCTGTACATACTTCATACTTTCTTCAATTACTGTTATATCTTCTGCTTTCCCCATTTCTATAGACACAAATCCCTGATACTTCTCCTGTCTTAACAAATCTGCCAATTCCTGATGGAGTGTCCTTTTTTCAATGGGTTTTAAGTGGGGTTCACTTATATGGACATGATTAACCCTTGATACCTGCCCCTTTAAAACTTCCACTGATTCATGATTTTGTACCATTGTCCCCACATCAAGATTCAATTTAAATCCATCGGAATTAACTTCCCGGATTAATTCTAATGCCGCTTGGGTATCATTTACATAATTTGTATTGTAAATCCTGGGATTCGCTTCCATTCCTATTACAGTACCTTTTTCTTTTGCATAGTCCCCTATCTCTTTAAAAAATAAAACTGCAGAATCTGCATTCCCTCCTTCCGGAATATTCCGATTTTTAGGACATCCAAACACTAAATTACCGCAGTCAATTTCTGCAGCAAAATCAATTGCTTTATTTGTATACATAGTCAGCAAATCACGCTCTCTTTGCGTTCCAAAAATGTTCTCCTGTCTGCCAAACCAGATTGACTGCATAGAAGGAATATGGAATCCATATTCTTCCAACAAATTCTCTTTCCATTGCTTTGCCTCTTTCAAACAATCGTAGGGCGCATCCGGAAATATTCTTGTAGGCGCAATTTCTAATCCGGTAAAGCCAAATGCTTTCATACAGTTATATATTTTATTATCATTTACTGAATCCCAGGCGATATTTGATATTGATAATTTCATACCCCACGCTCCTATTCATAACTTTTTACAAATTCCAATATCATTTGCATGATCTCTTCTTTACTCAAAATGTATCCATTCTTCCCATGAAATACTTTATCATACTTTGTCTTGTAATTATAATCCGCCGGCGTCCCTCCAAGTTCATTGACAAATGCACTTCCCGTCAAAAACTGATATAACTCACCGGCAGAAACCGGTTCCGTTGCCGGATGCCATAATTTAATATTTTCCTTTAATAAAAACTGGATATCATTCCAAAGACGCCTTAAAGGATAAAATTGATAAACACTTCTACTGTCCGTAAAATTTAAAGCTGTAAATCCTAAATCTTTAAACATTTGTCTCAATAAAATCTTTTGCTGGTCATCTAATTCTATACATCGGTAAAATCCATTTTCCTGTAATTCATAAAACTTCTTCAACTCTATATTCTTCTGAACAAGTTCATCAAATTTTTCCTTTTTCAGCATGGAGGGAATAACATTGATAAAATCATAGATAAAATTCTTCTTTATGTTATTTCCAAATAATCCAGGCAGTCTTATAATCACCCCATCAGGGTAATTCTCCCTCACCCAACACTCCAGCCGATATCTGTTCAATCCATAGGCATGAAGTTTATCACAGTCAATTTCCGTATCCTCATCCACATCCACCGGACTTTTAAATACATCTATAGTAGATATCAGCACCAATTTCTTCGGCTGGATTTTTGCTATATTTTCCTGTGCCTGATAAATCAGTTCCATATCCTTTTGAGGCATATTATTTGCCAAGTATTTTTCTGCTCTCATACCGGCGTATATGAGTAAATCCGGTTTAGAGCCATAGCTTTCCGTTATATTTTTTGAATTATATACACAGTCAATATTTCCCTGCTCAAAAATATTGCTCCCCACAAACCCTGTATAACCAACTAATGCAACCATATCTGTTCTCCCTTATTTTGTAAGTTTTTCAATACTCTCAAAGCTATATTTTTTCCTTTTGAATACTAATTCCACCAAAATCTGAAGATATTTGATGATTATGGTAAGAATCCCAAAAAGTCCAAAAAATGCAAATGCCATAAACAGAATGGTGGTTGTCCATCCTTCAATAGGCGTTCTGGTTAAATAAATCACAAAAGAATACGCTGCCATGAAAACTGCCATAAGCATCATAACCATTGTCATGGTCACAGAAAAAGAATACCCCACTTCCGTAAACAAAATCAAAGTATCTATTGCCAGAGAACGGCGGTATGCCTTTTCCACTTTATCTTTTTCTTCCGGTTTATTTTCCACTGTCTTATATCTGAGATTGCATGTTTTCAAACCACAGTTTGCATATAATGCCTTTCTGTAGGGTATAGATTTGCTCATACTGCTCACGCGGTTTATCACTCTTCTGCTCAGCACCCGAAAACTTTCCGTATAGATTTTGTAGGGAAGATTCGCAAACTTCTCCAACACAGAATAAAAGAGATTTGAAGAAAATTTCTGTCTTTTATCAGGGGATGCGCTTACTATATCAAAACCCTCCAAAGATTTTCGGTATACCCTCATGATTTCCTCTTTATCATAATCCCGCCTGGTCGTATCAAATTCTAAAACAAAATCCCCAATAGATAAATCCACCCCCGCATTCATGGCAACTTCCAACCCATGAAAATAACTCATATTCAATATAGATACGCTTGTATGTTTTGCTTCCCCGCTCACCTTCTTGATAAGAGTTACACTATCATCATCTGAACTGTCATTCACACAAATTATCTCTGATTTTTCAAAATTAGACTCCATGCAACCTATCACCATTCTCAAAAAGTCTTCTATACGGTCTGCCGCATTATGCACATATATAATTGCTGACATAAAATTTTTTTCTTTATTCTCCATCACTCAACACCTCATCTAAATCATAAACTGTATTAATTTTTCCTGATAATACTCCTACACAAGTAGGATTTTGGGAATAAGTCCGAATTACTGTGGGCCTTGAATCATCAATTTCTGAACTCATCAAAATAGGCTTCATAGAAAACAATGAACTATGATACGTAAACTCATAGGTATCTTTCAGATATTTTCTTGCCAGATTTGCCATATAGGGAAAGGCCGTCTCTGGCTTGGCCTGACAATCATTACAGTTTCCCAGATGTTTCGTGGAACAATAGCCTCCGCTTTTTTCCTGGCAGGAAAATGCAGGCACCGGATCATAGCTTGTACTATGAGGGGTAAAGGTCACCGAAGTCAATGAGTGGAGTCCCGTTTTCCCGAAAGGCATAATGGAAAAAAACGGCCCATCCATAACTGTAAATCCATACTCCTCTAAATTTTTATTTACATCACACAAAATAATTTCACATAACTCATATTTTATACCAAATTTCTCATATCCCAGCATATCTAAAATTTGATTCGTTGCTGCATAAGTAGCATTGAGGAGAAAACCTGTCTGATACCTTTCCTTGTCATCATCCAAAGAAATTTCATAACAATCCTGGTGTTTCTCAATGTTTTTTATATTTACTCCATAACGTATTTCCACGTTATTCAAGGGCTCTAATTTCTCAAGAAAATAATCTTTCAAAATCATAGCATCATAAGTATATTCCCTTGTTAAAAAAACTCCGTCACACATGCCTTCTTTAAAGAACTTCTCCGGATGTAACCTTTCACATGGAATATTCGCCGCCTGACAAAAACTTTCAAACTGTTCACCGTCTGTCCAGGAATATTCCCCTGATGTGGCATATACTTTATTAAATTCTCTGTTAATACAAAAACCATAATCCTTATTAAACCGCTCAAAGTAACCCGCAGACTTCATTGCAGTAGAAATAGACCTGGGATAATGGTATCCCTGGTGCACTCTTGCCTGATTGATAAAAGTTGCCCGGCGGAAGGGTGTGGGATCACACTCCAAAACCAGGACACTTTGTCCTCTGCTTCCGCAAAATAAAGCAGAATATAGCCCATATAAACCCCCCCCCTATAATAATTTTGTCATATTGCATAATTTCCTCCCTATATTGCTTCAAACTCTGTCTAATCCACCACAGGAATTCTTCTTATGGTAATATCATCAATTTTCATGTCCGTATATATTCTTAAAGATCCGTCTACTTCTACTACATCTAAAATTCTGGCAACTGTTCCTGATGGAAGAAGCAATCCCTTTCCCTTCAACCAATAATTCTGAATATTATCATTGTCTAAAAGCAGACAGTTCTCTGTATTGCTATATCCCCCTGTCCACTCGTTATCGGTATAATCTGATACCAAAATTTTTGATGGGACAGTAAGAAAACTCGAAAAATCCAAATATGACTCCCAAAGCTTTACATTATAATAACACTGTCCAAAACCTAAACTAATTAAAGCCTGTTTCGGCAATTCCACAACAGAGATATCTTCTGTCCAAAACGGTGAAGGAATTTCTTTCTCTTTAAAGCTAAAATCATTAATAATCATATCCCCTTCAACAGGGTAGAAATATAAAGAGTAAGGGTATTCCGTATCTGCTTTCCTATTTGCTATGAAATACAGATTGTCTTTATAATAATAAACCCTGTTCTCATCATTTTCATATAACAGCTTACCGCTTTTTGATACTCTGTAAATCATATCTCCACCAGCTTTTGTATACATCTCATACCCGCCAAATATGCAAGCTATTGTAATAAAACAAAACGACATCACTGCTGCATGTTTAAGAAAATCACGTTCAAACAGAATATCTGCCAATAAAGAAATTATTATCAAAAAAAGCAATAACCATGACGGAAAATAATATCTAAATTCAAATGACTGCGTATTTACCAAGTAAGCTCCATAATAGAATAAAGCAATGAAATAGGTTGCCTCATAAATATTCAATTCACTACCAATTCCACAAATTTTAATCCTATAAACAGCAATCAACACCAACGCAGTCAAAAACATAACCCAGGGCATCCTAAAAACTTTCATATAAAGCATAAATGCATAAAAATAATTTACATACGTTTTTCTTGGAACAGAATCATTAAACCCAAATTGGCCCATACTGTCTAAAAGATTATATTCATATCCATATATGGTTAATGATTTTCCTATTCCTAACATATGCGAGACAAAATCCCATTTCGTTTTAATATATACCTGAGGTTCCCGTTTTATCAACCCAACATACTTTTTCAAAATACGCTTCGGGTTACCCGGTTCAGAAATAGCTGAAGCATTTATGCTGCCGGCAAGCATATTATTAATATGCGCATTCTGTTCAATATAATGGCTATTATCAATGGCTTGTTGTGTCGACCCACTGCCGAATATATCATCCAGATAATCTGCATATTCAGCCTGCTTTTCACTGTCCATAGTTTGAATAGTAGACACAATTTCCCAAGCAAAGCCCGCAGCATACGAAGACATCGTATTAATATTTAACATTTTAGGTATCAGTGACGTAAACAAAAAACCTAAGAATATGGAGCCAATCATAACCAGGCTTCTTATCCTGTTTCGATACTTGAACAATATAATTAATATAAGAGCCGGAAGTATGGTAAATGCATTCGCCCGATATCCAAAACAAATGTACGATGAAATAATTATCAACAGACATGTAAATATTTTATCAAATCTGCTTTGCATCTGTTCCCATTTCCAGATAAGCAGAATTAGGCATAAAATGGCAGTAACACAACCTACACTTGCCTCATAAAAGACCCCAAATGCCCACATAACAGGTGAAACAGTAATACAAAATCTATTCCAAATTTTGTGGTTCTTTTTAGTAAGATAATCTCCAAAAATATAAGTTATCAGAAAAAAGCAAAAACATTGTAAAAAAGTATATAATACTACACTCCCAACAATCTCTTTTGATAACATAATAAAAAAACTGGGTGTAACTGTAAGCCATGACCCCACTTCATATAACTCTACATCTCCATTTAAAAATGCATGTATGGACATTTTCAAATTTGACACAAATGATATTCTTGCATATGAATCCGTATACATAATCCCTGGATAAGTAAGTATACATAGAAAAGTTGAAATTAATATACAGGCTAAAATCATTCCCTTGTTTTTGCGTATATATGTTATATAAAGAGAATTGGTAACAACATTTAGTATCTTTGGTCCAAACTGAACCAGCTTAATATTTCTGCGCTTTTTCGCCGGCCGCCCCTTGCTATATATATATATATATATATATATAGCAAGAAGTGAAAATCCGCAAACTAAAATAATTGATGACAATTTCATATTTACCTCCCAAACTCAAACACATTTTATTTGGTTTCAAAATTTCTTTCTACTAATTCATAGATAACTAAATCCGGTTGTTCTTCTTCAAGATTTACCTCAAAGGATACATATGGACTATAAACCTCTCTAAACTGGGAAGCTATAAACGGCAGCATAGGCGTCCCAAAAGAATCTCTAATAAAAATAAGCTTTCTCTTGTCTACAGGATTTGATGACTTAGTACGGCAATATGTTACAAAACTATCATAACTGTTCACTGTATCCCCCTCCCATGCCACAATGCTATCTGTATAACCGCTTATTTCAAAATTCGTATCTTTCTCAAGAACCCCTGCCAATCCCATCATATTGGCCAAATCCCATCCATTCCATGTAAAAACAGGATTTGCATTCTTCTCAATATCAATTTCATCAATTTCCGGAAGTTTTATATCCAATTCTTTTAGCAAAGACTTGGCGCCGCAATATCCTCCTAAATTATTCCAATGCGTATCAGAATGCATGTACAAGGAATATTCCGGATATTTCTCCTTAATAGAAAGCAATTCTTCCTCTGGAAATACAACAGTAATATTTGAATTTCTCTTAATATATTGAACCAATTGTTCCAGCCTTGATATACTGTCTGCTTTATAAATATAATTTGGTAAATAATCTTCTCCATAAATACTTGCTTTATTCGGAGCTACAAATAGAATGTATTCTATTCCTTTACTTTGATAATATTCTTGCTGCTGTTTTTGTTTTTCACAAATTTCTTCAAGTTCCTTCTGTGTATACAAATTGATTCTTTTATAATCACTCATTGTTTCAGCATAAAACAGCCAGCCTTCTTTTCCGACTATAACGTTTTCTGAGGCTGACTCTCCAAACCCCCACAATGCTATCTCCCCATTGGTTCTAATCAAAACATCTTTATAAGGCAATGTGTCTTCAAACCATTGTTCAAACAATTTAGGGTATTCTATATAGTTTTTTAGGGAAACTTTGGGAAAATCTGCATTTTTCTGATTTTTAGAATAGTTACCATTAAGTTTTTTTACAACAGAAAATATAATCAACGGCGTTAAAAACATTATCCCAAACATAATAAGCCAACTTTTTTCTCTAAAGTCCTTCTTTCCAATTCTCATAAAGTAAGTTCTCCTAAACAGATATAATATTTCTAAAACCTAAAATAAATAAAAGGATTATAGGAGTTGCTGGCTAATAAAATAAAACATAAGGCCACCATTGATGCACAATAAAGCAGCTCTAAAAATCCCCCTTTGAATTGTTTCAATTTTCCATCCTTTTCTATCACTGTTTGAATAATACCACATCCTGCTATTGCAAATACCAAAATCAGTAAAGTTCGTAAATTCACAATTTCAAGAAAGGAATAAGTCTTTTTTGCATAACACCATGGAATAAACATTCTTTTCAAATACTCGACAATTTGTATCAAATCCGTTAAACGAAAAAAGATCCATCCCGATACAAATATCAATACAGTATAAAAATGTGCAAAAATTACTGATTTTTTTAACAATTTAAGTAAACCTAATCTTTCAACTATAACAAAGAAGCCATGATAAATACCCCAAACTATAAAATTCCAGCTGGCTCCATGCCATACCCCTGTCAAAAAAAATACAACTGCAAGATTTATGTTTGTTCTGATTTTTCCTTTTCTGTTCCCCCCCATTGGAATATAAACATAATCCCTAAACCAGCTGCCTAAAGAAATATGCCATCTTCTCCAAAATTCTGTTATTGATTTAGACAAATATGGATAATGAAAATTTTCCTCAATATCAAATCCAAATATTTTTGCCAGGCCAATTGCCATATCTGAATATCCCGAAAAGTCATAATATATTTGCAAAGAATACATAATAGCTGCTGTCCACGCCAAATACCATGACACATTTACTATATCTAATGCAATAATATTGTCAACTGTCATTGCCAGCATATTAGAAACAATTACTTTTTTTCCAAGCCCATAACAAAATCTTCGGATTCCTATTGCGACTTTTTGAATAGATTCCTTACGATTTCTTATCTGATAATCTATATCTTTATATTTAACAATTGGCCCTGCTATCAGTTGAGGGAAAAAAGCGACATACAATGCAACATGAATAAAATTACTCTCGGCCTTACATTCTTTTCGATATACATCAATAACATATGACATTGCCTGGAAAGTAAAAAAAGAAATCCCTATAGGCAATGTAACATTTTTGTACTCTAATTTTAACGAAAAAATAGTATTTATACTTTCAATAATAAAATTCAGGTATTTAAAATATACTAACAACAAAATATTAATACCAATATCCGCAATAACCACTATTTTTCTATAATTACTTTTTTCAATTAGCAAAGCTGCGAAATAGTTAATTAGTATAGAAAATAACATAAGACAAACATAGCCCGGTTCTCCCCATGCATAAAACATCAAACTAACTATTAGCAGATAAATATTTTTCTTTTTTATTTCCTTACCCTTACTGGTATATATATATATATATACCAGTAAGGGTAGGAAGCCCCAGAGAAAAAACATAGATGAAAAATTCATTTCATTCTCCTAATTCATTACAATTCATTTTCAAACTCTATTATCCTTATGTTTTCATCTGCGAATATCCAAATAAACATAATACTGCAAAACAGACTGTTGATAATTCTCTGTACGTAAAAAAACTATGCAGATAGGAATGATTTCCTTTAACGAACAGCCACAACAATACTAATCCTATAATCACCATATAAGGGATTCCATGATATAAGGCTTTAAATAGCATATTCTTTTTCATCAAAATTCCAATCAAAATTAAATTAATAATAAGAAAAATAATCCATATCGGACTATTCCGCAAATTATTCAGCAAAGACAAAAATAAATCTTTAGTAGTGAAATCAGTACCTGCTATATCCCTGGATGTCCTTAATTTAACAACATCATATGCTTCTTTAAACAAATTCCTCTTTAGAATAACAGACCCAACAATCCACTTAGATACCCAGATGCCTGCATAGCCAAATCCCCATGAAAATACCATCCCCAATACTTCCATCACACTATCTCTAGGTTTTTCAGAATTGCATTTTGTACTGATAATATAAATCAATGGTATCCCTAATGTACAAAATGGATATGATAACAAATCGTAATAACAAGCAAAACACCCTATAAACGTAAAAGCTAAATAGATATTGAATCCTTTCCTTATAAATAAATCCGCAAGAACTAGCGCTAAATTCATAATTATATAAATATTGCTAAAAAACATATTATGTGAAATTACTATAGGATTTAAAAATAGCAACGTAACAAAATATGCAACACTAAGGTATATATTTTTCTTAAAACATATATATAATATACACCCCCCCATTGATAAATTAATACCCAAAAGAATAAGTCTTATCTGTTTCAAGTTGAAAAAATAAAGAAATAATTTATAAATACTTATATAACCATGCCAGTATCTTGAATATTCTTTTTTGACATATCCATCTTTTATTTCGTGTACATAATACTCATTTAAAGCTACTATCGTTGAATTCGAATTATTAGTTATATAATAATTCATCATAGCCTTTTCCGTTAATGATTCATTTCCATCATAAATTATTTCCTGTAAAATTAATGCATCGCTAAAATTATCTACCTGGCTTGTGCACCATGGAAATAAAGCAGGATATATTCCTTCTTCTAATAATATTTCTGCTGATGATTCAATATTGAATTCTAATTTTTTTGTTTTTGGTAAAGAATAAGCTCCAACAATCATAATAAGACCTAAAACCGTACAAAACAACACTACTCCTACCAACTTTATGCCAATACAAATTACTCTTTCATATTTATTCAATCCTTTAAGCACCTTCACTTTTCATTTTACTGAGCTAAGTAAGCAAACGCTATAATCTCCTTCATTCCATATGCTATCCTCAACTTTAACAATTCTATAATTTCCTTGCACATCTTTTACGGAAATCTCTCCGCCTTTCTTCTCCTTAGATATTAATAATTGCACATTATCAAAATAGAAATAAAAGTCATTATTTTCCTGAACAACCAGAACCGCATTCTGAGCTGAATTATACTCATCTTCAAAATATAAATCATTATTATATATTTTAGCAAACTGTGACCAGTGATCCTTTTCTATGGCCATGGAATTCATGGTTTCATACAAACTAGGTGCAAAAACGGATATAGCTCCATATTGTTTCCAATAATCCAATTTAATGACATTTTCTATAGCCACTATACGATCATAATTTGAAACTTGTTCTTTTACAAAAACATGATTTCTTATTTGAACGCCAACAGATGATACTATAATTACTAAAATGCAAATCCAGCTAATCCCTTTAAATTTTAAATGAGTTACAAGCTTAAAAAATATAAATGTAAGAGAAAACATAACGGCAAAGTAAAGATAAATGCTGACCGGAATCCAGGTAAAAGATTCAACAGTTACCCCCTCTTGATACATCGGGGTCAATGCATTTGGAAGTGCAGGTAAAAATCCGTACACTATCGCAACTGCTAAAATAAGTATTTCTTTTAAATCTAAAAATTTCTTTTTCTCTAATATTTTGTTCTTAGATAAAAGGAAATATAACAGAACAAAAAGTGACAATCCAAATATGATTATAATTGGGTTAAATACATTTTCAAATGTAACATTTCCAGAGTTGTAAAGTTCAAATAAATATTTATATTTATCGTTAAAATAAGAAAAATATGTTGGAAATACTGCTACAAATAAAATCTTTAAAACATTCAAAATAGAAGTCAAAGAATTAAATGATAAATGTGTTCCCTCATAATTTGACGGAAAAAGATAGCCTTGCAAAAAATATAAGATTAAATAGATAACAGACACAGTTACCCACGGAAAACTCGCATAAATAACTTTTTTTATACTAATTTTTTTATCAATATTTTTTATTATATAAATAGCAGGAAACAGCAGCACATAGGTAATAAGAAATTCATAAAGAAACATCGACCACAAAAATAATCCTATACTGACAAAGAACTTTTTCCTGTTATAGTTATCCAAATAATCTATATAAATTATTAAAGAACACTCTAAAATTATCATTGGTTCCAGGCATACTATGACAAAAGCATTTGGAACAGCAAATTCAAAATTAATCGGCAGAAATATTGAAATCAACACGCAGAGCAGAATAGAAAATTCCCTATTTTTCAATATTTTGTAAGTCAAGTAACCAAATAAAACAATGGACAAAAATAAAAAGGCAGAATTTATCAAACCAAAAATATATTTATTATCACTTAAAAAGGACATAAATTTTAGATTACCTATTGCCCCCAAGACTCGGCCTTTTAGAATATATTCATTATAAATTGTAGTCTGGAAAAAACTTTTTATCCCTTTTTGTGACCATAATCTTAATAAAAGTTCATCATTACACATTATACCCTTAATGAACATCGGATAAAAAACAAGAATCACCAAAATAATACCAGCGAAATGTTTCATACTAATTTTTTCCAGTTCTGACTCTCTTATTTTCTTTAATAACTTCAATATTTTTTCCTCCCATATCATATCTGAAAAATTTTTTCATCCTGACCCAAATACTATTAACTATTATAGGGAATACAATTCCAGCAAAATAATAAACAGGCCATAGTTCATTAAATGAATGGGGGAACAAACTTAAAGCATCCATTTTTCCCAATAGATGACAGACCACAAAGTCCACTGCTTTAAAAGCCAGAAAATGCATTGCCATTATATCAAAACTCTTACGACCTAACAGAGAAAAAACTTTTTTAAGTTGAATATTTTTACTAATCACCTTTCCCAAACATAAGCAAAAATATATTCCACATAAAGTTACCGGATAGAAAGCCCATACATTAATTATGCTAAATTGTATCAATTCAATCATACCTATTTCTGATTCCACAACCCATACTAGCAATCCTATGCTTAAGATAAGGCCAATTATATTGATATATTTTTGAATTCTATCTTTATATCGTGCAAAATAATGGCCCATTGCTATTATCGGCACCATTAAATATGCAATCTGCATATTATATAATAAACCAAAATGATTTTCGATAGAATACAAGCCTATAATCCCAAAAAATATAAACACTATAATCCGTATACTTTCTTTCAACTTAATATACGGAACGCTATCAGTTATCAATTGAATCGTAGCAAAAATACAAATTGCAAAAAACAACACTGGCAGAAACCAGAAAGCCGATAATAGTTCAGATATACCATTAAATGTCAACATATTTGTTAATGCAATTAAATAATCTTCTTTTCCAAATTTTGCTCCATCTATGATCCCTATACTTACAAAGAAATTTCGCAACATCAAATAGATGAAAGTATAAAATATAAATGGTTTATATAAACCAGATAATTTTTTAGCCACAAATCCCCAATAATCTTTCACTGAATCTTTATACAAATAACCTGAGCAAAAGAAAAAAATCGCTAGATGATATAAATAAACAAAAACTCCTACATGGTATGTATGACCAAGTAAATCTATATCCCAGCTAGCATGTCCTATCACAATTGATACAATTCCTATTCCTTTAATCACATCAATATAAGAATCTCTGTTGCTAATTTCTACACTATTCATTATTTCTCTTTCCTTATTTTTTTATAATACTCAAAAACGCAATTACAAATTGACCAAAACAGCGAAACTAATAAATACAGTTTTTTCTTTAATAAAATAACGGAAATCTTTCGGTATATTCTTACGGGCCGGCTTTCCCACGTAACAAACTCTTTTAATTCATAATTATCCCATATATTAGGAAATAACTCATATACTTTTTTCATATATTTTTTCAATAATTCATACCGACTGCCAAATGGCTCTAATCTAATAGGATAAAAAGCCATACTAAGCACTTGATGGAGGTATACCGAACCCCTGATTTTCTCTTGTTTGTCGCTGTCTAACTCTTGAATCCTTTCATCACAGATCTTTGCCGTTTCCAAAATTACAAAACGTTTTTCACTAAATCCACTATTCTGAATAGATCCTGTCCTCTGATAATAATTATAATAAGGTTTGTTCACAATAGAAATTTTTTTTGCCCTTCCTAATACGATTGGCGTAACAGCAACATCTTCATTGTTTTTTCCAACCGGAAAGCTGAGGTTATGATATAGACTCCTTTTCACAATCTTATTCCAGGAAGCAGGCATCATTGACATATCAATAACTTGTGCAAAATTTCCTTTCCGTGAAGAAATCGCACATGGCCAAACCGTGTTTTTTTCCTCTTGGTCATATACTAATTTTATATCGCATACCACAACATCTGCACTTTCTTTTTCTGCCGTTTCCAGCATTTCGTAATACATCTCCGGTTCAATATAATCATCAGAATCAAGAAAAATAACAAATTCTCCCTGGGCTCTTTTTAACCCATAATTCTTTACATCTGAAAGACCTCCATTTTCTTTATCAAATCTTTTCAAAATTAAAGGATATTTCTCACAATACTCTGATATTATATCTCCTGAATCATCTGTCGAACCATCATTGATAATTAAAACTTCTATATTTTCTTTTACTCTTTTTTTTGCTTCCAATACTGAATCTAAACATTTTTTTAAAAAAGGCGATGTATTATAAACAGGTATTATTACTGTTAACTTAATTTTATTACAATCCAAAACGTTTCCTCTCTCTTCTTCTTCTTTCCATAACAATTTCTTTCGTTTCTGGCGAAACATTAAAATTATCTAACGCAAAATCCTGTAATTTAACAATTTCTTCAAATTCTTTTTCATGTGATGTAGACAATGTAAGTCCTTGAGTCTGCATTCTATGATAATTTAAAGATTCTTTAAAATATGCAATCTTTCCTCGCTTTAAAATATTCATGTATACATACCAGTCTCCAGCTAAATGAAATTTTTTTGCCTCTTCAAGTATATCATAATAATCATCCATTCGTATAACTGTACTTGAAACATTAGCAATCGTATTATTAATGCACATGCTTTCTGCAACTTCATCTACGCCATTTTTAATATAGTCCTGTTCCCATTTACCAGTATTAAACAAATCAATCCATACTCTCAAATCTCCCATTAATAACACATTATTCTCATCCATTGTCAAAGATTCACAATAAGACAACACCACATCTTTATCATCGAATCCTTTCATAACTGTCTCTAAAAATCTACAATTACTGCTGTCATCAGCTTCCGCAATCCAAATATAATCTCCTTTTGCCTCAGAAAATGCTTTTTGCCATTGTGAAAAAACACTGCCAGAATTTTTCTGGTTCTGTGCCAAACGCATTGGTATACCTGATTTATTTTCTTCAATTCTTTTTCTAATCAAAGCAACACTATTATCTGACGAGCAATCATCAAGAATGATGATTTCCGATACGGGATAAGTCTGACACAAAACGGAATCTATGCGTTCGTCTAAAAAACGCTCATAATTGTAATTTGGGATAACTGCACTCACTTTTTTTACAGGATATGCTACTCTGTTCATCTCATCATTTTGCCCATGAACAGATACAATAATATTATCGGCTTGTCCTTGTGCCTGTTTATATGTTCTCTTTAACCATCCATGTATTTTGTTTTTCCATCTATTTGGCAGTGGCAGCTTTCTATAAACATGACGCAGGAAATTAGAATTATCCTCATTCTCCTTAGTCAACTTATCAAATTTCATCTTCAACTGATGATTTAAAGATTCTTGCTCAGTTAACAATAATTTCAAATGCTCAATTTCAGCATTTTTTCCCTCGATATCCGAATTTATATTTTTAATAAGGATTCCATTATCGTCAACTATCTGACGTATATGCTGCTGCTCATACAACAGAGCTGAATATAAGTCGTATACTATCTTGTCATCTACATCATAGCTATATACTATAATCTCAGCTAATAATTCCTTATCTCCTTCTTGGAGAGGAATTTCCAGCATTGGCATTTCTTTAACAAAATAATAAGTATTTGAAATCAAAATCCCATTATGCTTAAAATCCATACATTCTCTAAACTCGCCGTCATTTTTAATTTTTATAGAAACAATATCCATTACACAATTACAATTCAACGGCAAAAATAATGCTCTGTTGCTGCCTGATAAAATTTGAAGATTTATCTGTACATTTTTAATATGAGGATTTATCTGCCTGCTCACGCTTTTAGAATAATCAAATATGCCATCATGTTCAAACTGTATTTCTGATTTGTAATATGAAGTGCTGTCTAGAGACACGATCCTCTCACATTTTCCTCTTATTAAGTCAGTATTTAAAGCTAACACAAACATATACTGATAAATATTTCCCTGAGGCCTTGCAATTAACTCTTTAAACACCTCTTTAGAAACATCCGTATAAGAATTCTGAATCTCTGTTTCTCCCACCCTAATATATTTAGCTTTTTCTTCTACAATAGTTAGTCCAATCTGCTGGGCCATGTCTGCAAATGATTGACGTGTAAAAAATCTTACATGTGTATTGTCCATTATGCCTGTTGGATTGTAATGAAATTTATCATTCATCAAATCTATAATAACAGAATTATGAGAAACGTTAGGCACGGATACTAATACTTTTCCGTTTTCCTTCAAAACAGTCTTACATCTATCTAAAACATCTTGCGCATGTACTAAATGCTCCAGTACATCTGCAAAAATTACATAATCATATTTTTTTCCGATTTCAATCCATTCATATTTTTCAATATCTCCATGTTTTTCACCTAAAAATGCTTTATCTGCATATTGGGCTGCCTCCCGGCCCGACTCTTCGTCAATTTCAACAATGTCAACACAACAACCTTTATCTACAGAAAGGTATCTGGTAAGCCGGCCGTTTGCTGACCCAAACTCTAAAACGTATGAACCTTTTTCAACTCTATTGGCAATCCATGTTATTGTATTTT
Organism: Roseburia sp. 1XD42-69; assembly: GCF_003612565.1. Taxonomy (GTDB): domain Bacteria; phylum Bacillota; class Clostridia; order Lachnospirales; family Lachnospiraceae; genus Roseburia_B. The sequence goes on along the minus strand of NZ_RAZG01000004.1, from coordinate 75,129 downwards.
CATCATACATATCTAACTTAAAATCATACTTACCCATTATTTCCTCCATTCATGCGGAACAATAAATACTCCCTCTCCAATATAATCTGCCGTAACTGTAAAAGTTTTAATTTTAGCAAAATATTGGATTGGAACAGTTGCTGTTTTATCAAATATCGCAACATCTAAATAATACTGTCCTCCCAGCACCCGTATTCCTTGATTATATACTAATTTAAAACGATTCCTCCCATATCGCCATGGAATCTGTATATTATCTAATAAAGTATTTACCCCGCAAATGTATTCATCATCAATTCGTTTAATTGCCACCCCTAATACAGGATATTCCGTTTTTTCATCGTAAACATCATAATATACCTCTATCGTCATGGGCCGAAATATATCAAATTTTTCATTCTCCTTGCCATTTTCATCTAACAGGCGGATACCTGCAATTTCTGCAACCGCCTCCTCTGTTCTAGGTATAAACTCCTGAATTCCATTAATCTGGTAATCAGAAGTCTCTTCATTTTTTACATCTCTTACTTTAAGATAATCCATATATTGGTCGCAAACTCTATTCGTTTCCCCGAATGCTTCAATTACGCCTTCTTTTAACCATGCTGTCATTGTACAAAATCTTCTTATAGCGTTAATATCATGTGATACAAATAAAGTTGTAACTCCTTTATCCATCATGTCTTTCATTTTATCCATGCACTTCATTTGAAAGTGCATGTCCCCAACACTAAGTGCCTCATCTACAATTAAAATCTCTGGCTCCACATTAATAGCAACTGCAAAAGCAAGCCTTGCAAACATACCAGAAGAATACGTTTTAACTGGCTGATAAATAAAATCTCCAATATCTGCAAAATCTATTATTTCTTGTAATTTACTATCCATTTCCGCATGAGTAAATCCCATCATAGTTCCGTTAAGATAAATATTTTTTATTCCTGTAAACTCCGGGTTAAAACCTGTCCCAAGTTCCAATAAAGCTGCAATCTTGCCATTAACCAAAACTTTTCCTGATGTTGGTGTTAAAACACCCGTTATTATTTTCAACAAAGTAGATTTACCAGCCCCATTGTTGCCAACAATACCTATAACTGCTCCCTTTTCAATTTTCAAATTCAATTGATTCAAAACATGCTTTTCAGTATTGTACACTTTACCCCAAATATTAAAAGCTTCTTTTACCCTGTCAAATGGCTTATTGTATAACTTATAGCACTTAGTCAAATTTTCCAACTCGATTGCAAATTTTTCTTGTTCCATATTCCACCAGACAATCCTTTCGATTTATGTTATAAAACATCTGCAAACTGCGGTTTCATCTTTTGAAAAACCATTTTCCCAACAAATAAACATATAATCGCAACAACCCAGAAATAACTTGTTAACACAGGTTTTTCAAAAAACCATTTTTCTTGAAAAAAGCAATTTCTATACCCCTCCACAACATAGAATACCGGATTTAATTTTACAATCCATCGAAACTTTTCAGGAACAGTTGTATATGGCCAAATAATAGGAGTGGCCCAGACTCCAATCTGAAGAATAATACTTACAATTTGACCCAAATCCCGAAAAAACAATATAAGTGCAGATGTAACTAGTCCGATCGCATAAACCAATGCAATCATACAAACCAAGTAATATATTAGCTGTATAGAATAAAACGATATTCTATTTCCGGTTATAAACGAAATTATGAATAATAGAACAATGAACGCAACGTGCACTATCAATGTCGATATAATCTTTACTATAGGCAATAATTCAATATTAAAAACCACTTTTTTTACAAGATAACTATATTCCAACAAGCAGTTGGTAACAGCATTCACAGCATCAGAAAAGAAAAACCATGGAACCATTCCAGTAGCAAACCATAAAATGTATGCTACATCTTCTACTGGAGGAGTAGATTTTAAGCCAAATTGAAACACACACCAATATACTAATATCGTAATGACAGGCTGAATAAATGCCCAAAAGATTCCAAATGAAGACCCTGCATATTTAGTTGAAAAATCATTATATGCCAAATCCCATATCATTTCTTTATTTTTGTATATCATTTTGAACACACCAGCTCCTCCTTTTTCGCTTAGTATTTTGTCAAATTCTTCCTTTTTATCTTCTCTACTATGAATGATTTTTATTCTTTTGTCAAGTAATTGTAATTTTTTTGTTACTGCTTATCAACTCTAATTCTTCCTTGGTCAATTTCCTGAAAAACCTCCATCCCTTCCGAAAATCAGAATATTTTACGCACCTTCCCAAATATAAACACACACGATACCAGTATAATGGATAAATACTGATTTTTCCCGCATTTAAATACTTTCTGCAGTAATAAATCTCACTGCGTACATTATGGGCAAAAGAAAATGCTTTAACCGATTTCGTGCTGGCCCCGTGGAGATGCTCAATCACCGCATTGGGATTGTATATAGTCACAAAATTTTTTTGTTCCATTTTTATGCCAAGAATTAATTCCTCTTCATACAAAAAAGGATATTCATCTAATGGTGTAACTGCATCCGCACAGCTTTTTGACATCATAAAACAACATCCTAAAACGGCATACACCTGAAAAATTTCATCATAGTTTCTGTCAAATCCAAAATAGGTTTCATATTCTTTTTTAAAAATTATATTCGCTCTGGTGCGTACCAGATACTTCTCTTTCATTCCTGTCTTCCTGCACAAATTGCTTTTTTGCACACAGCCTTCCCTGTCAAAAATTTTAGGGCCGACAATACCTACTTCGGGGTTGCTCTTTAAAAAGTCACATAATACTTGTATCGTATTTTTTTTAAAAAGCACATCATTATTGGATATTAAAATAAAACTGCATCCCAATTCCTGAGCTTTTTTTATACCCACATTATTGCCTGCATTGTATCCGAAATTTTTCTTATTTCTTATAAAAATCACGTGATAAGTGTTTATAAATTCTTCCAAATTATATTTTGGCACACTTTTTGATGCATTATCCACCAGAATAATTTGAAAATTTTCCAGGGGCGGATTACTATTTATGCTTCTGATACACCTGTAAGTATCCTGCCAATTTTCATAATTTAATATCACAATACCAATCATATGCTTATTCTCTATGCTCAAATTTCCTTTTCCTCACTCTTTTTATTATCCTTATGGGTACAAGCCCCACAATCAATGGTTTTATAACAAAACGCAGATTACCTCTAAGAATACCCAATTCTCTGAACCCCTTATATCTCACTATACTCTCATTTAACCGATAACAATATCTGCGCTTTTTATAAGCCTCTTTGTCTTCCCGATAAAAAAATAAAAAATCCTGCAAATTGTATCCTTTATATCCTTTTGCATAAAGACGCATAAAAAGTTCGTAGTCTTCTGTTCTCACTGCGTAGGGCTCTTCTGAATATCCCCCCAGCTCATCCATAATATTTTTACGAATCATAATAGAAGGATGCACAAAGGGAGATGTGTACAAAAAATCCTTATTTTGAGGAATTTCCTGCAGCCTTCTTTCTCCCCATATTCCCTTGGAATCTATGAATTTCACATTGCAGCCCGTTAAAGAATATTCCGGATGGCTGTCCAAAAACTGAAGCTGTTTTTCTAATCTCCTTTTATCGGAAATATCATCCCCATCCATACGGGCAATATATTCACCATGGGCATGGGACAAACACTTATTTAAGGCAGCAGATAATCCTAAATTCTGTTTATTGCGCAGAAGAATAATCCTGTTATCTTTACTGCAAAATTTTATTAACCAATTATAAAATTCTTTGTCTGAACCATCATCACAAATAATAAATTCTATATCTCTTTCTGTCTGGTTTAAAATGGAATTTATCGCTTTTCCTGCGTTTTGTTTTTGCTCATTATAAATCCCCATGATAACAGATATCAATTCCGCCTCACCTCTCCATGTATATATCACGCATTTTATCATTCACTATATTTTTCCCAAACTTCCGAACCCTCTTTTGGTTAAACTCCCCCATTCGGCAAAAAAGTTCCTTCTGTTCTGTGAACATATGATACATTCTATTTATAGCTTCTGCAAACTCATCCACGCTGTAGGGATTAACCAATATTCCCCCCTGGGATTTGATTAAATCTATATTTCCCCGGATACAAGAACAAATAACAGGCATTCCTGCAGCCATTGCTTCCATAAGTGCAACGGATAACCCCTCCCGATAAGAAGCAAAAATAAAAGCATCAGCCGATTTTAACAATTCTGGTATATCCTCTCTGTACCCGGTAAATTTTACAGTTTCCTGCAGCTTATGGCTTCTGACATACTCTTCTAAATTCTCTTTTTCCTCTCCAATTCCGCACATTACATATACGATATTTGTGTTTTTTAACCTCTCTATCGCCTGTATCACTGTTTTCTGATTCTTATTTAGTGAAAATTCTGCAACATGAATTAGTACAAATGCATCTTTTGCAATGCCTAAATCTTCTCTGAGTTTTACATTATAGACAGCATTTTCATATTTCTTTACATCAATTCCTGCCCCGGGCAGATAAACCAGTTTCTTTGCTTTCATATGCCTTTTTGCAAATGCATAATCTTCCCTGTTTATCGTAACTAAAACATCTGTTATAAAACTTGACAACCACTCTATAGGATAGATTAATAACCAGTTTTTAATCGGTGCGCCTTTGAAAAAATGGAATCCATGAGCCACATAAATCACTCTTGTACCTGATTTTCTGATATTCCTGCATGCAAAACGGGTGACTACCCCGCCGATTGGGGTCTGGGTATGAACAATACTATACCGTTCTCTATCACATAATTTTTTCAAAATTCTATAGGATTTTAAAATATCCCGGGCACAAAAAATATCCCGGGGGATTGGAACATGATAAACTTCTACCCCTTGTTCCTGCATCTTTAATTTAAAATCACGAAGCCTTTCTAAATCTGTCACATTACCCTGTTTAAAATTTGCAGCTATATCTACTTTATATCCCAGTTCTTTTAAAATTCCTATATTATCCATATTGAATAAATCTATCATAGAAGCCACAGTAGCGGTTATGAATGCTTTTTTTTCTGTGTTCCCTTTCTTTGCTGTCTTTCTTTTTATCTTGTTCACCATTTTCACCCAAATTCACCTTTCACCGCTAAGTTTTCAGCGTAGTTTTAGAATCTTTGTATAACTTCATTAACCCCATCGCTTTCTCTATCTCCTGCTGTGGCGTTTTCTGGCTTTTCTTTACAAATCCATTTAAAAATACCAGCCCTTTATTTTGAAAAAAGAACAATCTAAAAATCCTACCTGCGCTCACGGAAACCCGGTATTCAAACACGCCTTCCCTGAAAAAGTAAAAAATGATTTTCTTCCATCATATCCAGAATGTCAACAAATTCTTCCTACAAATAATTGCAAAAATCATCCTCTAACGCAAACTGCCCTTTTAGGGATAGTTCATTCAGTATGAATTCCACTCTTTCTCCTCCGGAAACCCAACATTTTGTTGAGATCTAAATCAAACTGATCAAATAAATCTTTTCTCTGTCCAGGGTCAAAATCTTCTGACATAAGTTCTGCTGTTTCGGAAGACCTATATCCCTTCTCAGTTTCAAGACATCTCCCTCTTTGAACAATGTCATTTCCACAGCATGTCCCTTAGAATCCTCAACCCCTGCCCTGATGTTCTTTTCATTACTGTAAACGCATCTGTTTTCTTCCAATGTTCCCATAGAAAGGAAACGTCCGTTTAATCCCACCGCATTTCCAAAGTTCTGTCCCACAAACAGCAGGCCTTGTAAAATAGAAGATTTTCCTGATAAATTTGTTCAAATTTGTTCCTATCAAAATATTCAATCCGGAACAATCCATGGCAATATTCTTTGCGCTTTTCATGTTCTGTATATTTATCTTTTTTATCATATTAATTTAACGACCTTCCTAGTTCTTCCATATCACCTAAATAGGTATACGCCTCCCCTGTATGGTCTTTAAGATGGCCCGTTCGATATAAATAAAATGCGATAAAACGGTTTAAAAGATATTTATCCTTCATCCTTCTTTCACAAATGCATTTCCGGTTGCCATACGAAATTCTTCACTTTCCGCCAGGCGGGTTAACCGTTTTGTAGCCTCTCCCTGATACAGCGCATTACGGATTTCCTGCTTGGTAAGCTGCACTCCGCCTCTGTTCACTCTGTCAAAAATATCAACCTTTATACAATCCGGCGTAGGCGCATAATCACATGCGCCTGGATTTGGTAATCTTCCAGCCGTCCCTTTAATACAGGGGATAAATCCGAAAACCACATATGATTTAACTGTGTCAAAATTTTTAACCCGCTTAACCGATAAGAATTATCCATAAAATCAAACAATGCTGTCAGCCTCTGTCTCCCGTCTATTACAATCAAACGCCCGTATTTGTCCTGACTAAAGTAGAAGTTTGGCAATGGAAGCCCCATCAGTACGCTTTCAATCAATTCCGCTTTCCGCTTATGCTTCCACACAAAATCCCTCTAAAAGTCACTGTCCAAAATAATTCTTTTTTGTTCATTATCATATCTTCTCTTCAATTCGAAATCCGTATAAAATCCTTTATCAATTTTTATTCCATTCATGGGATATATCTGCTCTTCATCTCTTTCGAATTCTTTTCTTTCTATCATCATATCCACGAATGTCACCTCCTATGCATCGGCGCACTGTCTCCTATGACCCTTTCCGCACCAGTTCCATGCCCTTCAAATAAATGTCATTCATATGATAGCGTACCGTATCACTTTTCTTTCTCTGGTATTCTTTCAATATTCCAATATCTTTTAATTCATCAATGTCATTCCTTATATTATCTTCATCTAAGCCGCATTTCACCAACCCTGTGCGGAAAGCATTTTCTTCCACAGGAAAATTGGGGCAAAAATTTCTAAGTTTATCAAAAAACACCTTGTACTTGGGATATTCCTCCCCCATATCGGTAATACGATCCTTTGAAACTGCTTTCATAGACTTTTCCAAAGATTTGGGTGCTATAATTTTTGTCATGCCCGCATCTTTTTCTGATTTCAGTTCTTCTTCCGCTGCCGCTGCAAACAATTTTAAAACGCTTCTGGGAAATATCTGATCATTTGTGTCACATAACCTGTTTCTAATCCAATTGTAAACATATCCTTTGTTCCCTTTTCCCATTTTTTCCCCAACCAGACATTTTAAAACCACTTTATTCACATCTATCTGAGGACGCGGAACGAGCCCTACCCCCTCTTTATCTGGTACAGAATACCCCTCGCCCTCTAACGCAGCAAGAACCACCTTCTTCAATTTTTCATTGTTTTCCACCATACGTTTCCAAACCATTGCCAGCAAATGGTCATAATCCCATTCTATTTTTGTCTTATAGTTATCCAGTTTTATCTTATCGGTCAGGTAGTTTACTTCATTACGAAAAATGTCATCCCGAAGGAAAATTTTTGTACGAAGCCCTCTGAAACGTACCATAACTGTGTACCAAAGGTTCAACAGTTCCGATAACATTTTTCCTCTGTAATCCGGCCTCAAAAGTTTATCCAGTTTATCATAAATAACAATGACTTGCTTCTGTTTGTTCTCTAATTCACTGTCAACTTCTTCCAAAAAGGCCCACAACTGTTCATCCATTCCGGTGTGATTTTCCATCCAAAGGGTTATCTCACTATATTTTAATTCCAAAATTTCATCTATCTTTCCCGGCAAAGAAATTTTAAGTTTCATAATAGTTTTTTCTAAGGTTTTAATTAAAAGAATTTTCCAATACATAGAATACATTTTCATATTATCCGTATCACCTACTGCGTCAAAATTGTAAGTAGACGGAAAGTCCCTTGTTTCGTCCATTCCCACAACCCAGGTAGTATTTTCTATTTCTTTCTCAGATGCATTTAAATACCTTGCCAAACCTTTGATATACTGTGTACATTTCAAGACGTTAAACAGCTGGGTTTTCCCTGTGCCTTTAGCACCAGTAATCAGGAATTTATTTTGTTCAAAAATGTATTTATACTCCTGTAGCGGATAAAAATCTCTCTTTAATTCCTCATATATGATTTCCTGGGTATCTGCTGATGGCGTTTGAGACGGAATCATGTCCTTAATAGACATGAGCATATCGTTCTTATCCTTGGCAGAAAAATTCTGTGTGAAAAAGTCCTGGTCGCCATCCATCAGTTTATCTGCCAGACTTTGGTACACTGCCCCTTTTTGCTCCAAAACATTATTCAGCCGCAGGGACGAATTCAAATTTGTAAGCAATTCATCATAGTAAACAGACAGGGGGTAATGCGGAGAACTGTTATCAAACAATTCCGGTGTCCCTTCCTCAAAATACTCTGCCTTTTCCAATACCTCTAAACTTGTCTGGGCATACAGGCCGATTTCTTCTCTTTCTTCCTCCTCATTCACCGGCGCCGGGGAGTTTAACAGATAAAACGGCAAATCCATCTTCACCAGTTTGGGCAATACAAATTTTAATCCCTGCATATTCTGTTGATTTCCATAAAATACCAGGACTGCTTCATCAGAATATTTCAACATTGCCAATCCGCCAATATCATGAATACCGGCTCTAGCGTCAATCAAAATATAATCCGGCTTATAAACCTTGTCTATCTTTTGAAGTAAAAAGTCAATTGCTCCGTTTTTTTGGAAAAACTTTGGCATATTGAAATCTATTCTGGACAGCTTGCTATAATAATTTGTTCCAATTTCAGAACGGATATCCATAGCCTGCATGACATAAACTTCTCCGCCTTTCAGTCCCAGCAGGGCCTTAGAAGTAATTGGATATACATACTCCCTGATATCAATTTCTTCCCTTTCTTTATCGCTTTCTACCAAAAAATCAACCACGCCGTATGAAGGATATTCTCCGTTTTCTTTTAATACAGTGGATAATCCAGGCGCTTCTAAGTCAAAATCAACCGCCACGACTTTTTTTCCCGCCCTTGCCATCTGCAATGCAGTCAACGCTAAAGTTGTGGTTCTCCCAACTCCGCCTTTATAGGAATAAAAGGTAACCACTTTTGCTTTAGTTTCTGTTTTGATCCTTGACAAACGATTCCAGGATTTCTTAACTAACGGTCTTTCCCCAAAATAAACATTATTTTGATATTTATCAACCGTATCACAGATTTCTTTATAAATCAAATCCGTTTCTTCCAATTTTGAAACCTGACCGCACCATTCCTTTCCTAATTGTTGCTCTAATTCATAAGTATATTGCTTAAAGTCCACGGACGCAGCGCCCTGGATATATACTGCTATTTTTCCAAACACATCACGAATGACGTAATACCTATTTTCCCCTATTGTATGCCCGCTGACATAATCTATGGCTTTTCTTTTGATCTCGTCAAAATGTCTCATATTACCACACTCCATCTACCTGCATCTGAATGATTGTATCTGCTAACATTTCCATCTCTTTATATATCTTTTCCGCTGTCTCTTCCGTATTCCACTCATGAGAATTACTGGCATAACGAATTGTAAAAGGGTTCCAGCCGCTCAGTAATACGGGACATATATCCCCCAAATCCTGACAATAGGTAGACAAAGGCGACCCCATAACGGCTATGTTTTTAACGTATTCATTTAAATTATCTATATGATGAGAAAATCCTCTTGTCGCCTGTCCTTCAAAATCCCCGCTCTCTGCTGCCAATTCCACCATACGTTTTCCATAACATTCCACTACATACCCTGCAAGGTAACAAGCATTGAGCCATTGCTTATTTCGATACAAAATTGTTGAACTGTCACACATCCGTATAGCTGTATCCTGATAATTATCTTGTGCCACTTACATTTCCCTCTTTCCCCTGCTGTCAAATCCTATTTTTATCATTATACTAATTTCTTAAAATATCCATTATCTGCATACACTTCACAAAATTCCTTTTTCTCCAAAAACATGATTTCCTTATAAAATTCCTTTTCGTATGTATCCTTCAATACTTGAATTTCTTTCTGGTAATTCTGTTCATCCTTGTACATGTCAGGTTCTTTCGACTTTCTCTCGCCGCTGCCCTGTTTGGGTTTTACTCTGTTTATATTTTTGCAAAACCCCTGTACCCCTGCTCCGTAAGATAACCCGTCATGATACACCAAGCATAATATCACTTTCTTCCCAATTTCTGCTGCCTTGCGGTTTCTCCAAAATGTCTCTGCCAGAATCAAATGCGTATCGGTACACTTCTGCGCTATTTCACTCATATATCCCTTCATCTTAAAATGATGGGTATTTTTAAATTCCATAACAAGATAGTTTCTTACATCATCCTGATAATATGCATCACAGGATCTTAAATTTTCTTCTCCGCTGCGATATGTCCTGCAAAACCACTTTTTGATTTCATCAAAGTTATAAACATCTGTTGTGCTATATTTGGCATCCATTAATGCCTGTCCCTCCACTGTAGACTTTGATGCCTCATGAAGACTGCTGATATAATCTTTTGAATTGAACTCCAAGCTTTTTCTCCTACATAATCTGATTGAAAGGCTCCGCTAACTGGTCATAGACCACGCCCAGATTTTCCGTCACGTCTTCGCTTTCATACATCCCCGGCTGTTCCGCCGGTTTCATCAAATAGAACCTGCACACATCCAGCGCTCCATGTAAATCTGCAAAATATTCCATCGCCCTGACAAAATACGGGCTGTGGGAATTTAGATAAATCTGAATCCCCAATTTGCACTGAAACAGCACCAGAAGTTCCGCCAGTTTTAACTGCCATTCTGGATGCAGATTGGTCTCCGGCTCATCGATGATAACTAATGCGTCCTCCAAAAACACACCATTTTCCAGTAATCTTTTCAATATTAGAAAGATTTTCATGCCGGATGCCACATTGGCAAACTCAACTTCATGGTTACACCAATTTTCAAAATATGACAGTCTTCCTTCTTTCTTCTGTATATCCCCGTCAACTACGGAATCCAGAATTTCCCCTAAAATCTCCTGCTGATAACGTATTTTTTCCTTTTCCTCCGCTGTCCAGTCCTGAATATTTTTTTCATCCAGCAGCATTTCCGCCAATTCTTCATTGGCGTATATATTATCTCGCAGGTAACGAGCCGCACTGCCTTTTCGATAACTTCCCAGGGAATCTATGAGATCGGATGTGGTGATATAGATTGTTTTTTTCATCTGCGTCAGGCTTCCTTTTTTATAGGTATATTCTAACACCTGCTCGTCCTCAATCTCTACAGATAACGTCAAATTTCCGGAAATATAAATTGCAACGGCATTTTCCTCTTCCCCAAATGTATTGACCTGCTTTCCAAAAATCCTTTCCCACACAGATTGGATGACATAACTTTCATAATACGAAATCCTCTTCTCCCGTATTTCGTGATATTTATCAAAAAGATCTCTTATCTCATCTTCACCACACGCTTCTATCCCGTAAGAAATAGTTATATCTGCTACATTCCTATAAAAAACTTCCCATTCCATCTCTTTCAAAAACAATCCACGTATCTCCCGGCGCATCTTTATCTTATCATGCACTTCCAAATCTGCAATTTCTTCTACTTCGTTCTGCCAATTTGCAAGCGTTTTTGTAATGCTTCTTCTCCGTTGTAAGACTGCCTTGCTTCTCAGTCCATAAAATGTTTCCTGCAGGGCATAGAGCGTTTTGCTTACCGTACTTTTTCCACTCCCGTTAGCGCCTGCCACCACGGTAATCCCCTGACACTCTACTTTCGCCTCGGCAACCCGTCCAATATATTGAAGTTCTAATCCCATATTTCTCCTTTCGGGTCATATCCTTTTTTTTCCAGTTCTCCCGACAAATCTTCATAACAAACAGGACATATAACCCCATCTGTCAAAGATTCAATGATTATCAGATTATTACAGAAAGGACAGCGAATCATTTCCTCTTCCTCCTCTTCCCGGGACTCAGACTCTTCTTCCTCACTCTCATCATAAGGATGGCTTTCCGCCACATTTCCACACTCATCACAGTACCATAACAAATCTGATTCCAGGAAAAATAAAGTTGTTCGTTTGCAATGCTCACAATACATTTCCCGATTATTTACCATAGATATTCTCCATCTGTTCTGTCCTCCTCACCGATTCCCCAAACCCGGCTGCCTGGTACTCCTTATCTTCCTCTGATTTCTCATAAACCAAATCCCCAAACACTTTGCCAAAAACCGGGATTCGGCCGGTCAGAAGATCTATCAATTTACCTCCAAAGGGAATCACCCATGTTCTTTTTCCATGGGCTTTTCGTATCTCTCTTACCAGCTCTGTGGTATTGACATACTCCCTGTTCTGAGGACATACAATCCTATATGATTTTTCTGCATGTTCTATTTCATGGCAGATGCAGGCGCAGAGGTTTTCAATATAAATCATGCTCCGCTTGTTATCTACCCTTGGGAAAAACGGAAGCTTTAAAGCCAGGGATGCAAGTCTCTTATAATTTCCCGGACAGTTTCTGCCATACACCAGAGGGGGTCTTAAGACAATCACCTGAAACCCGGAATCTGCAATCTTTTTCAATCTCTTTTCTGCGCTAAGCTTGGCCTTGCCGTACATGGTGACAGGCTGTAGTTTCGTATTCTTTTTAATGTACGAAACCTTGTCCCCGTAAACCGCCATAGTGCTTAAGAAAACAAACTGAGCCACGCCGGATTCCTTTGCCTTTGCTGCAATGTTTACAGGTAAATCCGCATTTATCTGTTTATACAAGCTGCGCATCTCCTTCTGTTCTTTTTGATGGACCACTGCCGCCAAATGGACCACTGCCTGGTATTTTGTATAATCTATCTCCCGCCACTTTTCATCCCGCACACTTACCGCATCTATCTGCCAGCCTATTTTTTCTTTATCCACATACTCCTGCAGTGATTTTCCGATATAACTATTCTCCCCGGTAACCAATATCCTTTTTCCCATGTCTGCCTTTTTCCTCCTGGATTTTCTTTATTCTGGCAGCATACGCTGACATCCTCTCATTCAGCTTCTGCAAATGCTTTTCATCTCTTCTGGCAATCTCAATATTCAGACGTATATCCTTCGCCTGGGAAATGCATTTATATGCCGCAGGGAAATCCCCTTCTTCCTCTAACAGCATTCCCAGCTTTTCCAATTCCTCTCCTCTCAAAATCCCCCCCCCAGCATCTTTTGGCCAAATGTCTGCTGCCTTTGCAAAACAATCTGCTGCCCTCTCATTCTGCCTCATGCAGATATACACCGCCCCCAAATTATTCCAAAGCCCTACTAAAAAAGGGCACTTTTCATCAAAATTGTTTATGGTATCATGTATTGTCTTTTCATACAGTCCCACCGCTTTCCCATATTTTTTTTGGGCCGACCATATTTTTGCAAGAATATCCCTGGCATAAATGACTTCTAAGCCATACTCTTTTTCCATTTCACTTATCAGATATAATGCCTTTTGCACGCTTTTTTCCGCCTCCTGGTAACGATGCATGAAAAAAAGAATTTCCCCTTTTAAACTTTCTGCTTCCGCAAGTTCCGGCCCCGGGCTTACAAGCCTGCCCTCCGTTTCTTTCTTTACAAAATCCACAAGGACAAGCGCTCTCCCATACTCTTCCATGTGCATCCATGCCTTAGCCAATTCTATCCCAGCAGTGTAATATTGAAAGGAAAAACTTTTCTTCCAAAACTGTTTATCTTTTTTATCAATCAGCTCCCTCATCCACTCTTTCGTATCTGCATCGCAATACCTATACAGCCTATTCCACAATCTTACTGCATCACTTTTCCGGCTGTCTTGAACTTCACAAAGCCCGGTGTCTGCAAATTCTTTTTTATATTCCTGTAGTTTTTTGTCTGCTTTTACCAAATCCCCGTCGGGATATCTGATTTCCTCAAAACGGGCCAGACGCTCTTCCATTTCACTGTAAAATTCAAAATGGTTCATAATACAGGAATATAAATCCCTGGCATATCTGTTAAACAGAGACGCCGCATAATGTGAAACTCCAAATATCCACACCTTGTTCATGGCCAGCATCTGGTCACGCATATAATTCAAATTTTCAAAGAATTTTTTTCCCAGTTTTTTAAAACACAGCTGCAGGTTACACAAAAACACCACCTGGGCATCCCCGCACCTGTGGAGCAAAGCCTGAAGTTTTCCCATTTCATCAGGGTATTCACCTTTAGAAAGCGTTTCCATATTCAGAATGCAACAGTTCTTTTGCACTTCATTTTTTATCTGCTCTGCAACCTCTGTCTGCCGCAGGGCGTCGGCCCTGTAAAGGCACATACCAGAAGTTATGTTCCCAATGGCTAATTTCATCATTTCCAATTGTTCCTCATCTACTGTTTGAATATTACCCATAAGAACATACCTCCTTATTAGATTTTATTGCATTCTTTAAGCCACTGTTCCACCAGCGGATGCAGATCGCACCAGCGTTTCCCGTTATATTCCAACACGGCGCAAACCTGTAAAAGATTTGTAATGCTCTCTGAGGAAGATACAAACTTCTCTCCCTCATATATTTTCTTCAATTCCGGTATGTCTGCATCCGAATATCTGCTGTTAATATCAGATTCCAGTTCATTTAATACCACTGCCACATCTTCTATGGAAATGGAAGAACTCCCTCTCCGCTGTGCCCGGATGGCGGCATTTGAGATACACCGGAATAAATCCCTGATATAACCCCCTGTCTTATCAATTAATTCTACCAGGGCATCTTCGTCAAACAGAGAAAGATTGGCCCGCTTGGCGATAATTTGCCGCATGGTGTTTTTCCCTTCCTCATATCCTTCCGTATATTGTCCCCTTTCCCAATTCCGAAGCTTTATCATGGGAAGCTTGGAAGGATTTGGAAAATAATTTAGTATATCGCCATATTCCAGGGTATAGGTCAGGGCTATGGGAAAAGTTGTGACGAAATGTATGGGCAAAGCCCGAAATGTGGAACCGTTATCCCGAAATATCTTTTTCGCCTGATTCAGCGGGACCCTGTCCAATCCATCCAAAATAATCAAGGGTACTTTCCTCATATTCTTTTGTTCACATTGGGCAGAAATATTTTCTATCACCTCTTCAATTTTCCGAATGAGTTCACCGCTTTTCGGGACGATTTTCCTCCGGATTTGCATTCTGGAATCTGAACTGTTTTTAATTACGCCTTTAATCTGTGCCATCAGCTCTAAAAGTCCCGGCAGCCCTGCTTTCGCTTTCGCACTGCTGTGAATTTCCGTCTGGGCCTGAACAGATACAGCCTCTGTCATTTCAATTTCTTCTTCCCAATAGGCATAAATATCTTCTACTAAATTTTCATCCAGCTCCATCCCCAGCTCACTGGCCCTTCGCACTAACAGATCCAAAAAGAAAAAAAGTATATCCGTATATTCAATGTCCACCAAATCCAGCTCAAGGTCACATCTGCCCATACATACAAAGAAATCAGCTTTTTTCACTCTCTGCAAGAGTTGATACAATTCCGTTGTCTTTCCACACCCGGGATGGCCGATAAACAATTTATGAAGATATACTTCCCTGCAATCCTCAAGCTGTAAAGCAAAATTTTCCACAAAATCAGAATATACATCCCCGGTTCTTGCCAGGGCTGTATTTAAATAATACGCTTCCAGTTCTGTGCTTGTGCTTAAAGGCTCCGAATTAAATGCATCTTGTATTTGATTCAGGACTTCTGCTTTCCCCTTCATCCCCTCTTTCTCCTCTTCCCCTGCTTTTTCATCTCCCCTGTTCCGCCTTCATAAACCCCGTCGGCCTTAAGGACAGAGACAAAGGTTCC
The DNA here is from genome assembly GCF_003612565.1 of Roseburia sp. 1XD42-69. Lineage (GTDB taxonomy): Bacteria > Bacillota > Clostridia > Lachnospirales > Lachnospiraceae > Roseburia_B. Next base: position 59,350 of record NZ_RAZG01000004.1, on the reverse strand, counting down.
CAAAAAACACCGCAGGTCAAAAGCAAAACTCATCCTCTTTACATATTCCCCGTCCAGCTTTGCCTTCACGGGAATCTCAAGCTCATCCCTGCCGTTTATCTGGGCCCATCCGGTAAGTCCCGGCAGCACATCGTTGGCACCGTATTTGTCCCGCTCCGCCACCAAGTCGTCCTGGTTCCAAAGCGCCGGCCTTGGCCCCACAAAACTCATATCCCCCTTTAATATATTAAAAAGCTGGGGCAGTTCGTCCAGGGATGACTTTCTTAAAAAATGACCGACTTTTGTAATATATTGGTCCGGATTTGCCAGCAAATGGGTCGGCATATCCTTTGGCGTATCGATCCGCATGGTACGGAATTTGTAAATAGGAAAATATGTCTTATGGATGCCCACCCTTTTTTGTTTAAAAAGCACCGGGCCTCTGCTGTCCATTTTAATAGCAATACATAAAAGAAGCAGCGCCGGGGATAATACCAGACACGCCCCAAAACTTAAGATCAAATCCAGGGTGCGTTTCCATTTCATATAACTCCTTTGTTTTTCCGTAAACCTATATTTCATATACTCTCCCTCACTATTTTGCAGCTATGCGTTTTGCTCTTTTTGTCATAATTGATTCCCACAAAAAGTATCTCTCCCTCATATCCGTTCAGGGCTTTCCCGTACTGTTTCTCCTTTATCTGGTCGATGGCTTCCTCCGCCGACCTGCCCCATTTTAATTCCACCACCATGGGGATTTTACTTTTTTTCCGGGGGAAGAACACAAAATCCGCAAAGCCTTTCCCTGCCGGCATCTCCCGGACAATGGTATAATATTTCCTGGCACTGTAATATGCCAGGGTAAGCACGCAGCTTAAAGAATTTTCATCATTGTAAGTTAAAACAGAGGCAGTATCCATATGGATTTCATCAATCCCCGCCGCAACACTGGTCTCGTTTCCGCTTAAGGTATCCTTAAGAAGCTGATCCGATTTCTCCAGTGCCAAAACCAGTTCCTGCCAGGAGGTATGTTTGACTGCCCGGATAAATTCGTCTCTGATTTCTTCATTGGGAATATACACTTCCTCTTCTTCCCCGTCATAGGCAAGATAGCCCAGATGAATCAAAAGAGCCAAAACATCGTTTTTATCCGCAAAGCTTACCATGTCATTCTGGAAAGACCTGGCATCCATCCCGCACCTGCCCCCTCCAATCATCTGAATAATATCATTCTTTAACCCGTCAAAATCCATTTCAATGTAAATGCGCAGGGATTCATATGTCTCTGTGGCTGTCCAGTAGTTGGCAAAATGTTCTGAAAATATGGATTCCACCACAGATTTCGGATTATATACATGGCCAATCCTGCGAAAGCTGTAGCCGTCGTACCAGCGTCTCATTTCCTGAAAATCCATGCCATATTCCTCACACAGCCCGCTGACCTCCTCCTCCGTAAAACCTACATATTCCTCCAGACACCCGGAATCCACCATGGTATACTCATAAAAATTGTTGAGGGCAGACTGGGTTCCGTATTTCTTAATGGGCAGAATCCCTGTCATATAGGCCAACAATATAAATTGCTCTGACTGTACATCCTTAAACATAGACCGCAGGAAACCCAGATACTCCTCCTGAAGCTTTCGGTTTTCCTTGTCCGAACGGAACAGACAGTCCCACTCGTCAATCAGTACTATAAACTGCCTTCCTGTCTTTTGGAATACATCCGCCATTGCCCCAGGCAGGGAAACTTCCCTCTCTTTTACCGCCTCCGGAAATTCTTCCCGTAGTTCTTCTATTACCTCCCGCTGAAGATAGGAAACTACGCTGATATTATCCCCATGCCGCACCGCATTTAAGGTGCGATCCCGCATACCCTGCATATCAATGAAAATCACGTCATATTGATTCAGATGTTTTTCAAAAGATGCCGCCTTTTCAATGATACGCCCTTTAAACTGCTCCCTGGAATCACAGCTCCTGTCATAATATGCCGCCAGCATTTTTTCCGCCATAGTTTTCCCAAAACGCCTGGCCCGGCTGACACACACCCATCTCTGCTCTGTTCCCAGAACACGGTTCATTTTCTCAATCAGCCCTGTTTTATCCACATAAATCTGAGAATTAATAGCACTCTGGAATCCCAGATTCCCGGGATTTAAATATTTCCCCATACTCTTACGCCCCCTTTTCGGGATGGTAGGTGGGCACAATGCGTTTGACCCATTCCCTGATATCCTCCGGCTCTTTTACCACATAATCCTTAAGCTCCTCCAATTCCTCCATGAATTTTTCCTCATCCATCTCAATGGGCCTGCCGATGTGAATCATTTTATTGGCGGTACTTTGCAATCCTTCTTCCTCCATCAGCATCTCCTCATAGAGTTTTTCTCCTGGGCGCAAGCCTGTAAACACAATTGGAATATCATCATTTGGCTTATGTCCGGAGAGGAGAATTAAGTTCTTTGCCAAATCCAGGATTTTTACCGGCTCCCCCATGTCAAGGACAAAGATTTCCCCTCCCTTTGCGTATGCTCCCGCCTGCAAAACAAGGGATACCGCCTCCGGGATTGTCATAAAATACCGGATGATTTCCGGATCTGTCACCGTCACCGGACCTCCCCGTTCTATCTGCTTTTTAAACAATGGAATCACGCTTCCGTTGCTGCCTAACACATTCCCAAAACGGACAGCCACATACTCCGTATCGCTGCGCTTGTTGTAAGTCTGGATAATCATCTCGCAGATACGTTTGCTGGCTCCCATAATATTGGTGGGATTTACCGCCTTATCCGTGGAAATCATTACAAAACGTTTTACATGGTAACGGTTGGCAGCCTCCGCCATTTTCCATGTGCCGATGACATTATTTTTTATGGCCTCATTGGGACTGTCCTCCATTAAAGGCACATGCTTGTGGGCCGCTGCATGATACACAATTTCCGGGCGGTAGGTCTCAAATATGGAATTCATACGGTTCGTATTGCGCACAGAGGCAATAAGAACCACCATATCCATTTCCGGATATTTTGCCTTTAACTCGTTTTGTACATCATATGTGGAATTTTCATAAATATCCACAATTACAAGCCTTTTGGGATGGTGGCTGGCAATCTGGCGGCAAAGCTCGCTCCCTATAGAGCCCCCGCCCCCTGTTACCATAATTACCTTGTTTCTCACATACTCCATAATGGAATCCAAATCCACTTCAATGGGTTCTCTGCCCAGCAAGTCGTTGACATCCACATCTTTCAGCTTGCTGACACTTACATCCCCATTCACAAGCTGATAGATTCCGGGCAGGTTTTTCAGTTCGCATCCTGTCTCTTTGCAGATATCCAGAATCGCTTTTTTCTTCTTCGGGGACACCGACGGCAGGGCTATTATAATTTCATGGACATGGAGTTCCTGGCATTTTTCAATAATATCGTCCCTGTCTCCCACTATTTTTACCCCGTGGATAAACCTGCCTTTTTTACTCCTGTTATCATCAATCACACCCACTACCCGTTTCTTTAAATAGCGGCTGTTTTTTATTTCCTTTATCAGGGCGTCCCCCGCCTCCCCGGCGCCGATCACCAGTACATTCCGGGTATATTCCGCATCTCTGCGCATATTCCGTAAAGCCCGCAGTCCCCGGTACATATACCGGCTGACAAAAATCAGCCCCAGGAGAAAAATCCCAAAAAGGGCATAGTAACTTCTGGGCACCGGAAAGCCTGTCTCTGGGTGGGACAACAGCAAAAGTATCATATTTAAAATAGAAACGATTACACAGCCGGAAAAGACATACATGGTTTCAATAGCCCCGGCAAAACTCCAGATACTGGAATACAGGCGGAAAATCCAAAACACAAGTATGGTAATCACCGCGATTGCGGGATAGGCTTTCCACACATTTTCCACAAACTGCACCGGTATTGCAAAAAAGTTAAAGTCAAAGCGAATCAAAAGCGCCAGCATGCTTGCCGCAAACACAGCGCAAATGTCATAACACATTAAAAACGTGCGTCTTATCCACAGTTTTCTGTCTATATTCATTGATTTCATCCCGTATCTTCTTTCTCTTCCAAAAACTTTTATCATTCTACACACATTATCTGCATTTGTACAAAAATAATACACATAGATATGATTCACAATATCTATGTGCATTATAGCATTTCTTTCCATACTTGTAAACTTTGGCAGAAATGAAAATTTTCCTATTTCCTCCCGCAGCACTGCTTATATTTTTTCCCGGAACCGCAGGGACAGGGAGCGTTCCTGCCCACTTTGTTTTCTGTCCTCACATAAGGCATATCCCCCTCATAAAAAGATGTGCCGGTAAACCGCTTCATCTCCTGGGGATATTTTTCTGCAAAATACCCCTCGTTAAATTCCAGATACATCCTCCCGTAGTCTTTTAACAGCCTCTCCTTTAAAAAGATAAGATTTTTTTCATCGGAAAGCTGCTGAAGGAAAGGTTCGATTTCTTTATATAAAAAGCCATACTCCTGTTTTAAAATCTCCGCCTGCTTTAAAATTTCCTCTTTTTCCATAATCATGCAAAGCTTTGTGTCAGTTATGGCGAATTTTCTTATGTACGCATCGCACATATCGTCCTGGGACATAGCATAAAATGCTTCTGCCGCAAGGCGCATTGTCTTCCCAAAACGTGCATCCATCTCCAGTTTCTCCAGGCGCATGCCGATTTGTGCTGTCTTGATGAACTCCTGTATTCCCTCGTCATCAGCGATTTCCTGCATTGTGGAATTATCAGTAATCTCCTGCACGTTTTGCATAATTTTTTCCGCTAACTCAAACTCCTTTTCTCCCCATAGGGGGTTGTTAAGGAACTGGCTTAACAGCAGGATAATCACTACCGCCTCCTCCTGCAGATACTTTCCCTGAATCTCAAGGGCATGGAGTAATGAGGTCCCAATTTCCATAAAACAGGACGTTTCCTGTTCTGCGTCCATAAGAAGCAGCGCCGCATAAGCCTCCATATACTCCGGCAGATCCTCTTTCTCCCAGTCTTTGGGATTTTCCACCATCTCACGCAGCATGGCAAAGGCCTTATCTGTTTCCCCATATTCTGCGCACTCCCCGGAATACAAAAGGATAAAATCTTTATCCCGGATTCCCAGGTCATATGCCTTTTCTAATGCCGGAAATGCCTTTTGGGTATACCCCCGCTCCATGTAAGAAAACGCCAGTTCACGCCAGAACCAGGGGTTTCCCGGATCTTTTTTCACGAGAAGTTCCCCGTTTTTTACCGCTTTTCCCGTATTGCCGCAAAGCCTTTGGGCCATTACAAGAAGATACAAAAACTGTATTTTATCCGGGAAATATTTCCATGCCTCCTCAGCAGTGTCACGGAATAATATATCGTCCCCGCATTCCCTGGCTTTTGTAATCTGTTTCATCATGCTCTGTGCCAACGGGTCTTTTAACGCTTCAAAAGACGGCCCGTTTTCCCTGCCTTCATTTCTGGTAAGCTGTTCGTAAGCTTTCCTTATCTGCTGAAAATGTTCCGGGTCTTTCTCCGGCGGAAACTGCCTCACCAGTTTAAAATAGGCACGTTTGATTTCTGCAAGCTGTGCCCCCTGCTCCAATCCCAAAATTCTGTAATATTCTTCCATTTCTTCTCTCCCGTATTTTTCTACTCTAAATCTTCCAAAAGACCCAGCAATTCTTCCTCTACATCATTTGCTTCCTCTATATTGTCTTCTATCAGCGCCCGTTTCAAGAGATAGATACACTCCTCCAAATCTTCCTGATAAAAATTAATCTCCTCCGGGGAATCCAGATTTTTCAGCACACGCTCTGCACGGCGGATTACCGTCTTAAATGCCTTTGCATTTGGGGCGTCTTTCCATTTGCTTACATCCATCTTTGGGCTGGTTTCCCCTTCTTTCTCTTTCATCATATCAATACTGATTTCCGCCTCGTTCCCGGTGCTCACAATATTGGCTTTCACCCTCAGCATACCGTTCATATCATAGGAAAACTCCACGCCAATTCTCTCTGCCCCTGCTTTTTTTGGGGGAATCCCGGAAATGGTGAATTTCCCCAGAAAATGATTTCTGGATGCAATGCGCTCTTCCCCCTGAAACACTTCAATATCTGCGGCTGTCTGATAGTCCCAGCTTGTATAGTACATCTGGCTTTTCGTAACAGGAATGGTAACATTTCGGGGGATGATTACACTCATTCTGTCATCTGTAAACTCATCCTCAATGCGGATACCAAGGGTATAAGGATTTACGTCCGTCATAATCACGCTTTCTTCCTGATGAATTTTCCCGGAAAGAATTCCCGCCTGAATGGCAGCTCCCTGGGCCACGGCATAATCCGGATCTACCAGCCTGGAAGGCGCCATATGGAGATAATTTTCAATATCTTCCGCAATCATTGGCATTCTGGTGGATCCGCCCACCAGCAGTATTTTGTCAATATCCTCCGGCTTAACCTTTCCATCCCCCAGAACAACGTCAATGGGATGATGGGTTCTGTCTACAAGCTCCCTGGTCAGCGCCTTAAATTCCTCTGCGGTAACCGTGATATCCATAGCCAGGGGCTCTCCGTCTTTTTCCTCCAGCATGGGCAGAAGTATTCGGTAAGAATCCTCGGTACTTAAAGCTTTCTTGCAGGCCTCCGCCTCCTCTTTTACTTTTACCCTGGCGTAGAGGTTATCTGCCAAATCCACTCCAAAGACTTCTTTAAACTTCTTTTCCAGGTAAACCGCCAGGACTTCGTCAAAATCTTTTCCTCCCAGGGCGTTGTCCCCGCTGCTTGCCTTTACCTCCAAAACTCCCCCGAACATCTCCAGAAGGGTCACATCAAAGGTTCCCCCTCCCAGGTCGTATACCAGGATATGGCTTTCTTCTTCCATATGCCCCAGTCCGTAACTCAAGGCTGCCGCTGTGGGCTCGTTTAGTATCCGCTCCACTTCAAATCCTGCCAGCTTTCCCGCTTCCACTGTCTCCCGTCGCTGAAGGTCATCAAAATATGCTGGAACAGATATCACTGCCCGGCTCACTTCTTCCCCAGCAAATTCTGATATGTACTTTTTGATACCGGAAAGAATCTCCGCTGACAGTTCCACCGGCGTATACTTTTTCCCGCCTAAGGTAATTTTCTCTTCCGTACCAATTTTCCTCTTCACTTCAATAACCGTGCTCTCCGGGTGCATCATATACCGGGAACGCGCCTTCTCCCCTGCAAACAGCTTTCCCGTATCATCCACCCCCACTGCCGAGGGCATGATAAACGTCCCGTCTTGCACAGGCACCATACAAGGCTTTCCCTCCCGGATAAGGGCTGCCTCTGTGGTGGAAGTTCCCAAATCGATTCCTACGATAATACTGCCGTTACTCTCTTTCATCTGTATCTTTCTCCTTTACACAATATGCGGATACTTTTGCTTTTTTCCTGACTTTCCCCTTGTAGATATATCCCGGGGAATAAATTTCTGCAACTGTTTCTTTCAACTGTGGATTATCTGTTTCCAGCACCTGTATCACCTCATGAAGATCATAGTCCACAGGTCTTCCCGCCTCTGCAATCTGGCTAATGCCGCACATCCGCCGTTTTTTCTCAAGCTTCTCCTCCACAAGCTGAATCTGCTGAAATAAGTTTTTATCCCCGTTTCCGGCATACTTTTTTAACCCTTCTAACTGTTCCTGATACTCTTCAAACAGCTGTATAAAATTGTCTTCCTGGTTTTTCCAGTCCAACAGTTCCCCTATGCGGCTTTCCTCCCCTTCCCTGAAATCTTCCCATTCGTCTGTAATATTTTCTACCGCCATACGCTGCTTTTTCAAATCCTTTTGAATATCCGACAACTGCTGTTGGAGCCGTTCTGCTTCCTCCAAACGCTTTTGTTCCTCTTCTTTTCTTTTCCCAAACAACATGTTTACGTCCTTTCCTTACCGTTCTGCCACACCCTTCTCTATGACACAGCTATGTTTTTTCTCCTTCTTATCATAATTGATGCCCACCAGAAAGACTTCCCCCTCATAGCCTTCCAGTGCCTTCACATAATTTTTCTCTTTGATCTGCCGGATTGCCCCCTGGGCAGATTTATCCCATTTTAACTCAACCACCATGGCATTTTTCCCGTATTTTCTCCTGGGGAAAAACACCAGATCGGCAAATCCTTTCCCGGCAGGCATCTCTCGGACCAGGGTATAATACTTCCTGGCACTGTAGTAGGCCAGGGAAATCACACAGCTTAAAGCATTTTCATCATTATAATTTAAGATAGAGGCAGTATCCATGTGTACCCCGTCTATCTGTGCCGCTACCTCCTCCTCATTCCCGCTCCAGGTATCTTTCAAAAGCTGTTCCGATTTCTTCAGGGCACCCATAATTTCACTCCAGTAATCATCGTCCACCGCTATACGAAATTCATCCGCCACTTCCTGGTTGGGGATAAATGCCTCCTCATTTTCTCTGTCATAAGTCAGATACCCCAAATGTATCAACAGTGTTAAAACATCGTCTTTATTCTTTACAGACACCATATCGTTCTGAAAGCTTCTCACCGTTACACGGCACCGGTTTCCCCCCAGCATCCATATAATATCGTCTTTCAGCCCCTCAAAGTTCATTTCAATGTAAAATCGCAGGGATTCGTAAGTCTCTGTGGCTGTCCAGTAATTTTCAAATTCTTCTGACAGAATGGCTTCCACTACCGCTTTGGGGTTATAGACATGCCCCACTCCCTCAAAGTAGTACCCGTCATACCAGCGCTTCATCTCCTCAAAGCTCACCTGATATTCCTCACAAAGATCCTGCACTTCCTTTTCTGTAAATCCCACATACTCTGCAAAAAATCCCGGCTTTACCATGGTATATTCATAAAAATTGTTAAGAGCAGACTGGGTTCCATACTTTTTAATGGGCAAAATCCCTGTCATATAAGCCAGAAGAATAAAACGCTCCGACTGCACATCTTTAAACATAGAACGCAGAAACCCTAAATATTCCTCCTGCAGTTCCCCGTTTTCCTTATCTGACCGGAACACACAATCCCACTCGTCAATTAAAATGATAAACTGCCTTCCTGTCTTTTGGAAAACATCTGACATTGCCCCGGGAAGGGATATTTCATTTTCCTTTACTGCTTCCGGAAAGGTTTCCTGAAGTTCCAAAATCACTTCCCGTTGAAGATAGCCCACCACGCTGATCTTTTCCCCGTGGCGCACTGCGTTTAAGGTGCGCTCCCGCATCCCCTGCATATCGATAAAAATTACATCATATTGATTTAGATGCTTTTCAAAAGAAGCTGACTGTTCTATCACTTTCCCCTTAAACTGCTCCCTGGAATCACAGCTTCTGTCATAGTAGGCCGCCAGCATTTCTTCTGCCATGGTCTTTCCAAACCGTCTCGCACGGCTGACGCATATATATCTTTGTTTTGTCCCCAGCACACGGTTCATTTTGTCGATAATTCCTGTTTTATCCACGTAAATCTGTGAATTTAAAGCACTCTGGAAACCAATATTTCCAGGGTTTAGATATTTGCCCATGCTGTTCCCCTTTCTCAGTGCAAACACTTTCTATGGATGCCCATTTTCCCAAAAATAATACACATAGATATAATTCAAATATCTATGTGTATTATAACATGCCCTAGCTTACTTGTAAACTTTTGTTAAAGGAAGTTTTATGGATGCTTCACACCGCAGAGCCTGTCAAGGCTTCTAAGCACCGACTGAAACTTATTTTCTCACTTATGGAACACTTTCCTCACCAGTCCTCGGATAGGATGCCTTAAATAAAAATAAAGCTTCTCATTCTTCTCTTCCAGCCTTTGTATCTGTCTGTTCATCCTGAGCATTGCCGCTCCCATAAATAATATGATATCGTCCTGCATATAAGGATTCTCCTTTTCCCACTTTTCTCCTCCGGACATGGCATAGTCAAAGAGATTTCCCTCTTCCTCCGGAAAATATTTGTCCTTTATCCAGGCATTTCCCTCCTCAAACTGCCCCAGAAATTCTTCCGCCTCCTGCCGGGAAAACATTCTGCTGGGGTATCTTGCCCCGCTGATTGGTGCAATATCCTGAAGGCAGTATTTGACAAAATCATTTCCCTCCCGGTCCAGCATGGGCAGTTTATTTAATATCCTTTTTATCTCATGGGTATTTCCAAGCAAACTGATATTTCTGTTCTGGGACATCTCTGCAAACTCATCTCCGTACTCCAGTCCGATTACATCTAAAAAATCATGAATGATATCCTGATTTTTTAAATTTTGCTTTTCAAACCTGCGGACAATGAGGTTTTCCTCCCCTATGAGTTTTTCTATTTTTTGTATTTCCCTGGCATAGTCAATATGAAGATAGCGCTCTTTTATAAAGTCCTCCCAGGGTTCATCTAAAACACGCCCGTTCATTTTAACAGATTGGTTCCACCATGACTCTGCAAAGGTATCCTGCCTTCTTAGATAAAGAATAACTTTTAACTCATATCCCCCTTTTTCTGACTGAGCCAGCAATTCATTCCAGAGATTTGATTTGACACCGCAGAGCTTATGCCACAGGGCTTCGTCAGAGAGTACAATATTATCATACTTTTCAAACAAAATTTCTATCTCCCTGTAATGTTTTTGTCTCGCCAGCTCTGTCTTTTCTCTGTTCTCGTTTCCGTTTTCGTCTGTAATACTCTCCAAGAGAAAATGGGCGTTTCTGGTTTCACTTATATTGGAACATGGAAATAAGGGGTAACAGTACCCCTTATTTTTCAAAATCTCCCTGTTTTCAAAACAAAAAAACTGAATCGATGTCGTTGCTGTCTTGGGAAGCCCGATATGCAAATATAGTATTTTCATTCTATAATCTCCTCTTATTTTTTAAAAAGAATAGCAGGGAAGAATTAATACAATATTAAAACTGGTCTCTCAAAACCACTCCCTCTGCCCCAAGCCCCAAATAAAAAATAACCCACACAGGCAGTAAAAAGGGCTTTTCCAATTCTGTTGCCATTCCCACGAAAACAAAGGCTAAACTGCATCCTACATATGCCAGTTCTGTTTTAGAACATTTTTTCCCCCGGAAAATTACAAAAGCCCTCCCTGCCGCCAGAATTAATAATCCGGTATAGAAAATCCCCGCAAACACTCCGTAGCGAAACAGAATGGAAACCACATGGTTCTGGGGGTTCCGATTTCCTCCATGAATATACAGCGTTTTTTTCTTACTTCCCAAAGCCCCTGCATTTCGCAGATATGCACGCCAGATACCGCCTAACTCTGAATCCTGTTTCCGTTTTACACTTTTATAGTTTTCCGGGTCTATTTGTTTTAATTCATCTAACTCTCCCTGACTTTTCCAACTTTCCAAGGTCTCACTGTAAAACGTCACATTTGTTCCGATTCTCTGAGGCAAATTTCTTAACCCCAGGTGAAAAAGTGCTGTAAATACCACACAGAAACACAGGCTCCGGAAAATCACAGTGTTCCTTTGCCACAATTTCCTCCTGCGCCAAAATACGTAACACCCAAAACATCCCCCGGCTAAGATACAGGCCAAAGAACCGGAAGCCAGAAGAAAATAGGCAGAAACTGCCGCCCCAAGTTCACACAGCCGAATTTGAGATTTTTTCTGTTTGTTTCCTTCCAGAATAAAGACATAATCAGACACAAAAATAAAAAACATCACCAGGGCATAAACTGCAAATTCCTTACTGTCCCTGTAAATGCCATTATAAAGAATCGCCCCTTTTTTCTGTCTGCAGAAAAAGCAGAAGAGCACCCCTGGCCAAAATAAAATCTTAAGAGCTGAAAATATCTCCCCAAGAATCTCTTCCCCTGCTTGATTTTTTTTCCAGCAGTAAAAGGCAAATCCAAAGAAAATGAGAAACATCCAACCGGAAAATTTATAAAATTTACTGGCCCAAAAATCAGAAATGCACAAGAATACACAAAAACAAACCCATATCCTGCTCCATTTAATGTCATGCTCCCTCTCTGTCACACCCCCTGTCTCCCGAATGGAAAAGACTCCAAGTAGAAAGAGGCAGATGCAGGCCAGCAGCATATGATATTTATAATATTCGGTTTTAGAATACCAGCCCAAAACATTGACAAGATACATATATAGAAAAAGGATACAACATATACATACCCTTACTTTTTTTCTGTGAAAAGAATACATTTTATGGGTGGTTTCTGATTTTTTCTTTACGTTCTGATATATCTCATGAAAAACACTGTAGGATGACGAATTCCTGCAAAACGTTTTTTCTGTTTTCTTTTTATAAAATTTTGTGGTCCAGTTTATAAGAACAAAATACCCAAGAAAAGAGATTGCAGCTATGAGGACAAAGATTTTCTTAGATACAGGTTCCCCTTCCCTCACCTGCATTTTATCAAAGGAAATTTCCAACCCCTTGTGACCTTCAACCTGCAGGGTAAAATATCGAAATTCAGGCGCCAGCACCCAAACCCAGTTTTCCCCGTTTTTTAACTCCACGGACTGACACCCCCGGTAGTCGTCATTCTCATCCCGGTATTCCAGCACCGCTTCTACAGATTCCTGCTGGAGGTGGGAGATTTCCATAAATATATAATGCATCTCCCTGCTGCTTTTAATTTTCCCGAAACGCTTTCTGGCCACATCACTGTCTAATACAAAACATTTCTTCTGTTTGTCATAGAGAAACGTGGCGGAAGATCCAGTAAGATTGCGCCTGCTGTACTCATGCACTTCCCCCTGAGGTACCAATTGATTTATATCAAAAGTTCCGCAGGTAATCACCCCGGAAATCCATATAGAAAAAACCACTCCCACCGCAGCTGCCAAATATTTTTTTAAGAAATTTTTTGTCCTAATTTCCATCTGCCTCATCCCATCTAAAAAAATAGCCAATTACAAAATAAATCATAATCCAGGGCATATAGCGCATTGGCTGTTCAATATGGTCTAACATTCCGCATATGATGGTACACACCACCATGGCACACAGGAAAAATCCGTATTTTTCCGGCCGTTTGTACATAGAAACCATATACTTAACGCTGTATGCGAAAGCATAAAATATCATTATAATATATGGGATAACGGCAAAAATGCCGTAGTTATACCCAATCATCAAAATAGAATTGTGAGCCCCCGTACCTATGCCGTATATATCCAGATTTCCATTATGCCCCAGAAGATTCATATGTTTTACATACTGGAGATAAATATAGAGCCTGCCGCTGGAAAACTGGTTTAAATTCATTGAGTTTTGAAACCGCTCAAAAATCTTTCCCCCAGGCAGTTGGGCACCGTACACAATATCTCTTTGGTTTGAGATAATGAGTTCCTGCTCCGGCGCAGTTTCCCGGAAATGGGAGGAAATTGCAGCATTATGGTCCATAATTTTTTCACTTCCCACAGCTATGGGAATATACAGCAGGAGAGCCGCACAAATACAGACCATAACTTTCTTCCTAAGTTCCCCTCCCCCCTCTTTTTTCTTTTTCAAGTGCATCACAGAAAAAAAGAATATTACAGACACACACAAATCTGCCAGTATTGCCGACCTGCACTGGGACATTATGGTATAATATATTGCAAAATCCATAGCAGCAGAGATAAGAAACACTCTGGGGTAAGAAATATTTTCTGACAAAAGACGGCTAAGTATCACCACAATGGAAACACTCATAAACTGCCCCAGTGTGTTTGGATTGTTGGCCATCCCCTTGTAAAATTCGGGCGCCCTCTCTGTGCAGAGCAGGCAGAACAGTACCGACAGCCAGAAAAAAACATAAAAGGCTCTGCCAAACTCCTTTATTACCTGCTGCGGCTCTTCCATATGATTCCACACCCAAAAGAAAAATCCCCAGCACAGCAGCAGCCAGTACCCTGTGTACATGGTTCTCTTGGGTACCATAAAATCAGAAAGTATCATCAAAAGACACAGTACACACCAGGAAGATACCAGAGGATTTTTGTATTCCGCTTTCTTCCAATTATCCCCCAAATATAAAACTGCTGCCGCCAGAAGGAAAAAGCACACCAGTAAAACTTCAAAACGGTAGACCATGGAATTGTGATAATTGGAGAATTTTGTCACCAAAATATTTACCAGAAACACAGAAAAGAAACATAGCATCCGCAGCCTGCTTTTTGTTTTTTCACTGAAAAGATTCCCAACCTTACCGAACCTTTTGTACACGCCAAGATATACCGTTTGATTGAAATCCATGATCTCACGGACAGGATGAAAGAAAGACGGATGCCAAAGGATTTTTTTATTTACCACATAGGTGAAAACAAGATATATTCCAAACACAAAGAAAAAGAGCAAAGCATATTTATAAAAGGAAAACTCTTTTTTCAACTCCCTGAAATCCAACCTGTTTACATAAAATTTTTTCCCCGCCTCCCCGGTAAACCGAAATTCAATCCGGCTCAGTTTCTCATGGGTAAGTAAAATCTCATTACTTCCATTCACAAGGACAATGCTCTTTTCCATAACCTGGATTCCCTGTGAGTCAAATCCCAGCAAAGTCCCATTCAAACTTTCTCCATTTAATTTCGACAACTGGATATAGAGATAGGGCAGAGCCTTTAGGCTGTCATTTCTAAGGAAAAGCCCTTTACATGCTTCCGGCTCCCCAATCTTTAATACCCCCTCTTCCATCTCCATTCCAATGGTATCTGCCAGGGAATTTATTGGCAGCACATCATAATCTTCCACTTCCCCTTCATGAAAAAAGCAAAAAATACTGCCCTTGGGACTAAGTATCATAGCTGTAATAGCCCAGGCCAGCAGGATACCGCTCAAAATCCAAACGAAGTATTTTATTTTTTTTGAACATATTTTTTTCTCATCTGTCATAGGATACCCATCTGCTATTTCCCAATCATTTTTTTCAGCTTCGTATTTTCAAATATCAGGACAAATACATAACATAAAAGACATGTCACAGCCAGCACACATACACGGCTAATCAGAGATATGGGGAATTTTTCATAATATACGAATGATTTTAATATTTTCCATTTAATCATTTTAATCACAATCTGGTTTACACAGACAAAAACCAGGGAATTTTTCCCGATCAGTTTCAGCACCCCAGAAAAATTATATTTCTCTATTTTCTGTGCCAGATTCCAGTATAAAAGGCTGCATAAAATTGCTGTCACATAGGCACAGGGCAGATTCCCATAAACGCCTTTCCGCATATTAATCATACCATTGTAGAAAACCAAAAAAATACTTGCCAAAAACAGGATAAGCCAGAGATACCATTTCATCTGCAAAACTGCACTTATTATCCGGCTCTCCTCATATTTCCTCATAAAATATCCCGTACCCATCAGTCCCAATCCCACTGCTGCCGGTGCAAGGGCCCATGGCAGTTTAACTCCTACAACCGATGTGATAAACATGGATAGAAACATAATCCCCAAAGTACTCATAAGCATAAATTCCGTATGATATTTCCATTTCGCACTGATACAGTAAAGCATGGCAAAAAATATGCAGCTGAAAAACAAGGCCATCAGAAACCAGAGGGCGCCTGCAATCGGTACTCTGTTTGTGGGAAAAAAGAAAATTCCTTCACACTGGCTCCTCATAATTTTAAAATTAATCTTCTCTTCCACCACCACAAAGAGCGCCAGATACAGGAATGCAAAACTAAAATAGGGCACCAGCAGGCTTTTCACCTTCTTCTGCACATAAATATTCAAATCATCCGGAAAAGAAAAGAGATACCCGGAAAGAAAAAAGAACAGGGGCATATGAAAAGCATGGAGATAAATATCCATCTCCGGCCCAAAACCGATATGGCCGATTAACATATATAAAATACCGATTCCTCTTAAAATATCAATGTGATCTATCCGTTTCATGGCAGCCCTGTCGTCCTTTATCAATCTCTGTAATATAAATCCCTGGTATATACTTTCTCTATAACATCCTGCATTTCATCGGAATATCTGTTTACCAGGATGACATCCGATATTCTCTTAAATTCATTTAAATCCCGGATTACCCGGCTGTTAAAAAATGTGTCTTCCTTCATGGTGGGTTCATACACCACCACTTCAATTCCCTTGGCCTTAATACGCTTCATAACCCCCTGGATACTGCTCTGACGGAAATTATCGGAATTTGCCTTCATGGTCAGACGATAAATGCCCACCACTTTCGGATTTTTTTCTATAATCTGATTGGCAATAAAATCTTTTCTGGTACTGTTTGCATCCACAATTGCCCCAATTAAATTATTGGGCACATTCTCATAATTTGCCAGTAATTGCTTGGTGTCCTTGGGTAGACAATAGCCCCCGTACCCAAAGGAAGGGTTGTTATAATAATCGCCGATTCTTGGGTCCATGCAGACACCTTCTATAATCTGCTTTGTATCTAAGCCTTTCAGTTCCGCATAGGTGTCCAGCTCGTTAAAATAGGAGATCCTTAAAGCCAGGTAGGTGTTTGCAAACAATTTCACCGCCTCTGCCTCTGTGGTATCTGTAAACAAAGTGGAAATTTCTTTTTTTACTGCCCCATCTCTTAGCAAACCTGCAAACTCCTCAGCCTTTTTGCAAAGCTCTCCATTGTCCTTGGATGCACCCACAATAATTCGTGAGGGATACAAATTGTCATAGAGCGCTTTCCCCTCCCGTAAAAATTCAGGGGAAAAAATCAGTTTTTTGCAATTTTTTGTCTCTGAAAGCATTTTTGTGTAGCCTACCGGAACGGTAGACTTAATTACCATAGTTGCCTGGGGATTTATTTTCATCACAAGGTCAACAACGGCTTCCACGGAGGATGTATCAAAAAAGTTTTTCTGAGGATTGTAGTTGGTTGGCGTTGCAATAATAACAAAATCTGCATTTTTGTATGCAAGCTGGGCATCTGTTGTGGCTGTGAGGTCTAATTCTTTTTCCTTTAAATACTCCTGGATTTCCTTATCTATAATAGGAGATTTTTTTTCATTAATCATATCCACCTTTTCCTGCACAACGTCAAGGGCATATACCTTATTGTGCTGGGATAAAAGAATGGCGTTTGACAATCCCACATATCCGACCCCTGCAACTGCGATGGTAACTTTTTTGTTCATATTCTCCTCTTTTCCGATTAACGATTCAGATAATCTATAAACTTCTTTCCTACGGTTTCCCTGGAATACTTTTCACTGATGACATCATAATATTTCTGAAGCTGTTCCAATGGAATTTCCGGCAGACGCCTCATTTTCTCCACCAAATCATCATATGACTGAATATAACATTCCGGGAATTCACTTAAAACTTCTGCAGAACCTGTATTTTTCATACAGTACACCATTTTTCCATTGAGGATTCCTTCAATATAGGGCATCCCAAAGGAATGGTTTTTTGAAAAATCAACCACGGCGTCATGCCGCTCCATCTCTGTCTTCACATCATCTGTAACGCCTTTTACCACAATATAATCCATCAGTTCCTCATCATAAAGGATATCCAAAAACTGGTTCATATATCCCCCAGTGCCATACACATCTATTTTAATATCAGAAATCTTCCGTTCTTTCAGATACCTTCCGAAATCCAGCAGATTATCCAGATCTTCTTTTCTTGTCTGGTCGATTCTCACCAGATAAATTCCCCGGTACACATCTTTCTTTTCCACTGTATGAATCTCAGACCTGGACTTGCAGCGGTAGGATTCCAGGGCATTTCCCAGTACAATATACTGGTCATAATTTTCAAGCCCATACTTTTCGATAAAAAGTTCCCTGTTGTTTTCCGTGACAAAAACAGCTTTCCCTATTTTTATTTTTTTCAACTGCTCCATAGCCCCTGGAAAATTCATATCAAAAATCTCTGCCGGACAGTGGTAAAAGTAAATCTTATTCTTAATAAAGGGGGATGAAGCGTCCTTTAAAAAGAAATGCAAAGACTCCCTTGTGGAGATTACTGTCTCGCTGTGAATTTTTTTCAATCTTCTGCGCAGGGAAATCTCTGCAAAAGGAACAAGGTTTTTCTTGTTTTTATCATAATTCAAATAATGAAAAAATCGGTCAAACCGGAATAAATTCCGCTTTATCACATCTGATTTTCTCTTGGAAGGTGAGTCATACTCATAGGACGCATTTAAGCCGTAGGGCAGCCCCATGGCAAACCCGTTTCTCTTTAAAGAGCGCAGCTCCACAAGGTATCCCTGCTCCATCAAAGCTTCCGCCAACGCCCTTGTGGCAAAGACAGTCCCCCCAGCCCCAAAGAAATTATATCCTAAAAATGTCACTTTGTGACGCTGCATATTGGCAAAACTCTCGTACATTTTGTCAATATGTTTTCCCGCCATTACATACTCCGGATTCACAGAGGGCGCGGAACGCTTTTTAAAGAAAGGATTCACCTGATAGGTTTCATTTACCAGGCAGTCCACCAACTGCTCCGGCTCCTGCAGGCTGTATTCTTTCAACTCCTCAATGCTGCAGTATAACTCCCGCAGAGATAAATATTCCTCAAGGTCCGGCTGATACATAATCACCGGTTTATCCAGAATCGTAAAATCAAATCCTATGGAGGAATAATCCGTGATAAGCACATCATTATTCACTACTTCATCCATCACATCAATCTCTGTGGCATACTTTACAATAATCCCCAGCTTTTCAAATTCCGGCTTTAAGGGCTCCATTTTCTGGGTATCAAAAAACTGGTGCAGACAGATGGTAAACTGAACCTTATTTGCCCCCATATAGTCATGCAGACGCTGGTCTTTAAATATATACCGCATCTGATGCATAAAAAGTATGGTTTCAATATTCTCCCCAAAATACTCTCTCCAGGTTAAAAACCACACGATCCTCTTTGTATCGTCTTTCACCCTTTTGCTTTCCCTGCGAAACAGTTCTTTATACCTGGGAAGGTAATCGCTGTAGTATAACTGATAGTCCTTAAAATTATTCTGCTCCATAAAGGTTTCTTTTATGATAGGATTAAAATAGAGAGTACGGATGAGATTATTGGTGTAAGATACCCCCTCATACCCCACTTTTTTTATGGCCAGATTTCCATGTCCCAGACGAATCAAAGGCTTCTGGGGAGAAAACTTTACACTCAAAATCCCCAATTTGTCAGGAACCACATCCTTCCCCCCCAAAGTGACAATGTAAATATCTGTGGAAAAATATATTCTGTAATGTTTTATGGAATTTTTCCACAAAATATATTTCTTTTCCCTGGAGGAGAGGGTTTTGTAAAATTCTTTATTTTTTTTATTTCTGGTGAGCAGAAAATATTTATCAATATCATCTTTGATATTTACCACATGCTGCCAAAAATAAAAAGAGTTGTTATCTGCAGTATCCCCATGGTTTTCTGCAAAAAGCCAAATATATTTTTTCTTCATATGCGCTATACTTTATATCTTCCTTTCCCTTAATAAAATCCCCGCTATTTCCCGCCGGCTTCTATTTTTCAAAAGAACTTTTCCGGGGAAGAATCTCCTGAAATGCAGCTTTGATTTCTTCCCGCTTTTTCTCCCATTCCGTGGTGGCGCCTGTATCGTTTAGGCATACCATTTTGTAATTTTGTCCTCGGATAGCTTCTATTGCCGGCGTTACATCTTCATGTATATGAAAACACTTTCCCCTTTTCCAGGAGATTGGTTCAAATGTCCCCTTTGCCAACTGCCAATATTTAAAAACCCACTGATTGACATTTGTATTTTCCCTGAATCTGGACTGGCATGTAAAATCCAGTGCCGCTTCTTCTTTTTCCCACACTTCCTCCAACGTATCTTTCAGATAACATTCCGGAAGGTGGCCGTAATAAAAACCGCCAAACCATCTCCATGGCATCAGCAGCGCAGTTCTCAAAACATTTTTCATCCCGTTCTTTGGATGAAACCATTTTTTCCAATATTTTTTCTGTTGTATTACCTTATCAAAATATGTGTTCACCACCATCATATCATTGGTGTTAAACAGCCCTGCCGTATCCTTCCCATAACAGATAACGTTTAAGGCAAAGGTATCCCTGGGCAGGTCATTTTTAAAAAACATTTCTTTTGTCACCGGCGCAGTCAAAAACATATCGTCATTAAAATACACAAATTGCCGGCTCAGTCCCTGAATCCTGTGCATATTCAGTTCAATGGTATGGGAGTTAAATGTGGGCAGGTACTTTTCCGGAATATAATCCTTATGGTTTACAATTTTCAACTTGGGGTTGTCTAAATTTAACCACTGAGGCACATGTCCCCAGGTAATAAAATAGATATGATTCACCCAGGGGGCATATTCTTCCACGCCCCGGAACCAGTACTGCAGATTATCCCAATCCCGAAATCTCACCTCTGAGTTATCTTCCATAAAGCCGCTTTTATATTTCTGTCTCTGCTTTTGCCATTCCTTATCGTTTCCGTCTACCCACGCTATCACAAAATCTACTGGTTGTCCATCCATTGTTCTTCCATCCTTATGACATAAACTCATCATACACAGGCAGCACTTCATCTATGGGGCCTATCATCTTAACTTTCCCCTCGTGAAGCCATAAAATCGTATCACAAAGTTTCTTTAAGGTTTCTGAACTGTGTGACACAATGATAACTGTCCTGTCGCTGTTTTCAATGAGAGATTTCATTTTTTTATAGCTCTTTTTCTTAAATTTCGCATCTCCCACACTGAGTACTTCGTCCAACAGCATAATTTCCGTCTCCAGAATTGCGGTAATGGAAAAAGCCAATTTAGAGTACATACCGCTGGAATATGTCTTAACTGGCCTGTCAATAAACTCCCCTAATTCTGAAAACTCTATAATCTCATTTAATTTTTCCTTGATTTTTTCTTCCGTAAATCCCAGGAGCAGCCCGGAAAGAAATATATTTTCCCTTCCTGTCAGGCGCTTGTCAAATCCCACTCCGATAGACAGCAGGGATACGGAATGGTTATGCAGGTTAATCGTCCCCTCGTCCGCGGCAAAAATCCCCGCAATAGCTTTAAGCATGGTGGATTTTCCGCTTCCGTTCTTCCCCACAACACCCATAATCTGTCCCTGGGGTATCTTAAAAGATACCCCCCGGACAGCTTCAAAGACTTCCACATTGGACTTTTTTAAAGACATCAGGCTCTTTTTTATAGAAATTTTATTCAGGCACTTATAACGCACTTTTAAATTGTCCACTTCAATTGCATAATTCTCTTCACTCATGTTTTCACCTTTACATTACTTTGACATAGCTGTTTTCATACTTGTAAATAATTTTTATCCCCAGGACAGAAAGTACGCTTCCTATCAAAAACCATGCAAGGAGCGCCGCCCTGTGAGGTACGGAATCATAAATCATACATCTCCGCAAATCTTCCACAACCAATGCAACCGGATTAAATTTCAGCAGAAGCGAAGAATATGGTTCCGGCACCCTGGAAGTAATGGAATAAAAGATTCCTGTCATATAAAACACCAGCTTTAGCACAACTGTAATAACATTTGACAAATCTTCCACAAAGACGCCAAAATGCAGCATAAAAGTACTAAAACCAAAGGTGACAACAATCAACACCGCAAATACAGGTATGATATACAAAATATTGAGGGATACCGGCACCCTCCAGACAATCATCAAAAGAACCACAAGGCTGAAGGATACCACCATCTTAAAACCGTTAAATCCCATTTTAATAAGAATCAGTA
Source organism: Roseburia sp. 1XD42-69 (assembly GCF_003612565.1). GTDB lineage: Bacteria > Bacillota > Clostridia > Lachnospirales > Lachnospiraceae > Roseburia_B. The sequence continues at coordinate 37,745 of NZ_RAZG01000004.1, read as the reverse complement.
TATATTTGGGAATATACACTTTTGATACAATCTGCTTATTCGCATTGACTAATTTTACGCTCTGCTTCACAGATTTCTCAAAAAACTGCCAGCAGTTTAATCCAATAAAGACAAATATAGGAAAGTATTTCTCACCTTTTCCAAAAACAACAAGTGCAATAAATGAGTATACCAGCATAAACAACAGCGGGTCTAAAATCCACCACAGCCAGCTCAGATGGGAGTTGGCTATCTCTGATTTTAACTGAGATTTTGATGAATATACAATATAATTTTTATACTTTTTGATGTCTTCTACAAATCGTCTCATTTACTTTCCTCTAACGTCTTATAATTTTTTAACTTTCCCACCTTTGTTCAGCATAAACTTATCAGGAGTATTGCTAAATTTATTTGTTCCCTTTTTTGTCAGTTTATATTTCGCCGAACCCTGTAAAACAAACCATACCCCGTGCTTGCTGTTTTTGTATGTGCAGTTGTTTGACACCAGGGTCACCTTTCCCTTTTTGCAGGTAAGCTGAATGGGGTACTCCTTATTTCCCTTGAATTCACACTGTTTTACCGTGACAGAGGAGCCGCCGCCGTCCACCCAGATACCGGCGAACTTATTGTCGGAGATTTTACATTTCGTAAATGTACCCTTGGAGCCGTTTACAATAATAACCCCATGGTTTCCGTGGGAAATTTCTCTTGTGTCCCTTCCGTTTCCTTTGATGGTTGTGTTCGTTGCCGTCACGTTGCATTTCTCTCTGGTGCCGATGCCCTGTCTTCCGTTTTTCACAATCTGGCTGTTATTTACAACTACATCTCCGCCCTGAAGTGAAATCCCACACTGGACATTATTGCTGAAAGTACAATTTTCTACTGTCACTTTTGATTTGGTATATACGCCCATACCATGGCCCTTATATGTGTTTTTTCCAGGTTTATATCCGGAGCCGTTTGTGGTAAATGTAGAATTTTTCACCGTTACCTTTGATTTTTCTATAGACTCCATACCCATATTTTTTGAATTTGTCACTGTGATATTGTCACAGACAGCCTTGGAAGCAGAAATCATAACTGCCATATCATTTTTATTAAACTTACAGTTACTGATTGTCACATTTGAATTTTTTGTGGCAGCCACGGCAATGTAATGGGAGTTTTCCACTTTTAAATTTTTCAGGCTTCCTGCAGCCTCTGTAAGGTGCACTGCCTTGTAGGCTTTTTTAATTTTCAGGTCGCTCAGCTCAATTCTAGTGTCTTTGTTTGCAAAAAAGAGGTTTTTCTTATCGGATTTGCTTCCCGAGTAAACCCAGGTTCCCCCTTTTACAATGGCAGTTCCCCCCACCTGGACGTTAATGGCGCTTTTTGCATTTACAACCACATCGCTCTCTGCCAAAAAAATAATCTCGCTGCCTCTCACTGCAACATAATTGTCTAAACGGTACGTGCCGGAGGGGAGATATACCAATGCCTTTTTCCCCTCTTCCTGCATTGCCTCTACTGCCGCAACTGCGTTTTTAAATGCATTCTGGGCGTTTTTGCCCCCTTTACGGTCCGCCCCATACTTTGTGACATCCACCTTTGTATAGTCACTGTACTCCTCCGGAGCCTGCACTTCCGAAGCCCTTACGTCTCTCCCTGGCAGAACAATGCCCGCCAGCATAAAACACAACACCAAAAACAGTTTAATTCTTTTTCTCATGTGTGTATCCTCCTTCTTATATTCAGCTTCATCTTATCACACTTTTTGTGTATCCGTCAATTTCCTTTATGCCAAAGCCCTTATCCTTCCCTGGAATTCTTTACCAGCTCTCTCACCGCCTGAAAATTTCTTTTACAGTTGTCCGTATCCCTTAATGTAAAAAACTCTTTCCGCCGCTTTTTATACTTTTCCTCTTCATAAAAATCTTTCCCCACACATGCAAAGAGAGACTTTACCAATTCTTCCTCTGTATAGCACACAGGGCCGAACCCATCGGCTTCATAGCTGAAATATCCTTCTGCATAATGCTTTTCCCTGAATTTCTTATAGTCAAACTGATAATAGCACAGAGGTTTTCCCATATAGGCAAAATCCATAGCAATGCTGGAGTAGTCCGTAACCAGATATGCACTTTCCATCAGCAGTTCCTGAACATCATAACTGCTGTCATCCGCTATGATGATTCTGGGGGAATGGCTCTCAAAGAGCCCGGGAAACTTGCGCATCTCCCTGTGCTGGTAAAAAATCAGAAATTTGTCCTGCTCTTCCAAAAAATCCAAGAGTCTTTTATCCCTTAAAAAATCCTGCCACCCCTTATAGTATTCACTATTTTTTATTTCATTTACGCTCTCAAATTCCCCTTTCCCGTTGGAGGGCGGGGAAATCCAGCTGCGCCAGGTGGGCATGGCTAAAATCTGTTTTTCCTTTGTCACTGCTTGGTGCAGATTGTCCAGCCTGCAAAGGCCAAGAAGCTGTACTGCCCCCGGCGGGTAATTAAAATTGTCCCTCACATACTCATACTCCCGCCTCGTACTGGTAACAAAAAGGGAAATTTTAGAGTTTTCATAGTGTACAAAAGGAAGGTCATCTTTTATAATCCCATGCTGGAGAAATACTCTAAGATTCTTTCGTATTCCATATACCTCAAGAAAGTAGCACACCGCCGCATTGGGTTTTCCCCCTTTTTGGGAACTGATATTCACCTCCGCCGCCAGATAGTATAACCAGTGTTTCCATGTGCCGTAGGCAACTGTCTCTCCCAATTCCGCCACTTTCCTGTAATCCGGGGAATCCGGTGCAATGGCATACACCGCATCCACCTGAGGCTCATGTTCCTTTATATAGCGAAACAGCCAATATCCATTGTCCCTGGCTTCCTCCCTGTTTTCACAAATCAGCCAGAGATGCTTCCGCTTCCTTCTATATAAATAAGCCGGAAACAAGGCCAGCAGAAAAAGTATAATATGGCCGAAATCCCCAATGGATACTTCCCTTAATTTGTTCCAGAATTTCTGTTTCATCGGTACTTCCTCACCCCATTCAATGCATAGCACAAAAAGAGCCACACCGCCTTCCACCAGGGAATCCCCATATACTTATAAACCCCGTAATGCATTTTTGCAGACTTTAATTTGTTTCTGGACTTGCCTCCCTGTGAGAGCCTGGACTTGAGCAAAGGCTCGTCAATGCCGTAAGCCGTCCCGTATTTTTGAAGTACCTTAAGCCATAAAATATAATCCTCGTGGAGTTCGTCATGGCACATATAAAACTCCCTGGCCGCCTTGGTCTTCATTAAAACAGAAGAACAGGGAATACAGTTGGTGCGAAGCAGGGACTTATAGGTTGCCGTCCCCGGCACATGAATTACTTTCCCCGTAGAGCCCCCCAGGGGCTGCATCAATTCCCGCCCGGAGTAAACCAGCACGGCATCCTCTTTTTGTATCAGTTCAAGCTGTTTTTGTAACTTCTCCCTGTCCCACCAATCGTCTCCATCCAAAAAGGCGAGATAATTTCCCCTGGCTTTGCGGATTCCTTTATTTCTGGTCTCCGCCACCCCAAGGTTCTTTTTATTACACAGATACAGGATTTCCCTGGCATGATTATGCCTGTTTTTTTCGGAGGGATTTTTCTTTCTCTCTTCGTTTTTCCGGATTAATTCCTGTACTGCATGTTTTGTCCCGTCTGTGGAACAGTCATCGATAACCAGGATTTCCACATCCGTTTCCACAACCTGTTTTAAGGCGGATTCCACCGCCTGTCTGATATATTTTTCACAGTTATAAGCCGGAATAATTACCGATATCATAAAACGTTCCCTCCTTCCAGGGTTTGGGCCATATCATAATAGGAAGCTTCTGTCAGGAGCCTTTCAACGCCGTCTTTTGGCCGTCCTCCACACCCTCGGACTTTTCTTTTTGGAACAAAATTTTTACAGTAAGAAAAATCAGTTTGATGTCCAGCCAAATCGTATACTTTGTAATATAAGTCAAATCCAGTTTTAATTTGTCGTAGGGCACTGTATTATACTGTCCATAGACCTGGGCATACCCGGTGAGGCCTGCTTTTGCCTTAAGGCGGAAGGGAAACTCCGGTATCTCCTTTGCATATTCCTCCGTTATCTCTTTCCGCTCCGGCCTTGGCCCCACAAAGGACATATCCCCTAAAAGGATGTTAAAAAGCTGGGGCAGCTCGTCAAAATGTGTTCTGCGGATAATTTTCCCCACAGGGGTAATTCTGTCGTCATGGGCTTTTGCCAGCCTTGCCCCATGTCTTTCGGAATCCACAATCATGCTCCGGAATTTTAAAATATCAAATTCCCTGCCCCCTAAGGTAAGGCGTTTCTGCTTATAAAACACAGGGCCTTTGTCATAAATCTTAATGGCCAGGGCGATGGCTATCATCACCGGGGAGGCCAGGACGATTCCCACCAGGGAAATCCCAATATCCATGCACCGCTTTAAAAACATTTGACGGTAGGTCAGGCCATTATTGCGAAACAGCAAAAGGGGCGTATCAAACAAGTCAATATTGTCGGCGTTAATAATCATAATATCCGATATCTTTGGAATGCTGTAACACCGGATATCCTTCTCAAAGCAGTATTTAATAAACTTGTTTCTGTCCTCCGCCGGAATATCCCCCACAAGGACTGCGTCATAGTGGAGCATTTTTTCCAGGATCGAATCCACCCCGGCGCTTAAGGCCACCTTGTCTTTTACATGGTACTTATCTTTTCTGGACTCCAGTTTGTGGATAATCCAGTCCGGGCTGATATCCCCGTAAATTAAAAGCATCTCATGGGGGGGATAAATGATGGTGTAAATCCACCGCATGAAAATTGCCCAGAGAAGAACAATGGTAAAATCCGCCAGTGATAAGAGCCACATGGGCCTGCTGTTTTCTAACAGACTCCAGTCGCCGTTAATCAGGGACAGTTGAAAATAGGTCACGCCGTTGACGCAGAGTATGGTTAAAATCTGGGAGTACATAATGTCCCAGGTTTTTAAATACCCCACCTTAAGGGCGCCGAATGCCCTGGAAAACGCCATGATAAATACGGCATATAAGCCGATCACAGCCCAGTTTCCCCTGTGCCAGTACGCCACCGGCATCATATCTTTATAATGATTGTACCAAAGCCATCCGTACATTCCGGTCTGGATAATCACAATCAAAAGCTTTGACCAGAACATAATCATCCGCTTGGTCTTTAAGGATGATGATATTTTCATGACAACCTCTATTTCCGCAGCCGTTTTTTCAACCTGTATTTCCTGTCAATTTTCTCTGCAAGCCACTCCGCCGCTTCTAAACTCATTGTCTCTATTTTAAGTTCCAGCACAAGAACCTCCTCGTCTTCCGGAATGGATTCCAACAAGATATTGGGATCTCTTGTGTCAAATAAATATAAATTCTCTTTTAATTTATGTCCATTACTCAGAAATTTTATAACTCCCTTTGGATTTCCATACCAGTGTAACTTCTTGATCTCCACAGTGACCGCCTCGTTTCCCGGGTCAATCCTAAGCCTTCTTGTACTGTATGGAATACGAATCATCAAATCGTAAACTCCATCCAATGCCTCACAACGGTAGGATTTTGTACTCTGCTCCGAAAAACCGTTTCCATTGTCAAAGTAAAAGGTAAGGGCCTGCTTCCGCTCAGTCTCCTGGATTTCATTTAACACACGCCTTACGTGATATACCGGTTTTCCACAGAAATCATAATCCTTGCGCAATGGGACATGGCCGCTGAGGATATAATTTTGAAAAGCCTCCTCCATCAGGGGGTAAACCTCCATTTCCTCCTGGGAAATCCCAGCCCTCTGATATATGTCATATTTTCTTAATACCTGCCTTTGAGGGCTGGTTTCCACATAATAGTGAATCATGCGGTATATCGTAAAATTAATGGGAATGGAAAACTCAAAAGACCACTCATAGTCAATCAGGGTCCAGCTTTCGTCCTCCCCCAAAATAATGTTGGGCAGAATACAATCTATACTGCTGTAGGATGGTGCCATAAGCCCCGAGGGAAGATTTACTTTGCCAAACACCCGGATAAAATCCTGGCTCATGTCAAACCTTCCCGAAGGCTTAAACTTCTTAAGCTCCTCTGCCACATCCAGAATCAGCTTGAGAACGCACTCTTCTTCCCCCGCCTCTAAAAGCCTGTCCGCCTCTTCCTCCAGGGTGCGGCCTGTGAGATATTCCAATTCCATCCCGCCTTCCCTGACCCGGTAGCGGTTTACCAAAAACCTGCTTTCTTTGTAAGCATTCACTAATTCCAGACAGGCCCTCTCAATGTGGGTAATATGAATCATGGAACGTCCGGAATCAGGAAGTTTATGAATATGCCGCCTGCCCTCCCGGTCCTCCGTGATACCGGTTAAAATATTATATTGTTCATGTCTGTCATTGGAAAATTTTATATACAAAATATTTTCCTGCTTTTTATTTTCAAGAGAAACATCATCTCTCCCGATAACCAGCAAATAGGAATTGGAAAATGTGGGAAAAAGCCCTTCCTCTATCAAGGTATCCATTGCCATACCCTCGTCAAACATGGTGAGGCGTTCCTCGTCAAAATTCCCCACCTGATCCCTCAGCTCCCCTGTTTTTGGAAGGTAATCATCCGAATACACGCTTATGGCAAAACGGTAATCCGGGAATGGATAATAAAATCTTCCCTGCAATCCTGTCTTTTGCAAAATCTCACACAATTCTTTTCTGCTGAAACCGGAAATATCAGGATCCTGCTCTAACCCGGCAAAATAGTTTCGGCTCTTCTCCTCCTTTGCCCCGCACCAGTATTTTAAACCCAGCTTGTTTTCCAGTGCCAGAATCAGCTTTCCGTTTTCTTTTAGCATTTCCATAAAAAAAGCAATCCCAAAAGATGCCTGGGAAAGCCGCCCCTTTGTAGAGTCCTTACATAATATTTCTGTTGTCTCCACAAAGTTCCCAATGCAAATCACATAATCAAATTTATCTTTAATTTTCTTGCACATCTCGGGTGGTATCACTGTGAGGTTTATTGGCTTTTCATGTAACTTATGTTCAATGGGTGAAACGCCGTTCCTAATATAAAGCACATCCTCTCCCTTTTTCAACGGAAGCCATGATACGATATTGCTCCTTAAGTATGAAGTGTTAAATATGTCGTCCATAAGGAATCCTCCTTGTCCTGCAAAAGTCACTCTACTGTAATACTAGTATTCATATCATAATACCCCACGGTATTTTTCGTAGACACCACCGTTAAGTTGCACACATCATAGAGCCTGTGGTACACCGTAAACTCCCCTTGGGGATATCCGGTACATCCCAGGGACAGAAGATATTCCCCTCCCTGCAAATCCATGTTCTGTTTAAAAGAGATAACCTGCACATCCCCCGCCTTTTTGGGGCTTATCTCGATTTTCTCAAAGAGAGTGTTTGTGCCGCAAAGTTCAATACCCATTAAATTTTTAAAGGAAAAGGCAAATATTGGCTCCGGTATATCTTCGTTAAACCGAACCTTCATTTTTACAGTCATCTCCGTGCCCTTTTCAATCACATTTGTCATTTTCCCCTTGTTATCCAAAAACACAAAGTCCACAATCTCCGCTTTCTTGCTGCCGTACTCTAAAACCTCCGGATTTATGGGCAGGGACTTCCGCCAAAGTTCCTCCCCTCCCGCCTGGTTCCAGGCTGTCTTGCCATTCTCCTCGTCGTCATCATCAAGCTGGTTCACCAACACCCGCTTGTACATATCCACCGCTTCTTTTGGCGTCCCCTCAAAAAGCTTATGTCCTTTATTCAGGAGAATTGCCCGGTCACAGTATTTTGTAATGCTCCCCAAATCATGGCTTACAAACAGTATGGTTTTCCCCATCTTTTTAAATTCTTCAAATTTATGGTAACACTTGGACTGGAAAAACACATCCCCCACAGAGAGGGCTTCGTCCACAATGAGAATCTCCGGGTCAATATTGATGGCCACCGCAAAGGCAAGACGGACAAACATGCCGGAGGAATAGGTCTTTACCGGCTGGTTGACAAAATCCCCGATATCTGCAAAGTCAAGAATATCCGAAAGGCGCTCATCAATTTCCTCTTTGGTAAAACCAATCATGGTGCCGTTTAAGTATACATTTTCAATTCCCGTATACTCCATGTTAAATCCCGCCCCAAGCTCTAAGAGGGCGGATATCCTGCCATCCACCGTCACCTCCCCTTTGGTGGGGTTTAACACCCCGGTGATAATTTTTAAGATGGTGGACTTGCCGGAGCCGTTGGTGCCGATAATTCCCACTGTCTCCCCTTTTTTTATCTCAAAATTCAGCTTTTCCAGGGCAAAATGCTCCCGGTAACACTTCTTTTTTGTCAAATTTAAAGCGTCTTTTAACCTGTCCCGCTGTCTGTTGTAGAGATGGTAAACTTTGCTTACCTCATCCACCTTAATTGCAATATCGCTCATAGAAAAAACCTTTCTCTGTATCTGCCTGTAAGCCTTTGCCGGCAAATCTATAATACATCCGCAAAATGCATCCGAAGTTTCTTAAAGACATAATTGCCCAAAAGCATAAATGCTGCCGTCACTGCCCAAAAGTAAAGGGTCATTTCCCACTTCTCCCAGAACGCCCTTTTGTACAGCAGAGAATCCCTGTAACCCTCAGTTATGTAATAAAGAGGGTTTAACTTTAATATAAATTTAAGCACCGGGCTGATATCCATGGTATCCATGTTCCACATAATGGGGGTGGCCCACACCCCTACCTGGAGCACAATGTTAATAATCTGGTTTAAGTCCCGGAAAAATACCACCAGGGCGCTGGTCAAATAGCATAATGCCAGGACAAAGACATACATGCTCACGGAGTAATATAATAGCTGAATGCTGTACAAATCCGGCAGATATCCCAATATCCCAAACAATACCAGTGCAAATCCCAGGAAAAACACGTGCACAAAAAGCGCCGAGTTTACTTTCACCATGGGAAGGATATCTATCTGGAACACCACTTTTTTTACCAGATAGGAATAGTCCAAAAGGGCCCTGGTGCCGCCGCTTAGAGCCTCGCTGAAAAAGAACCAGGGCACAAGCCCCCCCACAAGCCAGAGCACGTAGGGCACATCCGCCCCTGCTGCATCTCTCACCGGGGCAGGCTTAAACCCTTTTTCAAAGACAAACCAGTACACAAATATGGTAATTACCGGCTGAACAAAGGCCCAGATAATCCCAAGATAGGAACCTGCAAACCTGGTTTTAAAATCGTTGGCTGAGAGCCTTCCGATAAGTTTCCGGTTTTCATACACCCCGGAGAGGGTCAGCCCATGTTTTTTCTTGTCTGCTGCCATAAAAATTCCTCTTAAACCTTCTTAATTGAAAGACATGTATCCTATGCCTTTGCTTTAGACGCCGCATATTCCTTTATGCCGCCCCAGACTTTATCCTTGTCCGACATAATCAGGTCTTCTTCTGTCATTCCCTCCGGCATGGGCCATTCTACCCCGATATCCGGATCTTTCCACAAAAGCCCTCCCTCGTCATTGGGATGGTAAAAGTCTGTGACTTTATAGCAGAACTCCGCATAGTCGCTTAACACCACAAAGCCGTGGGCAAAGCCCTTGGGAATAAAAAACTGCTTTTTGTTTTCTGCGGATAAGACAACCCCAAACCATTTTCCAAAAGTTTCGGAACCTTCCCGCAAATCCACCGCCACGTCAAAGACTTCCCCGTTTACCACCCGAACCAGCTTGTCCTGGGGGAAATTTATCTGAAAATGAAGCCCTCTTAACACACCTTTTTTGGAGGCGGACTGGTTGTCCTGGACAAACTGGCAGTCAATCCCCGCCTCCTTAAAATCGTTGTAATTGTATGTCTCCATAAAATATCCCCGGGCGTCTCCAAATACGCTTGGTTCCACCACTTTTAAACCTGCAATGCCGTTGCACTCGGACGTTACTTTTATCTTTCCCATTTCTTCTGCCTCCTACTTAAGCAGTTCAGACAAGCCGAACCGTTACGATTTTATCTGAATTATAAGCCTTCCGCCACATCAATCAAATACTGGCCGTAGTCTGTTTTCAGAAGGGGCTGGGCCAGTTTCACAAGCTGATCTTTGTCAATAAAGCCCCGCTTGTATGCAATCTCCTCGATACAGGAGATATAAAGCCCCTGGCGTTTCTGGAATGCGGAGACAAAATCCGCCGCTGCAAGAAGCATGTCATGGTTTCCCGTATCCAGCCATGCAAATCCCCGACCCAAAGTCTCCACGGAAAGGGTTCCCCTCTGCAGATACGCATTGTTTACGCTGGTAATCTCAATTTCTCCCCTGGCGGAGGGTTTTACGTTTTTGGCAATTTCCACCACGTCGTTGTCATAAAAATAAAGTCCCGGCACTGCATAATTTGACCTAGGCTTCTCGGGTTTCTCCTCAATGGACAATGCCTTTCCCGTCTCGTCAAACTCCACAACCCCGTACTCCCTGGGATCTTTTACATAGTAGCCGAAAATAGTGGCTCCCGGCAGGCTTGTGGTACGCTCCGCCGCAGATTTTAACACCTTGGAGAAGCTCTGTCCGTAAAAAATATTATCCCCCAGGACAAGGGCCACAGCGTCATTTCCGATAAATTTCTCCCCAATTAAAAAGGCGTCCGCCAGCCCTCTGGGCTCCTCCTGGATTTCATAGGAAAAATCCATGCCAAGCTGCTCCCCGGAGCCTAACAGTTCCTTAAATACCGGAAGATCCCTTGGGGTGGAGATAATCAAAACCTCCCTGATCCCTGCAAGCATCAGGGTAGATAAGGGGTAATAAATCATGGGCTTGTCGTAAACAGGCATAATCTGTTTGCTGATTGCCTTTGTCAATGGGTAAAGACGGGTTCCTGACCCTCCTGCTAAAATAATGCCTTTCATCCGCATCCTCCTTTGAAACACAAGAAAGAAGGCTTACGGCTTCCCTATAAACCTTCCCTTCTGCGCATCTTATCTGTTTTTATACATATCCTCGTAGTATGTCTGGTAATCGCCGCTTGTAACGTTTTCCATCCAGTCCTCATGCTCAAAGAACCATGCAATAGTTTTCCTTATGCCGTCCTTAAACATGGTTTCCGGCTCCCAGCCGATTTCCGCCTTGATTTTATCCGGGGCGATGGCATACCTTCTGTCGTGGCCCTTCCTGTCCTCCACATAGGTAATCAAATCCCTGCTGATATGCTTTCTTCTCTCGTCATCCTCCGGGAGCATCTCTAAGAGGGTATCTAAAATAATCTCAATAATCTCGATATTCTGCTTTTCGTTGTGGCCGCCGATATTGTAAGTCTCTCCCAGCCTGCCCTTCTCCTGCACCATGTCAATTCCCTTGGCATGGTCGTCCACATAGAGCCAGTCCCTCACGTTCTTGCCGTCGCCGTACACCGGAAGCTTTTTGCCGTGGAGGGCGTTGTTGATAATCAGCGGAATGAGTTTTTCCGGGAACTGGTAAGGCCCGTAGTTGTTGGAACAATTTGTAATATTAGCCGGGAAGTGATAGGTGTCAATATATGCCTTTACAAGGAAATCTGAGGACGCCTTGCTGGCGGAATAGGGGCTGTGGGGACTGTATGGGGTTGTCTCATAAAAATATCCCCCGTCCTCCTCTAAAGAACCGTACACCTCATCCGTGGACACATGGAGAAACTTCTTGCCCTCCTTAAATGAGCCATCCGGAAGTTCCCAGGCTTCCTTGGCGCAGTTTAACATTACTGCAGTTCCCAATACATTGGTGGAGACAAAGACCTCCGGAGTCTTAATGCTTCTGTCCACATGGGACTCCGCCGCAAAATGCACCACCCTGTCGATATCGTTCTCTTTAAAAATCTTTGAAATGGCATCCTTGTCCGTAATGTCAGCCTTTACAAATGTATAATTGTCCCTGGATTCCACCTCTTTTAAATTTTCCAAGTTTCCCGCATAAGTCAGTGCGTCCACATTGATAATGCGGATTTCGTTGTCATATTTCCGGAACATATAGTGGATATAGTTTGACCCGATAAATCCTGCTCCTCCCGTTACCAGATAAGTCCTCATAATAAATTTCTCCTTTTCGTTTTTCCAATTTTTGTATTATAGCACCATATACGAAAAAACACAAGCCTGGGCTATCCCCTCACAAAAAGCTTTAAATAAATGTTTGCCGCAAAATTCCTGCACTTGCGGATAAAAACGCTTCTTTTTACATCGGAGTCCGTCAGGCGCAGCTCCTCTTTAAACTTGTTCACCAGGTGGATATGCTCTTTCACGTACACATCCGTCTTGTCCCCCGCCATAACTTCCCCGGTGTTGGAATCGTTTCTGACCCGGAAAAAATTTAAGGGTTCATGGATAATATACACATCTCCAAGGCATGCAATGGTTACCCAGAAATCATAGTCCAGAATGTAGGTGTACCAGGGGTCAAAGCCTCCCACCTTATCCAGCACTTTTCTGGGAAAGGTATTTGCCAGGGGAGCGCCAAAATAATTTTTCAGGAAAAATCCTTCCCTTGCAATTTTTTTCCCTTTGGTAAGGCCCCTTGTCTTGTACCTCTTATAAAACCCTTTCGGTTTTCCCTTTAAGTCAAAAAGCTGGGTGTCGCTTTCCGCTAAAACCGCCGTGGGGTTTTCTATTAAAGCCCCCACTTCTTTTTCCAGGCAGTCCTCCCGGAGCATATCGTCTGCACAGATTAATTTAATATACTCCCCTGTGCAGTGCTTTAAGCAGTTGTTCCAGTTTCCCGACATACCAAGATTCTTCTCATTTTTAATAAGTTTTATCCGGGAGTCTTTGATACTCTCAATCACTTCCACCGTATCGTCCTTTGAGTTGTCGTCACAGATCACCAATTCCAGGTTGGTGTAGGTCTGGCGCAGGATGGAATCGATGGTATCCTTAATATAGGCTGCATTGTTGTATGCTGGGATGCATACGCTTACTAACGGCTGTTCCATACAAAACTCCTTTTTCTCTACTGCTCTAACACTCCGCTTTTAAAATACTCCGTAAGTGCCTCTTTCCAGTCCGCCATTTTAAATTTGTCCCCGGCGGCAATGCGGAGCATATAATTGTCCAAGATGGAGTAGGCCGGGCGTTTGGCCGGGGAATTATATTCTTCCGTGGTAATATACTTCACCTTTGTATTTTTCCCTGCCTGTTTAAAGATTTCCACTGCAAAGTCCGCCCAGCTGCACTGTCCCTCGCAGGTGGCGTGATAAGTTCCGTAGTTCTCCGTAGGCTCTAAAAAGTGAATCATTTTTGCCAGTTCCACAGCGCTTGTGGGGGAGCCGAACTGGTCGGAGACCACGGTGATTTCCTCATGGTTTTCTGCAAGCTTTAACATGGTTTTCACAAAGTTTTTCCCTTCCCCGTAAAGCCAGGCGGTGCGCAGGATAAAATGTCTCCTGGAAAATTCTTTTACAAAAAGTTCCCCCTCGTACTTTGTTTTTCCGTAAGCGCTTATTGGCCCAGGCATATCAAACTCTGTAAGGGGCTTTGGACAGGTTCCCGGAAATACATAATCCGTGGACACGTGAATCAGCTTTGCCCCTGTCTTTTCACAGGCAATGGCCAGGTTTCTTGGGCCGATGGCGTTAATCTGATAAGCCAGATCCCACTGGGTCTCGCAGGCATCCACATTGGTGTGGGCGGCACAGTTTATCACCACATCCGGTTTTTCTTTTTCCATCAGGGAAAGCACTTCCTCCACAGAAGTGATGTCAAGGGGAATAACATCCTCTCCTGCCACGTCTGTGTTGATAAATTCCACATCCTCATCTGCATACTCTTTCCTTAACGCCCTTCCAAGCTGTCCGTTGCAGCCTGTAATCAGAATTTTTTTCATCTTATTTCCTCGCTTTCTATAACATTCGGTTCAGTAAAAACAGTCCCCGCACCACCCAGTTGTCCAGATTGCTCTGACGGTACCAGTCATGGTTGAACAAAATGGAAAACCTTCCGGGAAAATACTCTGCCTCTAAAATGGCATCCACCAGTTTGTCTTTTTCCGGCTTCGTGTGGTAAAAATGTTTAAAATCCATTAACTGCTTTTTCAAATCTCCGTGCCTCTTCTTTAAATCACGGCTTTTGGCCCGAATCATTGCCAGGGCGGAGCCGCTGGCTCCCACCTCGTTGCCCTGATGCTGGCGGTAGTAAATATAGGAATTTTCGTCATAGTACATGCTGCCAAGGTAAGTAGCTACCATATAGCACCACCAGTCGTGATGAATCACATCCTCCGGCAGCCTGTCTTTTATAATAGAAACCAGCTCCCAGTTCATTAAAGTGGTGCAGCCGGAACAGATGCTCTCTATGGCCGCATTGCCAAATCCCGGCCTTAAATGGGGATTTTGCTGTTCTTCTAATTTTTCCAGGTTTTCATTTACAAGGGTTTTTGCCCCGCAGTATAAAGCCGGCCCCGTCATGCGCTCCAACTGCTGCACTGCCTTTTCTATCTTTTCCGGAAGCCAGTAGTCGTCCTGGTCGCAAAACCCTATGTAATCACCCTGGCTTTTTTTCAGCAGTTCAAAAAAGCTTTTGTTGATTCCCAAGTTTTCCCCCTGGAAGGCTTTGATATTGGAATGTCTCTCCTCGTATTCTTTTAAAATAACAAAGGTATCGTCTTTTGAGCCGTCGTCCCGGATTAAAATATCCACATCGGGATAACTCTGGGCAAGAATAGAGTCAAGCTGTTCCCTGATATAATCCTCCCCGTTGTAAGTTGACATTAGAATCTGCACTTTTTTCACTTGTTTTTCCTTACTTATCGGATTACTTTCCGCATCGCCACACATGTCACTGTTCATGATTCTTTACTTAGTATTCTCCTTTTTTTCTAATTTTATAGGCAAAAGCCAATCTATGATTCTTCTTTTTCCCCGGCGCTTTCCAAAGATTTCTCCAAAAGGGCCATCTCCTGGGTCAGGCGTTTTAACTGCTCCGCCTGCCTGGAAACTTTTGTGGTAAGCCCAAACACCAAGAATAAGGTAAAGCAAAAACCAAAGAAAAACATCATATTTACCGGAAGTTCGATGCCTAAAAGGTGTACCAGCCAGTCCATGGCCGATGGAAAAATATCTAAAATCAGCACAATAACCCCTACGGCAAGCCAGGATAAGGCAAAACGGATGTCCAATGCTTCCTTACGCACCATATTGATAATGGATACCAGTGCAAGAATCAGCACAATGGCCACAATAATCTGAATTTTTAAGCTCATATTCTACCTCCGCAATGCCGCTATCAAAATGGCCAGTGTCACTTTTATCATATAGTAGACAGATTTTTTTGGCGAAATGGAAGAAACCCCTTCTTCCCTGGCGTTCATCTGCACAGGAATTTCCTCCACTTTTTTTCCCTTTTTCAAAATGGTCACTACGCTCTCCGGCTCCGGGTAATCCTTGGGATAATTTTTTGCATATATCTCTATCACATCCCGGTTTGCCATGCGCATCCCTGATGTGGGATCGGTGATTTTCTGCCTGGTGATAAGCTTGATCAGCCAGGTAAAATACCGGATGCCCAGCCGTCTTAAGCCGGAGGACTGAAATCCCTCTTTTTTTATATACCGGGAGCCGATGACCATATCCAGATGTTCCCTCTCAAGCTTATCCGCCATTTCATTCAGATAGCGGGCATTGTGCTGCCCGTCCCCGTCAAACTGCACGGCGATATCATAGCCATTGCGGAAGGCATAGACATAACCAGTCTGCACCCCTCCCCCGATGCCTAAATTCACCGGAAGGTTCACCAAAGGAAACCCATGCTCTCTGCACACAGTAAGAGTCTTGTCTGTGGAACAGTCGTTAATCACAATATAATCAAACTCCGGGGCGTATTTTTTTACGTCCTCCACGGTTTTTACAATCCCTCCCTGCTCATTATATGCAGGGATAATCACTAATTTTCTCATAGTACTCTCTCCAACGACAGTAAAATTCCATAGATGGCTGCACACTGTAGACATACAGCCAGAAACATATAGGCCCTGGTGTTGTCCTTTTTTAAAATGATATTCTTATTTGGAAACAGCATCAGAAGCACTGGAAGGGCCGGCAGG
The DNA here is from genome assembly GCF_003612565.1 of Roseburia sp. 1XD42-69. GTDB lineage: Bacteria > Bacillota > Clostridia > Lachnospirales > Lachnospiraceae > Roseburia_B. The sequence goes on along the minus strand of NZ_RAZG01000004.1, from coordinate 21,720 downwards.
AGATACCTGCCCTGGATTCCCGCTATCTCCGTGGAATTTTTTGGCGTCCAGCTCATAAACATAGACACAAGGACCATGCCCAGGGGCATAAGGGCCACAAGGGCGTAAAATATTTTCTGCCCCAAAGTAATCTCCATATTTTCCCTGGCCTCACACCGCAAAAGAGATAAAACCATAAGGAGAAGCAGTCCGTAAATCACAAGCCTTGACACAAAGATATTCAGCCATCCAAGCTGCATCCCAAGCATAGTCTCCAAAAATCCGTCCCCAGATAAAAACAGGGTGCGGACAGACAGGCATATAAATGTTAAAGGTTCTTTTAACAATCCTGCCGCCCCGTATGCCTCCCCGGCCAAGTAAGAATTTGCCGCCTGCTCCTCCGTGGGGGCTGCCACATACAGCACATAGCTTAAGGTGCTTGACAAAAATGCTGCGATAGCTATAAAAGCCATAATCCCCACAAAGGCCCACTTCTGTTTTTTATCTTTAAAACGGCTGATGGGAATCAGCATAGTCAAAAGGCAAAGAGGCATATACGTCCCCCCTTTGCAGATGGAGAGCATCACCATAAACACTGCATACAAAACAACCTGCCGGTTTGTGAGAGGCTTACTGGTATAAATCAGCCCAAAGAGTACCGCCAGGTACAGAAGGGCAATTTCTATCACCACGGAATCATAGGAGTAGGAACAGCACTGTTGTATGGTCATGGGCAGGATTGCCATAATAAAGGCCGCCCCTTTCCCCATAGGCATCAGGCGAATCATCCAGTACATGGTAAAAAGATAAAACAGGATAGAACAAATCCGTCCCAGCACAATAACCATCACGCCGTTTAACCCGAAGGCTTTTCCCAAAAATATCCCTGCCATTCCCGGAAGATAAGTCACCATGGGGGCCTGGGTGTCAAAACGGTCCACCTCTGTCACCCCAGCTTCTCTTCCCTTCTTAAAAACGGCTTCTTTTAACCGGTCATACTCACAGAGGGAAGGGGTTGTCTCAAACTTCTGCATACCGTGAAAATCTTCCGTGTCCATGAGCACAGTCCCTTCCGTCTGCTGTTTTCCCATAATACGGTTTAAGTGATAGTAGGCTTCCTTAAAATGCACTTCCTCGTCAGGCACGGAAAGAGGCGGCAAAAGCAGGAGGTAAAGGACCGCAAGCATTGTCCCGGTAAAGAGAAATACCTGCTCCGGCTTTTTCCGAAATACCGCCAGCAGGAAATATGTCCCTGCCAAAAGGAGGTAAACCATCACTGCCCCAAAGACAAACCACTGTTTCCAGTACAGGAATTGATGACCTGCAGTAATAATATTGATATTTTCTGACACAGGCTCTGCGTTTACACAGAGGGAAGCTCCTTTTATCTCTTTTTCCGAAATCCCCACTTTAAGGCCGATATCCGGATTTAAATCCTCCGCCCTAAGGGTGAGAATTAAGTTTTTCCCCTCCCAGCCGGTCTGCCGCCCCAGAAAGGAGGCCAGAAGATTTTGGCCGTCCTCCAAAAGGTACACGTCATAATCTCCCTGCATCAGGGCTTCCCCCTGGTTTTCTCCGTCGAGGATACTGATGTGAATCACGCCCAAATCCCTGCGCTCTTGATTTGCCACCAAATCCTTTAACACGGACTCCTCCAGGGAAATTTTTGTCCCTGCGCACAACAGTTCGTCCGAGTGGTAACGGAAGGTCTGTTCCAGGAAATCCCCGCTTTCTAATTTCAGGTATTTCCCCTCCTGGGCCTTAACCGCCGTTTCCACCCGGGGCATTACCATCCGGGTTACGATTGTTGTTTTATATACCAGAAAAGCGGCAATCACAAAAATCACCGTCATTGCTGCCAGCTGTATCTGGTTTTTCTTAGATAATTCCAGTTTCTTCCCTGCCGTCTGTGTGGACTTCATAAAAGCCTGTCCTCCTATATCTATTCGCCCAATCCATCCTCTATCATCTGTACAAGATATGCCAGAGCTTTCTCTTCGTCTTCCCCTTCACAGACAAGTTCAATTTCATCCCCGCACTTAATGCATGCCCCTAACACGCTTAACACGCTCTTTGCGTTGGCTGTGTTTCCTCTATACTGAAATGTAATCAAGGATTTGAAATTCATTGCTTCCTTACACAAAATCCCTGCAGGCCGAAGATGCAGGCCCGTAGGATTTTTTATTATAACTTTCTGGCTAACCACTATAATTCCCCCTGTTTTTTCTAAAGCATAATCTTTGTAATTAATTCCGCCAGTGCTTTGGCGTCTTTTTCAATTTCCTGCTGATTTTTCCCTTCAATCATGACCCTGACCAAAGGCTCTGTCCCGGAAGGACGGATCAGAACCCTTCCCTCCCCGTTAAATTTCTCCTCCAGAATCTGAATGGCCTCTGCGATTTCTGCGTAATCCATATAATGCTCTTTTTTATGGTTGGGAACCTTGGCATTCACAAGGGCCTGGGGCAGAACCTCCATCACCGATGCCAAATCTGATAATTTCTCCTTGGTATCCACCATAACTTTTAAAAGATGCAGTGCACTGAGCAGGCCGTCTCCGGTGGTATTGTCGTCCAGGAAAATAATATGCCCGGACTGCTCCCCTCCCAGGTTGTAGCCATGTTCCAACATATTCTCAAGGACATACCGGTCTCCCACTTTTGTCTTTTCAATATGGATATTTTCCCGCTCACCCATAAGGGAAAAGCCAAGATTTGTCATTACTGTCACAACTATTGTATCTTTCTTTAATTTTCCCTGGCGCTTCATATGGTTCCCGATAATGGCCATAATCTGGTCACCGTCCACAAGCTGGCCCCCTTCGTCTACCGCCAGCATCCTGTCGGCGTCCCCGTCAAAGGCAATTCCGATATCCGCCTTCTCATACACCACCCTGGCCTGCAGCTCTGACATATGGGTGGAGCCGCAGTTGGAGTTGATGTTGGTTCCGTCCGGGTCTGTGTGGATACTCACCAGGTCCGCCCCCAGCTCCTTTAATGTCTTTACGGAAGTGTAATAGGATGCCCCCTCTGCACAGTCCACCACAATTTTAAGCCCGGACAAATCCACGGGAACCCTTTTTTTCATAAAAGAAATATATTCATCCTGAATATCAAATCGATATTCAATTTTCCCCACCCCTGAGCCTGTGGGAATGGGTACATCTTTCATATTGTTGCGAATCAGAGTTTCTATCTCATCCTCTAATTCATCTTTTAATTTATAGCCTTCTCCATTGAAAAACTTAATGCCGTTAAATTCCATGGGATTGTGGGAGGCGGAAATCACCACCCCTGCGTCCACCTTATGTTTTCTTGTGAGATAGGCAATGGCGGGGGTGGGAACTACCCCCACATAAATAGCGTTTGCCCCCACGCTGCAGATTCCTGCCATCAGTGCGCTGGCAAGCATCCCGCCGGAAATTCTTGTATCACATCCCACGATAATGGTGGGCTGGTGTTCCTGCTCCCTGGTAAGGACATAAGCCCCTGCCATTCCAAGTTTCGTTGCCAGCTCAATGGTAAGCTCCGTGCCTGCCACGCCCCGTACCCCGTCTGTACCAAACATTCTGCTCATGATTCATCCTCCATCTGCCAAAAAACTCCCTTTCTATTACTCAGCAGGATTGCTGTTATTCTCCGTATGGCTGCCGTTTCCGGGAGCAGAGCCTCCTGTACTGCCTGTTCCCGTATTCCCGCTGCCGGCTCCTGTTCCTGCACTTCCTGTGCCCGAAGAATTTCCTGTGTTTCCGGTTCCTGTACTTCCGGCTGTTCCCGTATTTCCCGTTCCCGTGCCAAGGTTTTCCCCGTCTGCATCTATAATATCCACCGTCACCGTAGCGGATTTCACCAGGGCAAACCTGCCGTCTAAATTTAATTCCAGATTTAATTTATGTTCCCCATCTGTCATTCCGCTGGCATCGATGCTTCCTGTAAGAGTTTCCGAGTCCAAATCATCCAAATCCGTGGACAACCCTTCCAGTTCAATTTCCACCGACTCCTCCAAAAACTTCACACTATATTCCTGGGAGAGATTTGTCACTGTAATATTTGCCGTGGGAACTTTAAACTTCCTGGTCTCATGTTTTTCCAGTTTCACCCGCACATCAATTTTGGCCTGGCCGGGCTCCACCAGAGTCACCCCTTCCGGGAGATAGGAAGACACATCCACAGTTTTTTCAATATCTTCCGTGGCGTCTGTCAAATCCAGCACTTCCTTTGGCACCGTAATGCTGTTCATGGTATTTAACACTGCCACCTGGCCTTTTACCCGCACCGTCTGGGGACTGTATTCCGTACCAATATATTCATATCCGTCAGGTGGTGTTCCAGATGTCTGAAAATTAATGGTCACTTCCTTTGTATCCAATATCTGTACCGAGGCGGTAACGCTCTGCATATTAAAGGACAGTTCCGAGGTATTCATCTCGTTTCCCTTTGCGTCATAGAGAAGGGGAATTACGCTGTCGATCATATCGCTGGTCATATTGTTTACATCCACCCTGGCAATGACTTTATCCACCATCTCCACCACGGAACTCGGGCCGGAAACCCTTAAAATATTCGGGGAAATGCTCACAGATCCCAGGGCTTTTTGGTCTCCCACTTCCCCCACTGTCTCCACTGCAATGACGAAGGATTCCGAGCGCAGTTCCTCCACTTCCAGCTCCAGATAATATGTCTTGTTTGTCACAGACACGTTGCTGGTGTAGCGCTGGGGGGTAATGTCAATGGGCACCCGGCTCATATTTTCGATGGATTCCATATCCGCCACAGCCTTAAAATCGGAATTGCTCATCCTCTCTAAATAGGAGCGTTTTCCGCTGGCTTTAAAGGTAACAGTACTGCTGTTGTTTACAATTTCATAGTATTTGCCAATTCCCGTGAGATAATTCCCATTTTCAATACTCACCGTAGTGGTAAATGTCCTGGTGGTCTTTGGGTCGTCAATATTTACCACCACAAGCCACAAAGCAACAGAAAACAAAACAGCCAGGATTTTAAGGCCAAAATTATTCGTAATCAGCTTTGTTATCTTTTTGAGCATCTCTTAGCCTCCTTTTCAGCAAGCCCCGCCTTTTCTTTTCCGGCTCATATTTCTGCTGCAGCATTTTAAGCTGGGCCTTTAACTGGTCTGCAGCCAGATTGCGCATCAGGGATCCTCCAATGGCAACAGAAATATTTCCCGTCTCCTCAGAGACTACAATGGTGAGAGAGTCGCTGACCTCGCTGATTCCCACGGCAGCCCTGTGCCTGGTTCCCAGTTCTTTGCTCAATTCCATGTTGTCGGAAAGAGGAAGGTAACAGGTGGCGGAAACCACTCTGTCTCCCCGGACAATAATCGCACCGTCGTGAAGCGGCGTATTTTTTTCAAAAATATTAATCAAAAGCTGGCTTGTGACAATGGCATCCACGGTGATTCCCGTGCGCTCATACTCGGTAAGCATCACGGAGTCCTCCATTACAATTAATGCCCCTGTTTTTACCCTTCCCATCTCATAACATGCCTTCACCAGCTCGTTTATGGTTTTTTCACTAAACTTTTTCACTTCATTTTTTCCAAATTCAAAGGACAGCCACCCTGTGAGGAAGTTTTTCCTTCCCAACTGCTCTAAGGCCCGGCGCAGTTCCGGCTGGAAAATAATCACCAGTGCCATAACTCCAACGCTGATGGTTTTCTCCGCAATCCACAGTATGGTATTCATCTGGAAAACCGCTGCCACCAGAACAAACATCAAAATCACAAGAAGTCCTTTAAACAGCATCCATGCCCTGGTATTTTTAATCCACACCAGGACGTTGTAAAGCAAGAACGCTATGATAACAATCTCCACGATGTCTATCTGATTAATCACCGGAAGGTTCATCCAGGTGAGATATTTGTCTTTAAAAGTACCCATCATAGATACAAAATGTTCCACGCGTCCCACTTCCTTTCCCATATATTTTATCTGAGGAGATCTTCATCAATATCCATCTCCTCCGAGAGACGTCTTCTTACCTCTCTGCCGGAATCGCTTCTCCGGCCCTTAGAGCTTATCTTTTTCACCTGTTTTTCCTGCTCTGGAACAAACATTTTTGGTATGGCTTTTACATAATAATAATATTCGTCATCCTCAAACTGCACACGCTCCGTCCTGCTGTAATCCAGGTTAAAAAACAAAAATTCCAGGAGGAAGGCCACGGCAAGGGATACCAGCGTTCCCACCACAAGCCCCATAATCTTACCGGAAATGCCTATCATCAGATATCCTGCAAACAGCACAATAAAATTTACGAGAGAGCCGGCTACAATGGCAATGGTCCAGGCGTAATCAATGGAAAGCTTCCGTATCACATACACCACAAGGCTCACCAAAAGAAAGGTTATCAGCACCAGATACATTTCTTTATTCCCCAGAAACTGGTTCAATGTGGCAGTAAATTTGGATGTAATGGCTGTCTTGTCGCTTTTTTCCCCCAGGACGGAAGCATTCTCCACCACCCCCCTTAGGAAATAATACACCACCACGCCGCAGAGTACACTGATTACCGAGTATGCCTCCTGCAAAAGCCCCACTGTCATGGGCATCACCGGCCCAAGGTTAAACCCAAAGCAAATGGGCGTGAGCACAGTGTAAACCCCGTCTTTCGGGGTAAAACGAAAATATAAAAGAAATAAAAGCAAAAACAAAAGCAGTGCAATCACAGCCACCTCCAAAGACAGAGAATATAGCTGCACTACAATAAGGACTGCCGCCAGCAGTATCATAAAATTTACCGGAATAATAGAACATACCAGTGAGAGCACCAGGGTTACGGATGTTCCGCTGAGCCTTCCCACAAATCCCATATGCCGGCTGATGGTGGAAAACACACCAAAGGCCAAAATAAATTTCAGCAAGGGGTTTACGTAAATATCATATTTACTGTAAAAACTTTTCAGTTTTTCCCGAAACTCCAATATACCTGTCAAAATTTTATCCTCCTGACTAGCTATGATCTTCCTGATGGTAGGAACGGATTACTTTTTTCAAATGGACAAAATATTTTTTCACCTTCTGCCTGCCTGTGCTGTATCTCTTATAATATATTACATAGGTTACGCCAAAATATACTGCCATAAATATCAGATATGCCGCTCCCAATTCTATCAAACTGCCTTTCATATCCACAGTATTCAGGGAATTTACAATGTTTTCCGCCTGATACATAAATCCCAGGCCGATGATAATAGCAAACGCCAGGGTTCCTGTCACAAAACTCTTCAGCAATTCTTTCACGATATAATCTTTGCGAAAATACTGTATCATAGGTTTACATGCTTCCCCTTCCCTCTGGTCAAAAATCGCCAGACGAATCATCTCTTCCACACGTTCCTGATTTAGCATAATCTGCCCCCATATTGGTTTTTTCTAAATTGCATACGTGTTTATAGTATACCATATTTCCCAATAAATGCAAAGTTTTTCCAAAAAAATCAAGCGGGGAAGAAAATCTTCCCCGCTCACTGTGTGGGAAAAGAATGGTAAAATCCATCCTGTTCCCTTATTGTCTTTCCAGGAAACGCATCCTGTCTTTGTCCCTTGCCTTCTTTGGTTCTTCTGCCACAGGCGGCATGGAATACATTTTCTGCAAATCACTTGCCATTTCATTTTTACACTTATTGCAGTATCTTCCCGTATGAATCATAGCACCGCAGTTCTCACACTCAATGCCCACCGGGGAATCATCCGGAAATGTCAGCCGCTCTTCTCTGACCCACTGCTTCAACTGTTTTATGGAAACATCGTTGTCATCGGATATTTTTTTCATAGGGGCTGTTCCATGCTCCCTGATATATGCCTTAACCTGTTCAAATTTGTCTTCCAGCTTGTTTTTGCAGGCCGGGCAAATTGGATTTCCCTGTAAGTAATTAAATAATCTTCCGCAGTTTCTGCAACTCCTAACATCCATTTCCCTGTCCTCCTAGAAATCCGTACCGATTCCGATACAGCAAAAATAAATATTTCCGGCTCCAGCCTCCCTCAGCGCAAGGGCTGCTGCATCCATGGTACTTCCTGTAGTATAGATATCGTCAATAATGAGGATACATTCTAATTGTACAACATTTTTCCTACTTTTAAAAGACTTTTTCAGATTATTTTTTCTCTCCCACACATTTAATTCTTTTTGGGGCCTGGTATCCCTGGTGCGGATGAAAAGATTTTTCTCTACAGGAATTCCCAAAATCCTTCCAAGCTCCACCGCCACCACTTCCGCCTGATTAAATCCCCTGCGCCTTTTCTTTCCCGGATACAGGGGAACGGGGGCTATCGCCTGGATATGGTTCTTTAATATCCACGTCCCCCAGGCCTCCGCCAGCTCCATTGCGTAAACTTTTCCGTAATCCCTGCGGTTTTGGTATTTAAAGCGGTAAATGGACTGCCTTACATCTTTCTCGTAAACCCACAGCGCCTTTCCCTGAGTAAATTCATGATTCCTTCCCACGCAGTCCCGGCAAAATTCCTTCCTGTTATGGCTTACCGGCTTGCCGCATTTTTGGCACACCGGCTCCTTCACCTCCCGGATTCGTTTCCTGCACCCGGGACAGATGGGAAAACCTTCTGCCGCCACTTCATCACACACCGGACATCTGGGAGGATACAAAAGTTCCATACAAAACCCATCCAGATTTTTGCAAAATTTCACAAATTTATTTAAAATATATTTAATTTTCATTTTTCCTGTCTCTCCTTACAAAGACAGGATTATGCCATATCAAATTTCAGAACGTATTTCTTCTGCCAAACCGCAGTAACGCTTCTGCTGCCTGTTATTTTCTATCATTTCCCCGAATGTCTTGTCATCTCCCACAATAGTAACACATTTTCTCGCTCTTGTCACCGCTGTATACAAAAGATTTCGGTTCATGAGCATTTTAGGCCCCCCAAGAAGGGGAATCACCACCGCCGGATACTCGGATCCCTGGGATTTGTGGATGGTAATGGCGTAGGCCAGCTCCAGTTCTTCCAAATTGCGCAGGGAATAATTCACTTTGCGCCCTTCCTCAAACTCCACCGTCATAATCTCGGCGTAATCATTAATCTCCCGCACAATTCCCATGTCCCCGTTAAAGACCCCAAGGCCCTTATCCAGGCAAAGCCCGTATTGATTGGTAATTTCCCACTCCAGCTGATAATTATTTTTTATCTGCATCACCTTATCCCCTTCCCGGAAGGTGCGCTCCCCCTGCTGGTATTCTTTTTTATCCCTGTGGGGAGGATTTAAATACTGCTGAAGAATCCCGTTTAGCCGCTCCACCCCCAAAAGCCCTTTCCGCATAGGGGTCAGCACCTGAATGTCAAAGGGAGATGCCTCCACAAATTTGGGAAGTTTCTGGGCGATAAGCTGGATGGTGACATTTATGATTTTATCCGCCTCATACCTCTTTAAAAAGAAAAAGTCCATACTTTTATTGTCCAGGGAAACCTCCTCCCCGTTATTGATTTTGTGGGCGTTTACCACAATATCGCTTTTTGTGGCCTGACGGAAAATTTTCGTCAGCTTTACCACAGGGAAAGCCCCTGACTCAATCACATCTTTTAACACGCTTCCCGGGCCAACGCTGGGAAGCTGGTTCACGTCCCCCACCAAAATCAGCCTTGTCCCCCGGGAGACAGCTTTTAGCAGGGAATGCATTAAAGTAATGTCCACCATAGACATCTCGTCAATAATAATTACATCTGTCTCCAGGGGATTATCCGCATTTCTGGAAAAACCTGCATGATCTTCCATCCCTCCGTTTAACTCCAGCATCCGGTGGATAGTTCTGGCCTCATACCCCGTGGTATCGCTCATTCGCTTAGCCGCACGGCCGGTGGGGGCCGCCAGAAAGATGTCCATGCTTTCCAGCTCAAAATACTTTATAATCGTATTGATGGTTGTGGTTTTTCCCGTGCCGGGCCCTCCGGTAATAATCAAAAGCCCGTTTTTTACTGCTTCTTTCACTGCGGAAAACTGCATTTCATCCGGCACCATATTGGTCTGCTTCTCAATCCTTAAAATCTGTTCTTCGATTTCTTTATCCGGCACTTCATATGCCACATTTAATTCTTTTAGCATAGCTGCAACAGACGTTTCCATATAATAGTACACGGCGGAATAAATATTCTCCCCCCGTACCATAATCTTTTTTTCAATGGCAAGATCCATATAGTGCTTTTCAATAAGCTCCCCAGGAACGGAGAGCATAACCGCCGTGCGCCCTGTCAGTTCTTCCCTGGGCAGATAGGTATGCCCCTCCCCGGACGCCTGCAAAAGCACATACAAAATTCCGCTTCGGATACGGAAATCCGAATCCCCCTGAATACCCACTTTTGCCGCAATTTCATCTGCGATTTTAAACCCCACGCCCTTAATGTCGTCTGCAAGCTGGTAAGGGTTTTCTTTTATTATCCGGTACACATCCTGACCGTATCTCTGATAAATTTTCACTGCAAAATTCAGGGAAATCCCGTACTGCTGGAGAAAAATCATAGCCTGGCGCAAGTCCCTTTTTTCTGCCACCTGGTCAGAAATCTCCATGGCCATCCTCTGGCTGATTCCTTTTATTTCCGAAAGCCGCTCCGGCTCTTCCTCAATAATGCGGAAGGTATCCTTTTTAAACTTCCGGACAATCCGGGCCGCTAAGGCTGCGCCGATGCCCTTAATCGCCCCGGAGCCCAAATACCTTTCCATAGCCACCTCATCCTCCGGCTCACACTCTTTCATCTCCCGGGCTGTAAACTGCCTGCCGTACATGGGGTGCTCTATAAATTCACCCTTTAGCTCCACATTTTCCCCCTGGCTCACCACAGGAAAAGAACCCACACAGGTGAGTTCCTCCTCCTCGTAAACCAACACAAAGACGGTATATCCATTATCTTCATTGCGAAAAATAATATGGTCAATGTATCCCTTTATACTCTCCATGATATCTTCCTTCTGTATCCGCTATAATGAAAATGGACAGACACCTATGGGCATCTGTCCCGACTTTTATATGGAATAATTCCGTTTCATTTGTTCATACATCTGCTGTGCCAGACCCAAATTCTGCTGCTCACACACATCCTCCGCCAGCATCTGTATCATCTCGTCTTTAAAATAATCTTTCATTTGGGACATTCCCCCATCTTCCTCCTCATTTTTGGGGATGGTTTTTTCCACTTCCTTCATCACCATCTCCACAAAATAAGCCTCAAATTCTTTGCAGACACTCATAAGTTTTTCGTCATCCGCATTGGACAAATCCCCTTTTAAGGCGGACTCTAATCCGCTGGCCTTAGAATTGCCCGCCGTCTTGCTGGTGTAGTCCAGCATGGAAGAAATACCGCTGATATCCATACTCATCTAAGTTTCCCTCCTATTCTATTATCTTCTCAGGCTGTTTGCCTGCTGAAGCATTTCGTCTGACGCCTGAATCGCCTTTGAATTTAACTCATAAGCTCTCTGGGCAATAATAAGGTTTACCATCTCGTCCGCCACCTGGACGTTGGAGTTTTCCAGATAATTCTGCAGCACATTACTCTTGGTAAGGCCGTTGGCCGTAGCCTCATTCATAGCCTCCCCGGACGCATCCGAAACCGCATATAAGCTTCTGGATAGTTTATTTAATCCTGCCGGGTTGGTAAACTGGTATAACCCGATGGTCTGGTTCATAGCCACATATGTACCGTCAGCCCTCTTATATCCCACGCTTCCGTCCTGGGAAATCACCATATTCCCGCTGGTAACACCGTTTGGAATCACAATATTTTTTCCTGTGGAGTCAAGCACCGGATATCCGTCCTGGTTGCAAAGGGTAGTTCCCTGAGGTCCGATGGCCCAGGTAAAACTTCCGTTCCTTGTATAATAAGTTTCCCCGTCGTCCCCTAACACCGCAAAGAATCCCCGGCCGTCAATGGCAAAATCCGTATTGCTCTCGCTGGAGGCCAATGCCCCCTCGGTAAAATAAGTATTGATATCTGCAACCCTGGTTCCAAGTCCAACCTGAGCCGGGGTAGGTTTCGTCTCCCCGTTGGCTGTGGTGGTCCTTGCCTGGAGATCTTGGTATAAGAGGGTTTTAAATTCCGCTTTCTGGGTTTTGTATCCAACAGTATTTACATTGGACAAATTGTGTGAAATCGTATCTACGTTTGTCTGCTGTGCAATCATTCCTGATGCGGCAGACCACAATGCTCTCATCATATTTCCTTATCCTCCTATACTTTGCCTACGTCGTTTACTGCTTTATCTAAAGTTCCGTCTACGGTCTGAATAATTTTCTGATTTGCCTCATATGCACGGGTGATGGTAATCATCTCCACCATCTCTGTGACAATATTTACATTGGACATTTCAAGACATCCCTGCTCGATCCTGGCTTCCGATGCAATGGCAGTACCGCCGTTTACCACATCAAATAAGTTCTCGCCATATTTTTCCAGATAATCATAATTTTCAAAATCCACAATGCCAATCTGTCCCACCTGCGCATTGTTCTGCCAGATTGATCCGTCAGCATCGATTGTCACATCCTGGTTTGGATCGATTCTCACACGGTTTGCCTGGCCTCCTGCACCGTTTCTGGCCCCGTTAGCATTTAAGACATAATCCCCGTCCTTTGTGCGGAGGTATCCTTCCCGGTCCATGGTAAACGCTCCGTCCCTGGTATATTTCACGGATGTCTGTCCCTGTTTATTGGTAAACTCTATGGCAAAAAATCCATCCCCGTCTAAGGCCAAATCCAAAGGATTCTCTGTCACATTAAAAGAGCCCTGGACAAAATCCCGGTAAGTTTCCCCGACTTTGTCTCCCATATTCACAATTCCGATGCGCTTGCGGTTTAAAACTTCCGAACTGTCTTTAATTCGGATTGCAAGCTGGTCCTCGAATGCCTGATTTACCGTTCCCTCTTTCTTATACCCTGTGGTGTTGGCATTTGCAAGGTTGTTCGTCATAACATCCATGCGCCGCTGCTCCTCCACCATTCCGGTATATGCGGTATATAACCCTTTTACCATCTCTTATCCTTCCTCCATCAGACTGTGCTGATGCAATACGGCTCCTCCTTGAACCTGTTTATTTCCATCCATGACATTCGCTACGTATTTATATCGGCATAAAGAAACCTTTTCTTTAGTCATCATCCCGTTTTCCAGCCAAAAATTCCACATATTTTCCTGTGCCGATAGCCACGCAGGTCATTGGCTCCTCCGCGGTCATGGTGTTAATGCCTGTCCGATCCTCCAAAAGCTCCTCCAGGCCACGGAGCAATGCGCCCCCTCCCGTAAGAACAATCCCCCGGTCTGCAACGTCTGCCGCAAGCTCCGGCGGGGTTTTTTCCAGCACGCTGTGGACAGCCTCAACAATCTGCATCGTTGGCTCCCTTAAGGCTTCCTCCGTCTCCTCGGAAGAGACTGTCACTGTCTTTGGAAGCCCCGTGACAAGGTTACGCCCTCTCACATCCATAGTTTCGTTCCTGCCGTTGGAGAAACAGGAGCCGATTTTTATTTTAATATCTTCCGCAGTCCGCTCACCAATCAGAAGATTATGTTTCTTTCTCATATAACGAACAATGGCTTCATCAAAATCATCCCCGGCAATTTTAATGGAAGTGCTCACCACAGAGCCTCCCAGGGAAATCACTGCGATATCTGCCGTTCCGCCGCCGATATCCACAATCATATTGCCGCAGGGTCTGGCAATATCGATTCCCGCCCCGATGGCTGCAGCGATGGGTTCCTCGATTATCTCCACATATCTGGCACCTGCCGCATAAGTTGCATCCTCCACCGCTTTTTTCTCCACCTCTGTAACGCCGCTGGGGACGCAGACGCTGATTCTGGGTTTCCGGAAATTTTTCTTCCCGATGGCTTTCTGAATAAAATATTTAATCATTTTCTCCGTAACAGTATAATCGGAGATAACACCCTGGCGTAAGGGGCGCACCGCCACTATATTCCCCGGGGTCCTTCCAAGCATTAACCTTGCTTCCTCCCCGATGGCTTTCACTTTGTTTGTATCTCTGTCAAAGGCAACTACTGAGGGTTCTTTTAACACTACGCCCTTACCCTTAATATATACTAATATGCTGGCTGTTCCTAAGTCAATTCCTATATCTGTTGAAACCATTATGTTTCCCCTTTCATCTTACTGCTGTTTATTGTAAACACAAATCGTGCATTTAATCATATTTTTACATATATATCCTTATTATATACAAATACTTCCATTTTTCAAATCATTTTTTTTGAAATCGGAGAATTTTTCCAGAATTTAAGAATTTCTAAAGAATACGGAAACTTTTTTGGTAGAATTTTATATTCTTTTCAATTTTTCATCACAAACTGGTCACAATTTCCCTATATACTGAAACAGTACTAGCTGATAAGGCTATTATAGTTTTCATAACTCATGCTCCCCGGGCATTGTCCGGGGGGTACTCCCCAATTCAATTTTGTTATACAGTGTTTTTCATAACTCATTTCCTTTCTTAAAAAAAGATGCCCATCCCTCACCGGGATGGGTATTTTTTGTAATGGCAAAATCTTTTCCTATTTTTTTAAATATTTTCTAATATATTTTCCTGTGTAAGACATTTCTGACTCCGCCACTTCCTCGGGAGTTCCCTTTGCGATAACCGTCCCGCCGCCGTCTCCTCCCTCGGGCCCCATGTCAATAATATAATCCGCCGTCTTTATCACGTCCAGATTGTGTTCAATTACCACCACCGTATTTCCACCCTGGGAGAGACGCCGGAGTATCTCAATTAGTTTCCGCACATCCTCAAAGTGTAATCCCGTGGTAGGCTCATCTAAAATGTAGATGGTTTTTCCTGTGCTCCTGCGGCTTAATTCCGTGGCCAGCTTAATTCTCTGGGCTTCCCCTCCAGAAAGTTCTGTGGAGGGCTGCCCCAGACGGATATAGGAAAGCCCCACATCATACAGCGTCTGGATTTTCCTCTCTATGGAAGGAACATTTTTGAAAAATTCCAATGCCTCCTCCACCGTCATATTTAAAATATCATAAATACTTTTGCCTTTGTACTTTACTTCCAAGGTCTCTCTGTTATAGCGTTTTCCCCCGCAAACCTCACAGGGCACGTAAACATCCGGCAGGAAATGCATTTCCACTTTCAAAATTCCGTCCCCGGAACAGGCTTCGCACCTTCCGCCTTTCACATTAAAGCTAAACCTTCCTTTTTTATATCCTTTTGCCTTTGCGTCCGGAGTGGCTGCAAAAAGGTCACGAATCATATCAAACACCCCCGTGTAAGTAGCCGGGTTGGAGCGCGGCGTCCGGCCGATAGGGGACTGGTCGATATCTATTACTTTGTCAAGCTGCTCCATTCCCAGAATTTCCTTGTGTTTTCCTGGAATCGTCCTGGCATGGTTTAATTTTCTCTGGAGGGTTTTGTATAAAACCTCATTGGTGAGGGAGCTTTTCCCGGAGCCGGACACTCCGGTGACACAGGTCATAACCCCAAGGGGAATTTCCACCGTCACATCTTTTAAATTATTTTCTGCAGCTTTTACCACTTTTAAAAATCCTGTGGGCTTTCTCCGCTCTTTCGGCACAGGTATCTGTTGTTTTCCGCTGAGGTAAGCGCCGGTGAGGGAATTTGGATTTTTCATAATTTCCTCCGCCGTACCGCAGGCAATCACCTCTCCCCCGTGCTCCCCCGCCCCTGGGCCGATATCCACAATATAATCCGCCGCCAGCATGGTATCCTCGTCATGTTCCACCACCACCAGGGTATTGCCCAAATCCCTCAGCCCTTTTAAGGTGGCCAAAAGCTTATCGTTATCTCTCTGGTGCAGCCCGATGCTGGGCTCATCTAAAATATATGCCACTCCCACAAGGCCGGATCCAACCTGGGTGGCCAAACGGATACGCTGGGCCTCCCCTCCCGACAAAGTCCCCGTGGCCCGGGAAAGGCTTAAATATTCCAATCCCACATCCACGAGAAATCCCACTCTGGAACGGATTTCTTTTAAAATCTGATTTCCGATTAATTTTTGCTGGCTGGTAAGTTCCATATCCAAAAGATACTGTTGCAAATTTTTTACGGACATATTTGTTATCTCAAAAATATTTTTCCCGCTGACCGTAACCGCCAGGGAAGTTTTTTTCAGACGCTGGCCCTTGCACTCCTGACAGGGGGTAATCCGCATAAACTGCTCATACTCCTGTTTCATCACATCCGATCCAGTCTCCCTGTAGCGCCTTTGGACATTGCTAATCAGGCCCTCAAAAACCACATCGTAAACACCCTCTCCCCGCTGGCCCTTGTAATATACTTTTACGGAGCGCTCCGTGCCGTGTATAAGCATCTGGCGGACCTCCTGGCTTAAATCCTGATATGGGGTAGACAAATCAAAGGCAAATTCTTTGGCCAATGCCTGCAAAATGGCATAAGTGTAACTTCCCGGATCCGTACAGGACTGCCATCCCATTACCTGGATGGCTCCCTCTGCAATGCTGAGGCTTTTATCCGGTATCATCAAATCCTCGTCAAATTCCATTTTGTAGCCCAGGCCAAAACACACGGGACAGGCCCCAAAGGGATTGTTAAAGGAAAAACTTCTGGGCTCGATTTCATCCACGCTGATGCCGCAGTCCGGGCAGGAAAAGCTCTGGGAAAAGTTTAAAGTCTCCCCCTCTGAGACTTCCACCATCAAAAGCCCTTCCGCTAAATCCAGGACGTTTTCTATGGAATCCGTGAGACGTTTTTCGATTCCCTCTTTTACAACAAGCCGATCTACCACGATTTCAATATTGTGCTTTTTATTTTTTTCCAGTTTTATCTCTTCTGTGAGTTCATAGACACTTCCGTCCACTTGCACCCGGACATATCCGCTTTTTTTTGCCTTTTCAAAAAGTTTCTGGTGCTCCCCTTTCCTCCCCCGCACCACAGGAGCCAAAAGCTGGATTTTTGTCCGCTGGGGTAAACTCATAATCTGGTCTACCATCTGGTCCACTGTCTGCTTTTTGATTTCCCTGCCGCATTTTGGACAGTGGGGAACTCCAATTCTGGCATAAAGCAGTCGGAAATAATCATAAATTTCCGTCACTGTCCCCACGGTGGAACGGGGATTGCGGTTGGTACTTTTCTGGTCAATGGATATGGCAGGGGGAAGCCCTTCTATTTTTTCCACCTCCGGCTTTTCCATCTGCCCCAAAAACTGTCTGGCGTAGGAGGATAAGGATTCCATATATCTCCGCTGTCCCTCCGCATAGATGGTATCAAAAGCCAGGGATGATTTTCCGGAACCACTTAAACCTGTGAGCACCACAAATTCATTTCTCGGAATATCAATATCCACCCCTTTTAAATTGTGTTCTTTTGCCCCCCGAATCTTGATGTACTTTCTCTCGCTCATAATCTTTTCCTGTGCTCCTCATCCTTAATCATGGTTATATTTTTTCAGTTCTAACATTTTATCCCGGAGTTCCGCCGCCGCCTCAAAATTAAGCTCCGCCGCCGCTTTCTCCATTTTCTTTTTCACTTCCGCAATAAGTTTTTCCAGTTCCTTTCTGCTCATGGATTCCGGGTCTTTTGCAAATTTCTGCTCTTCTTTTGCAACTTTCTTGGAAATACTGATTAAATCCCGTACAGACTTTTGTATGGTCTGGGGGGTGATGCCGTGTTCCTTATTATATCTCTGCTGAATGTCTCTCCTGCGCTTTGTCTCTTCTATGGCAGCCCCCATGGAATCCGTAATGGAATCGGCGTACATAATCACATGGCCCTCTGAATTTCTTGCCGCCCTTCCGATGGTCTGAATCAGGGAGGTCTCTGAGCGCAGGAAGCCTTCCTTGTCCGCATCCAATATGGCCACCAGGGTAATTTCGGGGATGTCAAGTCCCTCCCGCAAAAGGTTAATTCCCACCAAAACGTCAAAGACGTCCAGACGCATATCCCGTATGATCTCAGAGCGCTCTAAGGTGTCAATATCCGAGTGAAGATATTTCACCCGGATTCCTACCTCGTTCATATAGTCTGTCAAATCCTCCGCCATGCGCTTTGTAAGGGTGGTAATCAGAATCTTATTGTGGTTTGCCGTCTCCTTTTTCACCTCTGCAATTAAATCGTCAATCTGCCCTTCCACTGGGCGCACTTCCACCTCCGGGTCCAAAAGCCCTGTGGGCCGGATAATCTGTTCCGTGCGGAACAGTTCGTGCTCCTTCTCGTAGACATTTGGTGTTGCAGACACAAAAAGCATCTGGTTGATTTTGCTCTCAAACTCCCCAAAATTTAAGGGCCGGTTATCCTTGGCGGAAGGGAGCCTGAAACCGTAATCCACCAAGGTGGACTTTCTGGACTGGTCCCCAGAAAACATGCCCCGCACCTGGGGGATGGTGATGTGGGATTCGTCCACAATAATGAGAAAATCATCTGGAAAATAGTCCATCAATGTGTGGGGCGTTGCCCCGGGAGGCATGTCCGCCAATATCCTGGAATAATTTTCAATTCCGCTGCAAAATCCGGTTTCTTTTAACATTTCTATATCAAAATTAGTGCGCTCCGCAATGCGCTGGGCCTCTAAAAGTTTGTCATGCTCTTTGAAATACTGGACACGCTCCTCCATCTCCCGCTCAATTTCCACACAGGCCTTGTTGATTTTTTCCTGGGGCACTACATAGTGGGAGGCGGGGAAAACCGCAATATGTTCCAGGCTGTTTTTAATCTCCCCGGTAAGCACATCCACTTCCACTATTCTGTCTATTTCATCCCCAAAAAATTCCACCCGATAGGCGGTTTCACTGAAGTTTGCCGGAAAAATCTCCAGCACGTCCCCCCGCACCCGGAAGGTTCCCCTATGAAAATCCATATCGTTTCTGGTGTACTGTATGCTGATTAATTTCTGAATCACCTCGTCCCTGTCCTTCTCCTGCCCCGGACGCAGGGACACCATCATATTCTGGTAATCCACTGGACTGCCCAAGCCGTAAATACAGGAAACACTGGCGATAATTACCACATCCCTGCGCTCCACCAGCGCTGCCGTGGCGGAGAGCCGCAGTTTATCAATTTCCTCGTTAATGGCGGAATCCTTGGCAATGTAGGTGTCCGTGGAGGGGACGTAGGCCTCGGGCTGGTAGTAGTCGTAATAGGACACAAAATACTCCACCGCATTCTCAGGGAACATCTCCTTGAATTCTCCGTAGAGCTGAGCCGCAAGCGTTTTATTATGCGCTATAACGAGTGTGGGCTTCTGCAATTCCTGAATGACATTCGCCATCGTAAATGTCTTGCCGGAACCCGTAACCCCAAGGAGTGTCTGGAATTGGTTGCCCTCCTTGAAGCCTTTGACCAGTTCGGCGATGGCCTGCGGCTGGTCGCCTGTGGGCTTGTAGGGGGCTTGTAATTTGAACTCTGGCATATGAAAACCTCCAATTTGTGACCGAAAAAAGTTTGCTTATTCGCCCGAAATTCGTGTAATTTGATTTTCGATTCGTGTAAAATGGGCTTGCAAAGCTGGCGAATAAGCGTTAAAATAGCAATTACACGAATGCAGGTCACAAAACCGTATTTTTGAAACGAAACAACACTGAATAACACCAGCCAGTACAGATAGTATTATCCAGTCATTTGGTTTTTCATTATAACACATAAGTCAAAAAAAGTACAGACCAAAATCGAACTTTTGTTCTGTACTTTTTTATGTCTTTTTTGTGATTCGGTTCTGCCAGTATCTTAGCCTCATGCAAGAAACTCACTGATTTGTTCTATATAATTGTCTTCTGAAAAATCTGTACCGCCTTCACTTTCTTCCTTCGGGATTACTTCATCAATAAACGGTTGGAGATCGTCTAAGCAGTCCTCGATGATTTCGGCTGTATCTCCATAAACATCTATGGTGATGATTTCTTTCGCATGTCCCATTAGCTGTGATACCGCTTTGGGATTGAAATTATTCTTTAATAAAATGGTACAGAAAGTGCTTCTCAAATCATGCCACCTTATATCAGGCAGTCCATTGTCCTCCAACAGCTTCTTATAATGCCTCCAGTGAAAATCCTTGCTTCTCGGACGCCCATAAGTGGAACAGCAGATATAATCCAAATCCTGAAATGTGCCTGACCGCCTTCTGCGGTTCTTCTCATACACTTTTCTCTCTTCCAGAATGGCTTCAAATACCTTGTTCTTTCTGTGCTGTGTTGATAGTTTCTGAAAATAAAAAAGGTAGCTAATTGTCTGTTAAGATAATCGCTGCCAAAGATAAACAATATTAAGTTTTTCATATATCCTTGACACTACAAATAGCATAAAGGAAAGCATTTACATTTTCCTAAGTGCCTCTATTCACTCAATCCAGTATGAATGCATACCATAGTTAAATATCTTTGCATTGTTCGGCACTTGTTTGATTGCATTAAAAATATTTGCAAAGTCTCCCATAGACATCATTGTCATTATCCAAGTCAAAACCATAATGCAAATAATCCATTCCACTTCCAAAAGAGGAGCAATCACATACCATAGAAAGAAAGGTATAATTCCTAAAGCAATTGAGGGAGCAATACAAAGAATCACAAATCTGGCTTTACTTATTGCTACATCACAATAAATAAAATAAGCTCCATGTTTTTCATTTTTCCAAACTGTCTTTTCTGCTTCTCTAGGATAGAAAATAGCATGAATAAACTCGTGCAAATAAATCAATACTCGTCCCAATATAAAACTTATTATTACTGCAAAAACAAAGCTACTGTCAAATACTAATTTTTTATCAATCTTTGAACATCTCATAATGGAAAATAAAATCATTGGTAATATTATGGGCAAGATAAGAGCAAAACCCAATTGAAAAGCTGAGTGAATTGTTTCCCCTTCTTGAAACTGAACCGCATTTTCAGGAAGTTCTCTGCCTTGAATTAGTTGCGATTCATTCTCAAATTTCCCTTTAATATGTATATTCAACATTTTACTGCCTCCTAGTGATTTGTTGAATTGTTCAACTTCTTTATCTTACCACAAGCACCCACACAATTCCATTAAATTTTCCTCAAACTTCCTTTGCCCTATTTTGAGCAATCATCATCTGTCTTGCCCGTTCCCTCTGCTCTGTGCTGACCGCCCTCGGCTTAACGCACGTCTGTAAAGCGTTTCGTCCCATACCTCGTTAAACTCCCTGTGCCGCTGTTCCATTGCTGAAGATTTCTGTTCCTGCGTTCCATCTGACGAAATTCAAGAAAGAGCTGCTCGGACACTTCTAACTCGTGGCGTTCCCCCTGCCCGTCCTTAAAGCTGATAAAGTACCTTGTGCAGCTTTCTGTGGATTCCTCCCGAAGCGTGTATGCCTTTGCCCCGTATGCCTTCTTCCATTAACAGCCTTAAAGCGCAAGCTACTGTATGGGGATTTCCCTGATTACCTTCCGCATATTCCCTTATGCTCGGTATCGACTTATTTGGTGCTTGATGATTTGCAAAGATGTCCATTTTAATCCGTTCTGCGACTTCCTGATACTTGTATCTTTTATTCATCTTTTTCTCTTCCTGTTAATAGCTTTTGGATTGTGATATTCTAAAAATCCGCTATTTGGGGAAACTGGTAAATGCTTGGGCGGGATGTTCCTTGTTCCCATTTAGATATTGTTGATTTTGAAACACCACAATACTCTGCAAGTTTCTCTTGCGATTTTCCTTTTTTCGCTCGTTTTTTTTAACACTTCCGAAATATGTAATTTATTTTTCTGTTCCATAGCAGCTTTCTTTAGTACTTTAAATCATTTTCAACCATGAAATAACCTC
>NZ_RAZG01000050.1 GCF_003612565.1 Roseburia sp. 1XD42-69 | reverse complement strand
TGACAACTGAATAACTGCCAGATATTGAATTTTCAAGGTGCATAGCTAAAATCTATGTGCGAAGTTTGAGTTCCATATTAAAACCGGACAGGGATTCTATCCCTGCCCGTATATTTCCGGGGAGCCCCTGGAATTTTTCGGGGCAAAAGCGGACTCCCTGCCTGCATCTTTTGAAGCAGATATGCTTTTTTTTATATCCGGCTTCATCTTTTTCTTCTCATCCTGCATAAACATAAAAATCCCCCATTTTCTCCCCATCAAGACCAATGTACTATTCTTTCATCTTATCAATATCTGTAAGATTTACACCGCATACTTGAAGAATTGCTTTCAACGACAAATATTCATCTTTCAATTTCGCATATGTTTCAATAGCATTTTCTTTTTTTGCCAGCTGCATATACTCCTGAATCTTCATAAAATTATCAAGAGCAGCCTTTGCGACTTCTACTCCTGTTGGCATATGACCACCTGCTTTCTCATAAACAAAATTGGCTTGTATCTCTTTTCATTATAGCAAGCCGGAATTAAAGTGTAAAGCTTTATTCCCTTCACGCATCAGGCTGCTTTTTCCTCATAATAAGGAAATACACCGCCAGCAAAAGCCCCCCGGCCAAAACCCATGCCGCAGGGCTTGCCAGGCACACCCCCACATAGCTTTCCTGCTTTGCGGCAATCACCGCCACAACTCCTCTTCCTGTGAGCTCCGCCACCCCCGCCAGCATGGGAAGGAACCCGTAACCCATGCCCTGGATGCCGTTTCTATACACGTTTACCACCATAAGGGGAATAAAGAATAGTGCCACGCATACCAGATAAATATGCACCCGACCCATAATTTCCGTCACATTTTCGGAAATAAAAAGGTAGGTGAAATAACGCCCCACCGCAATGATAAAAATCCCCACCACAACAGAGTAAACGCACCCCATAATGGAGATGGAGCGGAATCCCTGGCGGATTCTGTCTGTTTTCCCCGCCCCTGTGTTCTGGGCGCAGTAGGTGGACATAGTGGTTCCCATAGCCACGTATGCCTGGGTGACAATCTGCTCGATTTTGTTGGCAGCGGTAAAGGCCGCCACCGCCCCGGAACCCAAAAGGTTCAATGCAACCTGCACCATCATAGCGCCTATGGCGGTTATGGAGTACTGTAAGGCCATGGGCAGGCCAATGCGGATTTGGGTATAAATCAAAAACTTATCCGGCCTGACATCTTCCCTGGAAACATGGAGAATAGGGACTTTTTTTACAATATAGTAAAAGCAGATAAGTCCGGATATCCCCTGGGAAATCACGGTAGCCCAGGCTGCCCCGGATACCCCCATGTGAAAGGCAATAATAAAAACCAAATCCAGTAATATATTTAAAAGTGCGGACAGTATGAGAAAGTACAGGGGCACTTTGCTGTTTCCAATGGCCCGCAGCAGGCTTGCCAGAAGATTATAAAGCATCTGAGCCACAATTCCTGCGCAGATAATCATAATATAGGTATAGGAATCTGCAAATATATCTTTTGGGGTGTGCATAAATTCTAAAAGCCACTTCATCCCAAACATAAAAACTGCCGTTAAAAGCAGGGTCATTCCCCCGGAAAGCCAGAGGGAGGAACCCACGGATTTTTTTAAGGCATCCATATCCCCTGCCCCGAATTTCTGGGCGGTGATAACGGAAAGCCCCGCCGTCATCCCCATGATAAAACCAAAAATTAAAAACATAATGGTTCCAGTGCTGCCCACCGCCGCCAAAGCGTCGGTTCCCACAAACTTCCCCACAATTATAGTGTCCGCCATACTGTAAAACTGCTGAAATACGTTTCCGATAAAAATGGGAAGGGTGAAATTTAATATGATTGTTCCCGGTTTCCCCACTGTCATATCCTGCTGTATTGCACTCATTTTTTCTATCTCCCGTCAAATAATTATTTTGCAGAACGACAAATCCCAGGAAAAATTCACCCTGTCTCCTAAAGATTTGTGCGCACCTGCTTGGGCTTGTACCCTGCCTTTTCTAAGGCTTTCATAATCTGCCTTTTATGGTCTGTCCCAAAACACTCTAACGTAATCCGCAGCTCCACCGCCGCATTGCGGTTGATGCTTACAAACTGGTTGTGCTCTAACTTAATGACATTTCCCTGCTCTTTTGCAATGGTCTCTGACACTTTGGACAGCTCTCCCGGCTTATCCGGCAAAAGAACGGAAACTGTAAAAATACGGTCTCTTAAAATCAGTCCCTGCTGCACCACGGAGGACATGGTAATCACGTCCATATTTCCCCCGCTGATAATGGAAACTACCCGCTTATCTTTCACATTTAAATGCTTTAACGCCGCCACAGTTAAAAGGCCGGAATTTTCCGCCACCATTTTATGGTTTTCCACCATGTCAAGGAAAGCTACCACCAGCTCGTCGTCATTTACGGCAATAATATCATCCAGATTTTTTTTGATATATGGGAAAATATTTTCTCCCGGAGTCTTTACCGCCGTGCCGTCGGCAATGGTGTTTACCGTGGGCAGTGTGACGACTTTTCCCGCCTCAAAGGAGGCCTTCATGCAGCTGGCCCCGGCAGGCTCCACCCCGATGACTTTAATCTTGGGATTTAAAAGTTTTGCCAGGGTGGACACTCCTGTGGCAAGGCCGCCCCCTCCGATGGGCACTAAAATATACTCCACTAAGGGGAGTTCCTTAAAAATTTCCATGGCTATGGTTCCCTGTCCCGTGGCCACCGCCAAATCGTCAAAGGGATGGATAAAGGTATACCCGTTTTTTTCCGCCAGCTCATAGGCATGGGCACAGGCCTCGTCATAGACGTCCCCGTAAAGCACAACCTCCGCCCCGTAGCTTTTGGTATGGTTTACTTTAATCAAGGGGGTGGTGGTGGGCATCACAATCACCGCTTTGGCATTGTAACACTGGGCGGCATAGGCCACGCCCTGGGCATGGTTTCCCGCGGAGGCCGTAATCAGCCCCTTGGCCCTCTCCTCCTCTGACAAAGTGCTTATCTTATAATAGGCACCCCTGACTTTATAAGCCCCGGTAAACTGCATATTTTCCGGTTTTAAATACACTTTATTTCCCGTCTGGCTGCTTAAGTAATTGCTGTATACCAGCTTTGTCTCAAGGGTAACCTCTTTTACTTTCTCACTTGCCTCTTCAAATTTATCCAAAGTCAGCATTCTGCTCTCTCTCCTTCCTCTTTCACATCAAATAAGGCATTGACATACTCATTGGCGTCAAACTTCTGCAAATCATCAATGGTCTCCCCCACCCCAATGTATTTCACCGGAATGGAAAGCTCTGACTGAATGGCCACGGCGATGCCGCCTTTTGCCGTACCGTCCATTTTTGTCAGCACAATTCCCGTAAGGTCCGCTACCTCCCCAAACTGCCTGGCCTGGGACAAGGCATTCTGCCCTGTGGTGCCGTCAAGGACCACCAAAGTCTCCCGGTAAGCCTGGGGAAATTCTTTATCGATAATCCGGTTAATCTTTTTTAACTCTTCCATGAGATTTTTCTTATTGTGGAGCCTTCCCGCCGTGTCACATAAAAGCACATCCGCTTTCCTGGATTTTGCCGCGGCAATGGCGTCATAAATCACAGAGGCCGGGTCTGCCCCCTCCTGTCCTCCAATCATCTCCACACCGGCCCGGTTCGCCCATTCTAAAAGCTGCTCTCCCGCCGCCGCGCGAAAGGTGTCCGCCGCCGCAATCACCACTTTTTTCCCCTGGGACTTTAACTTTCCTGCCAGCTTGCCCACAGTGGTGGTTTTTCCCACCCCGTTGACGCCGATCACAAGGACTACAGACAGCTCCTCCTCAAAACGATAGGCGGTTTCCTCCACCTGCATCTGCTCTTTGATGCTGTCAATCAAAAGCTGTTTGCAGTCCGCCGGCTCTTTAATTTTATTCTCTTTTACCTTGGCTTTCAAGTTCTCAAGAATATTTTCCGTGGCATTTACTCCCAAATCCCCCATAATGAGGATTTCCTCAATCTCCTCATAGAAATCGTCGTCGATACTGGAAAACCCGCTGAAAATAGAATCGATGCCGGAGACAATGGTCTCCCTGGTTTTCGTAAGCCCTGCCACCAGGCGTCCGAAAAATCCTTTTTTTTCCTCACTCATAAAAACTCCTCCAATCTACTTATCCAAATCTTTTTCGATTAAGTTTACAGAAACCAGCGTGGACACCCCTTTCTCCTGCATGGTAATGCCGTAAAGCCTGTCCGCCGCCCCCATGGTTCCCCTTCTGTGGGTAATCACAATAAACTGGGTATTTTTTGTCAGTTTATGGAGATATTTTGCAAACCTTCCCACATTGGAGTCATCCAAGGCCGCCTCAATCTCATCCAGAAGACAGAAGGGCGACGGCTTTAAGTTCTGAATGGCAAACAAAAGGGCAATGGCTGTGAGAGACTTTTCCCCTCCGGAGAGAAGAATCATGTTCTGAAGTTTTTTTCCGGGGGGCTGGGCAATAATCCGTATGCCGCACTCTAAAATATCCTCATCCTCCAATAGCTCCAAGGTTCCTTTTCCCCCGCCGAAAAGCTCTTTGAATGCCTTGTCAAACTCTCTTTGGATTTCCGCAAATTTCTCCGCAAACTGTTTGCGCATCCCGGTATCCAGCTCTTCAATAATCCCCACCAGGGTTGCCTCCGCCTCTATCAAGTCGTCGTGCTGGCCTTTTAAAAACTCATACCGTTCCGAAACTTCCTTATACTCCTCAATGGCATTGACGTTTACGTCACCAAGTTTTCGGATGTCCTCTTTTATCTGGGAAATCATTTTCTTTAACCAGGATAAATCCTCATATTCCTCATTGCGCAGCTCCATAGCCTTGTGCAGGGTGAGTTCATATTCCTCCCACATGTAATTGGTGTGGTTTTCCTTTGACTCCTGAAGCTTCTCCCGCTGGCTGTTTAAACGGAATATTTCTTTATCCAAAGCATTGATCCTGTTTTGGATTTCCTCCCGCTTGTCAAAAAAGCCTTTGTATTCCGTGGACATTTCCTCCCTGCGCTTTGTCTTTTCCCTAAGCTCCCTCTCCAGTTTTGTGTACTCTTCATCGGAGGCAAGGATGGTTTTTTCTATCTCTAAAATGTCCGCTTTTTTCTTTTGGGCATCCTCCCTGGCAACTGCAATTTCCCCTTTCAGTTCTTTCAGCTGGGCATCGCACCGCTGTATCTCCCCTAAGACACGCTCTATATTTGTTGCGGCAAACTCTGTTTTCTGACGGATATTTGCCTCCTCCATAAGCACCTCAGAAACGGTTTTATTCACACTGCTCTCAATATAAATCTGCTCGTCTAAGACCTGCTTAAACTGGCTGCTCTCCATATCGATTTCCTGTTCCCGCATTTTAGCTTCCTTAAGTTCCTCTAAGGCATGTCCTTTCTCCTGGTTTAAATCCTGCATCTGGCGTTCCAGTTCTCCCCGCTCGATTTCCAGGCCCTTTAAATCCTGTTCCCCTTCCTCCTTTAACTCCTTTGCCCGCTGTACATTTAACTGGGCCGTATTCTGGAGAATATACTGTTTCTGCAGTTTTTCTCCAATGTCTTTTGCATCATCCTCTATGAGGGTCTGGGCAGTGGCAATCTCCTCTTTCCTTTTTTTAAGCTCCTTTAACTGCTCCTTTAACCCTTCCAGTTCTTTGGACAAATCCTCAATCTCCCGGTTCCTTCCCAAAAGATTGCTGTTGTTTTTAAAGGCTCCTCCGGTAAGAGAGCCCCCGGGACGTAAGGATTCCCCTTCCAGTGTCACAATGTTTAAGGACTGGCGGTATTTTCTCTGGAGGGCAAGGGCGTTGTCAATATGGTCTACCACTAATACTCTTCCCAGCAGCTGGGCGGTAATTCCATTAAATTTTTCCTGGTTTTCCACCAGTGTATTGGCAAGTCCAATGACTCCCGGCTCTTTCAGCGCATCGGGATTTTTAAAATTTCCCCTTCCGTCCACAGAGGTTAAGGGCAAAAAGGTTGCCCGCCCCAGACGGTTTTCCTTTAAAAACTTTATCATTTTCTTGGCTGTCTGCTCATCCTCTGTGACAATATTCTGGATACTCCCCCCAAGGGCCGTCTCAATGGCTGTCTCATACTTTTTTTCCACTTTTATCAAATCGGAGACAACTCCTAAAAGACCTTTCTCCCTGTCTTTCTGCTCCATTACTTTTCGGATGCTCACCCCGTAACCATCGTAGCGCTCCGCAATATTTTTTAAGGATTCCAGCCGTGAGGATGTCCTGTGGTACTTGGCGGTATTTTCCTCATAGGTGCGGTTTGTCTCCGATAACTTTTTCTCCCAATCCTTATTCTGCATGAAAAGGGCTTCTTCCTCCCCTTTTAAGTTCCGGATTGTCTCATTGATTTCCTCTAATGTTTTTTCTTCCAAAGCCAGTTTTTCATCCAAATCTGATTCCTGGCTTTTCTTTTGCAAAAGCCTTTGGTTTAACTGTGCTTTGCGGATATTGATCTGCTCCATCAAGGTGTCAAATTTCTGCTGCCTTGCCTGAATGTCCGCCTTGCGGTTAAGAAGCTCCACCAATTCATTTTTCCCGTCGGAAATCCCCCTATTGCACCGGTCGATCTCCTGCTTTAAGTCATTTAACTCCCTCTCCGCCTTTTCCCTCCTGGACGAAACCGCAAGAAGCTGCCCGTCCAGCTCCTTTTTTTCTTCCTCATAGGTTTCCTTCTGCTGTAATTTTTCCCCCTGCTCTTTTTTCAGGGTTTCCATCTGGCTGGTAAAATGTTCGTCGGACATTTCCGCCGCCTTAATCTGCTCCTTTAGGACATTAATCTGGCCTTCTAATTTTCCTTTTAAGACAGTGGAATTCCCCAGATTTTCCCTGGCGGCCTCAATCTCCTGCTCCACAGTTTCAATGGCTTTCTGGGTCTTTTCATACTCCTGTTTTACCCTTTCAAACATGGCTGTGGTTTCTTTCATGTCGCTGTCGGCAATATCGTAATTGGAAACTACTTCTTTCATTTCCCCGTCAATCCGCTCCACTTCCAAAAGAAACATATTTACATCCAATGTCTTAAGCTCGTCTTTTTTCTTAAGGTATGTCCTGGCTTTTTCCGACTGGCGCTCTAAGGGCCCCACCTGGCGTTCCAATTCCGCTAAGATGTCTTTTACCCGGACTAAATTTTCCCGCTCCGTCTCCAGTTTTTTCTGGGCGGTAACTTTTCTTCTCTTATACTTTACAATCCCCGCTGCCTCGTCAAAAAGCTCCCGGCGCTCCTCCGGCCGGCCGCTTAAGATTTTTTCAATCTGGCCCTGGCCGATAATGGAATAGCCCTCCTTGCCGATTCCGGTATCGTAAAAAAGCTCGTTGACATCTTTTAACCTGCAGGGGCTTCCGTTAATCAGGTATTCGCTCTCCCCGGAACGGTACACTCTTCTGGCCACGGTTACTTCCTCAAAATCAATGTCCAGCCTGTGGTCGGAATTGTCCATGGTGATGGCCACATAGGCATAGCTTAAGGGTTTTCTGTTCTCTGTCCCTGAAAAAATAACATCCTGCATACTGGCGCCCCGAAGCTGTTTTGCACTCTGCTCCCCTAAAACCCAGCGCACAGCATCGGACACATTGCTCTTTCCGCTTCCGTTTGGCCCCACAATGCCGGTGATTCCGTTGTGGAAATCCAGCACAATCTTGTTGGCGAAAGATTTGAAACCGTGGACTTCTATACTCTTTAAATACATACTGTTTCCCTACATTCCTTCTATTTTTCAGCTGTGTTTTTATCCGTTTTTTTTAATATTAAAAGGGCCTGGTAGGCCGCTTCCTGTTCCGCAGCTTTTTTTGTATGGCCGCTTCCCCTTCCTATGACCTTCTCTCCAATGCGTGCCGCCACCGTAAAACTTTTGTCATGATCCGGCCCGCTCTCTGCGATAAGTTCATAATTTAGCTGCTCTTCATAATCTGCCTGCACCACTTCCTGCAGGATAGTCTTACTATCATAGAAGAGTTTTTTATTTTCAATGTCCGTGAGAATATAGGTTAAAATAAACTCTTTTGCACTAGTAAAACCACCATCCAGATAAATTGCGCCAATCACGGCCTCCAGGGCGTCTGAGAGAATGGATTTTCTTTCTCTTCCCCCGGTAAGCTCCTCCCCCTTGCCCAGAAAGAGAAACTCCTTTAACTGCATCTGGGCGGTACATGCGGCTAGGGTGGGTTCGCACACCAGGCTTGCCCGAAGTTTTGTCAAATCCCCCTCGGAGAGGTCCGGATAATTTAAATATAAAAATTCGCTGGAAACAACTTCAAGGACTGCGTCCCCCAGAAATTCCAGCCGCTCATTGTCCGAATGTTTTTTTAAATTTTTTTCATTGGCATAAGAACTGTGGGTTAAGGCCTGCCGTATCAACCCTGGATTTTTAAATTTGTAACCGATAATTTCCTGAAACTTGTCTGTTTTTCTCATATTTTCCTCAATGAAAGAAGGCGGCCCAAAAGCCAAAGAAATGCAGCTTTTTGGGCACGCCTCTTATCCTCGCTTTCACTATTCTTTTCATTAATTCAAAGCATTCTTAATCTGATCCACTGCATCAGCAACCGTTGCAATCTTCTCTGCATCCTCATTTTTAATCTCAACGTCAAATTCCTCTTCAATTCCCATAATAATCTGGAAAATGTCTAAAGAATCCGCCCCCAGGTCATCTACAAAAGTAGTGTCCATTGTGATTTCATCTGCGTCTACATTTAAGACTTCTGCAATAATCTGTTTTAGCTTTTCAAATTCCATGCTGGTATCTCCCTTTCTACTCGTCTCCAATAATGTTGTTTTTAATCTTTCCGTTAATATCCTGTTCTTTAAAAGTTACACACTGGATAATGGAATTGGTAACTTCCAAAGCCTTGGCGCTGCCGTGGGTCTTTACCACCAGGCCCTTTAACCCCAGTAAGGGAGCGCCGCCATACTCTGATGCATCAAATGTCTTTAGTACAGATTTTAATGCCGGTTTAATCAAAACAGCCCCTGCTTTGCTTCTTAAGCTGCTTAAGAGCCCTTTTTTCACCACCCGGAAAAAAGTGCTTCCCAGGCCCTCGTACAATTTCAGGATAACGTTTCCCACAAAAGCTTCACAGACAATCACATCCGCCTGTCCGTGGGGAATCTCCCTTGCCTCAATGCTGCCGATAAAATTAATGTCTTTACACTCCTTTAACAGCGGAAATGTCTCTTTTACCAGTGCATTTCCCTTCTCTTCCTCCGCACCGATATTTACAATGGCAACTTTCGGCTTTTTAATCCCTACCACATGTTCCATGTAAATGGAGCCCATTCTGGCAAACTGTACCAGATGGCTTGCCCTGGCGTCAACGTTCGCCCCGCAGTCCACCAAAAGGGATACTCCTTTTTCCGTGGGGATAAGGGGGGCTAAAGGGGGCCTCTCGATTCCTTTAATCCTGCCTACAATCACCTGGCCTCCTACCAGGATAGCTCCTGAACTCCCCGCTGACACAATGGCATCCGCCTCTTTCTGCTTCACCATATTCATACCCACTACAAGGGATGAATTCTTTTTGCTGCGGATGGCATTCACCGGCGGCTCTGCGGTTTCAATCACTTCCTCTGCATGGACAACCCTTATCTGGTCTTTGGGATATGTATATTTTTTTAATTCCTCTTTCACCATATCCTGTTTTCCCACAAGTAAGACCTGGATATCTTTCCGCACGTTCACCGCATCAACGGCACCCTTTACGATTTCTCCCGGGGCATTGTCCCCGCCCATGGCATCAACGGCTACTTTGATTTTCTCCTGCATGTCATTTCCTCCTTGCGCATTGTCACGCATCTAAATTCAATATACTATAAGTCTTTCCATAAGTCAACAACTGGAATTCGTGGGAAAAACAGGAATTGATCTGTATTTCCTCTGGATGCCCGTGTACATAAAAAAGACGCATGGAACAGTAATCGTTATCCATGCGCCTCCCGGTTTACAGGGAATTTTAGCCTTCTTTCAGCCGCTTAAATTCCTCTGAAATCATTTTTTTCACATCCTCCTCATGTGCCTTCTTCTGAAATGCCAGGGAAAGCCCTTTTAATTCTTCTTCCTTTGTCATTTTCCTATAACCTGTCTCTGAATTTTTATCCTCTGTATAACGTTCCCTTGTACCGTTCTCATATCCCTGTACAATCCTGTCATAAAGATTTCCGTAGGCCCTGTTCAAATCCTTTGCCTTTTCCATTTCTTCGGCTAATTCCCTGGCATAGCTATTTGCAGATAAGGCATTTGCCATCTGATTTGCCTGCCTTACAATACTTTCCTTATTTCCCCCTTTTTGAATGACTTTGCCCTCCGCGTTTTTTTCACGTATCTGTTCCAGGTATTTTTCCATACCCTCCCGGGAGATGGAAACCTTCACTGCATTATCCCCCGCCGCACAATCTTCCCGGGCAGCTTCCATAATTGTGAGGATATCGGTGTCATCCAGATAAACCTTTCCGTCCTTGGAGGCAGCTATTTTGTCCTCCAAAAGCTGTTTTGCCTTTTCCGCTTTCTCTTTTGTCTTTTCTATCAGCTCTTCCGAATTTTTCCGTCTTTCCTCCCTAAGCTTATCGCTCATATTCAGCATAAAGTCATTTCTGACAAGGCAAATCTGTTGATACTTTCCATTTTCATCTATGTAATCATGCTTAAACACAACCGACCAGCCCATGGCATGCATCGCACTGTCCAGTCTCTTGACAGCTAATTCAGCGCCTTTTATTAATTCCTTCATTTCTTTTTCTGTTTCCGGGTCATTCTGCATTTTTTCCAAAAGCTGTGGATTCACCGTCAGGGTTTTGCTGCTCTTTCCTGGGGAAAATCCATTTCCAATTTTAAACTCTGCGCTTGGAACAAGTTTTGCCAGCTCCCTAGCATACTCTGCCCTGCTCTTTTGTCTGCTTTCTGTTTCCTTCCTTTTTGTACCCTCCGTGACGCTGCTTTCCATCATGCTCTGAGCCCCGTAATTGCTGGTAATCTCCATTGCCATAATTTGTCCTCCTGATTTTATAATTTTTTCCTGCTACACCTTTAAGTCCAAATTGGCACCGGCCCCCGCCTGCCGTTTTGTATTTGTCCTGCCTGCATAATCTTCTTTTTCAGCCTCCATCATTGTCCGCATATCTGTATCATTCAAACAAATCATGCCGTCTTTGGAAGCTGCCAGTTTTTCATTTAGAAACTGTTGGGCTTTGTTTGGAGTTAATTTTTCTTTCTTTTCTGCCGCCTTTTCTTTTGTCTTTTCAAGCAGTTTCTCCGAATTTTTCTTCCGTTCCTCCCGGAGCTTATCGCTTAATTTTAACATACCATCGTTTCTGGTCTGCATTCTGCAGTGATATTTTCCGTTCTCATCAATATAACTGTGCTGATACACTATGGTCCAGCCAGTGGCTTTCGCCATGCTTTCTGCCAGTTTAGACATAGACTCAACGCCTCTTATCATGTCTTTCATATCCTTCTCTTTTTCCGGGTCATTCTGCATTTTTTCCAAAAGTCCGGGATGAACCGTAAGTGACTTGCCGTTTCTGGCTGACGAGCAGGCAGTTCCAACCTTAAATTCCACGCTTGGAACAAGTTTTGCCAGTTCTTTCGTATATTCTGCCGTTCTTTTTGTCCTGCTGTTTCCTGTGTTGGAATTTATTTGTGCCCCCGCTGCCTTAGATGTTTCCTTTTTCTCTGCTGCCAGCGATTCTTTTTGCAATGCATATGCATTCTCATATGTATTACTGTAATTGTTTGTAATCTCCATTGCCATAATCTTGTCCTCCTTGATACATTCCTTGAAATCCTTTTCAGTTCCCTAGTATAACGTTCGCCTATAACAATTTAAGCAGTTCAAAATACCAGTTATCCATAATGCTCTCATAGGGAATACGCACTATTTTGTCTCTTAACCCCCTCTCGTAAATACATGCCTCCGCCGCCCCTGCCAGACCCGGAAGTTTATAAAATCCGCCAAAAACAATCCATATTTCCCCCTCCCCATGGTTTTTTTCCAAAAATTCCTCAAAGGCTTCCCGCCTGACATAGACAAACCTGTCATCATAGGAAATCATCCGGCTCAGTTCCCCAGTATCATGGGAAATAATTTCAGCCTTCCCGTCATAATTTCCAATCATAATGTCCCTGCTCTCGTTGCACCGGGCATAAGAATGGGTACGCACTGCCAGAAATGCAGACGCAATCATCAGAAGGGCTGCCCCTGTCATGCCAAGACACATTCTTTTCCTATATGGGCAAAAATCTGCAATTTTACCCATCCGTCTTTTCATGTCTTTAAATTCCTGTTCTCCCACATAGGTAACGGCAGAGGGAGTATTCCCCGATTCTGTGCCCAGAAGTTTTAAGGTTTTTAACAGCACCATCCCATATTCCTGGGCCGTCTTTCCGCTTTTTTGTATGCACACCCTGTCGCAGATATCTTCCATATCCTCCCGGAACTGTTTCTGAAAAATGGTCAGAAAAGGGTTTACCCACAAAAGGCACCGCAAAATGTCCCATAAAAATCCAAACCACAAATGCCCCAGCCTTATATGGGTCTTTTCATGCTGCAAAACCGCCCATAATTCTTCCCTGCCGTAGTTTTCCAATATCACTTTGGGGATGACAATCCTGGGTCTTAAAAGCCCAGCCGTAAAGGGTGTGACATTCATATCCGTAACCCTGACCAGGGTATGATAAAGGGATGCCTTTTCCATCCCGGAAACGAACCGCCAGAGGCGCAGCCTCTTTCCAAAGATGCAGATAAAAACTGTAAAAATTCCCGCCATATACATACGGTCAGCCCAAATCCATGAAATGGCTGCCCCGGTCAGCCTCCAGGTCAGGTTTATAACAAACTCATTTTCATAAAACATTTTCAGCTTTCCAAGAAAGGGGATGAGCAGGAAAGATGTCCACAACATCCCCTTGAGAAAAGTCCGCCCTGAAAAAAGCACTTTGCGCAGCAGCATCACAAGCCCGAGGAGCATGTAGGAAAAAATTGCGCACCGCACAAGCTGGGTGGTGTAATATACCGCTGAAAAATCAAAAAGACTGCCAAGCTGTGACCAGTCAGGCATGGTTTACCCCTCCTTGTCCGGGGATTTGCCACCCTGCCCCCGGCTTTTCTTAAGTATCTCCTCCAGTTCCTGAATCTGTTCCTCCGTCAGGGAAAAACTCTGCAAAAGCGCTGCCATGGCATTTGTCCCATTGCCGGAAAAATAGCTGTCCACAAACTTCCTGCTCTTCTCCTTCACACATTCCTCCCTTGGCTTTTTCACATAATAATGGTAAACCCGCAAATCATGCTCATCCACTGTGTAGCCTAAAATATCCTTCTGGTTCAGGCGGTTCATCAGCACCCGCACCATCCTCTGGGACATATCCACATTCCCCTGCATCCTTTTATAAACCTCTGCGGAGGTCAGGGGTTCCTTACAGGCCCACAGAACCTCCATAATCTGCCATTCGCTTGGTGTAATCTCTTCCTTTGCCATACCGCTTTCATCCTTTCGCTTCTTTCTGCAGGCCCTTAAGAAACATCCCTGCCAAGTGCCCTGCCGTTTTGCATTGATATTTGACTTATTCAAAGTATATATCGGTCAATATGCATTAACCATTAATAGCGGTTGACTTTTTTATTTTCTGAAAGCCCTAAACCTTCATCCGTCTTGAATTTGTCCGGAAAATATCCGCCGCTCCAGCTCCTGAATGGACTGGTTGGTTCCCTTCCCCGGAAAAATTGCCCAGGTAGCCCCAGGTACAGTATACTCTTCCAATCCCTCTGACCTTTTGGAAGAAGAAACGGCGATAAAGTATCTCCAGGGTTCCGTATCATTGCAGGTAGAAACTCCCAGCACCCCCATAGGCGGCGTGTCCATCATGCTGATTAATTTTTCCAGCGTCCCGTTTGTAGAAACTTCCTCCCACTTTGGGGGAATGACGGTAAAATTTTTCTCAATATCTTTGTACAAGGGCACAGATACTCCCACAATACGGAACGCCTCTTTTGTCTCAATTCGGTAATTCATTTCTTCCACTCCTTTGACTGTGACTTTAAACGTGAGAGGAGGAAAGGATTTTACGGATACGCCTTCGCTTTTTACGGCGGAGGGGGGGAGTCCATGAACGGACTGAAAAGCCCTGTTAAATTCTGTGGGGAAACTGTAGTCGTACTTTGCTGCTACATCAATAATTTTCATCTCTTTTCCCTGCAAATCCACAGCGGCAAGAGACATTTTTCTCCTGCACAAAAAAGAGAGCATTTCATGGAAAGGCTTTACCCCTGCTTCTTCCCCTCCCTGGGCAGTGCTGTCTTTTTATCTACCACTACCTGTTCCTCCATACAGGAGAAAATTTTCTCCACCTCATTTTCCTCCATCTTCGGGGTAAACAGACTCACAAGGGGCACGATCATAAGCCCCGCCGCCATTGCGATGGCCCCGGCGTTTATGGGGGACTTAATGTAGGAGAAAAACATATTGGATACGGTAATGCCGATGCCGCAGATAAAACTTGCCCACACTGCCGCCCTGGTAACGCCTTTCCAGTACAATCCATAGAGAAACGGCGCTAAGAACGCCCCTGCCAGGGCGCCCCAGGAGATTCCCATAAGCTGGGCGATAAACCGGGCGATAGATTTGGGCGGGAAAAGGGCCAATACCACGGAGCAGACAATGAAAAATACCAAAAGGATCCGCATCCACAGTAACTGTTTCTTTTCGTCCATATTTTTAAATACATTATCCTTTAAAAAGTCCAGCGTCAGGGTGGAACTGGAGGTGAGCACCAGGGAGGATAAGGTGGACATGGAGGCGGAGAGCACAAGGACAATCACGATTCCAACTAAAATATCCGGCAGTGTGGAGAGCATGGAGGGAATAATGGCATCGTAAATCACGCTTCCGTCCGCCCCATGAATTTTCTCCGTATCAAAAAGCCTTCCGAAGCCTCCCAAAAAATAGCATCCCCCGGAGACAATCACTGCAAAAAATGTGGAGATAACCGTTCCCGACTGAATGGAACGCTCATCTTTGATGGCATAAAACTTATGTATCATCTGAGGCAGCCCCCAGGTTCCAAGGGAAGTTAAAACAATAACGCCCAGAAGATTTAAGGGGTCCGGCCCGAAAAAGGAAGCAAAAGCCCCCTTCTGTCCCATGGTTACCGGGATATCGCTTTCAAACTCCGCCAGAGAAGAAACTGCATGTAAAAATCCCCCCTGGCCCTTTAACACCGCAAGGATAACCACAACAATCCCCCCAAGCATCACGATTCCCTGTATAAAGTCATTAATCGCCGTGGCCATATATCCCCCCAGGGTTACATAGATGCAGGTCAGCACTGCCATGGCAATCACACAGGCTTCATAGGGAATGTCAAAAGCCATTCCAAAAAGTCTGGAAAGCCCATTGTATACAGATGCAGTGTAGGGAATTAAGAAAATAAATGAAATTGCAGATGCGGCAATCCGAAGTGCATTGCTCTGATAACGCTTTCCGAAATAGTCCGGCATAGTGGAAGCAGATAAATGGTTACTCATAATCCTGGTACGCCGTCCCAGAATCACCCATGCCAATAGAGAACCGATAAAGGCATTGCCGATTCCAATCCATGTGGAGGCCAGGCCGTATTTGTAACCAAACTGTCCGGCATAGCCCACAAACACCACAGCAGAAAAATAGGATGTCCCGTAGGCAAAAGCCGTAAGCCAGGGGCCAACAGCCCTTCCCCCCAGGACAAAATCATTGACATTTGTGGCATGTCTGCGGGAATACAGCCCCACCCCAATCATAACAGCAAAAAATACGATCAAAAAAACAAACTTAATTAACACAACTTCCTCCTTATAAAAACCGTTAAAACAGACAAATGCGAAACCCTCTTTTCACAATCCAAAGACAGGTTTCGCAATGGCCGTATCTTTACAAATTTAATAGTTCACAGGCATTCCCCCCCAAGATTTTATCCAAATCTTCGTTTGGAATGGAAAGCCCTTTTAAATGGGACAAAGAC
Organism: Roseburia sp. 1XD42-69; assembly: GCF_003612565.1. Lineage (GTDB taxonomy): Bacteria > Bacillota > Clostridia > Lachnospirales > Lachnospiraceae > Roseburia_B. The sequence goes on along the minus strand of NZ_RAZG01000050.1, from coordinate 13,181 downwards.
TCCTTCTGCCCGCTCCAGGGGCTGTCCGTGGCAAAAAGCACTCTGTCCGCCCCATGCTTTTTTAAAATCTGAAGGAACAAATCATCCTCTATAAAATCAAAGAGGTAGGCGGTATCCAGATACACATTTTTCCCGGCGATAAGCTCCCCTGCCTTCTCCCACATTTTAAACCCGCCGTAGTGGGCAAGCACCAGCTTTTCCGGGGCAACTTCATCCAAAACCCGGCGAATCATCATTGGTGTGCACCTTACATGGTCAGGAAACCCGATATCGATTCCTGTGTGCACAATGGTGATAAGCCCAAGCTCTGAGGCATAATCCAAAATGCGCATATATTTCATATCGTCAAAATAAGTACTCTGGTAATCCGGATGCAGTTTTATCCCTTTCAGCCCCAAATCATATATGGTGCGAAGCTCCCTTTTGTAATCCGGGGAATCCGGGTGGATTCCCCCAAAAGAGAAAAGCCTCCGGCTCTTCCCCTGGTATTTCTCATTTAACCTTGCCGCAAAATCATTTATGGTGACAAACTGCTCCGGCTTTGTCACCACAGGGAGAACCAGGGACAAATCCACCCCCGCTTCTTCCATGGATGAAATCAGGCTTACTTCCCTGCCATCGGTAAAAGCCTTCACATTTGCGATATCTTCCAGCTTCTCTATGGTTTTTTTTGCAATTTTATCTGGAAAAATATGGGTGTGAAAATCTACAATCATAATAATATCGCTCCTAATTAACAGAATATTCTCAAAATATCCTCCTGGCTGAATAATTCCACCTCTTTGCTCTTTAAAAGAACGGCAGCCTCATCCCCGTTGGATATTTTGCAGATGATTGAGGCATCCCCCTCTTTGTTGGAAAGGGCATACATATATTCCACGTTAAGCCCCGCTTTGCAGACAAAGCTTAATATTTCCTGAAGCCTCCCAACCTGATGGGCAAGCCTTACCGCCAGCACATCTGTGAGCATGGCGGAAAATCCCTGTTTCTTTAAGGCAGCCTGTCCTGCCGCCGGGTCAGATGTGATCAGCCGCAAAAGCCCATATTCGCTGGTATCCGCCAGGCTTAAAGAAATAATATTAATCCCTTCCTGTTTCAGCACTTCCAAAACCTGCTCTAAGCGCCCTTCCTGGTTTTCAATAAATACCGACAACTGTTTTATAAACATAGTTTCCTCCATTCCTCTGTTTTATACCTGCCAAAATTTACACAAGTTTCCGTTTATCAATTACATGGACTGCTTTTCCCATGCTCCGCTCCAAAGTCTTTGGCTCCACCAGCTTAATTTTTGCCGCAAGGCCAATGGCATTCTGGATGGCATGACCAATCTTTTTGGTAAGATTTTCCAGTCCCCTGATTTCATCGGAAAAGAAACTCTCATCCACTTCCACCTGGATCTCTAAAGTGTCCAGATTATTTTTCCTGTCCACAATCATCATATAGTGGGGTGTGGTGCCTCCCAGTTCCAAAAGGGCAGCCTCCACCTGGGACGGGAATACATTTACACCCCGGATAATTAACATATCATCGGAACGCCCTTTAAACCGGCTGATTCTGGCCAGGGTTCTGCCGCACTCGCAGGGGGAGTAATCGATGCTGGTCAAATCCTTTGTGCGGTAACGAAGGAGGGGAAGCCCCTCTTTTGTCAGAGTGGTAAATACCAGTTCTCCTGTCTCTCCCTTAGGCAATGGCTTTAAGGTTTCCGGGTCAATAATTTCCGGGAGGAAATGGTCTTCATAGACGTGAAGCCCCTTATGATATTCACAGTCGCAGGCAACCCCGGGCCCCATAACTTCCGAAAGTCCGTAAATGTCAAAGGCATGGATGTGAAGTTTTTCCTCTATCTGTTTCCTCATATTTTCTGTCCAGGGCTCCGCACCGCAGACAGCGGCTTTTAATTTAATCTCCGGTATGCTCCCCGACTCTTCCAGCACCTCCGCAATGTGGAGAAGGTAGGAAGGCGTGCAGGCAATGGCTGTCACCCCGAAGTCTTTCATCATAGTGGTAAGCTTTTTCGTGTTGCCTGTGGACATGGGCACTACAATAGCCCCAAGTTTTTCCGCTCCCCCGTGGGCCCCTAAGCCCCCGGTAAACAGGCCGTAGCCGTAGGCCACCTGGATAATATCATCCCTCGTGACTCCCGCCTGGGTCAAAGCCCTTGCCACACATTCGCTCCAGATATCAAGATCCCTTCTGGTGTACCCCACCACCGTAGCTTTCCCGGTGGTGCCGGAAGATGCATGAACACGGACAATCTCTGATTTTGGAGCTGCAAACAAACCGAAGGGATAGGTATCCCGCAAATCATTTTTTGTAGTGTAGGGCAGCTTGTGGAGGTCTTCAATTCCCTTGATATCCCCGGGCTCAATTCCCACCTGCTGCATTTTTTTGCGGTAAAATTCCACGTTGTGGTACACCCTGTCCACGGTTTTCACCAGACGCTTGCTCTGGAGAAACTCCATCTCATCCCTGCTCATACACTCTTTGGTTTCATTCCAAATCATTTTTACGCCCCCTCATATCCTTTTAAAAATGCAGTGCGGTTGATTTCCACTGTCTTGGGCGGCACTGTCTTTTCGATAGCCGAAAGCCATGCCTCTTTGGAAAAATCCATATGCCTTGCAGCCATTCCAAGGACAATGATATTAAAAACCTTAGCGTTTCCCAGTTTCTTTGCCTCCTCCATGGCATCCATCTTAAACACCGTGTACTCTTTTTCCAAATCTTCCACAATATGTTCGGGATAAGCGGCCGCCCCGGTTAATACGGTTATAGGCTCCATGCGCTGTTCATTTAAAATCAGCACCCCGTCCTCCTTTAAAAAGTGGGCATAACGAAGGGCTTCCAATTTTTCAAAAGCGATGAGCACATCGGCACATCCTGCCTCCACAATGGGCTCCGCCACCGCTTCCCCATAGCGCACAAAGGTCACCACGCTTCCGCCTCTCTGGGCCATACCGTGGACTTCTGATAATTTCACGTCATATCCCGCATCTCTTGTAATGCCTCCCAGGATACGGCTGGTGAGAAGGGTTCCCTGTCCTCCCACCCCTACAATCATAATATTCTTTGTCATCTCCTGCTCCTTTTCTAATGTAACGCCCCCTCACACAAGGTTCGGCGGCAAGTCGTGGGAAGGCATTCAAAAATATGCTTCGCATTTTGCCTTCCTCCTCTATCCTTTCACCCGCTCTATAGCGCCAAATTTGCACAACTGTTCACAGAGGCCGCAGCCATTGCACATGGTCTCGTCTATGGCTATGGTTCCATCCGATTTCTTCCGAAGGGCAGGACATCCGGGTTTTAAACACATCCCGCACTTTTTACATTTGTCCTCCACCGGTGTGCATTTATAGGGAAATACATTGCCCTTTAATAAAACGCAGGGCGATTTTGTAATAATAACAGAAACTGCATCCCTTGCCACTTCCTCTTTTATCACCCGCTCCAGCGCCTCCGTGTCAAAAGCATTTACCTCCGTCACCGATTCAATTCCCATGGCCTTGCAGAGATTAAAAATATTTATGGCAGGGACTGTCTCTCCCTTTAAGGTTTTCCCAGTGGCAGCATGGTCCTGATGCCCTGTCATGCCTGTGGTGGAATTGTCAAGGATAATCACGGTTCCCGTGGCCTGGTTGTACACCATATTCATCAGGGAATTTACCCCGGTGTGCATAAAGGTGGAATCCCCGATAACTGCCACCCAGTTTTTCACATACTCTTTTCCCTTTGCCTTTTCCATGCCGTGAAGGGTGGAAATACTGGAACCCATGCACACGGTAGTGTCAATTACATTCAAGGGGGGCAGGGCTCCTAACGTATAACACCCGATATCCCCGGCAGCATGGATTTTTAATTTACTTAACACGGAATACACGCTTCTGTGGGGACATCCCGGACAGAGAATGGGGGGCCTTGCCGGAACTTTTGCAGGCTCTTTGATATGTAAATCTTCTTTTAAGACTTTTTCCCGAATCATATTTGCGGAATACTCTCCCTGAAGGGTAAAAATCTCTTTTCCCAAAGCTTTTATGCCCCAGGATTTTACCTGCTCTTCGATTACAGGCTCCAATTCCTCAAATATGTAAAGCACATCCACTTTTTGTGCAAATTCTTCGATAAGCTTTTTGGGCAGAGGATGAACCATGCCAAGTTTTAACACGGATGCATTAGGACAGGCTTCCCTCACATACTGATAGGGTATTCCGCTGGTGATAAAACCAATGGAGGTATCCCGGTACTCTGCCCGGTTAATGGCAAAGCCGCAGCCATCCTGGGCTAAGGCATTCATTCTCTGCTCCACGTACACATGGCGCCCAATGGCATTTGCCGGCATCATCACATATTTTGCCGGATTTCTCTCATAGGGCTTATCCTCTATTTCCTGTCTCTCCTCCAAAGTTACCACCCCCTGGGAATGGGCCAGACGTGTGGTGGTCCTTAAGATAACCGGAGTGTCGTATTTTTCGCTGATCTCATAGGCAGTTTTTACAAAGTCCTTTGCCTCCTGGCTGTCGGAGGGCTCTAACACCGGCACAAGTGCCGCCCTTGCCACACATCTTGTATCCTGCTCATTCTGGGAGCTGTAAAGGCCGGGGTCGTCCGCTGCCACCAAAACCAGCCCCCCGTTTACACCGCTGTAAGAAATGGTATACAAGGGATCGCTTGCCACATTTACCCCCACGTGTTTCATGGAGGCCATGGCCCGCACACCGCTTATGGAGGCGCCGATAGCCACCTCCGTGGCAACTTTCTCATTGGGGGACCACTCTGCATAAATCTCGTCATACAGGGCAATATTTTCACTGATTTCCGTGCTGGGAGTTCCGGGATATGCGGCGGACACTTTCACTCCCGCCTCATAGGCTCCCCTGGCGATTGCCTCATTGCCTAACATTATCTTCTTTTCCAATGGTTTATACTTCCTTTCTCAGATCTTTTACTCTCTGTGCTTTCCCCTCAAAACGTTTTAGAGTATTGGGGGATTCTAAGCGTATTTTTGCATCCAGCCCCAAAACAATCCGAAGCTTATGCTTAATCTTTTTCTCCAAAGCCTCCAATTCCCGGTACACATCCACAGGTTTTACAAGTTCCACCCGGATTTCCAGAAGGTCTGAGTGGTTCTTCCTGGTGACAATAATCTCATAGTGGGGGCCGATTTCCTCAATTCCCAAAAGAACTTCCTCAATCTGGCTTGGGAATACGTTTACTCCCCGGATTTTTAACATATCGTCTGTCCTGCCGCTTAAATTTTCCATGCGCACCGTGGTCCTGCCACACTTGCAGGGCTCATAGATAAGCCTTGTAATGTCCTTTGTGCGGTAACGGATTAAGGGCAGAGCCTCTTTATAAATACAGGTAATGACTAATTCCCCTTTTTCTCCCGGGGGAAGCACTTCCCCTGTCTTTGGATTTATAATTTCCGGGATAAAATAATCTTCGTTAATATGCATCCCGCAAAGGTATTCACATTCCCCAGAAACTCCCGGCCCCATCAGCTCGCTCATGCCGTAATTGGAGGTGACAAGCATATCTTCCCCCCAGAGTTTATGCATTTCCCCCCGCATAGCCTCTGTCAAAAGTTCGCTTCCCACCAAACCGATTTTTACCTGCAGATCTTTTTTAGGATCAAGGCCCATCTCTTTCGCCACCTCCCCTAACCGAAGAGCGTAGGAGGGGGTTGCAACCAAAAGGGTGGTGCCGAAATCTTTCATGTACATAATCTGTTTTTCCGAATTTCCCGTGGAAGATGGCACAAGGGCCGCCCCCATATTCTCAAGGCCGAAATGAAGCCCTAAGGCCCCGGTAAACATTCCGTATCCAAAACAAATCTGAGCCACATCTTTTTCTGTGGCTCCTCCCATGGCGGCAATGCGGGAGACGCATTCCGTCCACATCTTTAAATCTTTTTTCGTGTACCCTACAACCGTGGGTTTCCCCGTGGTTCCGCTAGAGGCGTGAATCCGAACCAGCTCATCCTTTGGCACGGCAAAGAGACCAAAGGGATAATTATCCCTCATATCCTGCTTTGTCACAAAGGGAAGTTTCGATAAATCCTTTAGCGTCTTAATATCTGAAGGCACAACCCCTGCCTGATCCATTTTTTCCCGGTAAGGCCCTACCTTTGCATATACCCGGTTTACCGTCTCAGTAAGCCGTTTCAACTGTATTTCTTCTATCTCGGCCCTTGACATCGTCTCTTCTTTTGCCCAAATCATTTTGCTCTCTCCTTTTTTGAAATCTCACCCTGCCGCATTACTGGTTATAGTCCTCCACCACCGGCGGTATCTGGGAGAGCATATTGTCAATATCCTCAAACATGGCGCTTTTGGTAGTTCCCATTTTGCTTGCCGTGTTAATATGCCGGATAACTTCCTGATAGCCGTCTTTGAGATTCTCAAAAAAGCTGCACACGGACTGAAGTTCTACCCTGGAGTTGTCAATCACCTGGGAGATATCCGACTGTACCGTTCCTGCGCCCTCCGCAGCCTTTGTAATACTTTCAAAGGTCTCATAGGTCTCATTCACTTTAGAGAGGCTCTCCTCCAATGCCTGATGGGAAATGTGAATGCTGTTGTTCAGCTCGTCTGCCCCGTGTTCCACATCCAGAATACTGGAGTCCACCATGGCAGCCAGATTTTTAATCTCGTCGGAGAGACTTTTGACTTCCCCCGCCACAACAGAAAACCCCTTTCCCTGTTCCCCTGCCCTTGCAGCTTCTATGGAGGCATTTAAGGAAAGAATATTCGTCTGGTCCGCAATGGACACAATTTTGCTCATGCACCCCTTAATCTCGTGTAAAGACTCCTGGAAAACCTGAAATGTTTTCTGCATTTCAACAAAATAGGACTCTACTAATATGGAACTGTTCTTAAGCTCCTCCACCTCGCCCTGAGCCTTGTCCACAGACTGGGAAATATCTTCTTTTACCGATGCAAATTGACCGGACACGGAATCAATATTGGAAAAAGTCTGCTCAAAATTCTCCAGCGTCCCTTTGAATTTTTCTGATTCCTGCAGCACATTCCCAAAAGATTTGCTGACCATACTCAGTTCCTTTAAGGAATCCACCTCACCCTGCACCAGAGTACCATGGTATTCCTTCAGGCTTTTTATCACATATAACACAGGATACAGACTCTTATCCAGTTTTTCTTTTTTCTTAAAATTCATGTTCTCTTCCCCCTTACTCAAATACCACGCAGGTCATGGACTGGTTGACAAACCGATTGTTGTAATGTTCCCCGTATCCCACCAGGCCCGCATGATTTCCAAGGGCGCTCATCTCCCGAAGATATTCTTCCATATAGTGATTCTCGCTAAAAAGCAGATACCGGAACAGACAATTCACGGAAAACACCGCTGATATTTTGGGGAAGTCGCTGCGAATCATCTGGATGGTGCGTTTTACAATCTGCCTGTAATTTCCCAGTTCCAAAAGAATCAGTACGTCGGAATCGTTTACCTGACGGAAACATTTTAAGGCGTTGCCGCAGACTTCCTGTATGGATATGATACAGATGTCATCCCCGTTTATTTTTCCAAAAGGATTTTTAAATGTCTGGGTCTGTATCTCCTGTTCTGTAATATGTAAAATATCCTGATATACCTTTTTGGCAGGCACTCCGTTTAATTCTCCCAGAATATAGTTGGCCTTGTCCGTCCTTGAGGCAATAAAACGGTATCTCCCCATGGGGTGGTAAATATTTTCCTTGTAAGCCTTCACCCTGCCTGAATTATTTTTTACCAGGGCATAGGCCACCGCATCCTTATAAACCCTGCCGTTTGCAGAGACTTTCCCTCCGTCTCCTGTGCCGCCCACCAGTGAAATGCCTCTCTGCTTTAATACACTGTAAACCGTGGTGAGAACACAGGCGTCATTGCCGGCACAAAAATCAATACAGACGGTGTTTGTATTTGAACTGTTAATGTCCCGCACATCTCTTTCCAGACGTTCAATATACTTCACCGGCATAACAGATACTTCTTCCAGCACATTTGCCGCCGCCGTAACACCATCACAAAAAGCTATGACACCTACACCTTTCTCCACTACTTTTGTGTCATAGCTCATCCCGATACATCCAATACTTGGCACTCGGGGATAAAGTTCTTCTAATCTTTTTACATGCGCTTCAAACTGGCTGCTGTTTGACATCAAAAGAATCAACTGAGGATTCGTTAAACCTGAAACAGCCTCGTTAAGATTTCCGCTCTGGCTCATACCAAAAAATTGTCTCAATACATTGCCCTCTCTTATGTACTATTTTTTCATTCCATTAAGTTATATTATACTTCATAGAAAGATAGATGGTCAATGTATTTTTCGTCTTCCACACATCTTTTATAATTTTTCCGCATTTTTATCACAACTGGAAGCCTTCTTCCCATTCTGCAAAGGAGTTCATTGCTGATGCTCCCCCCAAGTCCTGCAAGAGAAGATGCGGAGACATCCCCCTGGCCGATAAGTACTGCTGTATCTCCCGGCCTAACCCCCTCCGCATCGGTGATATCCACCCCAAGGGAATCCATGCAGATATTTCCAATCACCGGCAGAACATACCCCCGGATTTTTACCCAGCCATTCCCCCAGGATAAGCTTCTGGGATATCCGTCCCCGTAGCCAATGGATATCAGTGCAATCCGGGTATCTCTCCCCGCCGTAAAATTTCTGCCGTACCCAAAAGGCTCCCCCTTTTTTATCTCACGTATCAGCACCACTTTTGCTTTTAAGGAAAGTACCGGGCGCAAATCAAGGTTTAACCGGGTTTTGTCCCCAGGGGAGCTGAAACACCCGTAGAGGGCGATGCCCGCCCTTACATAATCACAGGAAAGATTTGGATAGTTTAAAAGACCGTAACTGCTTTGGATATGCACTTTGGGAATGGCAATTCCCCGGTTCTTTAAATGGCCGATGCAGCGGTAAAACCGGCGGATTTGCTTTTGAGTAAAAGAGACATCCCCGGGCTCTAAACTGTCGGAGCAGCTTAAATGGGTAAATATCCCTGTCGCATCCAGATATTTCATAGAAAAAATCTTCCTTACCTTCCCCGGCTCATCCCAGCCCACTCCCAACCGGTGCATCCCCGTATCAATTTTCACATGGACCTTCAGGGGTATTTTCTGTCTGTTTAAAGCTTCTGCATATCCATAATCGATCACAGTCTGAGTTAAACTATACTTTTTTAGGTCATAAGCCCTTAAAACTTCCGTGTACCCAAGAATTAAAATTTCTCCCCGGATACCTCCCCGCCTTAACTTGATACCCTCCTCCAATGTGGCAACAGCAAAAGCCCTCACTCCCATTTTATTTAAAGACCTGGAAACCACATAGGCGCCATGGCCGTAAGCCTCCGCCTTTACCACCGCCATAAGTTCACATTTTTTTGGCATTGCTGATTTCAGGGTCTTTACATTATGGCTTAAATTGTTTAAATTTACTTCGATCCATGCCCGCCCCGTATTCCCTGACATTTTCCTCATTTTGTCTCTCCCTGGCAAAACCGCCAATCATTTTACATTCGTTATAACAGTATCCGCACCGGCTGGGAAACCACGGTGCAATGATCCGGAATATCCGTATTTACCACTGCCCCTGCACCGATTTTTACAAAACTTCCGATTTTGATATCCCCGATTAACACCGCCCCCGCCCCAATCAGGCAGTTATCCCCAATCACCGGAGCTTTCCTGTTCACCTCCCCGATGGTGACATTCTGGTAAATCAGGCAGTTGTCCCCCACAAAAGCATACCGGGAAATAAAGATTCCATGGAGGCCGTGGGGAAGGGAGATGTTTTCCCCAAGTCTTGCATCCACTCCCACATACCCCCCGTGATTGTGGGCGCTTCTGCTCATAAAAAATGTAAGGATATCAAATAAAAACCCTTTTTTTACCTTTTTCTGCCACCGGTAAAACTCCCAGAAAAAACCCAGGTCATTTCCCCTGGAATACGCAATCACTTTTCTTCTAATTCCCATCATACATACCTATCAGCCTGTCCAGCATTTCCGGAAAAGACAGGCCGATTCCTTTCATCATATTTGGAAAACGGCTGTGGGACGTAAAGCCGGGGATGGTATTTACCTCGTTAAAAACAATTTCCCCGGTAGGAGTGTAAAACATATCCACCCTGGCGAAACCCGAACACCCCAGTATTTTATAAATCCTTGCAGCCGTGTTTTTGATCCGCTCCTCTTCCTCTGGCAGAATCCTTGCAGGCATATGGATTTTTGAGGTTTTTAAGGTATATTTTTCTGTGTAGTCAAAAAATCCCGTGGAAAGCTCTATTTCATCCACCCTTCCAATGGTAAGGGTATCTCTCCCCATCACGGCAGCCCCCACTTCAAAGCCAGGTACGGCCTCCTCCACAATCACCTCATTGTCATGTTCAAATGCCATCTCTAGGGCATCTATAAGCCTCTCTATTTCCGTCACCTTTGTAATCCCAAAGGAGGAACCTGCCCGAAGGGGCTTTACAAACAGGGGAAGGGCCAGTATTTCTTTGATTTCCTCCAATGCCCCCTCCCTTTCAAAGCCTTGAAAGGCCAGGGATTTAGGAACATTAATTCCTCTCTGGCTCACCAGCCTGTGGGCCCTCTCCTTATCCATGCAGAGGGCGGAGGATAGGGTGTTGCATCCCACTACAGGGATGCCCGCCATCTCAAACATTCCCTGAATCCTGCCGTCCTCCCCGTTTTTTCCATGCAGCACAGGAAATACCATGTCAACTTCTGTCACTCCTGTCACCTTCCCGGTATTCCCTGAAAATTCTAAAAAGCCTTTTTGCAGGGGACCCTGGGAAAATACCACTGGGATTATATTTTTTTCATCTTCCTGCCAGGTATCCTCCCCGATTTTTTCCGTTTCTCCTGTGCAGCGATACCACTCCCCTTTTCTGGTAATTCCAATTGGAATGATTTGGTATTTTTCCCTGTTTATATGGGTGAGAACGGCGGAGGCGGACTGGAGCGACACTTCGTATTCTGTGGATTTGCCGCCGAAAATTACAGCTATTTTTTTCTTCATCTCTTATCCCTCTTTCTTTTTCAAAACAAAAACGTCTTTGTAACCGGCAATACTATTTTACCGATTGCAGAGACGTTTTTGTTTCGTTTCTTTCCACTATATCCTATTAATTTTCTGCGGAAATTCTTACGTTTTTCTTACGGGGGCGCTTTGCCAGAAATAACCTTTGCATAGACTTTGTACCCTAGTGTACTGTATTCATCATGCGGAACGTACCCATGTTCTATAACTTTTCTGCTCAATAAGCTCTTTTATGCGTATTTGAATATTTTCCCGCCATCTGCCCCTTGGTCCGGCGGTAATGGCGCTCTGGCCTTATTGGAACCAGATTCTTGCTGATGTCTTCATAGATCTGCTGGAACAGTTCATCCTGTTTCCGTGCGTCCGTTTCCAACAGGATATAGATCAGGTCATTTTTCAGTATCCCAATGCTCAATGTCCGGTTTATCATCATCTTATGTTTCCGGTGTTTTTCTTTTTCGTCCAACTCCGCCTCGGCATCACGGATGATGTCCTCCGCAACCTCTTGTGCGAAAGAGCGGACAACGTACACGGGGCCGCCTGCCCCATCATGTGCGGGTGCTGTGGGACGAGGCCGCCAACACCGGACAAGTGCCGAACCTCGAAAAGCTGGTGGCGGTCATCCGCTCCCGGGAGGTGAGGCTGACGCTGTTCTACCAGCAGTTGGCCCAATGTAAGGCAATCTACGACAAGAATGCGGAAACCATTTTAGGCAACATGGACAGCGTGGTATTCCTCGGGGGCCGGGAGGCCAGCACTATCAAGGAGATTTCCGAGAACTGGCTGGGCAAGGCCACCATCTCCATGCAGACCGAGGGCCGCTCCCGTGGCCAGTCCGAAAGCTACAACCAGAACACGCAACGGCTGGGCCGGGAGCTTATGACCCCCGCCGAGCTTGCCACCATGCCCGGCGACAGGTGCATCCTGCAACTGCGGGGCCTGCCGCCGTTCTACTCCCGGAAATACGATTTGAAACAGCACCCCAACTACCGATACACGGCGGAGGCGGACAAGAAGAAAAACGCCTTTTCGCTGGAGCGGCTTATCTGCCGCCGTATAAAAAAGCTCAATCCCAACGAGCAGTACACCGTGTACGAGGCGGACGTGCCGGACAGAACGCCCATAGACGAGGACGAGGACATCCTCAACTATGACGATTTGGACGACCCGGACGCTTTTGTATAGCTTTGGGACATTTTGTCCCGAAGTGTCACCTGCCTCCTATACCGGGCGGCTTTTCTTGTGCCCGGGAAAATCCCGGAGAAATGGAGGACTATATGGCATTTTTCGCATCCGCTATCACCACCTTGCAGACCCTTGTTATCGCGCTGGGCGCGGGCCTCGGCGTTTGGGGCGTTGTCAATTTGCTGGAGGGCTACGGCTCGGACAACCCCGGCTCCAATGCTCATGTACGGTAAAGAAGCAAGTAACCGAAAACAAGAGATAGACCGCCAGCACCACACTATTCCGACCCAAAGAAACCAAAGACCAAAAGACAAGCACCGTGGAAATGTGTATAACTTGCTATTCCGTTATGGAAAAGTCCGTTCACAGAACATGGAAAAGCTAAAGTGCAGCTTTCCCACGTCCTGCAAACAGAGTTACCCACAACTCCATAAGACAGCCAGTTATACACATTCCCACCAATGCCGACTACTACGGAATCCCACCCCCTTCTTTCATATCTTTTTATAAATTCTTAAATTTCCTTTAGGGTATTGCATTATCACCTACAAAGTGTTAAGATGTTTGCATACCCACAATATGTTAAGATAAAAGGAGGACAAAATGGCACAGCAAATTTCTGAATCCGAACTGGTACTAATGAAAATCATTTGGAAGAATGGAGGGGCAGCTTTATACTCCCTCATCATGGAGGAACTGGAAAAAGACAAAAACGAATGGAAGAACAACACCGTACTCACCTTACTTTCCCGTCTGGGCGAAAAAAATTTCTTGAAAGTGAAAAAAATCGGCAGGAAGAATGAGTATGTAGCTACGGTGACAGAAGCAGAATACCAGACCATGCAGACCCACAGCTTTCTTGATAAAGTCTACGGTGGGAATGTGAAAAACTTAGTATCAACCTTGTTGCGGCAGGATATTCTTTCGGCAGATGAATTGAAAGAGAT
>NZ_RAZG01000049.1 GCF_003612565.1 Roseburia sp. 1XD42-69 | reverse complement strand
AATTTGCATATCCTAATTCTTACCAAAAAGGAGCCATTTATTTCCAAAAACACAAACTTATTTACACTACCTAATCGAATGAACTTCTCCTTCTCTTGCAATGCTCCTTTGCTTGTTTCTTAAGAACGTTGGCTGTTAAATCCTTCTTTGACATGTGTTTTTCCTATAGCTTGATTACCTTGGAACGTGGATAATACTTTATCTGCCCATCTGAGAAAAGTTCTATTGGTGTCACACGAGCATACATTCCACGGTGTAAATTTGGCCAACCATCGCAACCCCTACCACCATACACAGGATCCTTCTGCTTTATTGCACTGTTGGATATTACAATATGGGTTTCAACATCTGTTTCACGGTGAAATCCATAGTTAGGTATATAAGTATATTTCGTCTTAAACTTTTTATTTTTGCAGAATTCAACGACATATCCGTCACATTTATCTGCCTGAAACATTAAAATGCCTCTCTTATTCTTTGTCACTTTGCATTTTATGTTTTTGTTTATTGTTTTATTCTTTTTTACCTTAATGTTATACCATTTTGACCATTTTGTTTCGAAATGTTTTTTCTTATTATTATCAGACCTGTAGTACATTACTCTAACTCTTATATTATCTCCGGGTTTTAAACCCAGATGGTCAACACCAAATGTACAATAATCATCAGGAGTTTTGTCCCATAATAATAACCCTCCATCTGCACAACGTACATATTTACCCTTGTATTTTTTCTGCACTTCTAGCATAACATTTTTACCAGCATCATAGTCTGTCATAGGATTAAATATAACAACTAACAAATCCTGATTACAATATACACCCTCCAATGTTGCTTTCTTACCATTCAAAGATTTAGACTTAGTAGGACCCTTTGGGTAAGGGATTTCTAACTTCGGTAATCCTATATGAGCCTCAACCGGTTGAACTCCTACTGTTGAAACTAAACTACAAACTACAAGTAACATTACGATTGTTTTCTTGATTAAATTTTTCATATTGAAATTTCCTTCCTTTCGATGTATTTTAATTTCCTTTTTTGGATACGCTTTTACACTTTCAATTTAATCGCCCCCAAATATCAAATTCTTTTGAAAATTTTCCTTAGTATAAAAATAGCTGACATAATTACAACAAGGCAGACTTACGCCTGTCTGTAAATTATGTAAAACAGTAAAAGCCGTATGCTCTGAAATAAACAATACTTAAAGTACTATGTTTTCCAAAAACTTTAAGCTTGTCAAAAATCTAACTCAATCTCTCCTTCTCCATACACAACCCCTCCCATGGAGCAGGCTACTTTAAACAGGACATTCATATTCTCTTTTGTAATAAAATCCATATTTTCTAAAATAGGGGTAAGGTAATCCAAATCTGTCCCTCTTTCCTTCTCCATGAGTTCGTCTAACCTTTTTTCTATGTTTTTGCCAACTTTGACTTTTTTACCCGGCACAAATTCTAAATCAGCGAGAAAGGAATATTGGATTGCGTTTTCCATTAGTTCTAAGGGTTCCAGTCTGCACTCCTTATTCATTTTTTCCATCACCTTGTTAAAATCTGTTTTCTTAAAATCAGAAATAAACTCCGGCAGGTCTACATTGGAGCAATACCTTCCCAGCTGGATCAACTGCTCCCAATTCTGAACCACAAACAATATCCCTTCTTCCTGGAATGAATAGATAATCTCTTTCAATCCATCTTTCTGGTATTCCCTGCATCTCATATCCATTTCAATGATTTCATCTTCACTTGGTGCATGCCGTATCCAGCCGGGCAGGCGTAGAAACCGTTTTTTCAACTTTTTATAGTAATAATCCAGGTAGTTTTCGGATTCCAGGTACTGGTACACATCGAGGTGAAATGCAATATATGCGGAATCATTGTAAAAAATCTCTTCTGTAACCGTACTGCCAAATCTCATGATTACCTTTTCCTCAATAGAAATCTCGCTTTTGGAGGGAATGCCCTGCTGTCTTTCCTTTATAACCGCAATAAGGGCATTGACAAAGGGTTCTGACGTATCCTTTTTTGTTTTTCTTGTTTCCACCTTCTTTAAAATCTCAATGGCGTCGTCTGTGTCTCCATCATGCAGGATGACATTTTTGTTCCTTCCTACATCCTGTTCCAGTTTCTTTTCCGCCACCTCCTGACGCACAATCCCACATACTTCCCTGACAAATGAGATTCTTTTTCCATCATAAGTATTCATATTCTTTTTTCTCCTTCCACTTTTTGTCTGGCGTTTGATAAATGCCAGGTTTTCCTTTAAATCCCACACACATTATACCCCCCCCGTAATGTCTGTCAATAACTTAGTATATATTGCTTTTATATAATAGAACATCCTTCTGTACGCCCTGCCGTTGCGTTACCCGGGACATTTTTTAAGATGATTTTCCACCCCTTTTTTCTGGCCCTTTTGGGGCAGAAAAAAAACTGTTAAGATAAGGCCGGCTTAAGCAAAAAAATATTTAACGCATTGCAATGCAGAAAGGAGCAGTTAGCCAATGAATATAAGCGACATCATTTTAACCCCCCAGCAGATAAGCAGAAATCCAGCAGGAACAGGGATTCTCCTGTCTGTGAGTGACGGGTATGAGTATGTCAACGGCAGAGCCACCGACAACGTAACGCACATCAAGTACAAAGCTGTCTTTACGGACAACCAGTACGAAAAGGTGATTGTCAAAGTAAAGGGCAGTAAACCAATCATTACAAATGAACAGATACAGCAGAAAGGCGGTTCTGTGAAAGCAGCTTTTAAAAACCTGTGCGGCCGTTTTTACCGCACCAATTCCGGCGAGTATGCATTATCCGCATCCGCTGAAAGTATGGAGGTACAGTCATGAGATTATTAGAATTTTTAGCATCGTTAGCAACATTCCCGGTCAAATGGTTTTGGAAAAAGAGGGACGAAAATGAGGAGAACAAAAAATTCCCGAAACAAACGCTGTTATTTTTGGTTTCCATGTCGGGAATCCTGTTCATAACCTTTGCAGTCGTAATGGTTACAAAGTATATGCTGGCGCACCATCTGAACCTGGTCGTCGCATCCGGCTTTATTTTCTGGCTTTATGTTTTTATAAGGGACAGGAAGGACAAGCCAGAGGAAAACTCTGCGCCAGCTGTCCCCTCTGACACCATGGTTCAGGCGGAGAACGGTTATCCCGTTATGCGGAACATCATCTTCCAGACGGCAAAGGCATCTGCGCCGGATATCGGGGGCAGGGTCCCCCGCCTCCTTGGCGAAATCGAGATGCCGGAATCCCGTTATATCCTAAGGGACAGCCTGTGTTTCTATCAGTTCCGGCTGATGAAGGAGGACATAAGGACACAGTACAATGAAAACGACCTGGAGGAGTTTAAAGCCGTCTTCCAGGCAGACTTGTCCCACAAGATAGAATCCGGGGCTTTTCCAAGCATAAAACTGAAAAAATTTCAGGATGATTATGGGAATTTCCATGACGGCGTTGTCATTGACACTATCGAAGATGTGGGAAACATACTGATTCTCCATGCCGTCTTTCCATCTGACGAATATGCCAGGTACAGGCGTGAAATCGACACAGCAGAGGACGCCCTCCCCTCTGGTGGAAAAGGCATAAGCGAAACATGGAAGAAGAAACCGTAAACTGGGGGTATTTAACCCCCTCCCTGCAATATCATCCAAAGCAGATACGGCTTGACATAAAAAGCCACTGCCACGCACTTATCACTGGTTCCAGCGGTTCCGGGAAAAGCTATGCGCTTTTGTACATTCTCGGGAGCCTGCTGAAATCCAGCCCCAAAACCTGCGTCTACTTCCTGGACTTTAAAAACTCCACGGACTTTGCATTTTTAGAAGGGCATCCCCATTATTACAGCGGGGACAACTGTTATCAGGGCATCCTTGACTATTATGCCAAGTTCTGTGATGCCAGGACAAAGGGACGGAACGAAAAACGCCATCTCCTCATCTTTGACGAGTACCCGGCGTTTGTAAACTACCTCACAGGAAAAGACAGGCAGGACAAGACCAAAAACTGCAATAACGTCCTTAACGCTGTATCTGAAATCCTGATGCTTGGGAGGGGGATAAATTTCGGCGTCTGGGTCGTTACCCAGAGGGCGGACAGTTCCCTTTTCGGCAACGGGGCAAGGGATAACTTTATGGTCATACTTGGGCTTGGGCGGATGAGCAGGGAACAAAAAGGCATGGTCTTTACCGGCGAGGATATCCCGGATAAGATATACCGCCGGGGGGAGGGCATCCTCTTAGCTGACGGGCATCCCTTGCAGGAAGTGACCTTTCCACGGATACAGAACATAGTCAACTGGAAAAAACACATAAAAGGACTGCTGTCATACAAAGACAGCTGACACATTTCTGCCCGTCCTGTCCCCCCCCGTAAGGGGGGCAGAGTACGGGCAAGCAAGTGTCCGGCAAGTATTACCTTAGGACACTTCTGTCGCATGTAGCAGACGGATAAAAAAGAGGTGATAAAAAATGATACCAGAAGAAAATAAACCTAATAATACAAAAGAAAATATAATATCTGATAAGAAACCGGATAATAACATATCTGATGATAACAGGAAGGATAATCCTGACAGGCCTGTCCCAGATAAAAATGACAAACAGTCAAGGAAATGGCAGATTACCATCAACAACCCTGCAAAAAAAGGGCTGTCCCATGATGCATTAAAGGAACTGCTGTCCCAGATAAAGCCTGTGCAGTATTACTGCATGAGTGATGAAATGGGCAGTACGCACCATACCCATATCTATATCTGCTGTATGTCCCCTGTGCGTTTCAGCACTTTAAAGAACAAGTTCCCTACTGCTCATATCGAACTGGCAAGGGGGACTTCCATACAGAACAGGGACTATGTATTTAAAGAGGGAAAATGGGAGAAAGACAAAAAGCATGAAACCAACCTTAGGGACACCCATGAGGAATACGGGGAAATGCCCATAGAACGCCAGGGGGCAAGGAATGACCTGGCTGACCTTTACGACATGATAAAACAGGGGGCAAGCGATTACGAGATACTGGATTCCAACCCGGAATACTTAAACCACATAGAACGGATGGAAAAGGTGCGCCAGACCATTTACCGGGATTTATACAAGAAGAGATTCCGGGAACTGGACGTGACCTACATCTGGGGCGACACCGGTTCCGGCAAGACAAGGAGCGTCATGGAAGAATACGGCTACATCAATGTGTACCGTATCACCAGCTATGCCCACCCCTTTGACGGGTACAAAAATGAGCCTGTCATCCTGTTTGACGAGTTCCGCAGTTCCCTTCCCCTTTCGGACATGCTCAATTACCTTGACGGCTATCCCCTTTCCCTTCCCTGCCGTTACAATGACAGGACGGCCTGTTATACCGTTGTGTTCATTGTATCAAACATTGACCTCCGTCTCCAGTATGACACACAGCAGAGGACGGAACGGGAGACGTGGCGTGCCTTCTTACGGAGAATCCAAAAGGTAAAGGTATTCAAGGATAACAGGGTGGCCCTCTATACCATGGAACAATACCTATACGGTTTTTTGTCCGTCCCGGAGGATGAGGGGACGCCCTTTGACAAAGAGGGGAAACATGGGTAACGCTGTCCCGGTATGGGAAAAATACGCCCTTACCATAAAGGAATGTGCAGAATACACCAATATCGGGGAAAACCGTTTGAGGGAGCTTATAAGGCTGGACGGCGGAAAATTTGTGCTGGCCGTCGGAAACAAGACGCTTATCAAGCGGGAAGCATTTGAGAAATACATAAACAGCAGGGACTATCTCTAAAAAACATCTGGCTTACGGGGGCGGTTATGGTATAATGGAAATGTCATAACTGCCCTTTCATTTCCACAATGGAAGGAGCGATACCATGAGCAGAAAAGACAATAAAGGAAGGAATCTAAGGACAGGCGAAGGGCAGAGGAAAGACGGGATGTATATGTACCGGTATACAGACCTGGCCGGGAAAAGACAGACCGTGTACAGCTGGCGGCTGACGGAACTTGACCGCACACCGAAAGGAAAAAAGGAGGATGCGTCCTTAAGGGAAAAAGAGGAAGAAATCAGCCTGATGCTAAAGGGCGGCAGTTCCATACAGGCGAAGAAACTCACGCTCAATGAAGTGTTTGACATCTATCTGGAACAGAAAAGGCATAAGGGGAAAGCGCTTGCCGTGACAACGAAGAGGAACTACCGGAGCGAATGGGATAAGAATGTGAAGGATACGGCGCTTGGGCATAAAAAGGTTACAGACATATGCAGGGCAGATATCATCCTGTTTTACAGCGGGCTTATAGAAAACGGCTTATCCTATGGCACAGCCCTGTTTTTCCATAAACTGTTAAACTCTGTATTCAACTATGCCATGGACAGCATGGAGCTGATTGGCAAAAACCCCTGTCGGCGTGCCCTGGATAACATTGAGGGGAGCCAGAAGGAAACGAAAACCCTCACAAAGGCGCAGGATGCGGCACTGCTTCAATACGTGCGGGAGAATGACAGGGGGATGTACCCAATCTTTCTTCTGATGCGTGAAACCATGGTGCGTACCGGGGAGTGCATAGCCGTCACGAAATCAGACATAGATTTTGAGAAGGGTATACTCACCATTGATAAACAGCTTTTGTTTTATAAAGCGGAGGGTGAGGAAACCAGCAGGCTCCACATATCAAAGACGAAGGGCAGGAATATCCGGAAGATTCCGTTAAAGGAAAACCTGTTACAGGTATTAAAGGGATTAGCGGAACAGGCAGGGGACGATTTATGCATTGACGGCGTGAGGGGATTCCTTTTCCAGAAAGACGGCAGTGCATACCGCCCGGCAGAACTGCGTTCTGAAATGTGCCGCATGGTAACGGAATACAATCTGTCTGCAAAGGAGAAGATAGAAGGGTTCACCCCGAAAATACTCCGGCATACAGGATGCACCATGTACGCCAGGGAGGGGATGGATGTATCAGTCCTGCAATACATTATGGGGCATAAGTCATCTTATACGACTATGCGGTTTTATAACCATGTGACCGAAGAACGTGTCCTTGACACCTTTAAAGAACATATCCAAGAAAAGGTGTAAACGTACACCACTACTTACACTAACTTCTACACCAATTTTACACCAATTTCCTGAAAACATATGAAATCTTTTAAGAAGATACAGAAAGGGAAAAGGTGTACAAATCCAGTAAAATCAATGCTATGAGAAGATATGAGAACATATGAAACTCTATATAAAATCCCCGAATCCTTACAAAACTGTAATGTAAATGAAAGAGAATCCTATACCATCCATATGGATTTCCTGTTATAGTAATAGGGAATTATATGGACAGGAGTGAAGAAAATGATACGCATTTGCGATGTGGAAAAATATTACGGCAGTGGCAGCCATGTGACAAAGGCGGTGGACCGGGTAAGTTTTACGGTGGAGACAGGGGAATTTATCGGGGTGATGGGGGCCTCCGGCTCCGGAAAAACCACTCTTTTAAATATGCTCTCCACCATTGATCATGTGACTGCGGGACATATTTTTTACGATGAGGAGGATATTACGGAACTGTCGGAAGATAAACTTTCAGAGTTTCGGAAAAATAACCTGGGATTTGTCTTTCAGGATTACAATCTTTTGGATACCCTTACCGTAGAGGAGAATATTGTCCTTGCCATGACACTGCACAAAAAGGGAAAAGAGAAGGTAAAAAAGGAATGTGATGATTTGCTCAGACTCCTTGGAATTTCCCAGGTGAGGGATAAATTTCCCTATGAGATTTCCGGGGGACAAAAGCAGCGCTGTGCCTGTGCCAGGGCACTGGCAAACCATCCCCGGCTTCTTTTGGCGGATGAGCCTACCGGGGCTCTGGATTCCAAGGCAGCCCAGACGCTTTTGGAGACTTTTACTGATATGAATAAACGCTTTGGGGCGACTATTTTTATGGTGACCCACGATGCTTTTTCCGCCAGCTATTGCAGCCGCATTCTCTTTTTAAAGGACGGAAAAATTTTTCATGAGCTGATTGCCGGGGAGAACGGGCGCCGGGCATTTTTAAATGAAATTTTAGATGTCTTGTCCCTGACGGGAGGTGAATTTCAAAATGATGTTTAAATTGGCGGTTCAAAATGTCAGGCGTTCGGCAAGGGATTATCTGGTGTATTTTTTTACTATGGCGGTGGTGACGGCCTTGATGTTTTCCTTTAACACCCTTTTATTTTCCAGGGATTTACTGAATATGTTTGAGACTGCCGGAATTATGGAGGTTATGATTGGGCTTGCCACATTTTTTATTCTTCTGATTATAGCTTGGCTTATCAATTACATGGTTCGCTTTATATTGGAAAAAAGAAGCAGGGAATTCGGAATTTATCTTTTGATTGGGTTTAAAAAGAAGGAGATTGCAAAGCTTTATATCCGGGAAAACCTTATCCTTGGGGCGGGAGCTTTTGCAGCAGGTCTTGTATTTGGAATTTTGCTTCAGCAGATTTTAATGTCTGTTTTTTATGCCATGGTGCAGATGGATTATCACCTGCATTTGGAATTTAACAAAAACAGCCTTTTGATGACGTTTTCGTGTTATTTCTTTTGTTATCTTCTGGCGCTTTTCCGCTGTAAAAGAAGGTTTAAAAAAATGAATATCCACGATTTGATGGACAGCCAGAAAAAGAATGAAGAGATAAAAGAAAGCCATGAGAGGGGAAAACGGGTGCTTTTGCCGGTTTCCCTGGTGTTTTTTGTGATATTCGGGTTATTTTTGTTCTGTTACAAAAACTGGGACACCGGGGTTTTAGTCCTGTTTCTTGTAGGCCTTGTCCTTGTGATTTATCTTTTTTACACCGGGGTTTCCGCATGGATATTCTGCTATTTAAGGGAGAGAAGAGACGGGATGTACCGGGGGAATACCCTGTTTTTGCTGCGCCAGTTTTCCGCAAAGATTAGAACCATGAGTTTTACCATGGGAAGTCTTACCGCACTGTTTACCCTGGCACTTTTGGGAAGTGCCGTGGCCTTTATGTTTAACCATTTCCAGAGTGAAATCCTTAAGGATAAATATCCTTTTGACCTGCAGATAAACAGTTGTGACCCTGAGGATGATTTTCGCAGGGAAATGGAACTTTTGGAAAAAGAAGCGGATGTGGAGGAGTATTACAGGTACTGTATCTATGAAAACGGAACAAACCAGATGAATACATGGCTGTACACCCATTTGAGACTGTTTGGCAGGGAGTATCTGAAAGAGGATAACACACCGGATTTTGAGAAAATCAAAGAGAATGGTGATATGACTTACTGTGATTTGGATACTTATATGTGCCTCTCGGATTATAACCATCTCAGAAAAATGATTGGGCTTTCTGAAATTACCCTGGAAGAAAATGCCTATGCCATTCATATGAAAGAGCGGGTGTTTTTGGAGACGGGAGATTTTTCAGGGGAACTTTCCATACAGGGAGGTGACGGGGAACTGTCTTTTGCAGGGTATTACACGGAAGGGTTTTCCCAGGACGGGCACAATGGAGGGGATTATTTGATTATTGTGCCGGATGCTGCCATAAAAGAAATGAGGCCCTATTACGCAGAACTTGCAGCGGATTTAAAAGGGGAGGCTCCTTCTGGCCTGAATGATAAGCTGGACGATTTGGAAAGCGAAGGATATAAATATAACAACCAGGGGCAAGTAATGACAGAGGAGGCAGCGGAAGAAGAGGAACTGGGAAATTTCTGTTGCGGCTCCGATACCATTGTGGTTTATGCGATGAAAAATATTGTGAGGGATAATGCGATTCCGGAAATTAAATATATGCTTTTCGCTATTGTTTTCCCGCTGTTTTATGTAGGGCTGGTTTTTTTGTGCGTCGCCTTAACGGTTCTTTCCGTACAGCAGCTATCCGATTCTGCAAAATATAAATTCCGCTACCAGGTGCTTTCCCAGATTGGGTACAGCAGAGGGGAAATTTCCGGGATTATTTTAAAACAGCTTCTCTGGTATTACGGGTGTCCATTGCTTGCCGCCCTGGCAATAAGCGGGGTGATTGCAGTTTATACAGGGGGCAAATTTAATTTTTATACCGGGATAAAAACCCCGGGTTTTATGTATTTTTTAATTTCTTCCTTGTTTTTTATGGGAATATATTCTTTGTATTTTATACTGACCTATATCGGGTTTAAACGGAATGTGGAAAAATAGTTGGCATAGACGAAGGCATTAGCGAATACACTTTACTAATCAGAAGAATCGGAGGATGTAAGGTTGAGCGCTAAGACAAAAATAGTAGTTCTGCATATGAAAGAGATGATTTATACGCTGATATTTGCAGGTCTTGGAATATTGCTGATACTGCTTTTAATTTTTATGTTTTTGCCAAAGGAAAGCAAGAAAACAGCAGAGACCATGAATTATGTGGCAGGCGTATATACCTCAACGATTCAGTTTAATGACAATACAATAGATGTGCAGGTGGTGGTGGATGAGAGCAGAATACAGTCGGTATCCCTGGTAAATCTGGATGAGACTGTGACAACGATGTATCCCCTGATGGAGCCGGCGGTACAGGAGATTGCCAGTCAGGTCTGTGAAAAGCAGTCCACAGATAACATTGCCTACAGCGAAGATAACCCTTACACATCCATGGTCATTTTAAATGCAGTGAAATCTGCATTGAAAAAAGCAGAAACAGCCCCATAAAAAAACAGAGAGCATCTGGATTTTTCAGATACTCTCTGTTTTTTAGGCCTAAGATTGTAATCCACCTAAGTATTCTGTCAGGGCATTGGTGTCGATTTCCGTGGTAACTGCCGGACGGGAATTTTCCCACAGATGATATCCGGAATAGCCTGCCCATCCTAAAAGGGCGGCACAGATAACAACGCCCAGAGCGCGGACCGCATTATTTTTCATTTTCTGTTTTTTTAAGATTTCTTTGCGGTTTGCTTTTTCTTTTTTATATTGGTCTACTTTTTTCTGGCTCATGCAATTCTCCTTTGAAACGTTTTATAACTTATATATTGTACACCAATTTCCTGTAAGATACAAGTATTTATGCAGAACTGCTTAAGTGGGAAAATCATTGATATTATTGCACATATCCAGTATAATAGAAACAATGCAGCAGGAATTTGAGGATATAATGGCCAGTATTGGTGAAGACATTGAAACCGGTATAAGACCATTGGATGCAGGGCTTTCAAATATAGGTCGTGTAAACGTATCCAACACAGAGGATTATATTCCTGGGAAGGGAAAAATATTTTTCGATATCCATTTTACTGCTTACCATAAGAAAATGAATTTTATCACAGTGACTATGATAATTTGCAAAAAGTCCGAAGTATCTCCTGCGGCTATACAGAAGACGAATTTATGGAAGCGGAAAGCGGTTTGTATGCAAATGTATAAAATAACCTGACATAAAGATGATGATGAGGAGTTAAGTGTTATGAGTTACGCAGACAAAGTTTTTGTGGAAATGTGTAAAGATATCTTGGAAAACGGCATGAGCACGGAGGGGGAGAAGGTGCGCCCCAAATGGGAGGACGGTACAAGCGCCTACACCATAAAGAAGTTTGCCGTGGTAAACCGATACGATTTGTCAAAAGAATTTCCGGCAATTACCTTAAGAAAGACTGCCATTAAAAGCTGTACGGATGAGATGCTTTGGATTTGGCAGAGAAAGTCCAACAATATCCATGATTTAAACAGTTCCATATGGGACGAGTGGGCGGATGAGAACGGCTCCATCGGCAAGGCCTACGGCTATCAGATGGGGGTAAAGCACAGTTACAAAGAGGGGATGATGGACCAGGTGGACAGGGTGATATTTGACCTGAAACACAATCCTTTCAGCCGCCGGATTATGACAAATATTTATGTTCACGCAGATTTGCATGAGATGAACCTGTATCCCTGTGCCTACAGTATGACCTTTAATGTAACCCAGAAAAAAGGGGAAGGACTTACCTTAAACGGGATTTTAAACCAGCGCTCCCAGGATATTTTAACCGCAAACAACTGGAATGTGTGCCAGTATGCAGTGCTTCTCCACATGCTCGCCCAGGTCTGCGGTATGAAAGCAGGGGAACTGGTGCATGTCATTGCGGACGCCCATATTTATGACAGGCATATTCCGCTGGTAAAAGAGCTAATAGACAGGGAGCAGCACCCGGCGCCCACATTCTGGCTGAATCCCAAGGTAAAAGATTTCTATGATTTTACCCCGGAGGATGTAAAACTGGAAAATTACGTCACAGGGGAACAGATGAAAAATATACCTGTTGCCGTGTAAACATAACTGAATGAGAAAAACTGAAATATAGATAACGGACGCAAAAGGGGGAAAAAGATGAATTTAATTGTAAATGTGGATAAAAACTGGGGCATTGGAAAAGACAATAAGCTTTTGGTGAGGATTCCTGCGGACATGAAGTTTTTCCGGGAAAGTACCACGGGGAAAGTGGTGGTCATAGGGAGAAAGACATTGGAGAGTTTTCCAAACGGACTGCCTTTAAAAAACAGGACGAATATTGTTTTGACTTCTAACCCTTCTTATCAGGTAAAAGGCGCTCTCTGTCTCCACTCCAAAGAGGAGGTTTTGGAGGAGTTAAAAAAGTATGACAGCGAAGATATCTATATTATCGGAGGGGAAAGTATTTACCGGATGTTTCTTGATTTGTGCCATGTGGCCCATGTGACAAAAGTGGACTACGCCTATGAGGCGGATACCTATTTTCCCAATCTGGACCAGCGGCCGGAGTGGAAGATTACGGCAAGAAGCGAGGAGCAGACCTATTTTGATATAGAATTTCATTGGATAAAATATGAGAGGTGTGAGGATTGATGGATATTACAGGAAGAAAATTGTTTGTTAGGGCCTTGCAGGAAGAAGGCGTTGATACAATATTCGGCTACCCCGGCGGCATGGTGACGGATTTGATGGATGAACTTTACAAAACCGAAGGCATCCGTCTTGTACTTCCCAGGCATGAGCAGGGCCTTGTGCATATGGCGGAAGGGTATGCAAGGGCCACTGGTAAAACAGCAGTCTGTCTTGTGACATCCGGGCCCGGGGCTACAAACACCATTACCGGCCTTGCGGACGCCCATTACGACAGTATCCCTCTGGTGTGTTTTACCGGCCAGGTTCCCTTAAACTTAATCGGCAACGACGCTTTTCAGGAAGTGGATATTGTGGGGATGACCAGGAATATTACAAAATATAGTGTGACGGTGCGGGAGAGAAAAGACCTGGGAAAAATTATAAAAATGGCTTTTCACATTGCATCCACAGGAAAGCCAGGGCCTGTCCTTATTGATTTGCCCAAAAATATCCAGACGGAATCCGGGGACTCTGTGTATCCGGAAAAAATTTCCATTCGTGGGTATAAGCCCAATGAGAGCGTTCATGTGGGACAGTTAAAAAAGGCGTACAAACTCTTAAAATCTGCGGAAAAGCCTTTGATTCTTGCAGGGGGCGGAATCCATATCGGAAGGGCCCAAGAGGAGCTTCTTCTTCTGGTGGAAAAAATGAAAGTCCCTGTAGTTACCACTGTTATGGGAAAAGGAGCGCTTCCAGCCCACCATCCCTACTATGTGGGAAACTGCGGGATGCACGGGAGATATGCGGCAAATATGGCGGTGAGCCAGTGCGATGTGCTGTTTTCCATCGGCACCCGGTTTAATGACCGGATTACCGGGGATTTAAACGAGTTTGCCCCTAAGGCGAAAATTGTGCATATTGACATAGATACCGCTTCTATTTCCAGAAATGTGGTGGTGGACGTTCCCATTGTTGCTGACGCCAAACTTGCACTGGACAAATTAAATGAGTGGGCGGAGCCCAAAAAGACAAAAAAATGGCTGGAGGAAATCCGGGCCTGGGAGGAGGAAAATCCCTTACAAATGCGGAAAGATAAGGGAATGACCCCCCAGATGATTATGGAGGGCATCAACCAGGCTTTTGAGGAGGCCATTCTTGTAACAGATGTGGGACAGCATCAAATGTGGGCCAGCCAGTATCTGGAGTTTGGGGGAAAGAAGCAGTTTATTACCTCCGGGGGACTTGGCACCATGGGATTTGGTTTCCCGGCGGCAGTGGGGGCCAAGATTGGGAATCCGGAAGTACCCGTTATCTGTATTACAGGGGACGGGGGATTCCAGATGAATATGCAGGAGATGGCAACTGCGGTGGCGGAACATTCCCCGGTGATTATCTGTCTTTTAAACAACCAGTATCTGGGGATGGTGCGGCAGATGCAGCAGCTCTTTTACGGGAAACGCTATGAGGCCACCTGTCTTAGAAGGAGGATTACCTGTCCCTTGGACTGTAAAGGGCCGGGGGAAAATTGTCCTCCGTACGTTCCGGATTTTATGGCCTTTGCAAAAGCCTACAATGCCCGTGGCATACGGGTACATAAGGCGGAGGAAATCCTTCCTGCATTGGAAGAGGCAAAACTGCAGAAGGATGTGCCCACAATTATTGAGTTTATGATTTCTAGCGATGAACTTGTGCTTCCCATGGTAAAGGGAGGCAACCCTATGAGCGAGATGATTTTAAAATAGGAGGGGCGGACAATGAAAAACAGATGGATTGCGTTATATGTGGAAAATCAAGTGGGTGTTCTGGCAAAAGTTTCCGGTTTGTTTTCTGCCAAATCCTATAATCTCCAAAGCCTTACCGTGGGGACGACAGAAGATGAATCCGTGTCCAGAATGACCATCTGCGTTACCAGTGACGATATTACCTTTGAGCAGATAAAAAAGCAGTTAAACCGCATGGTGGAAGTGATTAAGGTGATTGACCTTACCAACGTGCCTTTGCATATGAAGGAGATTTTGTTTGCTAAAGTCCTCCACTGCACCACGGCGGAGAAGGAAGAGGTGTTCCAGATTGCCCAGGTGTTCAATGTCCAGGTGGCGGATATCGGCACGGACAGCGTGCTTTTGGAGTGCAAGCTCACAGAGCGCAGGAATAATGAGCTGATTGCCCTTTTGCGCAGCAAGTACAGGCATATTGAGATTGTCCGGGGAGGGGCTGTGGCAATTGAGTCTATCAGCACTTCCTGCAGATAACAGAAAACTTTTGGCATCAGGCAATCACCGGAAGAAAAATTTTACATATACTGTAGTGAGAAGTATTGTGAGGACAGACAGGATATGTCAAAACAAAATATCAGGTATCTACAGTCAGATAACCCGGACGAAGGGAGCCTGCAGGTAAATGTGGAAAGCGCTTCCGGCACTCTCCCTATTGAAAATGCAACGGTGGAAATATCCTATACAGGGGACCCATCCGGCAGCATAGAGAAGGTGATTACCAATTCTTCCGGGCAGACAGAAGGGATTATGTTGGATACCCCGCCTTTGGAGTATAGTATGGAGCCATCGGAACAGCAGCCTTATGCGGAGTATACGGTTCGTGTCAGCGCTGTGGGTTACACTACCGTTACGGTATCCGGAGTCCAGCTTCTGCCGGGGGAGCGGTCGGTGCAGAGAGTGCGGCTTTTGTCCCAGGACAGTTCTTTAAATCCCATTAATAATATTGTGATTCCGGCAAATACCCTTTTTGGGAATTTTCCGCCTAAAATTCCGGAAGCGGAGATAAAGCCGGTAGATGAGAGCGGGGAGATTGTTTTAAGCCGGGTGGTAGTGCCGGAGTATATTATTGTACACGACGGGGCACCCACAGACAGTACGGCTATGGACTACTATGTGACCTATAAGGATTATATTAAAAACGTGGCTTCCAGTGAAATTTATGCCACCTGGCCGGATGCGACGATACGTGCCAATATTCTGGCAATTATGTCCTTTACCCTAAATCGTGTATATACGGAGTGGTACAGGAACAAAGGATATGACTTTACCATTACATCCTCCACAGCCTTTGACCACAAGTGGATTTACGGCAGAAATATCTTTTCCAACATCTCCCGGATTGTGGATGAGATTTTCCTCAATTACCTTTCAAGACCCAATGTAAAACAGCCGATTTTAACCCAGTATTGTGACGGGCAGAAAGTGAGCTGCCCGAATTGGATGACCCAATGGGGTTCCAAATACCTGGGAGACCAGGGCTACAACTTTATTGAAATTCTGCGCTACTATTACGGCAGCAGCATATATGTAAATGAGGCAGACGAGATTTCAGGCATCCCTGCTTCCTGGCCCAGGGAAAACTTACAGGTTGGCTCCAGGGGAGAAAAAGTGCGGCAGATGCAGGCCCAGCTTGCAAGGATTTCCCGGGCATATCCTGCCATTCCCACCATTGCGGCGGACGGGGTTTACGGCCCCAGGACGGAGGCGGCGGTGGAAGAGTTCCAGTCGATTTTCGGGCTGCCGGTTACAGGCGTGGTGGATTATCCCACATGGTATAAAATTTCAGAGATTTATGTGGGGGTTACAAGGATAGCGGAGTTATATCCATAAAATATGATATCTTTTAAACTGCTGCATTGGCTTAAAAAACTGCCGGGCGGCAGTTTTTTTTTCTTGGAATTGTACAGATTTGACAAAAATACCAGATTATTTTTGTTTGGGGTTATGGGTTTAACCTTTGAAAAGTCCGGGCGGCTTTACTATACTTATAATCAACCTCAGCAGTTATGTGGGGCAGATGGTAAGGAAGGAGACGGCATTGTGGAGAAGGAGAGGATTAGAATCAGTGATATTGCACAGGAACTGGGCCTTAGCACGGCGACTGTGTCAAATGTGATACATGGAAAGACAAAGAAGGTTTCCGATGAAACGGTAAAGCGTGTGCAGGAGCTTTTGGAAAAAAGGGCATATATCCCAAGTATGGCGGGAATTTTGCTGGCGCAGAACGATTCTAAAATTATAGGAATCGTAGTGAATGACCACGAAAAATACGAGGGGCATGTTCTGGAGGATGGTTTTATCTCTTCCGCCATAAATGCATTGTCCAGAGAAATTGACAGGGCAGGATATTTTATGATGGTAAAAGTTACATCCCAGTGGGAGGATATTGTCCGCTTTGCATCTATGTGGAACATGGAGGGGCTGGTTCTTATGGGATATTGCCAGCAGGACTGCAAAAAGCTCCGGGAAAATATGCATATTCCCTTTGTGGTTTATGACGGTTATTTTGAGGAGACGGAAAAAATCTGTAATCTCACCATAGACAACCATGGCGGGGGATACCAGGTTGGGGAATATTTAAAACATATGGGGCACAGGAAAGTTCTCTGCATTTCGGACAACTGTATCTGTATGGATTTGGAGCGCATAGAGGGGTGCAGGGAAGCCCTGGAGCCGGATGCGCCGGGCTTTATGGAGATACCAATGCAGGAGGAGAGAAGAAAAAAATTTTATGAGGACAAATTGAAAGAAATATTAGAGTACACG
Organism: Roseburia sp. 1XD42-69; assembly: GCF_003612565.1. GTDB lineage: Bacteria > Bacillota > Clostridia > Lachnospirales > Lachnospiraceae > Roseburia_B. Next base: position 13,066 of record NZ_RAZG01000049.1, on the reverse strand, counting down.
GCTGTTTTTGCCGTTTCCGATTTTTATGCCATAGAATTGATACATTTTTTAAAAGAAAAAGGGTATGGCATTCCACGGGATATTTCCGTGGTGGGTTTTGACGATACGGTGCTGTGCCGTTACAGCAGCCCGGCCCTTACCACAGTAAGGCAGGATGCAAAAATGCGGGCGGAACATGCCATTTCCATTCTCCAAAAATTAAAAAAGGGTACGGAGCACCGTTTTACCGTGAAGCTCCCGGTTTTTCTTGTGGAGCGTGACAGTGTGAAAAATCTGAATGGGGGAGGGAAAATATGAAAAAAGAATCTTTTGCCAGGACAGTGTTTCAGATTGCCCTGCCGGTAACCCTGCAGTCCCTGCTGCAGTTTTCTTTCAGCGTGGTGGACCAGGTGATGATTGGGCAGCTTGGCAGCTACAGTATTGCGGCAATCGGCCTGGGGGGAAAGTTTGTGTCCCTTTACTCTGTGGTGCTTGCAGCTATTGCCTCTGCAGCGGGCATTATGATTACCCAGTATATGGGAAGTCAGGACGAAGATTCCACAGACAGAAGCTTTTATGTGAATATGGCAATGTCTGTTGGGCTGGCGTTTCTTTTTGTTTTTTTGTGCACCCTGTTTCCGGACAGGATTATGGCGGTTTATACAAAAGATGAGACGGCCCGGAAACTGGCGGCAGATTACATAAGGATTTTGGCCCTGTCTTTTCTGCCAATGGCGGTAAGCTCTATTGTGACGGTAATGCTCCGCTGTATGGAACATGCCGCACTGCCCTTATATGCAGGGGTGGCAGCTTTGGCATTCAATACGGGTTTTAATTATCTTCTGATTTTCGGAAAATGGTTTTTCCCCTACATGGGGGTAAAAGGAGCGGCGTTTGCAACAGTTCTGTCCCAGATTGCAATGTCCGGAATCCTTCTGTATTATTATGTAAGGCTTAGGGGAAGAAAAAATGCTGCCTTTCGTTTGGAAAAAATGAAAGAATACTTATCCTGTCCGCTAGAGTACAAAAAACAGTATGGAAAAATTCTTGGCCCGATTCTGGTGTGCGAATTTATGTGGAGCCTGGGGGAAAACATTTATACGGTAATTTATGGAAATATGGGGACAGAGGAATGTGCGGCTATGACCATGACTATACCGGTGCAGACCTTAATGATTGGGGCTTTAAGCGGACTGTCCCAGGCTGTGGGAATTCTTACAGGGAAATCTTTAGGGGCGGGGCAGTACGAAAAGGCATTCCGGGAGTCAAAAAAGATACTGGGATACGGCATGACAGGGGCTGTTTTTTTATCCCTGTGTTTTTTGGGGGTGAGCAGATTTTATGTAAGACTTTATAATGTGGGGCCGCTGTTGCAGGAAATGACAAGGTATATTCTTGTGAGCTTTGCGCTGGTCTGTCCCGTAAAGGTCTTAAATATGATTTTAGGGGGAGGAATTATAAGAAGCGGGGGAAAGACAAAGTATGTTATGTTTATTGACATGGCGGGAACATGGCTCTTTGGTGTTCCCCTGGGATTTTTTGGGGCGTTTGTCTTAAAACTGCCGGTTTGGCATGTGTATTTTCTCTTGTCCATGGAGGAATGTGTAAGGCTTGGGATTTCTCTGATTATTTTTAAGAAGAGGAGTTGGATGGGGAGGTTGGGATGAGAAATAATTCGTTCCTACAATTTTCTGTACATGAATATGTGTCTATGTTATAGTATCATATATGTAATTCAGGATTTTTACAGATAGGATTGTTGAAACATATGAGCACACAAAAAGAAAAATGGATGGTAAGAAACAAAAAGGCGGATTTCAAAGAGATTGGCAGGCGCTTTTGCATCGACCAGGTTCTGGCCAGAATCCTCGTAAACCGGGGCATTACGGAGGATAGGGAGATTGGGAAGTACCTGGGTGGGACATTGGAGGAACTTCACTCCCCCCATCTTATGAAGGATATGGACCTTTTGGTTGAAAGTTTGCAGGAAAAAATTCACAGTGGAAAACGTATCCATGTGATAGGGGATTACGACATAGACGGTATTATGTCCGCCTATGTCCTTTTAACGGGCCTTAGCCGGGTGGGGGGCGTAGCAGATGCTGCAATCCCCCACAGGATGAAGGACGGATACGGAATTAATGAAAACCTCATTGACCGTGCAAGGGAAATGGGGGCGGATACCATTTTAACCTGTGACAACGGCATTGCCGCATTAGAGGCGGTGGCTTACGCCAAAAGCCTTGGGATGACCGTTCTTGTGACAGACCACCACGATATTCCCTATGTGGAAGAAAATGGGGAGAGAAAGTATGTAAGGAGCCAGGCCGACGCCATTGTAAACCCCAAGCAGCAGGAGTGCAGTTACCCTTTTTCCGGCATCTGCGGCGCAGTGGTGGCATGGAAAGTGATTCAGGCCCTCTATGAAGCGGAGGGGCTTCCCACTGACGCTTATCTGGAATTTTTAGAACAGGCGGCTTTTGCCACGGTGGGGGATGTGATGGATTTGACGGATGAAAACAGGATTATTGTAAAATACGGGCTGGAAAAGATGCGCTATACGAAACATCCCGGAATTTCTGCACTAATCGGACAGAAAAATATTGTGCCGGAAAGGCTTTCGGCCTATCATCTGGGGTTTGTCCTTGGCCCCTGCATCAATGCCAGCGGAAGGCTTGACACCGCAGTGCGCTCCCTAAAATTAATGCTGGCCCGGTCGAAAGAGGAGGCCATCCCCTTAGCCATAGAATTGGACGGGCTTAATGAGGAGCGGAAAGCCATGACCTTAGAGGGGGTGGAACAGGCAAGGGATGGGATTTTAAAAGAGGGATGGGACAAAGACAAAGTGATGGTAGTTTATTTAAAGGAACTCCATGAGAGCCTGGCGGGGATTGTAGCCGGGCGCATCCGGGAACTTTACCACAAACCGGTATTTGTCCTGACGGATTCCGAGGAGGGGGTAAAAGGCTCCGGCAGATCCATAGAAGCCTATTCCATGTATGAGGAACTGTGTAAGTGCGGAAAGTATTTTACAAAGTTCGGCGGGCATCCCATGGCGGCGGGATTTAGTATGGAGAGGGATGATGTGGAAAATTTCCGCCGGGAGATAAACATGTGCTGCAGCCTTTCGGAGGAAGATTTTATTCCTGTGATACATATTGACGTGCCCATGCCTTTATCCTATGTGACTAAAGAGCTGGTGGAGGAGATGGAGCTTTTGGAGCCCTTTGGCAAAGGGAATCCCAAACCTGTATTTGCAGATAAAAATATAAGAGTCAGGGAGAAAAGAGTTGTGGGAAAAAACAGAAACGTCCTGAAACTTACACTGGGGGATGCCTATGGTTACGTTTACGATGCAGTATATTTTGGGGATGTGGAGGAATTTGAAAGGTTTTTGGAGGAAAAAAATGAAATCGCTATTATCTATTACCCTGAGATAAACAGCTATATGGGCAGGGAGGATATACAGATTGTCATCTCTAATTATTGCTAAAAAAATGAGAATCGTTTATAATGTATGGTAACTGTTTATAACCCGTAAAAATAAAAGATAAAGATTATTGCGGAAATAGGAGAATCATATGTTTAGTACAAAAAAAACCAAGGAAAGTTTAGAAAAAGCCCAGGAACTGCAAAGTGAATATGACAGTTTAAAAAGTTCGGTAAAGGAGATGAAAGCTGTCTCTGACAAAGCATTCCACACTTTAGACACAGGGAATGGCCAGCTTGAAAAAGGGATTGAGGAACTGACAGATTCCCTCCAGGAGCGCAGTGTGATCTGGGGGCGTTTAAATGATAAAGCGGCGGCGGTTTATTCCAGGATGGAAAAGGTATCGGCCTCCGGCCTTAAGACAAGGGACGGGGAAATGTCTTTAAAAAACTGTCTGGAAAAGGTAAAGAAAGTTGCCGGTTTTACAGATGACATAAAAACCAGGTGCGGCCAGCTCAACGAGTTAGAGGAAAAGGGAGGCGCAAACTGGGAGAAACAGTTTGGGGACAACAGAGCCCATATTGTAAAAATGCAGGAGACAGCAGGCCGCATGACAGTACTTGCCTTAAATGCCGCAGTGGAGGCGGGAAAGCTTGGAGGCGCAGGAAAAGAATTTTTACAGGCGGCGGAGGAGGTGCGCCTGTTATCGGAAAAATATACCCAGATGCTTGAGGCTTTATCCACCCAGATTAATGAGTTTCAGGAATTTGCCAACAGGGAAAAAGAGCTGCGCATGGTGATTGTAAACGGGCTTCTTAAAAAAATGGAAAGCACTGCGGAGTGGCAGGATGATATTGCCTCCTTAAAACTGGATGTCCAGGAGGAAGCGGTTTTGGCCCAGCTTTTAAAAGACCAGAGAAACGACACGAAGCGGGTGGCGGACGGCGTGCGGGAAGCCTGTGAGAGCTACGGTGATATTTTAGAAAAGCTGGAAGAGTTAGGGCAGTGCACAGAGGAAAACAGACAGGCGAAAAACCTCCTTATGGACCAGGTTTTAAAAGTATGCGGCAAAGCAGAGAAGTAAGGGGAGGAGATAGCTATGATACAGGAGGAGTTTACCTTTTTATCCCACGACGGAAAGACACAGATTCACGGGGTGAAGTTTGTGCCGGATGACAGAAAATGGGATAAAGTGCTTCAGCTTATCCATGGCATGCAGGAATATATTCTGCGGTATAAAGATTTTGCCGAATATCTTACAAAAAAAGGCTATCTTGTGGTGGGGCATGACCATTTGGGCCACGGGGATTCCATATCTTCCGAAAAAGAGATGGGTTTTTTCTGCAAAGACGGCCCCAGCGATGTTTTGGTGGAGGATATGCATACCCTGCGGGAACAAATACAAAAGGAAAATCCCGGCAAGCCCTATTTTATGCTGGGCCACAGCATGGGGTCTTATATGCTTCGGAAATATATTACCCTTCACGGGGAAAACCTCTCCGGGGCGCTTTTAGTAGGAACCGGGAGTATGCCGGATTTAACAATGAAAACAGGTATGGCCCTTTGCCGGGGGATTGCCGCTGTTTTCGGCTGGCATTTCCGCAGCCCTTTTGTCCGTTTCCTCTCTCTTATGGGGCCTTACCGGGAATTTGACTCCAGCGGGAGAAAGCCGGAAAAGAGCTGGCTTACAAAAGATTTGGAAATTGTGGAAAAATATTTTAAAGATGAAAAGTGCGTTTTCCGGTTTACCATCAACGGGTACTACGGGCTGATGGAGGCGGTGTATTATGACAACCAGCCGAAAAATATAGATAAGATACCAAAAGACCTTCCCATTTTTTTAGCCTCCGGGGATAAAGACCCGGTGGGGGATTTTGGTGCCGGGGTGAAAAACGTGTACCGCCAGTACAAACGTGCAGGCATCAAAGACGTGAAATGGAAATTGTATCAAAATGACCGCCATGAGATTTTAAACGAGACGGACAGAAAAGTGGTATACCACAATTTACTTTCCTGGATGGAAGCTCATTTATAAGAAAATAAAGTAAGAAACGATTAAAAATAAAATTTATCTTAATTTTTTCATATTCCTTTGACATCCTTTGGTATTTGTGTAAAAATGAAGGCGTTTATAAAAAGGACAAAAGGAGGTTTTATTATGAAAAATGTAAGAAAACAGTGGAAGCGCATGTTCTGTGTCCTTCTGTCAACCTGTATCCTTTTTACTTCTGCAGCGCCCCTGCAGGCAGCGGAGGTATTTGAGGACGAGGATGCCCAGGAGACTTTGGCGCCGAACCAGGCAGCACCGGGGGCGGATTCGGCGGCTTCAGGGGAAAATCAGGGCACGGATCAGGGTTTGGACCAGAATACCGGGGCAGGCCAGGGGACAAACACCCAGGACGAACAGAAACCCCAGGAAGGGCAGCCGCCTTTGGGCACGGGAAATGGGAGCCAGCCGGGGGACAGCACGGATTCACCGGAAAACAGCCAGCCGGTTACGGATAAAGGCACAGACGAAAAAGATACGGAACAGTCCTCAAAGGATAAAAATATTTCCGGAACCGTTACCCAGGAAAAGCCGGATATTTCCGGTACGGTGACAGTGGAGCAGGACAAAAACGACGACAATGTAGAAATTAAGAAAAATGATAAGCCATATCTGGCCCTGGGGGCGGATCTTTCCCCGGAGCAGAGAGCCATTGTTCTGGCGTTAATGGGAATCGACGCAAACAAATTAGAGGACTATGATGTTTTGTATGTGAACAATGCAGAGGAGCATCAGTACCTGGACTCCTATATTGACAAGAGCAAAATCGGCACCAGGTCTTTATCCTCCATTGTGATTGTGGAGCGGAAAGACGGAAACGGCATTAACATTTCAACCAACAATATCTCTTATTGTACCGTGGGCATGTACAAAAACGCCCTGGCCACGGCGGGAATCACGGACGCAGACATTATTGTGGCGGCGCCCACGGCGATTTCCGGTACAGCGGCCCTTGTGGGAATCTTTAAAGCCTACAAAGAGATGACGGGGGATGAAATTGACGAGGAGAGCATTGACACCGCCCTTCACGAGCTGGTGCTCACCGGAAACATAGAGAGCGCAAACGGGGCGGATTCCGACGAGGTGGAGGCTTTATTTGCCTATGTAAAACAGGCGGTGGTAGAGCATGACATGAGCGATGAGGGAGAAATCCGGGAAGCCATCGCAGAGGGATGTGAGAAGTTTAACGTAGTCCTGACAGAGGAGGAAATCAACGACATTGTAGAACTGATGCTTAAAATCAGCGAGCTGGATTTGGATGTTGACAGCCTGCTAAATGCCGCCCAGTCTATTTATGACAGTTTCAAAAACGGCGGGGACATCGGCGGATTTTTTTCAAAACTTGGAAAGTGGTTCAGCGGTTTATTTGAAAAGTTTTTAAATATCTTTTCTTAATAAGAAACGGACGTTCTAAAAAATGTCTGGATGCAAGGATTATGGAAACATAATCCTTGCATTATTTTACAGGGAGATTAGGGAAACGCTGATGAATGCGTTTTTTCAGAAAAATTTTTTGATTTTCCAGAGAAGAAAGGCGGGAATATGAGGGAAGGGACGAAAAACAGGTTAAAAAAGAAACTGGGGAGGGCAGCGGAAAAAATTCCCGGGAACAGATTGGGATACAGAATGTTTTTAGTTTACATTTTCGGCGGTTTCATGCCTTTGGTGCTCATTGGGCTTTACCTGATACAGGGAACAAAACAGATATTGGTAAATCAGGCCAAAAGCGCAGAAGCCCAGGAACTTTTTACGGTGAGAAACCAGATTGCAGAAATGCAGGATACCATAACCACCATGTCCAGATATTTTTACTTTGATGAGAAACTGGAGGAAATTGCCGAGAAGCAGTACAGGGACTACCAGGAGATTATCAATGATTACAGAAGTTATACCAGTTTTTTAGAGTACAGGAAATATTACAACGATATTATTTCCGGTATCAGCGTTTATTTTGAAAACGACACCATAACAGGGAACAGTGAGTTTGTAAAAGTGGATGACGATATCCGTAAAGAGGAGTGGTATCAGCGGGTGCAAAAGGAGAAGGGCGGCATTATCTGGTCCTATCTCCCCCATGAGATTGTGGGATACGACCATGCCCTGGCCTTATCCAGGATGCTTAAGACCAGAAAGGGAAAAAATGTGGGGGCCCTGGTGATTTACATACGGCCGGAGCGGTTTGAAGGATATGTAAGGGAAAGAAGCGGCGATACCTTTCTTGTGTTAAACGGGGAGACATCTATCTGTTCTATGGGAAGGGATGCCGTTTTTGAGGATATTAAGGAATATCTTCCGGGGAAAGGGGAAGAGGACATTCAAAAACAGGTTTTCATTGACGGGGCGTCCTACATTGTTACCACGGAAACTATTTTCCAGGACAACAGCAGTGATTATCTCCAGGTGGTGGGGGTCCGGGCTTACCGGGACATTTTAAAAGAGGCCAATGCCCAGAGCATAAAAAGTATTGGGCTGTCCTGTTTAAGCGCAGGCTTTGCGGTAATTATGATTTTATCTTATTCCCTGTCTTTTTCCCGGAGAGTGCAGCGCTTTAAGGAGCAGATGAAAAAAGCTGCGGAGGGAAGTTTTGAACTGCAGGAAAAACTGGGGGGAAATGACGAAATCAGTGAACTTTACGATTATCTCCACACCATGATTCACGACATCCAAAGGCTTTTGGCGGAGGTTTACCGGGAAAAAATCCATGCGGAGCAGCTAAAAACCAGCCAGAAAGACGCCGAGCTGAAACTTCTCACCAGCCAGATAAACCCTCATTTTCTCTATAATACCTTGGAGACCATCCGCATGAAAGCCAGGGTAAGCAAACAGTATGAAATAGAAGATCTGGTAAAAATGCTGGGAAAGATTCTTCGCAGCAGCATTTCCGCCGGGGAAAAAGAGGTATCTGTAGCATCTGAGGTAGAGCTGGTGGAATCCTATCTGAAAATCCAGAAATACCGGTTTGGGGAAAGGATGGCCTATGAAATATTTGTGGAAGAAGGGGTGGAAAAAAAGAAAATTATCCCCCTGATTTTACAGCCCATTGTGGAAAATTCCATTATCCACGGATTTGAGGGCAGGGAAGAGACAGGCCATATCCAGATACGGGTGGAAGCCCGGAAAGAGGATTTGGTGATTCTTGTGGAGGATGACGGAAATGGCATAGAAGGGGAGAAACTTGCCCAGATAAGAGAAGAGTTAAAATACCATCGGTTTAAGGGAAAGCATATCGGGGTGTGCAATGTAAACCAGAGGATAAAATTAAAATTTGGGGACGGTTACGGGGTGGAGGTGGAGAGCAGGCCGGGAGAAAAAACCGTGGTGAAAATGCGTCTTCCTCTGGATTCATAAGTAAGTCAAGGGAAGACGTAAAATATATGGTCTGCTATTCTTTTATCCTGTCAAGCTCTGTGATATTGATGCCGGAAGCCGTGAGAATTGTCTTCAAATCCACGTATCTCTCATACATCTCCTTATATGCTGCCGATTCTTTATCCTGAGTCAGAACCATATACTTTTGAAGCCGTGAAAACTCCTCAATGTTTCTTTGTATCATTTCCTTTTCTGTCATAAATTTCACCGCCTTTTATTTGGTAACGACTTGTTATACTGTAATTATAGCAGGGCATATGAAAAGTGTAAACCTGTTTTATTTTTAGAGATTTTTACCAGAAAAATTCGACATCTAAATTTTTAGGTGCAGATTTTCTGGTATTTTTCATGAAATTAATGCGGTATCTAATTCTTTACAAAAATTTTATAATAATTTCAGATAAAGGAGGAGCAAAAACATGAAAAAAGGAAAGAAAGGAAAACAAAAGGCTGTGAAAGCCAAAACGAAATTCAGCATGGCCCTGATGTGGAAACAGAGATATCTCCTGTTTATGTCACTTCCCTTTGTGATATGGCTGATTATCTTTAAGTACATACCCTTATGGGGCTGGACCATGGGATTTCAGGAAGTAAAGCCGGCCACATTTGCAAAGCCCATCTGGGAGAGGAAATTCGTAGGGCTTGCCAACTTTAAAAAAGCTTTTACAGACCGGCTCTTTGGACAGACCATGATAAACACCATAGGAATCAGTATTTTGGGGATTTTAATCGGGACGGTTCTGGCAATCGTATTTGCGGTGATGTTAAATGAGATTTGTTTTAACAGGTTTAAAAAATTCACCCAGACCGTGTCCTACCTGCCCCACTTTGTATCCTGGGTGGTAATCGCCAGTATTGCAAAAATGGTATTGAATGACGGGGGAATGATAGACACCTTATTTGGGAAGAACCTGCATCTCATGTCAACAAATTCCGTGCTGTTTTGGGTGGTTGTCTGTCTGGTGGACGCCTGGAAAGAAGTTGGATGGAATGCAATCGTGTACTTATCCGCTATGGCAGGAATCGACCAGGGACTTTACGAGGCGGCAAAAGTGGACGGGGCAAACCGTCTCCAGAGAATCTGGCATATCACCCTGCCGGGAATCAAGCCTACCATAATCGTACTTTTGATTATGAGTATCGGAGGTGCCTTAAATGTGGGAATGGAGCGGCAGATGCTCCTTAGCAACGGAATTGTCCAGGACCACGCAATGGTACTTTCCTGGTTTGCATACCTTAGAGGTATTGGAAACAATAATTACGGCATAGGTACAGCAATCGGCATGTTCCAGTCGGTGGTAGGCGTCACCCTGATGCTTATAGCAAACAAGATTTCAGGATGGCTTGGAGAAAGCAAGTTAATGTAGGAGGAAGGCAAATGCAAAGCATTTTTGGGAATGCCTTCCTCCGAGTGGCCGCCGAACCCAAGGTGAGGGGGCGTTACCTTAAAAAAGGAGGAAAGGAAAGCAAATGCGTGAAATAAGAACAAGCGGACAGATAAAAAGCAGGGAAAAGATTTTAGATTACATATTAGTGGTTATTTTTATCGGAATTCTGATCATAACCCTGTATCCCTTTTTAAATGTGCTGGCGATTTCCTTAAACGACCCAATGGACACGATGCGCAATATCAACTTCATCCTGCCAAGGAAATTTACCATGAACAACTACATCTATGTGTTTCAGGAGAACAATTTGATTGTGCCCTTTATGATGTCGGTTGCCAGGACTTTAATTGGAACATTAGTCAGTGTGTTCAGCACGGCGATGATCGCATATGTCATGAGCCGGAGGGATTTTTATTTTAACAAAATTGTTTCATTTTTATTTATCATTACCATGTATGTCAGCGGCGGTATGATTCCGGAATATCTTCTTTTGACCAGGAATCTGAAAATGGGGAATTCGTTCCTTGTATACCTTCTGCCGGGATTGATTTGGGCGTACAATATTGTGCTGATGCGTTCCTTTATTGACGGGCTTCCGGATGCCTTACAGGAGGCGGCAAGGCTTGACGGGGCAAATGATTTTACAATCTGGTACAAAATCATTGTTCCTTTATGCAAACCGGTGCTTGCCACGGTGGGCCTGTTCTATGCCGTAGGGCAGTGGAATGCATTTATGGATACGTATCTTTACGCCAGGGATTTGCCTACTTTACAGTATGTGCTGTATGAAATTATGCAGCAGGCGGAGATTAAGGTAGACCCCCATGCGGTGGATCAGGTAAAAAATGCGGTATCACCCCTTTCCGTGCGGATGGCGATTACAATGATTGCCACAGTGCCCATTATAGTGGTGTACCCCTTCCTGCAAAAATATTTTGTAGGCGGTATGACGGTCGGTGCAGTCAAAGACTGATGCTGATAGATTAGGATATAGGCGAAGAGAAAAAGGAGGAGAAAAGCTTATGAGACAGAAAAGAGTGTGTGCACTTATGCTGGCAGCAGTGGTGGCGGCAGGTGTTTTTACAGGATGCGGAGATAAAAAAGAGGATGCATCTACAGGAATTGCGACAAATGACGGGACAGAGACAGGAGGGGAGGCAGGCGCTTCAGGAGATGTGGTGGAACTGACCTTTTACAATGCGGACGGGGAGGAAGACCCCTGGAGTGACCCGGTGGCGGAAAAGCTTACCGAGGCCACAGGGGTAAAATTAAAGACGGATTATCCGGTATCCTCCGACGACCAGAAAGTGGCCCTTATGATTGCAGAGCAGAGCTATCCCGATTTGATTTATGCAAAAGGGGACGCCGGAAGCCTGATTGAAGCAGGAGCCCTGATGGACATGACGGATTTAATTGAAGAGTACGGCCCCAATATTAAAAAACTCTACGGGGATGAGTTTAACAAATTAAAACATTCCCAGGATGACCCGGCAATTTATCAGTTGTCTTCTTATAATGTGGGAGGGGAAGTTTTTAAACATTCCGGTACGGCACAGATGCAGTGGGATGTGTTAAAGGCAAATGACTATAAAGTACCGGAGACACTGGATGAGTTTGAGACAATGTTAAAAGATTATATGGCAGAGAATCCTACCACCGATGACGGACACAGCACGATAGGGCTTACCCTTTCCGCCTCTGACTGGCACTGGATGATTACCCTGGGAAATCCGGCAGGATATATTGCGGACGGTGCGCCGGACAACGGCCAGTGGCTCATAGACGAAAATAACCAGGCAATGTACAAATTCCGTTCCGATAAAGAGAGGGAATATTTCAAATGGCTGAATAAGCTTTACAATGAAGGCATTTTAGACCCGGAATTTGCTACCCAGACCCATGAGGACTATATTGCAAAAATCGCTTCCGGCCGTGTGCTCTCCCTTTTTGACACGGACTGGGATTACAGCGACGGGGAAAAAGTGTTAAAGGCCGACGGAAAATTCGGAAAGACTTATGCGCCCCTTCCCTTTACTATGGACAAAGAAACAAAATGTGTTTCTTTAATGTACCAGGGACTTACCACAGGCCAGGGCGTGGGAATTTCCGTGGATTGCAAAGACCCTGTGGCAGCAATCAAATATCTGGATTATATCTGTTCCGATGAGGGCCAGGTACTGGTACAGTGGGGAATTGAGGGCGTAAACTATCAGGTAGACGAAAACGGCAAACGTTACAGAACCCAGGAAGAAATTGACGCTTCCAATAACGACAAGGATTACTCCAAAAAGACAGGGGTAGGCTTCCACAATTACCCTTTCCCCTACTATGGTGACGGAATTGTGGATGAGACAGGAAGTACCTACACTACAAAGAGCAGGGAATCCGTGGTTGCAGAGTACGACGAGGAGCAGAAGGCGGCCTGTGAAAAATGGGGCGTAGAACTTCTGACAGATATCTTCCCCCAGGCAAAGGAGTTTGAAGTTCCTGCATATTCTCCTATCTGGGCATATGCAAAGCCAAGTGAGTTTGATGAGATCGGAAACCAGTTAGATGAAATTGCATGGTCATCCTTAATCTCCTGTATTATCGGCTCCGAAAGCGATTTTGATGCTTCTTATGACAAGATGTTAGAGGAACTTGAAGGCGTGGGCATGTCAGATGCAGAAAAAATTCTTACGGACATTGTTCAGGAGAGGGTATCTATTGCAGAATAGTCAGGGAAACCCAGAAAAAAGTACCTAAGTTAGGAATGTGTATTCTGTGAAAACAGGATTTGGGCAGTCCAGCTAATAAATGTCAATAGCAAAATGAGAAAAATCGAAATTATTTTTAAAGCAAAAAAGGCGCACT
>NZ_RAZG01000048.1 GCF_003612565.1 Roseburia sp. 1XD42-69 | reverse complement strand
TAAGAAAGGTGGTGATGCCAACTTCTTTACATTCTACAATATAACCACTATATGAAAAAACAGCTGATAGCACCAAGGGGGAAGTCCGCCCTTTTTTAGTGTATTTTTATCATTCCTATCATCTATTATTGTTGGTTCAATGGCTTAATCTTGTTGTAATGTCATACCACTACTAAGTTGTTAACATTGATATATAAACCCTAAAAAGGATTTTTTATATCCTCCACTTTTCTTTTTTTCTCGTTTTGATAACTCCGCAACCGTCCAATCTGAAGAATCTTCTTTCGTCTTAATTTGATAAAATTGGTACTCTTCTTTCTCTGGTATAAATTCTGCCATATCGTCATGAAACTCACAAAAAACAATACATTCTGCGTTATTTTCAAGTTGACCTATAATATGACACACAATCCAGTGAACTTGATACTCAAAACGATTATATGAACCAGAACCTGCCTGTTCCCTCTGTTCCAATTCAAGAACTTTACCCATTCTGTAGCCCCCCTTTGTTCATCTGTTCCATTTCTGTTTGAAAGTCCAATTCTTCTTCCACTCTTCTTCATCCACTATCGCATCAAACACAGGCTCAATGAAAGTCTGAATCTCCGCAATTATTACCTCAAATTCAAGCGTAACATCTTTCATATTTTTCAAAAAATATCTCCACCGCTTCTGTATATCTTCATCTTCGGAAAGTGCCAGAATACGCTTAAAGCTATCTCTGTCATAAGGTGTTTCTCTTTTCTTCAATGTTTCAAAAATTGCCGCCCGTAGCTTCGCTCCCTCAAAATCGAATGTTCTTGCCAGATAATATATATCGTAAAAGTCTTTCATCCTGCCGGTCAATTCAAATCGTTGCAAGATAGCGTCAAATTTCTCTGCTATCGTACTTTCCAAAGAATACGTTTTTATCACTGGCTTTTCAAAATCTGGAAGCTGTGTATTGATTCTTCTTTCCTCTGCTTTCGGCACAATAATATCTCCCACACCAATATCAACATTAAACGGCACACGGACATTTTTTATCTGACCGATAATTTGAGTGCTGATGCCGTGGTATTTCCTCTGTGGGGAAATTTCTTCAAATCCCTTTGCTGTCATGGAAACAAAATCATTTCCTGTTGATGTCTCAATAATCTTACCAATCATACTTTTTACATCTTCTATGGTATTGGAAAATCCACGAAGCAGGAAATCAACATCTATGGTTGCACGGCTTTCAAAATTGGTAAGCGTATAGATAAACAATCCGCCTTTCAGAATAAGATTGTCTTCATAACCAGATTTTGAAAGTTTCCGCAAAAATTCCTCCTGCATAAACAACTGCAAACACTGTTGATAGCTGATTCCAGAAATCTTAGCTTTGTTTTTCAATTTTGCAAGAACAGACGCCGCCTTATCTGTCATTACAACCACACTCCAATCAAATCCTTTACACGCTTTTGCACCCGCAAAGTCTTTGCGTACTGCATAAGGTTCGGAATATTTTTTTTCTGGTCTTTTACATAGCCTTGTACTGCCTTATTAAAAATCTCTTTATCCATCTTATTCATATTCCTCAGCACATCGCAAATGGTACGGTCACGGTCATAAATATGAACTTCTTGGAAGTCAATTTCTCCTTTTGTTTTTCCAATGAAAAGCAGCTCTGGCTCAACCCGATAAGCCTTAATGAAAGGATAATCTATATTTGTGCGCTTTCTGGAAGTATTTTTGTCAATGGTAATATTCCATTCAGCGGGATTCCTGTCACTGTATCTATAATAGAAAAGGGCTGTTTCCATACAAAGAACTGCATCAGGGAACAGGCGGTTGACAATAACCACCTCACTCGTACCATAGTCATCCACCCAATGGTAACAGCCCCTTTTTATTCTTTCAATCAATCCTTGTTCCAGCATACGTTGAATATCTCTATAAAACAATTTTTCATTTGTAAGCTGTGCCGTTGTCATGACATAGCCATAATCAGAAAATATTTTGCTCAGTATTCTTATATCATTCTGTGTTAGCATTATTGCCTCCTTCTGACACATTTACTGCGTCCTTCAGGTAGATTTGGAAGTTCACTTCCAAACTTTCACCTCTGCACTAAAATACGCATAAATTTTTTATCGCTTGTGTGCTTTACTACATTATATCTATTCAACGCAAAAAAATCAAGCGAATCAAATCGAACAACTTCAAATCTTATACTTGTGTGCTTTACTACATAAAATCAGACCTACTTGTCCACAATAAAACAAATAGGTCTGACACAATTTAACCTGCTATATCAAATCTCGTTGAAGCAATGCCATATATAGTTATCGTTCTTTCCGTATCTCTAACCTCGATAGAATAAGGCTTCCCGACATTCCCCGCATCTTCATTTTCATCATACTTCTTTATCCGTTCAAACGTCGAAAAGCTATGTATCGGAAATCCCACCGTATCATGCCAGTCCAAAAATACAGTAAGTGGAACATTACCGCTGCTTCTCTGGGTACAGAAGAAATGGCACATTTTGAAATGGTAGCCACCATTGTCCATCAGCTTACAAGAAATCTTACCCCGGAAGAAATTAAAGAGTCCGGCTTTGGAGATTACTATATTGACCACACCCTGGGTATCTGGCCTCAGGCCGCCGGAGGAGTTCCTTTTAACGCATGTGAATTCCAGGTAAAAGGTGATCCTATCACAGATATCGTGGAAGATATGGCAGCAGAACAAAAAGCCCGCAGTACTTATGACAATATTTTACGGGTAGTCAAAGATCCAGATGTTATAGATCCAATCCGTTTCTTAAGAGCAAGGGAAGTAGTACACTTCCAGCGTTTCGGCGAAGCCTTGCGCATTATCCAAGAGCACTTAGATTCCAAGAACTTCTATGCCTTTAACCCTGCTATCGACAAAAACTGCAAATAAAAGACGCTGACAGATAAGTGATGCCGGAGCTGACAAACTTGCCGATTATAGAATATCCCTTACAATAGTTTGCCGGCTCCGGCTTGACATTTCTCAATGTTTGGTCTTTTTATGCTCTCCCCCAATAAAAAAATCAGAACACGTTCATTATCTGCAATTGCAATTCGATGAAATAAATAACACATAACCCCTAGAAACGGATTCTAATTTAAATCAGGAGGATAAAGAAATGGCAGTTAAAGTAGGAAACAGTTGGGTAACAGAGGCGGCTTATGCATATGCAAAATCAAAGGTGGATGAAAATACTTCTTCGGAGAATAAAAAAGGAAATTCCATGCTGGACAAGTTATCTGAAAAATATCCGGATATAAAGTTCAGCACCAGTACACAGCCCTTTTCAGGAACCGGAAAGAATAATATCGGGATTGCCCCCAATATCTTAAGGGAGATGGAAAACGACCCGGAGAAAAGGCTGGAATATGAAGCATTAATCTATGACTGCAACCAGGTGATTAAAAACTTACCTGATAAAATGCCAAACGGAAGCAGACTCAAATCCTTCGGATTTATTATCAATTCTGACGGCAGCTTGAAGGGATGGAGTATATCCGAAAGCGGGGAAGATACAAAACATAATAGATATTCTCTGGACAAGACCAAAAAGGACCGTTGGCTTGATACTGTTTTTGAGAAAGAGAAAAAAATTGAGGAAAAGAAAATCGCTGTGAAAAAACAGGCAGAAAAAAACAGGCTTATTTTGGATTTAAAAGTATGAAAAAACGTGAAAACGGCATCTCTTCCCCGCTTTTCATAATACTCGCAGCTTTTGCTAAATGTGCGCTGCCGCAGGTTGTAGACAGTACGCGGCGTCACCTCCATCTTTTCCGAGATTTCCCTATCGGAAAGGTCGCCCCAAAAGTCTAACAGCAGGATGTTCCTCTGCTTTTCCGGCAGGGATAACAGTGCTTTATATAAAGTTTCGCTCTCCACCGCACAGGAATATCCGCCCACATAAAGCACGAAAGACTCGGAAGGGTATTCATCCCTGCGGCCTAATGTTTCCAGAAGATAGTCTGCCGGTTCGTCGGCAAAATGCTTGTTCCGGTTGTTCTCGACCCGGTCTAAATTTCTGACAAAGTTGCGGGACACCGTTTTGCAGAAAGAATCGAACATGGCGAAAATACGGTCTTCGTTTGAAGGAGATAGCATGACACTTCCTCCCTTCTGCCAAATTTGAGCGCAGCTGTTTTTTCACCTCCTCGTAATACCAGAACACATCTCGGCATGGCAAACCGGAAAGAATTTTAAAATTTCTCAAAAAAATTTACTGCCATTTATTGACAGGTTTCGACAATGCAACTTAAAAAGGCCAATCTACACAAGGCAGATTGACCTTTCCGGGCAAGATATACTTGCCTTGTTATTAAACATTGCTTACCTGATACACACCGTATCCCAACACCGGCATCTTGATCCCATTGTTCAAAGTTACATATTCCATGACGTTCCCTCCTGTAATCATTATTTTATTTTTTGTAATCTTCACTGTTGACCGGTTCACACCATTCTGTACGGACGTTTTCCCCCAGCACCTCTAACGCCAGATGGGAGAACCAACTGTCCGACGCTGCTCCATGCCAATGCTTCACGCCTGCCGGAATATTGACGGTATCTCCCGCTGTCATGCAGACAGGCACTTTTCCCCATTCCTGATAAAAGCCCCTGCCTGCCACACAGACCAGAATCTGTCCGCCGCCCTTGTCAGCATGATGGATGTGCCAGTTGTTCCGGCAATGTAGGACGGATTTTGCGGACATTCAAAATAAAAAAGAATGTGGAGGTAACAGACAATGGCAAAGACGATTTTTGAGGAACTGGGCGGTAAATACGAAAGGAAGGATGATTACTTAATACCGTACTTAACTGTACCCGCCGAAGAAGAACAGCCGATAGGCATATGGGGGCAGCGGCATCTGAACTATCTGAAGCAGTACCGTAAGGTTACATACACCAATCTCCTTACAAGCGGCAAAATCAACACTTACCTTGCTGACATTGATAGGCAGGCACAGGAACGCTTTAAAAGGCTCATAGAGGACATGAAACAGGCACAAAGCATAACGGAACAACTAAAGGCAGAAAACGCTTTAGAATGGACAGGACGGCTCAATAACATAAGGGCTTATGCAAGGGAGATTGTGGAGAAAGAAGTTATTTACGCATAACAAAAAGGCAGCAGGGTATGAAAATTCTGCTACTTTTCTTTTTGGGCGATATTTCGAAGTGAAATGAAACGATTGACAAAATCAGTTTTACGGCTTATAATATAATCCTTGTTATATAATGCGAAGTATTGAACAGGAGGAAAAGCCATGCCACCAAAACCTAAAATCACAAGAGATATGGTTATTGATGCTGCATTTGAGGTTGCCCGCAAAACAGGTGCGGAAAACATCAATGCACGGACAGTATCAAAAAAACTAAACTGTTCCACGCAGCCTGTTATGTACCACTTTGCAACGATTGAGGAATTAAAAAGAGCCGTTTATACAAAATTGGACAGGTATCACGCAAAATATCTGATGAAGATTGAAGAACCATCAAAAGGTGTTATGCTTGGAATGGGATTAAATTATATTCGATTTGCGGTTGAAGAACCGCATTTGTTCTGCTTTCTATTTCAATCGGGTTTTGCAGTTGAGAACAATTTGCTTGAAATGATTGACTCCGAGGAACTTGTACCTATTATTTCTGCGATGCAGAAGGCAATAGGCATGAATATTGAGCAGACAAAAAAGGTCTTTTTAACAATTTCTCTCTTTGCTCATGGATATGCAAGTATCATAGCCAACAATTCATTGGAGTACGATGAAGAACTCATAAAAACTCATTTAGAACGGGCTTACAGAGGGGCAATATTAGCTGTACAGGAGGAAATGAAATGAAAAATCAACAAATTACGGGTCATAACAAAAAGAGCGTCGTTCTCACGCTCATAGGTATAGTAATAATGATACTACTGACCGTAACGAAAGTGGTGCCGTCCTCGACAATAGCAGGATATTCCGTGTTTGTAGGAATAGCGTTTTTCTTTATTACAGAAACTGTCGACAAAACACGAGGCTCCGAATCGGGTTTGCGTTTCAATACCATTGCGGTGGATCTCAAAAAGCCGGGTGTGATTATTTGGATGTTGCTGCCAAGTGCAAGTGGTATTGCAACGCTTGTTGTGGGAAACATGATTTTCAGTGGAGAATTTGTTGCTCATGTAATGGAGCGGACGAGTTCTATACTGTCTTTCGATAAGATTGCACTGCTGATGGGTCAAGTTATTATTGCGGCATTTGGTGAAGAAATTGCATACCGAGGATTCTTCTTTGGAAAATCCTCAAAAATATTTCCGTTTTGGGTTTGTGCAGTTTTGTCGTCCGTTGCTTTTGCCGCAGGACATATTGCTGTTGGAAACATAGGAATTGTAACTTATGACATTGCCGCTGTATTCATTGACAGCTTGATTTTTTCAGTGATTTATCAAAAATCCGAGAATTGCGTTATCAGTACCTTTTCACACATTCTCGGAAACGCAATATCCCTTGTTGCCGTGTTTGTATTCTTTTAAATCAGATAAGAAGGTAAATGATATGGCAAATGTGATTTCAGAATGGGTACGGTGTTTTGTTTGCGGGAATAAAACAAGGTTACAGATACGGGCAGATACAGAGTTAAAAAGCTTTCCTCTTTACTGCCCTAAATGTAGACAGGAAAGCTTGATTGACGCAAAGGATTTGTTATTAAAAAATATATAGATTTTTCAAACTGTCTCATTGCCTATATTTTACTTTTGGATTATGCTCTTGGGCAGGAGGTGTTTATCTATGGCAAATGAAGATAAAAAAGATTTTAATGCAATGTTGAATGATAGTAAGGATATGCCTAAGTTTCAAGTTATTACGGATGAAAAAAGCATAGAAAAATATGGTGGAGACAGAATGTATTTTGCACCGCCGATTGATTACGACAGGAATATTTGTTTCGATTGTTGCATGGGCGAGTTTTCAGCGAAAAAATGATAAAACGCCGTATTGGCGAACATTGAAAGCAAATGGAGAATTAAACGCAAAGTATCCCGGTGGTATCGAAGCACAGAAAGAAGTCCATACCAAAACAGCTATGCCAATTGCCATTGTCCCCCAATACAACAGGCGCAGCAACTGCATGTATCCGGAAAAGCATCCAAAAATATCTGAGCTGATGACCAGACCAACCCCAATAGCAATGTTTTTCGCCAAATGCCTCTTATGGGAAAGGAACCCATCAGAGAATGGCTGTCACGCCATCCTCCCATACACTATGCTTTTTACCCATATACGAATCTTCTTTGACTTTCCATATCCAAAATAAACATTCCTTTTTTAGCTTTCTTCACCCAAATATTCTTCCAGGCAAATTCCCCTCTCATACATCTCCTTCGCAGCATTTACGCCCACATAACGATAATGCCACACTTCCTCCGCCACTTTTGTGATATCCGTTTTGTTTCCGGGATAACGGAAAATAAAACCATATTTGTAGCTGTTTTCCTGCAGCCATAAATAAACATCATATGCCGCCCCGTTAATATCCACTGCAAACCCAAGCTGATGCTCGCTGTATCCCGGCTGGGCAACCCACTGTCTGGCCATTTCTAAAGCCTCACTGTCTGAATAACCATCTTTTTTATATTTGGCAATTTTATCATCGTATAGGCTTTGCTGTTTCTCCTGTGTGCGATAACCAGATACCACCACGGGCAAAGCTCCCCAGTTAACCCCTCTGGCATCCTCAAGCATTTCCATGAGAGGTTCATAAATACGTTCATCCACACGCTCCCCTCCTTCCACCTCAACCAGATTTACACTGTAATTATCTGGAATCGGATTTTCATGATTGACAAGTATCAAATTCCATTGCTCAAGGGTATCTGCACCTTCTCTGCCGTCATAGTACTCCTCCGTTTCCTGCTTCGTTCCTGTGTGAACCTCCTCCATTGCCCGATTCTTGTCCTCTTTTGCAAAGTTTCCCAAAACACCCCACCAAAAACTGCCTGCAGATACCATAAGCATAAATAGAATTCCTGTTAAAAAATGCAAATGGCTTCCGTTTTTTCTTATGTGCTTCCTGTTTCTTTGGCCCATATCCATGATTCCTCCTACTATAAAAAACCTCTTGTTCCGACACAAATATCTTATCAAAAACAAGAGGATTTTATTTTGGATTTGTCCAACAGATATCTCCATTTTTCATACAGAATTTCTTACAAATTTCTTTCAGGGGGCGCTTTCATAAAACCTCACCTAAACTTTGCTGCCATTCTCCCCCTAAAACTCCGCCAAAAGTTCCACCGGACAGTGATCGGAGCCAAAAATCTCCGTGTGGATTTTTGCATCTCTAATCTTATCCTTTAAATCCTCGGATACCACAAAATAGTCAATGCGCCATCCCGCATTTTTCTCCCTGGCCTTAAAACGGTAAGACCACCAGGAATACACCTGCTCCATTTGGGGATAAAAATAGCGGAACGTATCAAGATACCCATGGCTTAAGAGCACAGAAAATTTTTCCCTTTCCTCATCTGTAAAACCGGCATTTTTCCGGTTTGTCTTTGGATTCTTCAAGTCAATTTCCTGGTGGGCCACATTTAAATCCCCGCAGAGAACCACGGACTTCTTCTCTTTTAACCCGTCCAGAAACAAAAGAAAAGCCTGCTCCCATTCCATCCGGTAGGATAGCCTGGCAAGTTCGCTCTGGGAATTTGGAGTATAGCAGGTGACAAGATAGAAATTGTCATATTCCAGGGTAAGAACCCGCCCCTCCATATCATACTCCTCTATACCGATTCCCTGAACCACGGACAAAGGCTTGTGCCTGGTAAAAACTGCCGTACCGGAATACCCTTTTTTCCTGGCGTAATTCCAATAGCTCTCATATCCTTCCGGCAAATCCAAAGAAATCTGTCCCTCCTGCAGTTTCGTCTCCTGAATACAGAAAAAATCTGCGTCCATCTCCCGAAAAACATCCAGAAATCCTTTCTGGACACATGCCCTTAAACCGTTTACATTCCATGAAATAAATTTCATATCTGACCTCTCC
Organism: Roseburia sp. 1XD42-69; assembly: GCF_003612565.1. Classification (GTDB taxonomy): domain Bacteria; phylum Bacillota; class Clostridia; order Lachnospirales; family Lachnospiraceae; genus Roseburia_B. The sequence continues at coordinate 23,180 of NZ_RAZG01000048.1, read as the reverse complement.
TTTTTCTCTCTTTCTTTTCCGCACTTCCCCTCAGGTCCAGGGAGATATATTTCAAGCTAGAAAAATCAAAATATTTTACCTATCCTAGGGATAATTCTAAATATGATAAAATATATTTTGCTATCTCCTCTGACACTTGATAATGTGTTATAAATTCTCCCCGATCACTATATTCACCCGGAATTATTTCTTCAATGTAGTAATTACCATCGCTTTTATAAAGTATCTGGGTATCCATTTCTTTTAACTCTTTTTTATTATCCCTTGATAACATAAATCTAACAATTTGACATTCAACTTCTCCGGGGGTTGGTGCATTATCTGCATATTCCCACTGATCCAGAGCTAACCCGTTTAGATATTGCGCTATTTCAGAAATATCGTCTATTTCATTCAGCAACGTGCTTTTGTCTGCTCCGTAAAACTGTATCTTCTGCTCTTTAGAAGTCTTGCGCAGTTCCTTTTCTGTAAATGATGTTTTTCCTTGATAATATTGGGCATTCTCTATATCATCTATTTTTTCAATATCACTATTTGGCACATAAAAATCAAGTCCCCACCCATCCAGTATGTCCTTCGCTGTTATATTCTTATTTAGTTCTAAGTCCTCCGGCGCATTAAGAAACCGTCCCGCCTTTTCTGATATTCTGGCTATTGTTTCTATTTCTTGATCATAATCTCGTATAATATATTCACCTTTATCGGAAATATATAATTCTAAGGTACTCATATGAACTAACGGTATTCCATCCGGTAAAAATATAGGTTCATCAATTACCTCATATGATATATAACTATATACCAAGTCTATATCTTCGGGCAGCTGTTCCATATCATTCCAAGATTCAATATCCAGTTGATTTACAAACCTTTCTATTTCTTTATGATTGTCAATGATACCAATCATCTCACCAGAAGCTGTAATAATTTCAGTAAATTGCTTTTTTTCATCGTTACTGAAATTCTCTTTTTGACTACAACCATATATTCCTATGGCACTAAACGCAAACAATAGAATAAATAATAATTTATTCATAGCTAATCTCCTCTGTCAATCTGTTTCATGGCACTATTCTACCATATGTACATACATAATTCTACTCAATTTCATTGATTGATTATCCTGTCATTCTACTAATGAATGATAAAAATTGATTTCCTCCTGGGAAAGTTCATAATAGAAAGTCAAATATTCTTCTGGAATTGAAAATGCTTTGATACTTTCTTCTGCCACCGTCATTTTGACAATGCTTGTATCCTCATAAAATGTAATGGTAGTATTTTCCTCAAGTAATCTTACTCCAAAACGTGCAGCCGGATACTTATATGCAACAAAAAAATATTGTTCTTTTGCCCCCTCTAATCCCCTTTTCCATTCATCTTGACGTTCTTCTATATCCGAACCATCAAAAATCGAACATTGGTTAAATTGATATAATTGTTCTTCATCACTTATTGTTTTTATAAGCTCATTATTATTTGTTGAATATATTCTGATTTCAGCCAGGTTATCTAAATTTTCCCTGGTATATTTTTCTTCCTGCTGTGCGGCACACCCTGCAAAAATACATAATCCAAACACAAGCAGGATACTGGTTATTATATAGCTTCTCTTATTCATTTTTCCCCCTGTTTTCTATAAGTAATTTACAAGTTGTAACTAATAAACAGCAAAACAAAATTATAATAGGTGCATATGGGCTCCATGCGTTTGTTATCATTCCAATCAAAACTGCAGCCACTGTAAACGGCAATGCCATATATATCCAACGATACCTTTTCATATAACCGCATTTAAGAGTACGTTCTGTATTTTTAATGATAATGCTGTCAATATGCATGGACATTCCCGCCCAAATAATGAGTGCTAACCATACCGTATCGGCTGCCCACCCAAAAACATTGCAGGCTGTCTGCCCAAGATAAATCATGAAAAAGCGTTCTATTTCGGAACTTGCCAAAAGAATAATCACTCCCACAATAATTATAACGGCATATTTTTTTCTTCTGCTTTCCTGCTGTTTCTTAAACTCCCCAAACACCTTATCATCAAATGCAAGGTGCTCATTTTTGATTTCCTGATACTGTTTGGTCTGGAAAAAATGCCAAATAATAATGATTATCCCTGCTGTCATTGTAAGCCAATAGAGAAAAGATATTATCATGCTATTGTGTTCAAAGCAGTCAAAGACATTTGATACTATAAAAAGACTTATTCCTCCCGTAATCTGCTTTACATTCTGCTTACTGTACGACAAATATCCGTCCAACATTTCCTGGCTGACATAGTACCCGCTGTTTGATATGGCTCTTTCTTCCATTACACCTTTTTCTTCCCAGTCCTCTTTCAGCAGGTAGTCTGTTGATACTCCGAACAGGTTACTGATTTGTACTATTTTCCCTACTTCAGGGATTCCTTTATCATTAACCCATTTCCCAACTGCCTGTCGGGATACCTCTAACCTTTCTGCTAAATCCTCCTGCGTCATACCTTTGTCTTTCAACAATGTTTTTAATTTCTGTCCTAATGTCATTTTTTATCCACCTCCTGCAAACATTCTACTTCTAACAACAGGGGAAAACAACCAATCTGTGGTTTCATCTCGTCAACTTTGCGTTTCGTTCCCTTATTTTATCGTCTTTTCTACTTTATAACTCCTGCGCCCGCTTTAAACAAATCTTTATTTCATCCCTAAAATTCCAACCTGCATATAGGAACACCAGAAAATTTCTACATTGTTAAATCCACATTTTTGTAATACCTGCATTTGCTCCATTATGGTGACAGGAAAATATTCTGTATTATATCTGAGTATATGGCTTTCACATTCTTCTTCGCTCTTTCCATTTTTCCGCTGAAAATTTTTCCAACGCTCCAAATATAATCTTTCTAAAATATCATTATTCGGTGCAAAATTTTCTACTGTGAAAAACATGCCATTCTTTTTTAAGGCATTATAACAATTTCTGATACTTACAATTCTATCCTCATATTTAAGATAATGGGTAACCAAAACTGCCGTAATAACGTCAAAGTCTGAATCAAATTGTAAATTTTGTATTGAAATTTCACGAAAATCAGCTTTTAAAGAACTGACATGTTCTTTCGCTGTCTTTAGCATCTGCGGCGAATTATCACAACAAACCATTTTCTTCACAGGAAGATTTTTCATTGCCAAATCTGCCATTTTTCCAGTTCCACAGCCTATGTCTAACCATGTTACGGGCATGGGAAAAGCCGTATGGACAATGTCTGTTATTTGTTTGAAATATTCTTCATAATATGGGAGAGTAATTGCTATGTTTTTATCATATTTTTCTGGTGAAAAAGCCTGCTTTTGCATCATCCCAATACCTGCCCAAAATTATCTAAAAAGCTCTGCAGCTTCCCCGCAAGCTTTCCAATATGCACGCCGTCAACAAAAGAATGATGCACCTGTACGGAAAAAGGCATAAAGATTTTTCCCTCTTTTTCATAGAATTTTCCCCAGTCAAACAAGGGAATGGCATTATCCTTTTTTCCGGATTCCGTATGGGAAATATGGGAAAAGGATACCCAGGGAAAAGATACTTTAAAAAGCTCTGTGGACTTGTCAAGATATGTAAACGACGTATGGATTGTCTCAAAAATAGCTGGTTTCCCTTCCACAAACCGACAACGAAACTCCTCTATTTCATTTGCGCATTTCGTTACTGCATACACAAAAGAAAATGTAAATGAAAATCCCCGTTTCTTTACCTGGGAGAGAAAATTTGTTATGTCCACATGAAAAGTTACGCAATACTGGGGATTTACACTGTTCCGAAACACCTGGCAATGCATGGCCCTTTTCCATGCAGATACATCAATATACTTCATAATCCATCCTCCTGATATAATTTTTTTCTTTATCATAGCTCATATGTTGTCTGATGTCAATATGTTGTATAATGTCTGTGTCAAAAAGAAAAGCACCTGCTTTTGCCGCAGATGCCAAAGTTTCATTCTATATTCAATTCTTTTATGGCATGCATAATATGAATCCGCATGGCGTTCTTTGCCCCTTCTGCATTCCGTTGTTCCAAAAATTCCATTATCATCCTATGGTCGACTAACGTATCCTTCATTGCTTTTTCGCTCTGAGTGGACAGTACAACTCCCTTTGAAATGGCCTGATATAAGATTGGCATAAGTTTATTCATAAACTCATTATGTGTGGCCTGTGCAATGGCTTTATGAAAAGAATGTTCATCCCTTGTTCTGTCCTCTCCATTTTTCATTTCATCTTCAATCCGCTTTCCGTAATCAAGTATCCTTTTTATCTCCCCATCCGTTCCCCTGACAGCCGCAAGGTAAGCCGCTTCCGGCTCAAAAATCAGCCGCATTTCATAAAGGTCTTTTGCATTTACTTTTACCCCGGAGAGCTGTTCCAAATCCCGGGGCTGTTCCAGTACCTTTTCCGTAACATAAGTACCTTTTCCACGCCTGATTTCCAGTATATGATAAGCGGCCAATATCCTGATTGCTTCCCGCAGTGTGGTACGGCTTACATTAAGTTCCTCTGACAATTCGATTTCGTTTGGAAGTTTGTCCCCAACAGAAAAACGCTTTTCTATGGTTATCATGGACAGGATATTATCAGCAACACTTTGGGAAAGCATTTTATTTTTCATAGTTTTGCCACCTTTTTTCTAAAGTATCTGTCATTTTTCTGATAATCAGAATAGCATAGAAAAAAATATTTTTCAACATATCTTTTTCACGGGATGGCGGACTACCGTTTTTAATCTGCTCACATCGCACCTTCTGGGGTCGGAGAGATAAATTTCATGATGGAACCGTGTATCTGAAATATCTATCCTGTAACCTTTTTCCTCCGCAAAATCCTGCATGGCCTGAATTGTCCGGGGTTCCTCATCATAAGAACCGATATGCATACACTGCACACACTCCCCTTCTTCATAAGTCAGAAATTCCGCTTTGGAAAAATCACTGTTCTTTTTTGTCGATGCCTCTTCTTTCGCCCAGAGAAAATCCTCCTTTTTCACAAAATCCGGCAGGCGGATAAGGGAAATAAAATTGAATTCTTCTTTTTTGGAATAATCAATTCCCGTCACTCCTTCCTGCCACCAGAAGCCCTCTAAGGGCGGCACAACATATTGAAAGTATCCGTCGATTTTATGGCTACCTTTATAACTCATTTTAATGGTAAAAGCAATTCCGTACAAAAGACCTATGCTCTCTTTGTACTCCCCCTCCTCTTTGTTGGGATCGCCTTTCCCCCGGACTGCAATATAGTTCATGGAAGGCACCCTGACAATCCCGGGCTTTTTCGGGGGCATATAAAATTCCTTGTATTCTTTCTTAAAATCAAATGACATATTCTCTCCTCCACTTTCGTTTTTTATAGTTTAACACATAAAATGGACAACTGTGTGTCATGTTTATAAATTTAAAAATTTTCTGCATATAAAAGAATGCCTGCTAAAAAGCAGACATTCCCTTTTCTGTTATCCGATTCTCTGAAGTATAATAGACGCATGATTGACAGCCTGGTTGTCAATCCCCGTTCCCGCCAGATAATCTTCCGTGGAAGACTTGTTCCGCAGGGCAACCCTTGCCCCTGCTGGAATAGAAGTGATAAACATTCCCGTTAATTCCAGGCGTTCCGTGTGGATTCGTTCGTCACAATAGAAACCGGAAAAGGATAATGGATTTTCCAGGCCGTTAATGGCCACTGCATAGGCGGCGTTTATCCGTCCCAGGGAAGGACGGATCAGTACGGAATAATCCACCCGGTAAATACCTCCTGTATTTACCGTAATCTCTGTTGTGTTTGGGATAAAGGAAAAATCACCGGACTGAAACGCCAATAAAAATTTAACTTCCCCCTCCGGAGGGACATCCTGGTATCCTCCCTGCATAACAGCGTTAAAATATGAAGATTGTATCTCAGAGCCGGAGGGGCCGGCTGGCCCCCGCTCTCCTTTTGGCCCTTCCGGGCCCATTGGTCCCGGCTCTCCCTTTGGCCCTTCTGGGCCCATTGGTCCCGGCTCTCCCTTTGGCCCTGCAGGACCCCGGGGCCCCGCTGGGCCTGACATGCCCTGGGGACCCATTGGCCCGGGACAGCAATTACAACAACAAGATTTATTACAATAATCTCTCATTTTCTTTACTCCTGGCAAATTATATTTCTACTTCATTTTATGCACAGGATTATAGTCTGTCACTCCTCCCCCAGCATAGACACAGGCTCTATTTTCCTGATTTTTACTGAGGCAAGAAATGCTGCAAATGCAGCCATAAAAAGGATTCCGAAAACGGAAGCCACAGGCCCAAGCAAATATATTTTAAGAGGACAGACCTTTATCTTACAAAAGGAAAGGCAAATAACAACCAGGGGTTCCATAAAGAAAATACTAAGGCCTGCCCCCACTGCTCCCCCTGTAAAAATCACCGGGAGATTCATAACCATTACCTGGCGGATCAGCTGCACTGTGGTAAACCCTACGGCTTTATTCAGGCCGAAATGTTTTCTCTCCTTTACCACCTTGGTTTTCACCAAAAGGATTTCCACAATTACTACTACAAAAACAGTAATCAGCCCAAAAATAATACAGATTGCTTTCATTGCCAATGCAATGCCATTGGTGACAGACTTTATCTGGACGCTGCTGTCCTGAATTTCTATTCCCGGAAATTTTTCTGCGGTTTTATCCATCACCTTTTCCACATCAACTCCTTCCCTCACATAGACATACAAGAACAGCACGGTGGAATCCCCGTTTAAATTTTTTGCCCCTATTTCTGAGAGCGTAACACGAAGCCCCATATTGGTAATTTTCTGGTCAATCCCGCAGACCACATAGGACTTGCGCTCTCCCTGGCCTGTGAGGTAGACGCTGTCCCCTGCCTCCACCTGTAAAATATCCGCAATTCCCGTGGATAATACCACTTCATTCTCATATTTGGGCCGCCTTCCCTCCACAATCATTTCATTTCTCATAAGCTCCGGATTCCTGCTGACATCACAGGTGCTCTCTGTCTTCTGGGAGCCGCTTTCTAAGCTGACACTCATGGTACTGCAGTAAAGCACGTCCTCCACTTCCTCCCAGGTTTCCATCTCCCTTCCCACTTCCTCTATATTTTCCCCGGAAAGGCAGATATTCCCCACATCTATCCCGATCATCTGCAAAAGCATCTCATTGTCCGTGCCGAAATTATCATAAAGGCTAAAGCCAATACAGCAGGAAAACGCCAGGAGAGCCACAATACAAAAAACAGACAGGTTTTTCTTTTTTTCCGCAAAGATATTTTTCCAAGAAATAGCCAGGTTTAACGGCAGCCTGGTTTTTTCCAGGGAGAAATAATTCTTTTTAAAATTGTGGGTGTCGATGCCTCCACGCAGGGCATAAAGCACTGAAATCTTCCGGTATGTCCTCCCGCTTAAGTAGGACACCAAAGCCACGATAAACATCACCGCTATCGCCGTACACACAGCCCCCGGCAAATGAAATGTCTGGTTCCAGGAAAGCCCTATCATAATCCCCTGGAAATTTCCGATTACCCCGCTTCCCAACACCCCAAGGGCAATGCCAAAAAGGGAGCCAAAAAATGCAAGGAATCCCATCTCCATCACCGCAGTAAAATTTAACTGCTTTGAGGTGTAGCCCGCCGCCATAAGGATTCCGATATTTTTCCGGTTCATCTCCATAAAATTGTGGATGCTGAAACGTATAATAAGCAGCACTACCACAATCAAAATCACAGAAAATACAAGGATAATCCCCATGCTGATGTTTGACATAATGGAAGCCCCCTGCTTCATGGTGCTAAAGTTCACCCCAAGCCCCAGATATTCTGACAGTTCCGGCATTTCCCGGTTTAAGGCTGCGCTGATATTTTTGTCAAATTCAAAACTGTCCTCCCCGGGTTTTAAACGCACTTTATACTGAATACATTCTGCCGCCTTTGCCGTTTCATTTTCCCGGATTAATTCCTCAAAACACTCCTCAGTGATATAGGTACTGTAACAGGAAATATTAGAGGGCGTTGCAAACAAAGGATCCTCCGCAAATCCCGCCACCTCAAAAGAATACTCCCTCTCCCCTATGGTGATAAAACACGAATCCCCCAGGCCATACCCTTCCGCCGCTTTCATGTAGTAGGGAAGATAAATGCTCATCTTTTTTATACTGCGGCCAGGCTCCGGCAAAATCCCAATCTTCCTCTCCTCCTCTAATTTCCCAAGGACAAAGGCAAACTCCTTCTCCTCTGTCTCCCCTCTTTTTTTGTATTTTACACTTTGCAGGTACATTGCAGGGGATTCCTCATATTCCGCCACTTCCTCCCTGGAACTTAAAATTTCTGAAAGTTTTTCTCCCCCTCCGTTTGTCATATATAGGAAATCCGCCGTATGGGCTTTTTCATAGGCCAAATCCTGCACCATGCCCATGCCCAGGAAAACGGAGATACTGGTATATAAAAGCATAGCCCCAAGGGAAATCAGGGCAAAGAGCACAATGAAATCCCCCTTTTTCTTTTTCATGCTGTTTTTTGTGATATAAAATAATCCCTGCATATTACCACCCCATTTCCTGTAAAAATGTGCGCAGTTTCTCATGCCGGTTTTTATCCCCTCTCACATAGGCTCCCAAAAGCAGCTCCCCGGTAATCACCCCGTCGCTTAAATACAGGATACGGTTTCCCCTTCTGGCGGAACGCATGTCATGGGTGACCATCACAATGCTCTGTCCCTTCTGGTTTAACTCTGTAAACACATTTAATACATTTTCCGTGTTCTGGGAATTTAATGCCCCGGTGGGTTCATCTGCAAAAAGGATTTCCGGCTCATTGATGATTCCCCGGACAACCGCCGCCCTCTGCTGTTCTCCCCCGGAGAGCTGGGTAGGAAATTTGGAAAAAGCCTGCTCTGAAAGCCCCACGGATACCATCAGCTCTTTCGCTTTTTTTGCCAGGGCTTTTCTGTCCCTGTTTACCAAGAGCCCGCACACCATTATATTATCCAAAACACTCATAGTATCATTGAGATAATTCTGCTGAAATACAAAGCCGCAGTGGGTTCTGCGGAATACCGCCAGTTTGTCATTGCTCAGTTTGGATATCTCCTCCCCCTTATAGGAAATACTCCCCAAAGTGGGTCTGTCCATACCGGAAAGGGCATAGAGAAGGGTACTCTTCCCAGAACCGGAATTTCCCATAATAACAGTGAAATCCCCCTTTTCAATGGTCAGGTTTAAATTTTTCAGCACATGCTGCTGTAAAGATTCATTGGAAAAAGTCTTGCACAAATCCTTTGCTGTTAATATACTGCTCATATTTTACCTCCTTTGTGGCAACGTTTCCCGTAAATAGCTGTCACCCTTATTTTCATTTTTCATTGTAACAGTATGCATCCCCAAAATCTTAACCTGTTTCCTGTGTATTTCTTAACTGTTTCTTATTTCTTTTCCCACTAAACCTTTTTCAGAAACAATTCCACCACAAATCCATTGTCATTATAATACTCCATTCCTCCCTTCATCTGCTCCATAAAAGTCTTTGCCAGATAAAGCCCAAGGCCGGATCCTTCCTTCCCCTTAGCGTTGCTGCCCCGGAAAAATTTTTCTGAAATCCGGGGCAGTTCATCTTCCGGCACTCCTTTGCCATTGTCCTTGATTCTAATGTGAAGTCCCTCTTCCTCTTCCAAAAATTCCACCGTCATCTGTGTGCCCCCATATTTCCACCCATTGTTCATACAGTTGTCTATGACCTGGGAAAACCTGAGTTGATCCATATAAACCATACATTCCGGGATTTTGGGGGCAATATAAATCTGACCGTATTCCTGCATATCAAAGAGCATGTCCTTAATACAAAGGGAACTCTCCTCCAAAGGCTCCACCTTTAACGCCATAAGCTCCTCTAAGGTGGCATGGAATAAATTTCCCACCAGCTCGTCAATCATTTTTGCCTTGTTGTCAATCATACCGATTTTCTTTTGTATACCGGGCTGTTTTTCCTCAAGAAGCAGCACCTCACAGGCCGCCCGTATGGCCGCCACCGGTGTTTTGATATCGTGGGAAAGTTCTGCCACAAGCTCTTTTTTGCTCTGATTGGCCAGGCATTCACTTTCCCTGGCACGCTTTAATTCCTCCCGCATAAGGTCAAAGCTCTCCGTAAACGCCCCAAAATAATTATGCTTCCTGGCTTTAAGGGGGAAATCCAGATTCCCCTTTGCAATCTGCCTGGCAAATTTCCGGAGATTTAAAAAGGGACGTATAAACTGTACATACAAAAATCCCAAAAAGAGATATCCCAAGAAAAGCAGCAGGAAAAAAATTCTAAGTATCCTCTCTTTCATATTTGCTTTCAGTTCCAGATAACGGTTTTCCTCTGGATAAAATATAATTTTGCCTGCCAGATTCTTTTGTTCCATATAGTCAAATACCAGCGCCGCCCTTTTTTGCCCGTCTGACAATTTTACTTCATAATCCTTATCAGATATAAATAAAATTTTGCAGTGATATGCCTCTTCAATCTTTTGCCTGTCCATTCCCGCTGTTATGGACTCCTGGGCCAAAATCCTCTGCTCATTGTAAAATACCATATCCCTGCCGGGATAAGGTTTCCTCCCAAAATATGCCAATATAGAAAAAAGCAGCACACCCATCACCAGGGTGTAGACTGCCGGAATATACCTGAATTTCATATTTTTTCCTCACTCTTTTGACTTTGCTCTTTTAGTTTTAACATATATCCTGTCCCCCATATGGTTTTAATAAACTCCGGTTCATTGGGATTCTCCTCCAGTTTTTCCCGAAGCTTGCGGATATGCACATTTAAGGTGCCGTCGCTGTAAAAGGCATCTCCCCATACGGTATCAAAAATTTTCTCCTTTGCCACAATTGTATTTTTATTGTCATAGAGACATTTTAACAGGGCAAATTCTTTCGCTTTTAAACCAATCTCCCTGCCCTTCACCCATACGCTTAAGGTCTCCTCGTGGAGAAGAAACTCCCCCCGCCCCTCTTCCTGCAGAATATTGTCTGAAGTTTTTTTCTGTCTCTCCATCCTCTTTAAAATCACTTTGACTTTCGCCAAAAGGATACTTAAGGAATAGGGCTTTTTGATATAATCGTCCCCGCCGATATTTAAAGCCATAAGCACATCGTCATCCCTCTGCCTTGCGCTGATAAATAAAATGGGATTTTCCCATTTCTTCCGTATTTCCCGGCACAAGTCAAAGCCGCTTTCCTCATTTAAATTAATGTCCAGCAAAAGAATGTCCACCTGGTTTTTCTCTAAAAAGATACGTCCTCTTTCGGCATTTTCCTCCCGGGCAATACTCACCCCGAACATCTGAAAATATTCACATGTCATTTCCGCCAAATCTGTTTCATCATCAATAATCAGACAGTTATAATGCGCCATTTCCTGTTTCTCCCCATGTTAAATTTTACCTGTAAGATAAATAAAAAGCCCTGCCTGGAGGATGAAAATAAAAGGCATCCCAAGCACAAAATACCAATGCTTTGTCTTGTGGCGGAACAGATACATCCCCGCCCATGTGCCAAGGCTGCCCCCTAAAATGCTTACCAGAAAAAGGCTCTTTTCCGAAATTCTCCATGCATGGCGCCTGGCCTTTGACTTATCCATGCCCATAAGACATAAACCCAGAAGGTTTATTACAATAAAATAAAAAATAACTGCATACCAAATATGTATCATCCTTTACTCTCCTCATATCTCTCCGCACCTTTTTTCAGACGGTCAAGCCCGTCGTATAACCTGCTTTTCGGACACGCAACATTCATGCGCATAAATCCCTCTCCCTCATTTCCATACTGGCTCCCCTCCGAAACATAAAGCCCGGTATCCTTCCTGATAAACCTGCAGAATTTTTTATCATCCATCGCAAGCTCCCCACAGTTAATCCACATCAAATAAGTTGCCTCTGAGGGCATTGTCTTTATCTTTGGAATATTTTCATTGATAAATTCTGCTGCCGCCTTCTTGTTTTCCCAAATATATTTTCTTAGCTCCAAAAGCCATGCTTCCCCTTTGGTGAATGCCGCAACCGCCCCTTCGATTGCAAAGGCATTTGGCTCTGCCGTTGCATTTTTTTGCATTTCCCTTACCTTTTCTTCCTCTTTTGCCCTGTAAGGGTTCTGGTTTCCATCAATTCTCATAGAGATATCATCATCCTTCTTCGACGAAATCTTTTCAGACATAAATACTGTCTTACCTGTTGTTTCGTCCCTTCTTTTCAAAAATTAAAGGGATTTGACGTGTAAATGTCTTTTTGATGGTGCGGGATGCAGATTATGGAAAGCCAGTTCCTGAAAGCAGAACAGAAAAACAAAACTCCCCGTCTTTGACAGTAAGATTTACCTGTCCATGATACTTTCTTGCCGCCGCCCTGACATTTTTAAGCCCCGTGCCTTCCCGGAATCTCTTTTTTCCATCATAGCTGTTGGAAATCTCTATAAACAGAAAATCCCCCTGGGATTTCCCCTCCACACGGATATATTTTTCTCCCTCTTCATTGATGCCGCAGCCCTTTACCGCATTGTCCAGTGCGTTAGATAAGATAATGCACAAATCAATATCCCGCACCTGGCAGGGATAGGGAAGAAGTAATGAGCAGCACACAGAAATTCCCCGGCTCTCCGCTAACCCCAGCTTTCTGTGAATGAGAATATCTGCCAGAGGATGGTTTGTGCAGAAGGGAAATGAACATTTCCCCGCCAATTCCTCCATATCCCCCACATAATCCAGGGCCTGCCCCACCTCTCCCTGGCGCAGCAGTTCCTTTAAAACCACCATATGGTTTTTCACATCATGGCGGAAGGATTTCGTCTCATCTTCATGCATTTTTGCCTCTGTGACATACTGGCGGAAATAGTTTTCTTCCTGGGTAAGAAGGGAAAGCTCCCTGTTCAGGCGGAAGTTTTCTTCCATCTTTTGATAACCTAAAAGAATACAAAACAGACTTGCCATAGCAAGAACTTGCAGTATAAGCATTTGGCCGTGATTTGCATTTAGCACATTTCCCTGATTATCTGTCAAAATATCATTCCCATAGATTTCTTTTTTCACATACTCCAACATGAAAAAAATCAAAAATACCGGCATAGAAAATAACATCACATAAATATCATTTTCTCTTTCTTTTGGCGAAAAGTATTTTAAAATGCCAATATAGCAGGCCAGGGATAAAAACAGCTCCACAATATCCCACAGCAGTGAACACAAAATTCCCGCCCTCACAGAATAAATGGAAAACAAAAAAGGATGAACCATGCTGGTAAGGGAACATGCGATTCCATAGCTCAGCCGCATTACTACAAGGGTCAAAAGACCGCAAAAAACAAAGTGCAGAGGCCGCAGTCTTTTCTTTAAAAAGCGGAGAAAAAAATAGAGCTGGGCACACAGCTCCATGCCGCCTATGATGTAAGCAGAAAATATATCTAAAAAATATGCCACCCTAATTCCCCCATTCTTTCATATACTGAAAAACCGCCTGGGAAAGCTCTTTTTTACGGAGACGAGAAACGGGAACTTCCTCCCCTTTTTCCATATATGCCACTTTGTCATTACAGCTCTTCAAATAGTTTAAATTTATGAGATAACTCCTGTGACATTTAAAAAATCTTTTGTCCAGCCTCATTTCCAGATTTTCCATTTTTTCATAAAAATCTATGACCTGGGAAGACTTAAGGTGCAGATACACTTTCCGGTTAATGACCTCGCAAAACACAATATCATCAAAGGAAATCACGCTGCTCTCGCACCCTCTTTGCACCAGGAGTCTTGCGCTTTTAGCCTGGGACATGGAAGAAAAGAGACGCTCCATTGTCTTTTCAAATTGTTTTTCCTCTATGGGCTTTAGGAGATAATCAAATGCCCACACTTCAAAGGCGGAAAAAACCATCTCTTTTAACACAGTGGTAAAAATCAAAAACCCCTGAAATTGACCATTGCGGAGCTTTTTTGCAGTCTCCATTCCGTCCATGTTATCCATTTGAATATCAAGAAACAAAATATCCAGTTTTTCCCTGCACTCCAAAACCGCCTCCCCGGACCCAAAAAGAAAGAACTCTGCATCCCTGTTGTTTCTGTTTAAAAAAGAAACTGCCAGGTCTTTTATTCTACTGCACATACATGCCTCGTCATCACATATTCCAATCCGTATCAAGTCTTCCTCCTTCCCCGGGAATACTCACCTAACCCTTATTTAAATCTCCTGGTCAGCACAGCATCCCTGCCGCCCAGCCCTTCACTCTCTTAAGTATATGTACAAGATTTTCCTGGGAAAATACCTCCCCTCTCAAGTCACACACTCGGTAAGGCTCCTCTCCCATTAAATCAGGCAGAATCACTTCTTCTGCGGACAAAAGTCCCAAAAGCCCTGCTTCCGTAAGGCGGAAAATTCTTTCCCGGCTGTCTTTCTCCCCCACCTGTATGGTGTGAAATCCCATATGTAACAGATAGCGCTCCACATAATTTATCCATTCACTCCCCGCTTTTTGGGGAAATAAAAGAATTCCCGCTTTTTGGCCTAACGCCTCCTCCCGCTCCTCTCTGGCAACCATCTTTCCGTTTTCAAAAAACACCTCGTCGGTTACGGTTTTTACAATATTTCCATACCCTAAAAGTGTCTCCCCTTTCTTTTCTAAAAGGGTCAGTGTGCCCAAAATCCGACTCTGGCTTTCCGGGGATGCCGCCACCTCCTGGGAAAAACGAAGCTCTACTCTTGCCATTCCATTTTTTGTAATATGTTCTGCAAATTTATGGTCCCCAGTATTCACATCCATGCGGTATAAAATCTTTGTCACTGCCCCGGTTATCTCTTTCGCCCCAATTTTTATTTTATACCTGGTGCCAAGCCTTAACTGGTCATCCGACACCCATAGAATATCCGCCTCCACACACTCTGCCGGGGTAAACATATCTTCCTTTGCCAAAAAATATCCCCTTGCCACATCTAATTCCCGGTCAAGTTCCACCGCCGCAGGCTGTCCCTCTTCAATCTCATCCCTTTCCTGGAAAAAAGAATACAATTTGGAAATCTTTGCCCTTTTCATGGTAGGGTACACGAAAATCTCCTGGCCCTTAGATATTTTTCCCCCGAATACCTGGCCTAAAAGGACGCGTCTCTTTATCTCTTTTCCCGGTATTTGGCTGGATTTTATGGTTTTTTGTATTGGCATATAAAAACTGCTTTCCGGCGCCTTCTCCCCCTGGCTCTTTATAATGGCTGAAAGAAGCGTCTCCCCCTGATACCAGGGCATATGATTGGATTTTTCTCCGATATTGTCCCCGGCTTTTGCCGCCACCGGTATAATCTGGTAAGTGCAGTCGTGATACTCCTGCATTAGGTAGGTTATCTCTTTTACAATACCCTCAAACACTTCCCGGTCAAAGTGCACCATATCCATTTTATTTACAGCAAAAATCATTTTTCGGATACCCATAAAAAAACAGATTCTGGCATGTCTCCTGGTCTGGGGTACAATCCCTTTATTGGCAGAAATCATAAGCACCGCCAGGCTGGAAAGCCTTGCGGCATATGCCATATTCCCGGTATACTCCTCATGTCCCGGCACATCAGCCATTAGGAATGTGCCGGTATCTGCCCTAAATCCGCTGTAAGAAACCTTTACGGTAATCCCCTGCCTTGCCTCCTGTTCCGACACCCCTGCCAGCATGGCATAATCCACCGTCCCGTCCCTGCGGAGATACAGGGGATTATTTTCTATCTCCCGCCTTTTTTCATCACCTGCTGCCTCATACAAAATTCTTCCAATCACGGTGGACTTCCCGTCATCCACCCCGCCGCAGCTAATCATCCGAACCACGTTCTCTTCCCCGGATGCCCTGGCTGACAAATGAAAAAGCAGAGCATCCCTTTGCCTGGTTTTAGACAGACTTTGCTCTGCTGTTTCCTCTCTGCTTTCTGTTTTTTCCATCTCAAAGAAAAGCTCCGGCTCCTCTGGATATAGCGCCTGTGCTGCCAGTCTCTCTATCTGCTCCCTGTCCCCTCCGTCTTTTAAGGGCACAGTATATGCGTCTTGGCTGGCATAAATCTCCCGAAATCTGTGAATGGTTTCCACTTCCAACTGATTGCAGCACTTTTTTTCTGCCATAACAAGTCCTCCCCACAGCTTCCGATACCGTGCATTTTATAAATATATATGCGCGGTATCAGTCCTCCTGAATATTTACAGACGCCTCCCGGATGCGCAGTTCTACCTGAGGGCTGCCCTTTTTCACCAATTCCGCCAAAAGTTCCCACAGTGCATGAATATGGGAAATCACCACCGCATTCGCCTCAATACTATGGGGAAGCAGGGTATGGAGGGAAAACAGCCTTACACCCAGAGGCGGTAAAAACACATAGTTATTTGTCTTTGTCTCTTCCATGTTGCTCTTTATCATCTCATAGGTAATCATACAAAACTCACTGCCCTGGTATTCACAGAAAAAGGAAGTGTAGCACTCGTCCACAATCCACACACGGCCCTCTTCCTCCACTGTATATTTCTCTTCATTTCCCTCGGTGGTCTGCACCTCCAGCTTCCAGTGCAGCTTTCCCTCTCTTGTCTCTTTCTGCATCTTCATAAGCATCTGGGTTAATTCTTCTGGTTTCATAAGTTTCTCCTCATTCTGTTAATCTAAAAATTCTACTGCCCCGGTGTCAATATGATACATTGCCCCACATACTTTCACTCCATTTTCATCTTCTGACTGGGACAGATTCAATTTTTCTTTAATAACGGAAACGCTTTGCTGAACATTGAGACAGCTGGCACGCAGTTCGTCCTTTTCCTCCCCGATAGCTTTACGGATTTCATCGGTGATAAACTTCACATAACCTTCCGGGTCGCTGCTCATCGCTGCTCCCACGGCTCCGCAGCGGCTATGGCCCAGCACTACTACAAGCTTTGTACCAAGATGGTCTGCCGCATACTCGATGCTGCCAAGCTGATGACGATCAATAACGTTTCCTGCCACACGGATGACAAAAAGCTCTCCAATGCCTGCCATAAAAATACTTTCCGGTATCACCCTGGAATCGGAGCAGGTAATTACAACAGCATAGGGAGCCTGACCCTCCTCAAATGTCTGCCTGCGGATTTCAGGTGAAATATTACCGGAATTGGTTTTTGCTTCCAGATAATTCTGATTTCCTCTTTTCAGCTTAGAAAGTGCCTCTGCAGAAGATAAATTGTCTTTGTTCATTCTTATTTCCTCCTTAAGTTCATTCCTTTTCCCGTCTATTATATCAAGTTATCAGCACTAGGACTAGACCCTTTTTCATTTTTCTTTTCTCATTCATTTACTCTGTAAAATGCCTTTTCTTTGATGGTCAAATCTGCAGATTTTAACAAATCCGGGCGGTGCTTTTTTGTCCGGAGTATGGACTGCTCCCTCCTCCATGCCTGGATTTTTACATGGTCCCCGGACATTAAAACCTCCGGGACTTCTCTCCCCATCCATTCCCTGGGCCTTGAGTACTGGGGATACTCCAAAAGCCCCCCCTCCAAAGATTCCGTCTCCCCGGATTCCTGGTTGGTTAAGACCCCTGGCACCATACGGGAAATAGCATCCACCATCACCATGGCAGGCAGTTCCCCTCCGGTTAAGACGTAATCCCCCACAGACACATAGTCCGTTACAATTTCCTCTAAGACACGCTCGTCCACCCCTTCATAGTGTCCGCAGAGAAGAACAAGCTCTTCCTCCCCTGCCATCTCCTTGGCCATAGCCTGGTGAAACAGGGGTCCCTGGGGGGTAAGGTAAATTGTCCTTGGCTTATGGCCGATTTTATCCCTTATCGCCTGATAGGCATCAAAAATGGGCTGTGCCTGCATCACCATGCCGGCCCCTCCCCCGTAGGGGTAGTCGTCCACTTTCAAATGCTTATCCCTGGTATAATCCCGGATGTTTACCGCCTCTATGGTTAAAATCCCCTTTTTTGCCGCTTTTCCGATAATGCTTGTGGAAAGGCCCTGCATCACCATTTCCGGAAATAAAGTAAGAATATAAAATTTCATTTAGTTTCCCTCTTTCCCTATTTCTCATTGGCTTCCCTAAGCCCCGGCAGGAGGTGAAGCACAATTTTTCCCCCAGGGATATCCACGGATTTGACACATTCTTTAATGGCAGGCACCAAAAGGTCTTTCTCCCCCTGTTTTTTTATCACATATATGTCATTTGCCGCCGACTGCAGCACATCCCCGACTTCCCCTAAGTCCTCCCCCTCATCGGAAACTGCAGAAAGGCCCATAAGGTCCGCAATATAGTATTCGTTTTCTTTTAAAGGCACTGCATGTTCCCTTGTGACAAAAAGCTCTTTCTGCCTTAAGTGCTCCACTTCATTGATATCCCCAAACTCTTTGAATTTTAAGATTACCATATTTTTGAAAAATCTCACATTTGAGATATGGAGCAGAGTTTTTTCCTTTCCCGTATCCAAAAGAATCTCTTTCAAATCTAAAAAACGTTTCGGGTCATCTGTGGTGGGAAATACTTTCACTTCCCCTTTTAATCCATGGGTGCTTGTAATCACCCCTACCTTAAATAAGTCTTCCATAGGCCCTCCTATGCCATGAGAGAAAAATAGCGTCCGAAAGGACGCTATATATTACATAATATCTACAATTACTTTCTTGTCTTCCTTAGAGGCTGCTGCTTTTACCACAGAGCGGATTGCCTTGGCAATGCGGCCCTGTTTGCCGATTACTTTCCCCATGTCAGACTGTGCCACACGAAGTTCCAGTGTGATCGTCCTGTCTGTCTCCGTCTGGGAAACCACCACTTCCTCCGGGTGATCGACTAACGCTTTTGCAATTACTTCCACTAATTCTTTCATCGGTTACACCTCTCTTTATTTAACCGCTATTTTTCAATTCCTGCAGATTTGAAAAGTCTGCTGACGGTCTCTGTGGGCTGTGCTCCGTTTGCTAACCATTTTTTTGCCAGCTCTTCATTTACATGATATTCGCTGGGGTCTTTGGTTGGGTCGTAAGTGCCGATTTCCTCAATAAACCTTCCATCTCTGGGAGATCTGGAATCCGCTACAACGATTCTATAGAAAGGAGCTTTCTTCTGTCCCATTCTTCTTAATCTGATTTTTACTGCCATCTCTTTCACCTCCTGGTTTGTATTTATTTTATGTTAAAAAGGAAGATTAAATCTGCCTCTTTTACCGCGCTTACCTCCCATCATTCCGGGAATCTGCTTCATCATTTTCCTCGCCTGTTCAAACTGCTTTACCAAACGGTTTACCTCTGCAATATCCACCCCTGCGCCGTCGGCAATCCTTTTTTTCCGGCTGGGATTTAAAAGGGAAGGATTTCTCCTCTCCTCCGGGGTCATGGAATAGATAATGGACTCTGTGCGCTTCATGCCCTTTTCCGCCTGTGCCTCATCAATTTCCGGCATTTTCATGCCCCCTAACCCTGGCATCATGCCCATGATGCTGGTAAGTCCCCCCATCTTTTTCATCTGGCTCATGGAGCTTAAATAGTCCTCAAAATCAAACTCGGCCTTTTTCATCTTCTGCTCTAATTTCCTGGCCTCGTCCTCGTCAATGGCTTCCTGGGCTTTTTCAATCATGGTGAGAACATCCCCCATGCCAAGAATCCTTGACGCCATACGGTCCGGATAAAACTGCTCCAAATCCGAAAGCTTTTCCCCCATACCGATATACAATATGGGCCTGCCTGTAACAGCCCGGATGGAAAGGGCCGCACCGCCTCTGGTATCCCCGTCCAGCTTTGTTAAAACAACGCCGTCGATACCGATTTTTTCCTGAAAAAGATTTGCCACATTTACGGCATCCTGCCCCGTCATGGAATCCACCACAAGAATGGTCTGGTGAACCTCCACCTGTTCCTTAATGGCGGCAAGTTCCGCCATCATATCCTCGTCTATGTGAAGACGTCCTGCAGTGTCTATAATCACCACATTATATCCGTTTTTCTTTGCGTGCTCCACTGCCCCTTTGGCAATATCCACAGGATTATTTTTATCCCCCATGGAAAAAACTTCCACGCCCTGTTTCTCCCCGTTAATCTTTAACTGGTCAATGGCTGCGGGACGGTACACGTCACAGGCTGCAAGCAAAGGTTTTTTCCCCTTCTGCTTTAACTTTCCTGCAATCTTTGCCGTGGTGGTGGTTTTACCTGCCCCCTGGAGACCCGCCATCATAATCACAGTGACTTCGCTCCCGGGCTTTAATGCAATCTCCGTGGTCTCGGAACCCATAAGGGCAATCATCTCTTCGTTTACGATTTTAATCACCATCTGGCCTGGGTTTAACCCGTTCATCACATCCTGCCCGATGGCCCGCTCCTGCACGGTTTTGATAAACTGCTTAACCACTTTAAAGTTGACATCCGCTTCCAACAGGGCCATTTTTACTTCTTTTAAAGCGGCTTTTACATCTTCTTCTGTCAGCCTTCCCTTACTTCTTAAGTTTTTAAATACATTCTGCAATTTCTCCGACAGATTTTCAAATGCCATAGGTCAAAGCTCCTCTAAAATCTCCCTGGAAATGGCGGCAATCTCCTTCATCTCCGGTTCCGTTTTCTTAGCTGCAATGCTTTCAATCTCTTCTGCTTTTTCTTTTATCAATAAAAACTTTTCCACTAAGTGAAGTTTCTCTTCGTATTCTTCCAGTTTTTTGCTGCAGCGCCTGATTAAATCATGGACGCCCTGGCGGCTGATGCCCTCCTCTGCGGCAATTTCCCCCAAAGACAAATCGGAAAATGCATAGTCCTCATATATTCCCCGCTGGTGCTGGTTTAAAAGTTCCCCGTAAAAATCGTAGAGGTACGCCTGTCTTGCCTTTGTCTCCATACTATCCTCCGCTGACAAGTTTTTCTCCTTGACACCTTTGGTAGGATACCACATAATTTCCAGGGTGTCAAGGTTAATTTTAAAACTTTCCCCTCGTCTTGATTTTGTCACTCAGTACTCATTTTTTCACAGCTTCCATACATTTTTAATTCCAGAATAATTCCTCTAAACAGGTCTATCTCCACCGGAATTCCCGCCACCATTTTTATAATTTCTTCCCTGATTTCATCCACATTCTGTTCCACGCATTCTGCAATTTCATTCATAGGCCCTGTCTCTGTCCAATAATTCCGACAGACGCCATCTGTCAGGGCACAATTTACAGACCTGGGATTAAACAGGCTTCTCCCGTCGCTGTAATAGTACCCGTCATACCAGTTTTTCAGTTCCTCAAAGCGAACGCTGCCACATTCCCGTGAAAGTTCCTCTGAATATTTTTCTAGTTTAACTCCGCAGCAATCTGCTGTCTGTGCCGTTTATAGTAAGAATATATTTTATTAACTTCAATCTGTTTAAAACGTTTGAAATCCGGGCTCATCTCTTCAGAAATCCAAAATTTATCAAAAACTGACTGCCTCATTTTTATCAATTTCTGATAAAAAACTTCTTTTTCCACAAGGTTACCACTTTTCAGCAATTGCAGCAGTTCCACACCAATATAATTCGTCCCCTCTGTCTCAAATTCTCTTTTTAAGGGCTTAGATACCTTTAATTGCGGTTCAAAATAAACGCTGTTCTTTGCTATATTGGCATAAAAAAGCATTTTCATGCTCTCTTTATCCTGCATGGATTTACTGTCGAAACCCTCTTTATCTTTAGGATAACGGCTCTCAATATAACTTTTCAAAGGCTGGGCGCTGGCAGGAAAATTGTTACCTCTTACATTGTCCATATGCGTCCGCAACTGCCCGTCCAGTTGCACATTCCTATACCGTTCCAATACCTGTAATAGCTTTTCACTGCTGCCTATTTCGGGATAAATATCTGACGCCGCCTGTCTGGAACGGATTGTGTGCAGCATTACTCTATGAGTATTGGGACTCATCATAAATGTTGTTTCCGGAAGATAATAACCATTCAGGCCACCCTCATTTGACAAATATTCCGGGACATTTAGGAAACTGTTCATATCCTCTGCCAGTTTGCCCTTTTCTCTAAAATATTTTTCCCGTACACGGCCTTCGCACTCATTTACTCTGTCTATAAATCCACAATAAAATTTATGCGTCCTGCTTTCAGAACCACTTTTCCATGTATAAGGACCAGATAACACTCCCATTGTCTCTTCTGACAAAGCTGTCAGATGTTCTGCGGGAATCTCCTGGGACGTATCATTTTCGGCATCACCGTCTATCCATCGGTATACAATCTTATGGGAATTATCCGTTGCAGGTACATGTTCAGATTGGATACTGTCCTCTGGCAATGCATTTACAATCTTTTCCCCCTGGCCCATAACCTCTGCCCGGGCCTCGATAAAAGGCATTTTATACTGGTCCGTTTCCAGGACTTCTCCAGGTTTTTCCCACTCAAATGTAAATCCCCGGAAAAAATGTATGCCCACATCTCCAATCCACTCAAGCTGGAGAGGTGCCCTTGGAACTGTATAACGTCTGTTCAATCCAAACACACAGATGGTATTGCCGGAATACTGTTTTGTCTGGTCAAAAATACTCTGGGCACTGGCGGAATTGGAAGCCATGCTCTCAAAGACTATCGTGGGTTTTTCGTTCTGGACTAAGTGAGGTGGATCCTGGGTATTGGGATTTACATTTTTGATGTGGGAAAGCTGGACGACCCCGCCGCCGGATTTTTTCTGCAAAACCGGGGCTGGCACAAATCCTGCCCGTATGTTTCCGGGAAGCCCCCTGGAATTTTTTACAGCAAAAACATCCCCTCTGTACACACTTTTTACAGGGGATACTCTTTTTTTCATTTCGGATTTCATTTTTTCTTTTTTATCCTGCATCAGCATAAAATTCCCCCTATCCTTCCACCTATCTCACCTCTGTCCTGAGAGCCTTTGCCCCCATAAGATCCGCTTCCCGCTCTAAGGCCCCGCTGTCGTTTACCAGTTCCCCGGCAATGCGCCGGGTGGGGGAAACCCTGCCCTGCATCTGCTGCACCACATGCCACGCCTCGTGGGGAAGGTGCTTTTCCTGGCCGGGAGCCACATGTATTTCCGTCCCTTTTGTGTAAGCGTGAGCCTTAAGGCGGGAGGGCTTTAATGAATTATAATGGACGGTTACATTTTCCATACTCAAACTTCGCACTTGAATAAGTGCCTATGCACCTTGAAAATTCAATAAGAACTGGCATAAAAATAGCA
>NZ_RAZG01000047.1 GCF_003612565.1 Roseburia sp. 1XD42-69 | reverse complement strand
TTATCTGCTGGACATTTTAAACTATAGGGAGGGCTGGTTACCTGCTTGTGTAGGTTAATCAGCAGACACTAAGTAATCCGGCGTTTTTCTATTTATTGTCTTTCTGTAGTGATTTTTCTTTTACAATAGAATCACGAAAAAATGAAGGAGGCAAAGTTATGCGGTCAATTTTGAAAAGAGAGGTAAAAAATTATATGAAGAACCCTCTGCTCTGGCTTGGTATCGCAATTGGTGTTTTTATGGTATTTCAAAATGTAAGCCCCTATCTGAACATCCATTATCTCAGGGAAGGGGAAACCATTGTGAACGATTATCCGCAAAACTATCGGGATGGAGATGTTTCCTGCGGATATGTGCCGACGGAGAAAGAGCTGCGGCGGGAGATGTGGGAAGAACGGATACAGGAAGTTTTAACTTCCGAATTCGAGATGGACAATGAGGGGGCGCTATCTGTGATTGATGAAATGAAAGGAATGGATATTTCAGCATCTTGCGCCCATCTGGAAGGGTATGGCTTCTACAATGCATATTATGAATATGAGAATACAGCCTACCATAAAGGAACTCGTGAAGAAATCAATTCTTATATTTCAGAAAGGCTGGAAAACAGGACATTTTCATACTATTTTTCCAGAAAATTTGCGGATTTTGCAGGGCTGT
The DNA here is from genome assembly GCF_003612565.1 of Roseburia sp. 1XD42-69. Lineage (GTDB taxonomy): Bacteria > Bacillota > Clostridia > Lachnospirales > Lachnospiraceae > Roseburia_B. The sequence continues at coordinate 31,941 of NZ_RAZG01000047.1, read as the reverse complement.
TTATGGGATTTTTTGCAACCGTCTTATTGTCTGTTTTATTTATGCAGGATACGAGGAGAAATACCTATGAGCTTCTCCATACAAAGCCTGTCAGCCCAGGAAAATATCTGTCAGGCAAAGTGGGCGGCGGTTTTTCAGTCTGCCTGATAATACTGGCAGCCTTAAACCTGATATTTTTTGGTATTTGCCTTGTATCAACGAGAAACAGCGGATTTGAGGTGCGTTTGACGGACTTTTTATTGGCAAGCTGTTTTTATATCCTGCCAAATATGCTGATGATTGTAAGCGTTTATAGCCTGATTTCATTGCTGTTTAAAAGTCCGCTGCCAGCAGTGCCGTTTTTGTTTCTTTATATTGTGTATTCCAATATGGGAAGCAGGAATGCGGAAGGCGTCTATGGATATTATGGCAGACCCTTAGCGATTATGGTGCGGTTCCCAGGAGGGTTTTTTGACACTGCCCCTCCGCCAATGGCATTGCTGAACCACCTTTGTCTCACTTTCCGTTATGGAGTTCCTCTCCGAAGCATTAGACGTCTACGTCAGCCCCACCCGGTAAAATCCTGTATTTCACACAAATACAGGGGAAAAGCAGGTTGATTTTCATTTACTTCCACTTTTGAACTATCCATGTATTTTTGCAGGAATGACCAGGTATAAATTTCTAAATGTATTGCGTTTTTCTCTGGAACATCTATTCATAACCCTAAAATTATGGTAAAATAGACAGAGTTTATAAAAGGCGAGGTATTTCTATGAATTTGTGGAAAAATAAAAGGAAGATTGCGGTTTTATTCCTTTGTACCATAGGACTGTCCGGGTGCGGGACAAAAACTGACGGGGAGGGTTTCAAGGATACGGAACAAGAGCAGGTTTTGTACCACCAAAATGGCAGTGACAGCCTTGGAAATGAAAGTGTGGTGAAGTTTGACCATGAACTGGATGAATATAAACCGTTAAAAAGCAAGTATAATTTTTATTTTACCTATAAAACGGTGCATCCCTGGTGGGATGCCGTTGCCCTTGGAATGGAAGATGCGGCCAAGCAGTTTGAGGAGAAGGGGATTATTATAGATTATGAGTATCTTGCCCCTGACAGTGCCTCAGCCCGGGACCAGGTGGGGCGCTTAAGGGATGCCTCCGGGCGGAATTTTGATGTCATCGGCGTGGATGTGGCAGACGTGGAGGTTGTGAGCCCTGTGATAAATGAGCTGGTGGATGATGGACATAAGGTGATGACTTTTTCAAGCTCCGATGCGTCAAAAGAGGACGGGTGCAAAAGGATTGCCTATGTGGGAAACACCCATAATTATGAGGACGGCGCAGACCTTACGGAGGCGTTATGTGAAAAGCTTGGATATCAAGGGAAGGTTGCCATTCTGGTGGGGACAAAGGGGGCTCCCTGCCATGAGGACAGGGCTTTGGGAGCAAAGGATGTGATTGGGAAGTATCCTGACATGGAAATTGCAGAGACGGCATATGATGAAGATACAGTGGAGCTGGCGTATGAGTTTACAAAAAAGTTTTTGGAAGAGCATAAAGATTTAGCAGGAATTGTGTGCTGCAATATGAGTAATCCTGTGGGGGCGGCAAGGGCGGTAATTGAAGCCGGACGGGAGGATGAGATTGTAATTGTGGGCATGGACCATGACCAGGAGGCGCTCCGCTATCTCAGGGATGGGATTATTTATGCCTTGGGGATTCAGGACTGTTATTCCATCGGGTTTGATACGGTTCAGGTGGCAGTTAAGATTGCAGACGGACAGCTTCCAGGAGAAGGGTATCCTGAAAAGACACAGGAGATAACTACGATTATTTATGAGGATACGGCCGCAGAAGTGCTTCAGACACTGTACGGTGAATTCAAGTAAGAATGGCGGGGGGTAAAATGGATCAGGCACAGGATAAAGAAATTAGGAAGAAGCAAAAGAGGCAGTCAGTTGTAAACGCCATTGCGACAGGCGTGGTGATTGCAGGCATTTTGATAATCACAACGCTATGGGTGTCAAACAGGTCCCAGACTGCAACAGGACAGGCGGTAAATCAGGTCAGTGAATTTTATCTGGAAGAACTGGCGGGGCGCAGAGTCCAGGTGGTATCGGAGGAGCTTAAGAATAATTTTGCCTACATAGAGAATGTTCTTGGGATATTGGATGAATCAAATCTCAAATCCCAGGAGACGCTGCGGAGTTTTTTGGGAAAGGCGGAAAGGCTCTACAGCCTGGATAAATTTGCACTGGTGGATGAAAATGGGATTGTCTATACGGAGCATAGTACTGTATCGGGGCTTAGCAGGTACAATTTTTTATCCCAGGAGCTCACAGAGCCGGTGATTACCACAGCAAATCTATATGGGGCAAAAAAACAGGTAATTCTTGCAGTCCCTGTGGAGAACATAGTGTTTCAGGACTCACGGATAAACGTGTGCTTTATTCAGCTTAATATTGATGAGATGTTAAGTTCCCTCACACTACAGACCGGAGAAAATGAGACGTACTGCAGTTTGTACCACCGGAATGGGGAGGATTTGACAAACGGTGATTTCGGGAATTTTAAGGCGGGAAATAATCTTCTCTCCGCCCTCTCAGATATGGAAATTGATAAGGGATTCAGCTATGGGGAGATGGAAGAAGAATTTGAAAACGGGAAGACAGGCCAGATTTCTTTCAAACATCTTGGGCTTCGGGAAACTCTGTGTTATGTTCCCGTAGAGGATACAAACTGGATGATGACAATTCTGGTTCGGGATAATGTGATTTTTGATCAGATTAGCTCTATCAGCGCCGACATGATGCGCCGCAGTATTATTCAGATTATCATTATAGTTATGGTGATGCTGGTAATTTTTCTAGTCCTGATTTACCAGTCAAGGAGGAATGCAAGTATTCTTCTGGCCCAGGAAAAGGCGGACGGGGATAGGATAAGAAGTGCCTTTGCACAGATTGAAAAAGAGCAGGCGGCTATGGAAAATATTCATGCTGCCATGGGCTCCGGTCTCTGGAGCATGGAGTTTAATGAAAAAGCTGAAATGATTTCCTGCAACTGGTCTGAGGTATTCCGGAACATGTTGGGATATGCCAGTGAGGAGGAGTTTCCCAACAGGATAGAGTCCTGGTCAGATCTTCTCCATGAAGAGGATAAAGAGCGGGTATTAAAGGAATACTGGGAAACGGTTACGGATTATTCCGGGGAGAAAACTTATAATGTGGAGTACCGCCTGAGTACGAAAAACAACGGGTGGAGATGGTTTCACGCAGCGGGAAGGCTGTCACGGCGTGAGGATGGTTCCCCGATTACTTTTGTGGGCCTTTTTGTGGATATTGATGATGAGAAGAAGTTGGAGGAAACCTTAGAGAGGCAGAAAGTTGACCTTGAGGACGCCCTTGCGGCGGCCCAGCATGCCAATAAAGCGAAAACCACGTTTCTCAACAATATGTCCCATGATATCAGGACTCCTATGAATGCCATAATCGGTTTTACTTCCCTTGCGGCAGCACATATTGAAAACAGGGTTCAGGTTCAGGACTATCTGTCTAAAATTACCACCTCCAGCAATCATCTTCTCAGCCTGATTAATGATGTGCTGGACATGAGCCGGATTGAAAGCGGAAAAGTGAAAATAGAGGAGAAAGAAACTTCCCTTCCTGAGATTATGCATGATTTGAAGACGATTGTGCAGGCAGATATAACCTCAAAACAGCTGGAGTTTTTTATAGATACGGCAGATGTAATCAATGAGAATGTATTGTGTGACAAACTCAGGCTGAACCAGATTCTTTTGAATCTTTTAAGCAATGCCATGAAATTTACAAAACCGGGAGGTATGGTAGGGGTTCGTATTGTTCAAAAGGGGAATGCCCCCGAGGGATGGGCGGCCTACGAGTTTCAAATAAAAGACACGGGAATCGGAATGAGCCAGGAATTTTTGGAGCATGTCTTTGAACCCTTTGAGCGGGAGAGGACAAGCACCGTAAGCGGAATCCAGGGGACAGGCCTTGGAATGGCCATCACCAAAAATATTGTAGATATGATGGGCGGCGTGATTTCTGTTGTCAGCGAAGAGGGAAAGGGTACGACTTTTACCGTTTCTCTCCGGTTTAGAACATGTTCGGGTCCTGTGGCCCAGGATGTAGTGCCGGAGCTGAAAGGCCTTCGTGCCCTGGTGGCAGATGATGATTTCAATACTTGTTCCAGCGTGACCCAAATGCTTTCCACCATTGGCATGCGCCCGGACTGGACGACCTCCGGAAAAGAGGCTGTCCTTCGCGTCAAGCTTGCAGTGGAGCAGAATGACGAGTACGCCGCTTACATTATTGACTGGCTCATGCCGGATATGAACGGGATTGAGGTGGTAAGGCGTATCCGGGGACTTATCGGGAATGACAAGCCCATCATTATTCTCACTGCCTATGACTGGTCGGATATTGAGGATGAGGCAAGGAAAGCAGGGGTTACGGCTTTTTGTTCCAAACCTATTTTCTTATCGGAGCTGAGGGAAATTTTGGAGTCTCCTTTTGCGGTAAAAGATACAGAGGAAAGGGATTTGAATGATGAAGTTTCGTTTCAGGGAAAAAGGATTCTTCTGGTGGAAGACAATGAGATTAACCAGGAAATCGCCCTGGAAATTTTGCAGGAAGCTGGATTTCTTATGGATGTGGCAGATGACGGCTCCATTGCTGTGGATAAGGTGAAAAATGCCAAGCCAGGATGGTATGACTTGGTTTTGATGGATATTCAAATGCCTATTATGAATGGCTATGAAGCAGCCAAGAAAATTCGGGAATTGGATAATAAAGAGTTGTCCGGTATTCCCATTATCGCTATGACTGCCAATGCTTTTGATGAAGACAGAAAAGCAGCATTTGACGCCGGGATGGACGGTCATATTGCAAAGCCCATTGATATTCCAAAATTAATGGAGCTTATCAGAGATATATTAAAATAGTAATAGAGATTTAAGGAGGATTTTCATGGACGGGGATTTGACGGTGGGAAATATAACCGGCCGGCTTTTGAAATTTGCATTTCCCCTTATGGTGGGCAATGTGCTTCAGCAGTTTTACAATGTGGCAGACACATTAATTGTGGGGCGTTTTTTGGGCACAAATGCCCTGGCGGCAGTGGGTTCTTCCTATACCCTTATGACTTTTCTCACCTCAATTCTCATAGGGCTTTCCATGGGCAGCAGCGCCTATTTTGCCATTCAGTTCGGCAAAAAAGATTACGACAGTTTAAACAGAGGTATTTTTCTTTCCTTTGTGTTAATCGGCGTTTTTACCTTGATTTTAAATGTGTTTGTTTTTGTCTCCCTGCCATGGATGATTCATGTATTGCAGGTGCCTGTGGAAATCCATGAGATGATAAAAGAGTATCTTTTATGTATTTTTTTGGGGCTTTTCGCAATATTTCTCTACAACTTTTTTGCGAACCTTCTCAGGGGGGTGGGAAATTCCCTGACACCCCTGATTTTTCTGGGGATATCTGCCGTGTTAAATATTTTTCTGGATATCCTTTTTGTGGTGTTTTTCTCCTGGGGAGTAAGGGGAGCGGCGGCAGCAACTGTGATTGCCCAGTATGTTTCAGGAATCGGAATCGGGATATATTATTATTTTGGATTTCCTATGCTGCGGGTGAAAAAATGCCACATGTATTGGGAGGGCGGTATTTTAAAAGAAATATTCAGCCTTTCCTTCCTCACCTGCCTGCAGCAGTCTGTGATGAATTTCGGCATCCTTATGGTACAGGGGCTTGTGAACAGTTTTGGGACGGTGATTATGGCGGCCTTTGCAGCAGCGGTGAAAATCGATACCTTTGCCTACATGCCGGTACAGGATTTTGGCAATGCATTTTCTACCTTTGTGGCGCAAAATTACGGTGCAGGAAAAAAAGAGCGGATTCGGGAAGGGATGAGGCGGGCTCTGGTTTTTGTCTTTGTGTTCTGCGGCATGATTAGTATTTTGGTATGCCTTTTTGCCAGACCTTTGATGGGAATTTTTGTGGATGAAAAAAATCAGGACGTAATTATGGCAGGTGTGGGATATTTAAGGATAGAAGCGGCATTTTATTTTGGAATCGGACTGCTGTTTTTACTATATGGCTATTACCGGGCAGTGAAGAAACCGGGAATGTCAGTGGTTCTTACCCTGTGCTCCTTGGGAACCAGAGTGGCGCTGGCTTACATCCTTTCACGGATTCCCGCCATTGGGGTGACGGGAATCTGGGCAGCCATACCCATTGGATGGGCGCTTGCGGATGCAGTGGGAGTTTGTTATTATTTCGGGCGGATGCGAAGGAAGTAGTTTTACTCAAATCCGTGTATCCGTTCCACAATGCTTTCCCTGCGGGTGATGACCCGGTAAGCTGCAGGGGGCACAAGTACGCACAGGGCAATTACCAAAAGTGCCATGGCAATGGCAGGCATCAGGGGAAGGGAAAATGGAACCCCCTGGTAATTGACAGACTGAAAAACAAAGTAGATAATGAAAACCCCAAGTGTGCCGGTGATGCCAAGGGAAGCGGCAGCGTAGAGCAGACCTTCCAAAATTAACATTTTGTCGGTTTGTTTTTTTGACATTCCAATGCTTTCCATAACGGCTAATGCCACTTTCCGGTTTTGAATGCTGCAGGATACGGTGTTAATGTAGTTCATGGCTCCAATCAGGGCAAGGATGCATGTAATCCCTATGCCCACGCCGGTCATATTTCCCTGGGCTTTTTTTAGTTCTTTTCGGTTTTCAATTTTGGATTCCAGGAAAAAGCTATTTTGTTTGGAAGTTTGATCAAGTATTTGTTTTATATTATTTTCCACAGTTTCGTCAAAGGCTTTTTTGTAGGAGACACTCAGCCTTATGGTGTGAATATTTTCTGCATTTTCTTTTAAAAATCTGTCGCACACCACAATCACAGGGCCCCCGGCCGTATGCATACTGTAAGATCCGTCAGATACAGCGGCGGCTATCTGAAAACTATGGGGTTTTTCCTTCCCATCCATCCGGCAGGTTACTTTTTTTCCGGTGACGTCTGTTTCGCCCAGAACGTAAGCGGAAGATAGAATGCAGCATTCCCCTTTTAAAAAAGCTTCCCTGTCTACAGGGTCCTCAAGGTTTTCATTTAAGGCGTCAAACTCTCTTTCGTTTATTCCTTGGATAAAAGAGTAGTAATTTTCCGGGTGCGCCTTGTAATCTTTTAAGGTTTTTTCGTAGGGTTCATCCATAAAAAATTCATTTATTCCCTTCATCCACAAATCGGCAAAGTCTTTTTCCCAGGGAACAATTATTGTGGCGGCGAGAAGAGGATTTACCGTTTCCACTCCGGGGTCGGATTCAATTTCTTGAATTAAGGTATCTGTTAGAACATCTTTCCACTCCCGGGGATTATCGTAGGACTGGGTGTTGTTTTGTATTACCAAATCTTCGTCTATGAAGTTGGATGTAAAGTCAGACTGGCCTTTTACAATTGTGGAAAGGCATAAAAACACAGTGAGGCACAGAGTGAAAGAGGCAAGGGTTACGGCTGTCTTTTTCCAGTCCTTTGTAAGCTGTTCCCACGCCATTTTCCACAGGGGATTCCCTGCCGTGTTCTTTTTTCTGCTTGTTTTTGCCGGGACAGTTTGAAACTTAAGCGCTTCCATGGGGGAAATCTCAGCGGCCGCTTTTACTGGTTTTTTATTTCCCAGGTAAATGGTAAGGGCAGCAAGGCATATGGTTCCGGCAAAGATTCCGGGATGGAATGTTACCACAACCTGTTGCGCTTTAAGTCCCAGGGCCTGGGCAGCCGCAGGTATCAGGAAAAGGGAGCTGATTAGGGCTGTGAAAAGGCCCCCAGAAATTCCAAAGATACCCACCCAGAAAATTTTTAGATTTAAAAAGCGGTTCAACTGTTTTTTTGTCATTCCCAGGGTGAAAAGCAATCCAAAATAGCGGATGTTTCCCTGGACGGAAAGGTGCAGGATATTGTAAATCAAAAGGTAAGCTAAAAGACAGGTTACAAGGGAGATAAAAATCAGTCCCGTTAAAATGGAAATAGATTTTCCTCTATATCCGGAAAAAGACAGGGACTGCCGTATTGAAAGATTCAGTTCCTGGCGCAGACGTTCCTGCTCTCCTTTTGAAAGGATAAAATTCTGAAATTTTAAATATAGAATGCCGTAACGCTCTGTTTTGTATCCTGTCGTGTCTAAAAATGCTTTGGATACATAAAAATCCTTTGGGCCGTATCCTTCCCAGATGCCGGATATCATAAAGTCTTTTGTTTTTGTCCCGGAAAGATCTGCATAGGTCAAAGATAAAGAGTCCCCCACGGTAAGGCCGGCCATGCCGCAGTCTTCCAAAGCTTTTTTTGTCACCATAAGTTCGTTTTCTTTTTCAGGATATCTGCCTTTTTGAGAGGTTCTTGCAGGGATTGCCTGCTGGTTCCAGAAAACCGGGTCTGCATAGATAAAAGCATAGTGCAGGTTTTCCGATTTCTCTGATTTTATGGGGTACCCTGCATAACAGGTGCTGCCCACAGAGATAACGTTTTTAAAATCTTCACAGATATGTTTTTGCTGCCCGGTGTACCCGTTCATGAGGGATGCATCCACATCATGTCCATACAGCCGTATTTCCTGGCGTTTCTGCATGTCTAGGTATGTGATTCCCAGGGTAAAAACACTAAAGAGCATAAAGGTAGAGAGAAAAACAGCAATTCCCAGAATAATATATTTTTTCCCGCTGTTTTTCAAAGTGTGTTTTGCCAGTTTATCTATCACTTTTTTATTGTTGTTGGCCAGCATGAATATCATCTCCCTTCACAATTTTTCCGTCCTCAATCTGGACGATTCTGTCTGCAAGCTGTGCAATATCATAGTCGTGGGTGATTAAAAGAATGGTCTGTTCATAAAGTTTTGCCACGGTTTTTAACAGTCCCATAACATCATGGCTGGCGGAGGTGTCCAGATTTCCTGTAGGTTCGTCCGCCAGAATAATACCGGGCTTTGATGCAACTGCCCTGGCAATGGCAACGCGCTGCTGCTGCCCTCCGGAGAGATTTCCCGGCAGCGCCTCCGTTTTATCCTCCAACTGCAGAAGGGAGAGGATTTCCCGTATAAATTCCCTGTCCGGTTTTCCACCGTCCAACTCTACGGGAAGCGTAATATTTTCAAATACATTTAGGTCAGGTACAAGATTGTAATTCTGAAAGATAAACCCGATGTTTCTCCTGCGGAATACTGCCAGTTCTTCCCGGCTCATCTTTGCCAGGTGAATATTGTCCACACATACGTCCCCGGCGGTGGGGGTATCCAATCCCCCGATTAAATGAAGGAGCGTGCTTTTTCCGCTTCCGGATTTCCCGATAATAGAGACAAATTCCCCCTCCTCTACGGAAAAGTCCACCCCGTCTAAGGCTTTTACCCTGTGTTTTCCCAGTTGATAGTACTTTTTTAAACCGGTAGTTTTTACAATTATATTGTTCATTGTTTTTCCTTTCTTCTCTACAAATTGACTTTTTTTGTGGCACATATACAAAGATAACAGGGAAAAATCACAAACCGCTCACAAAAACAGAATATCACAATCTTGTGACACTTGTAAAATTTAGACAATATGCTGATTGTGTATGATTTAGATTGACAAGGGGGAAAAATTTTAGTAACATAAACATCGTTGATACAATAATACATAGGATTGGCTGTGAGAAGTGAGGAAAACTTCTTAGCGGCAAGGAGGAAATGGATTATGAAAAGAAAATCTTTAAAATTTTTTGCATGTGCGGCACTTATGGCAATGACATTGTCTGTTGCAGGCTGCGGCGGCTCTGATGATAAGGCAAAGACCGCTGAGACAGGAGCTAAGACAGAGGCGGCAGAGGACACAAAAACAGATGATGCAGACAGTGCAGATGATGCAGACAGTGCAGATGACGCAGACAGTGCAGATGATGCAGGCAGCGATGCAGGAACTTCCACAACATTGGAGGAATTATACAATGATCCCAGTGTAAAATCTACCATGGATACTGCATTTGGAGCAATGGCAGGAGACGGCATGTCCGTAGATTTTGAAGCTACAGGAAATGAGCTGGCTATTATCATTAAAATTGAAGACAGCTCTATGATGGTAGACGGAATGGGAGAGGCTTTAGGAACAGCATTGGATGCCCAGGCAGATACATTAAAGGCTCAGGTAAAAACTTTTGATGATGCAGTGGGACAGGCAGGCGCTTGTACAGTAACAATGCGTTACCTTGACCCGGACGGAAATGTACTTGTGGAGAAATCTTACAAGGCAGAATAAGCTTAAAAAGACGGCAAAAAAGAGATGAATCAAAGGGTTCATCTCTTTTTTTATGCCTTTGTACTATGTTTTATTCGGGAGAAATATAGAAAATTCTGAGCCTTCCCCCGGCCCGGACTGCACCTGCATGTAACCTTTCTGCAGGGTGATTATCTTTCGCGCCAAATAAAGGCCCACGCCGATGCCCTCTGTCTCATGGACTTCCGGCTCTCTGTAAAACCGGGTGAATATCTGGGCCTGGCGGTCTTTTGCAATACCTTTTCCCGTATCTTTAATAGATATTTTCGTATATATTTCCTGTCTCTTTACCGCCACACGAATCCTGCCCCCATAGGGAGTGTATTTTACGCCGTTGTCTAATACATTGAAAACGGCCTCCTCCGTCCATTTTGTATCATGGCTTACCGAAATGTTTTCCGGGCAGTTTACAGAAAGGGTGATTCCTTTTTGTTCCGCCTTTGGTACAATGGCGGAGAGAGCTTTCTGCAGGGTGAAAAAGAGGTTTTCCGGTTTTTGCCGGATTTCTATGATCCCAGCTTCAAGCCTCGACATTTTTATCATGCTCTCCATTAGAAAATCCAGTTTTTCCGTCTGGGATTCTATGTTTTTAACAAACTCCCTGATTTTCTCATGGTCGGTCTCTGTGGAGAGCATTTCCGTATACAATTTTATATTTGCAGTGGGAGTTTTTGTCTGGTGCGAAATATCGGAAATCAGCTCTTTTATCTGTTTTTGTTCCATTCCTGCGGAGTCGCTTTTCTGCTGCCAGATACGGCTTAGGTGGTACAGTTTATTTTCCGTTCTGCCTTTTAAGGTATCTTTTGGAATATGGCTTTTACTAAGTTCTTTTCCGTCTATTAAGCGGTTTAAGCACTGTTCCAGCCAGATGTGGTATTCGCAGATATCCCGGGAAAGCCGCCGCAGCTTATATGCCAAAATAAGAATTACGGCGGCACATATGATTAGCATCATTCTCTCAGCCATTGGTATCCCATCCCATATACATTTGATATATATTTGTGTTCCCCGTCTTCAATTTTTTTCCGCAGCCTGTTAATATTTACCGCCAGTGCATGTTTGTCCACAAACTGGCCGTTTTGGTCCCAGATTCGCTCTAACAGCGTGGAGTATGTGAGTAGCTGTCCCCTGTTTTGGATAAGCGTATGAAGCAGCCGAAATTCCGTGGGCGTTAAAATACATTGGTTTCCCCCTGTCTTTGCCTTTGCCTTGTCAAAGTCAATTTGCAAAAAACCATCGTCATAGATATTTTCCTTTGGGGCAGTTTCCCGCTTTAAAATCACTTCCAGTTTCTTTATTAGAACCTTCATGGAAAAAGGTTTTGTGACATAATCCCAGGCTCCCGCTTCATAGCCTTTTAAGATATCCTCCTCCAAATCACGGGCGGTTAAAAAGATAAGGGGGACGTTTCGGTTTTGGGATGTCAGCCACTGGCAGAAGGAGAATCCTTCCCCGTCCGGAAGGTTTACGTCTAACAGTATCAGGTCCAAATTCTGCTCTGTCTCAAGCTTTTTTCCTTCCCTTAAGGAAAAGGCTTTTAGAACCTGGTATTGTTCTTTTTCCAGGGCGTAGGAAACGCCCAGGTTTAATTCCCTGTCGTCTTCTATAATTAATATTTTTTTCATGGTAGATACGGCTCCCATATAGATTTTTATTGTAATACATAGTATCATATATTTTTCCCTTTTTCAAATTCTGGGAAACTGGGGATTCGCCTTGTTTAATTTTTACATCTTCCGTATAATAAATACAGAATAAAGACCATAGATGCAGGATTGAAAAGGTATTATGATAAATGGAGAGGATGAAATGCGGATTTTGCTAGTGGAAGATGAAAAGAGGATGGCCGATGCACTTGGGGAGCTGTTGCGGCAGGAAAAATACGAGGTGGACTGTTTTTATGATGGTTTGTCAGGGCTTGCCGCAGGGGAAAGCGGGATTTACGATATAATGATCCTGGATGTAATGCTGCCGGAAATGGACGGTTTTGAAATCGTGAAAAAGCTTCGGCAAAAAAGAGTCCATACCCCTGTTTTAATGCTTACGGCAAAAAGTGGACTGGAGGATAAAGTGACGGGTCTCGACTGTGGTGCGGACGATTATCTGACTAAGCCCTTTATGGCCAGGGAGCTTTTGGCCAGGCTTAGGGCGCTTGGAAGAAGAAATATCAGTACGCCGGATAACACCTTGACTTTTGGGGATATTTCTCTGGAGACATCCAGTGCAACCTTAAACTGCACCCAAAACGGACAAAGTGTGCGGCTTGGCGAAAAGGAATACCGGATACTGGAATATCTCATTGCAAATTCAGGGCAAATTCTGTCCCGTGAACAGCTTGCAGTGAAGATATGGGGGTTTGAAAATGAAGCGGAATATAATAATGTAGAGGTGTATATGTCTTTTACAAGAAAAAAACTGTCTTTTGTGGGGGCAAAGACGAAAATCAAAGCAGTGCGGGGAATGGGGTATGAATTAAGGTGGGAAGATGTTTAAGAAATCACGAAGGAAAATTGTGGCTTCCATTATGTCTGTGCTTGTACTGCTGTGGGCGGGAACCCTTACCATAATTTATGCCTGCAGTTATTTTGAACTGGCAGAGCAAAACAAGGGTATGTTAAGGGAACACGCCTGGCGGTATGTCCTGTCCCGGCCAGGCCAGGCGCCGCCCCCTGGAAATCCCCGTTATTCCGATATGCCTTTATTTCAGCTCGCCACATTTTATACGGTTGCCATGACATATGAGGGGGAAATCATTGAGATAAAAAATCCCCAGGAAAAACTGCACAGCAATGAGGAACTTTCCTGCCTTGCCGAGGATATATCATCCAGCGGCAAAGCAACAGGCGTAAAAAATAATTTGGCTTATTTTGTTTTGGATAAGGGCGGATACATGCTTTTTACCTTTAAGGACAATACGGTTTTTAAGGAAAGCATTAATACCCTGTTTCGATATACCCTGATTTTTGGCGGGCTTGCCATTGCAGCTTTGTTTTTTCTTGCCCGATATCTTGCAGACAGAATCGTGGCGCCCCTGGAAGAAAGCTATGAGAAACAGAGAAGGTTTATCTCAGATGCAGGACACGAACTGAAAACGCCTATCGCTGTGGTAAATACAAACGCCGAACTTTTATCCCGGGTGATTGGGGAAAATCAATGGCTTGCCAATATCCAATATGAAAATGCGCGCATGGGGGTTCTTGTGGGCAGGCTTTTAGAACTTGCAAGGACAGAAAATGTCTCTGCGCCTAAGGAAAGGCTGGATTTTAGCCGTCTTGTGACGGGGGAAGCCCTTCCTTTTGAAAGCGCTGCGTTTGAAAAAGAACTGAAGTTTCATTGTGAAATAGAGGAATCCCTATATGTGTTTGGAAATGGGGACGAATTAAAACAGCTTGTGTCTATCTTGCTGGACAATGCAGTTTCCCACAGCAAAAAAGACGGTGAGATTTCCTGTACCCTGAGAAAAGAACGGAATGTTATAAAGTTGTGGGTGGAAAACACTGGGGAGGAAATACCGCCGGAGCAGATGGAAAACCTTTTTGAACGCTTCTACCGACTGGATAAGGCGAGAAGCAGCGAAAGCGGGCATTATGGCCTGGGGCTTGCCATTGCAAAGGCAGCTGCCGCATCACACGGCGGAGAAATTAAGGTATTTTGCCACAATGGAAAAGTAAAATTTGTGGTTTCCCTGCCCAGCAAAATTAAATAATTTCTTTCAATAAAAGTTCAATCTTTCTTTTGTATAATGGCAAAGCCAAAGTACAAAAGAGATTGGATTTTTTTTGGAAGGAGTGAAATTTGTGAAATACCGGCATGAATGGAAATACAGGATAAGTTATGGGGATATGTTGATCCTTTGCCAGAGGCTTTCTGCGGTGGCCAAACGTGACATCCACACCAAGGACGGAAAATATGTGGTTCACAGTTTATATTTTGATCATGCTTCAGACAAAGCACTGCGGGATAAAATTGAAGGCGTGAATATTCGTGAGAAATTCAGAATCCGATATTATAACGACGACTTAAAAGTGATTCATCTTGAGAAAAAGTGCAAAGTAAACGGTTTGTGCTTAAAAGAGAACGCTCCCCTTTTCAAAGAGCAGGCAGCATGTCTTGCAGAGGGGAATTTTGAATGGATGGCCCAGAGTGGAAATTCCCTGGTTTTGGAATTTTACAGCAAACTTTGCGGCGGGTTGCAGCCGAAAATTATTGTCGGCTATACAAGAGAGGCATTTGTATTTTCACCGGGGAATGTCCGTGTAACAATAGACTACAATATCAGAACGGGACAAAACTGCCGGGATTTTTTGAATCCTAGCTGCATCACGCTTCCGGTAAGAGATGCGCCCATTATCCTTGAGGTGAAATGGGATGAATATCTGCCGGACATTATCCGTGATGCCGTCAGCTTGAAGGGCCGCCGGCCAGGGGCCTTTTCTAAATATGCAGCCTGCAGGGTTTACGGTTAAATTAGATTAGGAGGAGAAAATATTATGACGTTTCAGGACATTTTTAAATCAAGTTTTTTGGAGAATACCACCAGTGTGGGCATTTTTGATATGGGGCTTGCCCTTATCCTGGCCTTCGGCATTGGCATGTTTATATTTTTGGTTTACAAAAAGACGTACCAGGGTGTGATGTATTCTTCCAGTTTCGGAACAACTTTAATCGCCCTTACCATGATTACCACCCTTGTTATCCTGGCGGTGATATCCAATGTAGTTCTTTCCCTGGGCATGGTGGGTGCGCTTTCCATTGTGCGTTTCCGGACAGCGATTAAAGAGCCTCTTGATATTGCATTTTTATTTTGGGCCATTGCAGCAGGTATTGTTTTGGCGGCGGGGATGATTCCCCTGTCTGTTATAGGCAGTGTTTTTAGTGGAATCATACTTCTTGTCTTTGTCAACAGAAAATCCTGCTGTAACCCTTATATTGTGGTTTTATCCTGCATGGATTCGGCTGCGGAAAACCAGGCGAAAGAATTTCTTAAGGGGCAGGTGCGAAAATGTGTTGTAAAAAGCAAGACAGCCCAAAAAGGCGCCGTAGAGCTGAATATGGAAATTCGTATGAAAGATGATGACACGGATTTTATCAATATTCTTTCAGATATGCCCGGGATAAACAGCGCTGTCCTTGTAAGCTATAACGGTGAATATATGGGATAAGGGGGAGATTATGTCTACGCATAAATCTATTGATAAAATATGCTGCGTCATTCTTATGTTTACCCTTTTTCTTACCCTTCTTTTTATGAAGGGGGAAAATCTTGGGGTGGAAAAAGTTTTTGCAGCCATGGGATATGAAACGAAACTCTTTGATACTTCTAAGGTCCACACCATTGACATTGTTATGGAGGACTGGGAAGATTTTACTGCAAAAATGAAGAATACTATGTCTGCAGCCTTTTGATTGACAATGAAGTTTACAAAAATGCGGCTATTCGGGGGAAAGGGAACACTTCCCTTACCCAGGTGGAAGCATACGGAAATAACCGGTACAGTTTTAAAATTGAGTTTGACCATTATGACGATACAAAAAGCTACTATGGTTTAGATAAGCTGTGCCTGAACAATATTATTCAGGACAACACCTATATGAAAGATTACCTGGCATATCAAATGATGAGGGAGATGGGGGCTGCGTCCCCTCTTTGCAGTTATGTTTACATTACGGTAAACGGCCGGGACTGGGGACTTTATCTTGCGGTGGAGGGCGTGGAGGAAGCTTTTCTCAGACGGAATTACGGCAGCAATTACGGTGAGCTTTATAAACCTGACAGCATGAAAATCGGCGGGGGAAAGGAAAGCGGTGAAAACCATAGGCCGGGCGGCGCAGAAGAAGGGGGCAGGCCGGATGGCGGCATGGGGACTGCCAGGGATGATGTGCTGCTGAAATATGTGGATGATAAAATAGAAAGTTATTCTAATATCTTTGACAATGCAAAGACAGATATTACCCACAGTGATAAAACAAGGCTTATTCAGTCCTTAAAAAATCTAAGCAGCGGTGAAAATCTAGGGCAGACAATAGATATGGAGGCAGTAATCCGTTACTTTGTGGTACATAATTTCCTGTTGAATTTTGACAGTTACACAGGCTCTATGATTCACAATTATTATCTCTATGAAAAAGATGGGCAGATGCAGATGATTCCCTGGGATTACAATCTTTCCTTTGGGGGATTCCAGTCAATGGACAGTGCGGCTGAACTTGTAAATTATCCTATAGATTCCCCTGTTTCCGGTGGCGAGATAGAAGAGAGGCCTATGTTAGCCTGGATTTTTTCAAGTGAGGAGTATACAGAAATGTATCACCAGTATTTTCGCGAGTTTATTCTCAAATATTATGACAGCGGATATTTTGAAGAGCTGCTTGAGGATGTAACGGAAATGATTGATCCATATGTGGAAAAGGACCCTACAAAATTCTGTACTTATGAGGAATATAAAAAAGGCGTCTCCACCCTCCGTGAGTTTTGCCTGCTCCGCATGGAAAGTATCAGCGGCCAGCTTGCGGGAACAATCGGGGCTTCAAAAGACACACAGGAAAGCAGTACATTAGTTGACCCGGGGGATTTGAATATTTCTGATATGGGTTCCATGGAGCATGGCATGGGAGGAGAAAGGATGGGAAAGCCTAAGGGTTTGGGGCAGAAGATGGAAGGAAACAGCAGGTTATGATGAAATCTTTTTTGATTTCAACATCCCAATCTCGTACAAGTATGAAACTAGATAAGGAGAAAACTCAAAATTGTGTTTAAGACAGCAGACACAACAAAGTGGAGTGAATATCTTATTTGGAGGAGACAGAAAATGGCAAAATCATTATTTGAGGAACTGGGCGGCAGATACGAGAGGCACGGGGATTACTTAACTTAAAGACAGTATATACATACAGCCTGCTGATACATTGCTTGCAGATACCCCGCAGAAACCAAACCATACAGAAAAGGAGTTTTTGCATATGAAATCAATATTTGAACAGTTAGGCGGCATATACCACGAAGAAAATGGGTATCTTATTCCAGATTTAAGATTACCAGATGAAGAAGAACAGCCGATAGGCATATGGGGACAGCGGCATATGGACTATCTGAAGCAATACCAAAAGGTTACATACACCAATCTTCTCACAAGCGGCAGGCTCAATTCCTATCTTGCCGATATTGACAGGCAGGCGCAGGAACGCTTTGAACGGCTTATAGAGGGCATGAAGCAGGCGCAGGGCGTTACGGAACAGCTAAAGGCTGAAAACGCCTTAGAATGGGTCGGACGGCTCAATAACATACGGACTTGTGCAATGAAGATTGTGAACGAGGAAATTATTTTCATATAGGCAACATGGCGGCAGAGGGTTAAAGCTCTGTCGCTTTTCTTTATAATTTTAGCAATAGTCTTCTCAAAAACGGTCAACGGATATATAATATACTTGCATTAACCGTTACGGTCAATAAGGAGAATGTATATGAATGACAAGTTTTTCAAACTTCCATTAGAAAAACAGCGGCGTATTATAAACGCTGCTTACAAAGTGTTTTCAGAAAACAGCTACAAAAAAGCCCCAATGTCGGAAATTGCAGACGAGAGCGGTATTTCAAAAGCATTGCTTTTTCACTATTTTACAAACAAAAAGGAATTATATATGTACCTGTGGATGAACGCTATTGAGATGACAAGGAAAGCGGTTACAGAATACAAAACTTTGGAAACAGATGATTTTTTTGAAATGCTGAAAAGAAGCCTATTATCAAAGTGTTCGCTTATGCGTGACTATCCGCATTTATATGCTTTTTCGCTAAGAGCATATTATGAAACGGCTCCAGAAATACACAAGTCCATTCAAGAAAACTTTAATGATGTTAGCAAGGCAAGTGAAATGATAGTGTTTGAGAAAATAGAAATATCAAACTTTCGGAAAGATATTGAGTTAAAAACAATGTATGATGAAATTTTTTACGCTGTCGATGGATATATGCTGAAAAAATATCGTTCAAATTGTATTATACCAGACGAAATTGAGAAAGAAATTATTGTTTTAATTGATTTTTGGAAAAAGGTTTATACGCAGGAGGTGTGAACAAAAATCTTATGGGATGTTCCTATGCATGGATTGTCGAAACCATATCAGAAATTCACTTATCAAGATACAGCAGAAATATTACATAGCATATTGCAGAAAGAGAACATTCAAAAAACATTTTTAGTGGGTATGTCTATGGGCGGCTATCCAAGTTAACATTTTGCTGCTTTGTATCCTGATATGGTAAAAGGATTTGTGGCGTTAGATACAACGCCATTGGGACTTAAATATTACTCAAAATCAGACTTGTGGTGGCTGAAGCAGGTTGTTCCTATGGCAAAATGCCTAACAACAAATCTTTTACGAAAGAGCATGGCATGGTCAGTATCAGTATCAGAGAGCCGCTATTCCTATCAAAAAATGTTGTCTATGTTAAAGTCGCTGTCTAAAGCAGAAATTATCCAGCAAATGCGGATTGCCTATGAATATTTTATTGTAGAAAATAAAGATGTTGATTTTTCGTTCCCCATATTGATATTGGTGGATGAGAAAGACAGCACAGGCAAGGTTAAGGCATATTGCAAAGAATGGGCAAAGCAAACAGGTTATCCTTTGCATTTTATAAAACAGGCAAAGCATTTTGCCAATGGAGATAATCCGGAGCAAGTAAATAAGGAAATAGAAAAATTTATTATTGAAACTGTTCACAAAGAAAGGAAAAATTATGCTGTATTATGATGAATATGGAAGCAAGGAAAATCCGACTATCATGCTTCTGCATGGGGCGGGGGCGCTTGATACATTTTGTAGGCAGTATTGCTTTTCTGATAAATACCATCTTGTTGTACCTCACTTAGCAGGTGCGGGAAAGGCGGCTACTGAGATTTATGAGCCAGAAAAGACCGTAGAGGAACTCTTTATGCTCATTAAATCCCTACATAAAAAGCGAATCGGTGTAATCGGTCATTCGCTTGGAGGTCAAATTGCAATAATGCTTGTCAGTAAGCAACCCGAATTATTTAACTTTGCAGTATTTTTAAGCGCATGGATTAATCCTAAACCGAAAAAAATTCGGATGTACGGTTCTCTTGCGGGATTATCCGCAAAAATGCTGCATTGGAGGTGGTTGGTGCAGTTTCAAGGAAAATATTGGAACTACACAAAAAAACAAGCCGATAATATGGCTGAATATTCAAAACAGATTACTCCGCTGGTGTATCGCTCATTCTTTTACAATACATTAGATTTATCAAAGTTACCTGAATATCAAGCAGTAACGATACCTATGTTGGCGATTTGTGGGAGTAAGGAAGTCAGAGATATGAAAACTTCTCTTACATTACTTGCTCAAAATCCAAGCTGTCAGACAATGACATTACAAGGAGCAAATCACGGCTTTCCAATGCGTAATGCCAAGCAACTTAATCCAATGCTTGAAAAATTTATATTGGAGTGCTTATGAAACGAGAATCAGAATGGATTTTATGTCCTGTTTGCGGAAATAAAACTAGTGTCAAAATCAGAGAGGATACGGTTTTGAAAAACTATCCTCTCTACTGTCCCAAGTGCAAATGGGAAACATTGATTGAAGTAAAGGATTTACAAGTAACGATTATTGAAGGGCTTGAAGCGAGAACACAGAGCTAAACAACAGAACAACGAATCACAGTTTGTGGGTGAACTGTTGCGATAAAAATCCAATCCACAGATAAACAAGGGGAAATAGCGGATAATCGCCGAATCAACTGTTGGTTGAATTAGATACAATCGACTGTTAGTTCGTTTCATAATCCGTTTTCAGTTTGTAAAATATTTGCCAGGAGGTGGGACATGGAACAAGCAATGATAGGAAAATTTATATCAGCCTGTCGAAAAGAAAAAGGGCTTACGCAAATGCAGTTGGCTGAAAAATTAAATATTACCAATAGAGCAGTCTCAAAATGGGAAACGGGAAAAAGTATGCCAGATGTTTCGCTAATGCTTGATTTGTGCAACATACTGGGCATAACTGTAAATGAACTGCTTAGCGGGGAAAGGATTATTATGGAGGATTATCAGAAAAGAGCAGAAGAAAACCTTATGGAATTACAGGCGAAAAAAGAAAAAGCACAAGGAGAATACAATTCTATATTGAAAATTTTGATTGTAACTTTCAGTTCATTTTTTGTGCTTAATATGGTTTTGAATTATTTCTTTCCAGAAATAAACTTTAACAATCTGTTGGGTTTGCCATCGATAGCTATTGCCGCTATTCTTTTGGTCAAGTGGTTTTTTAAAAACTATGAGATAAAACCAAGATAAAGACAAATGATTTTATCCTATTGATATGAAAACCCTATTTATCGGGTAGGACAATATATCATCACAGAGCCCGACGCACAGACGCAGAGCCGATGAACAAGTGAGCAATCACAGGTTTATTGGCTCTATTCTATTTTATAAGGTTTTACGGCAAACGCCCACCATATAAAAAAACGGTGTGTGGTGGGCGATTATGCTATGCTCAAAAAGACTTAACAGACACTCTCCAGACCTGTTTTTGTAGGTTGGAGAGATTTTTTATGTTCTTTTTTCGGGCAGTAATCTATCTGCTCATGCAACGCAGATTTGACTTATACATAGCATATCGGGGAACGGCAGGAAACCAGTTAAAAAAATCCCTGCCCATGCAACGCTGCTTCTCACCATGAAACCAGAAGTAGAATCTCCGCTTAACAGAATATGTATCTCCTATAACCGTAGAGGTCACAGAGCCTTTGCGGTTTTTCTTATGTCGTTTTTTATCGGAATGTGCCGCAGGGCTGTTTCTGCTGTTGGCTGCCGTTCCCCACCCTTCCAATCTGGATTTTAGTATTTTCAAAAATTTTAGATTGGAGGAAAAAAAGAATGGCATACAACAACGGACGGGAGAACAGGAAATGGCTTATCTGGAAAGAAGCCGAGGAAAAAATATTGCGGGAGCATGGAGTTCATGAGACCATCATTGAACAAATCCGCACAGACGACAGGGGCTATCTATGCAAGGTTAGACCATCTGCGGAAAAAGTTGCGGAAGATTTTATAAGCATCTAATAATTTCTGTTTTCTTATGGACTATTGGGTGAGGGATAAAATTACCTTGCCCAATTTTCAAAATAGGTGAATAAAATTTCCGTCCACAGGGAATACTAAAAAGTTTGCCCAAAATCTTGACATGGATGCAGCCGCTATGGTATTCTGAAATACCAGTGAGAGAATTGGAAGATTGAAAATTAAATAGCACATAGATGGAAGAATGGAATGTCAGCCAATGGACAAGGCTGACCGCCGCCGAATGTATGCTGACCTTTTCGGCTGGCGTATGGCAGCAAGGTTTTGAATCCCAAAGCCGTTACATAGCATTGCGAATCCGAGCAGGAGAAATCACTCCTGCCATTCGTGATGTCGTGTAGCGGCTTTTTCATTTATCCAAAAGTCAAGAGAAACCGAATCCAGAACGGAGGTGCAGGGACATAGGATTTTCTTTTCGGAGGGTAAGACAGGCGTTAAGAATGCCGCTGCACAGGAAATATGGTTCCCGAAAAGTCGCTAGACTTTTTGGGAGAAGGAGGAGCAGTGGAGTGAGTGATTTTCCGTGCCTGCACGGAAATGAGCGATACGGAACTTGTGACGACGCGTCCACAGAGATAGCGAGCATCGGATTGTGTCAGCCACAATCCAAATCCACGCCGCTTGTGGGCGTGGACTAACTCAGGGAACATCCCTGAATACCCTGTTAAAAATGAAATTCAAGACTGGAGGATAAGAAAAATGAGCAGAGAAAAACCAGAAAAGGACGTGCGGAATGTCCCGATTACCGTCCGATTGAACGAGGAAGAACATGAAAAATTAAAGCAGTGCGCCGCCGCTTGCGGTCTGTCCGCAGCAGAATTTATGCGCCAGTTATGCAAAGAAAACGCCCCGCAGCCACAGCCTAAAGCCGAGTTTTGGGAGCTGTTAAACAAGCTCTATGAGGTGCATGACGCTTTCAAAAAGTGTGTTCCCTACTATCCGACCGCCGCCGAAATCTGTATGGAGATTGAAGATTTTATCTTAGAACTGCAACAGAAATCAACTCTCCCACAACGGTTTAGCGTAGAAGAATTGACAGAACAGGAGGCGGTTTGATATGGCGGTAACGAGCCTATGGCATGTCAAGGTACTAACACCAAGGGGAGCATAAATGACTTAATTGACTATATAGAAAATCCAGAAAAGACCGTGCCGAATCGGGAAATGCAGGACTTCTTTGACGTGTTCTCCTATGTGAAGAATCCGTTAAAAACAAATGAGGGCGAGTATGTTTCCGCAGTCAACTGTCTGAAAGAAACAGCATTACAGCAGATGATTTTAACGGAGAAACAGTACCAAAAGACAGGCGGGTATATCGCTTGGCATGGTTACCAGAGTTTCAAGCCAGACGAGGTAACGCCTGAACAATGCCACGAAATCGAATTGAAACTAGCAAGGGAAATGTGGGGTGATAAATACCAGATAATCGTTGCCACCCACCTTGACAAAGGACATCTCCACAACCATTTCTGCTTTAACTCCGTTTCTTATCTGGATGGGAGCAAATACAATTACTCAAAATTGGAGCAGAAACGGTTAAGGGAAGTGTCCGACCGCTTATGCCGAGAGTACAGTTTGTCGGTAATTGAAAACCCGAAGAAAGCACCGTCAAGACCGCTTTATCTGGATGAAAAGAACGGAAAACCCACACGGTACAATGTCTATCGGGAGGATTTAAGGGAGGCAATCAACGGGAGCAGGGATTTACAGCACATGATGAAATACCTTGCCGACAAGGGATATGAGGTTGATTTTTCGGGCAGCCATTGGAAAATGAAGCTGCCGCAGTACAAGCATTTCACAAGGTTAGACACGCTTGATGAGCGGTTGACACCCGATTTCATACGGTCATGTTTAGGCGGGACTTCCCGATATGGAAACCACAAAGCAAGGATTTCCTATTCTCCCCATATGCCAGAGCAGTATAAAAACGCATGGAAACCGCATCAAAAAACCACAGGGATTTTAGCGTTGTATTACTACTGGTGCTATCAGTTGGGGGTATTTCCCAAAGACACGGACTACAAACCGACAAGCCCGCTGATGAAAGAAGAATTGCGGAAACTGGACGAGATTACCGCACAGGTAAGGTATATGTCAAAGCATAACATCTCCACCCTCTCCGACTTACACGCCGACAGGGAGAAAAACCAGACCGAGATGAATAAACTGATTGACTACCGCCAGCACTTGCGGAACAAGGTACGCCGTGCCACACCAGCCGAAAAAGAAACTCTCCGAGCCGAAAAGCAGGACGTGACAGAGCGGATAACGGAGTTTAGAAAACGTCTGAAATATGCAGACGGGATTGAAAAACGCTCCGCCCATATCGACAACTGCTTAGACCAAATCCACGACACGATGGAAAACCAGCGTCCAAATCGGCAGAAACAGCCAGTAAAAACAGACCGCAGGAGGGAGGAATCATTGCGATGAGCAGACTGTCAGAGGAAGAAATACAGGCGATTATGGAGGAATACAAGGACGTCCCTATGGTAAATCCAGACAAAATATATCCCCCTCTGCCGCCTGTCCAGAACGTCACGCCCCTTGTCCGCATCCCAGAGCCGATGAGCATTACCGAGAAAATCGGCGGCACGGAATACACCGTCAACGCCCACTTCCGAAAAGACGGGAGGGATTTGCTTGTAATGCTTACGGATATTTTTCGGCGTGGCGCACAGGGATATGGATTTTATGATGATGGGAATTGGGGTGATGATGACGGGGAATAACAGGCAACGGAAGAATTATCGCTTTAAAGCGTTGAAGTTTAAGGGCAGATGTGGTACACTGTACCTACACTTCACAATACCGTGTCTGCTGTCGGAAAGGAGAACTTTATGAAAAGACAGCAGGAAGAATTTACGGCATTATATTGTAGATTAAGCCAAGATGACGGACGGGAAGGCGAAAGCAACAGCATTGTAAACCAAGAGAACATTTGTCAAGGGGGATTTCACCATAAAAATGAAATCCCCCCCCCCGTTAAACTAGGATTAGTATCTCAAAATAAAGTATATCACATATACCCAACTCAACAGTCCGTGAAAAATGGCCCACCCAACAGAGTGCCAAGTAGAATAACTAATTACCATTGCCAAAGCGCTGCCAAATGTGATACCTGTCTTTACTGTTTTTTCGACAGTTTCTCTTTTTTGTTCATCCATGTATATGTATCCTCCCCGAAATTTCGATTTATCGAATTAACACGAGCCAAGTATACCACTAATGCGAATGACATTCAACCCTCATTTATAGGCGTTGATAGTACTGGCAAGCAAGGCACCGGTATATACCCGGCGCAGCTTGTTGGTGGCTGAAGGCCCCCAAGCCCCCGGTGATCGGCGCGGCTGCGTCCGATGCACAAGCCACCGTTGGCGTCTGCTGATTATATACCGGCAGGGAAGGACACCCCGGCGAAGCCGCCCCCGGAGGGCGCACGGCTGCCGTCAGGCAGTACTACCATCGGCCCTTGGCAGGTGGTGAGTAAGTGCGCTCTTAGGAGGGGGGCCTATAAAGAAGAAGGAGCGCCCAGGTCATTCCCAGACACTCCCGCTTCGGTTCCCTTCTGCTGGTCGATCACCGCCTTTTCAGCCTGTGTCATTTTGCCACAAATGAACCGTCAGCCAATGTGTATTTGGATGGTGAAACCACCCTTTACACAATACATCTCAGAAAGAATATCTGATGAAATACGCCAAAGAACACGGTTTCCCTAACCCAAAATTCTATGTGGAAATGTAAACCGCTTAATTGATACAAAGGGCATGAACAGAATATCGGGGAAACCGCTGAAAACAAGGGGTTCCGGCACATTGGTTGTTGCCGGAATCCCTTTGTTTGATTTTGGGGCTGTGCTAGGGCAGCATGGGAGCGGCGGTTATGGACGGCCACAGTGGTCACAAGTCTGACCCCTCTGTGGCTGTTTTGACCCCTCCCCTTGTCCAGCGTGGCCCCTCTGCGTCTTGGAGAATTTATGTGAACAATATCTAACAGCCGCCCAGGCGGCTATTCAGAAATAATGCCATAGGAATTTTGGTACTTGCAGGCAAAAGTATACTTTCACGCAAAAGTCAGGGGTTTCCGTGATAGTATAAAACGGAAAGGTAAAAAGGTGTAGGATATTGTTGGTTTTTGCGGAAAAGGGTATTAGCTTGACGGAAAATGCTGTCGGAAAACGGGGGATATGATACAAACACGGAAACTGCCCGGAGTTTTCGTGTTTGTATATGAGTTTCCGTGATAATATGGAGTTTTGCGTGGTAGTATATAGAAAAATTGAAAAATGATAGCGAGGGAAAAGGGGGGGATGTTCAATGACCCTTTTTTTCATTTTCAGGCAATTCATGAATTTCTTCATTTCTAAAATGCAGCCTTCTAATAAAATCCCCCAATGCACATAAAACCGTTTCTTTTTATCCAGATAATTCCCACAAGAAATGAAACCAATAAATCTGAAAAATGAAGATATTTTACAAGACGCAGGAAAAAATAAGAGGTAAAATGGCTTTTGACAAGGAGGTAATCCACATGAAGAAAGAAATAAGGACAGTGGTATACGATGATGAATTGAGGATGGAGGCATACCGCTTTGAGGGAATCGTGCAGCCCTTTCCAAGCCATTTCCATGAGCATTATGTCATAGGTTTTGTGGAGAAAGGGGAGCGGGTGCTTTCCTGCCGTGACAGGGAATATGCCATAGAGGAAGGGAGCATTGTGCTTTTCAATCCGGGCGACAGCCATGCCTGTGTGCAGAGTGATGAAGGGACGTTTGATTACCGGGGATTTAACATTTCAAAGGAGGTCATGCTCGATCTGGCAGAGGAAGTTACCGGGAAACGGGAACTTCCGGGATTTTCAAGAAATGTTATCTGTGATGAGGAGATAGCCTGCCACCTGCATCCTCTGCATGAGATGGTCATGAAAGGAACGGGGGAGTTTAAGAAAGAGGAAACATTGCTGTTCCTGCTCTCGTACCTCATCCAGAATTATGGGAAGCCTTTTGAAAGCTGCATCCCGGAATGCAGACAGGAGATTGAAAAAGCCTGTGAATACATGACAGCACATTTTACGGAGCGCATCTATTTAGACCAGATATGCCGCCATGCGGGGCTTAGCAAGTCAACGCTGCTGCGGGCCTTTACAAAAGAAAAAGGGGTCACGCCGTACCGATACCTTGAGACAGTCCGCATCAATGAGGCAAAGAAGCTGTTATCGGAAGGTGTGCCGCCCGTGGAGGCGGCCATAAGGACAGGGTTTTCCGACCAGAGTCATTTTACAAATTATTTCAATCAGTTCATAGGGCTTGCGCCGGGGACTTACCGTGAAATATTCTCGGAAAAAGACGGGGACGGTGAGCAGCATGGGGAATAGGAGATCAGCCGGGCATCTGGCGGCGCTGTTCACTATCATCATATGGGGAACGACATTCATATCCACCAAAGTCCTGCTTACGGATTTTAAGCCGGTGGAAATCCTGTTCTTCCGCTTTGTCATGGGTTTTGCGGCGCTCTTTTTGGTCTGTCCGCACCGAATGAAAGGCGTGGGGCGCAGGCGGGAGCTGACTTTCGTGCTGGCGGGTTTGAGCGGAATATGCTTATATTACCTGCTGGAGAATATCGCGCTTACATATACGATGGCGTCCAACGTGGGAGTCATCATCTCGGTTGCGCCGTTTTTCACGGCAATCCTGTCACGCCTGTTCTTGAAATCGGAAGGGAAGCTGCGGGCAAATTTTTTTATAGGCTTTGTGGTGGCGATGGCGGGTGCCCTGCTGATCAGCTTTAACGGCTCTAAACTGGAGCTAAACCCGATGGGGGATCTGCTGGCAGTCCTTGCGGCATTTGTGTGGGCGTGCTATTCCATACTGACAAGGAAAATCAGCAGCTTTGGCTACCCGGTCATACTCACCACGCGGCGGACGTTCTTTTATGGCATCCTGTTCATGGCTCCGGCATTGTTCCTTTTCGATTTTGAAGTCAGGCTGGAACGGTTTGCGGATATGACGTATTTACTCAATATCCTGTATCTTGGGCTGGGGGCTTCCGCGCTTTGCTTTGTGACATGGAACCTTGCGGTAAAGGTGCTTGGCGCGGTCAGGACCAGTGTCTATATTTACATGGTTCCTGTCATAACGGTGGTGACTTCCGTGTTAATACTGAAGGAGCCGGTAACGTGGGTTTCCATTATGGGGACGGTTCTGGCGGTTGCAGGGCTTTTCCTTTCTGAATATAACGGGAAAGGGAGTGGGAACAGTGAATGAGCCTGCGATAAGGACGGAGGAGCAGATCATCAGCCTGTTCCCAGACAGGGAAACGCAAGTCTGCCGGGGATGGGTGCTGAAAAGAATGGAAGGGCAGCTTTTGGTCTATCCGCTGTATTACAAATTTTCGGAAGGGGATATCCCGGGGAACATCCGCAGGTGCGAGGAAATCAGCCGTCAGTGCGGGGCAGGGTGTGTGTTCCGCATCGTGGAGCATACCAATTACCACCTGAGTTCCATCCTTACGGACAATGGATACGGACTGGAAAAATGCGGCGTGGTCGGTGAATACAGTTTAACAGGGGATGCCGGAAAACTGTGCATGAAAGGGAAATTGTCGGAGGGATTGTTCCTAAAAACGGGAACGGCGGGACGGAGTACGTCATGGCGGGAGAGATGGTTGTCGGGATAAAGCGTCAGGGGCTTTTATTCCTGCCGGACGGGAACCTGCCAGAAATAAGATTGGAGGATATCCTGCGGTTTGCAGCGGCAAATGGAATTGTAAAGATACTGGCAAATATTCCGGGAAGGGAAGAACTATCGGAGCAATATGGGCGGTTAGGTTTTTACAGGGCTTATCTATACCGCTGTTATCAGAAAAAACAGGAGGAGAAATCCTTCGGAAAAGAGGAATAGAAAATGGATTTACAGAATGAAAAATGTGTCATGGTGATTGACGAGAACCTGCCACTTGGCATCATAGCGAATACGGCGGCGATCATGGGCATTACGCTGGGGAAGCAGATGCCGGAGGTTGTAGGTGCGGATGTGTATGACAGGACGGGCAACGGTCATTTGGGGATCATTGAATTTCCTGTGCCAATCTTAAAGGGAAATGTGGAGGTGATCAAGTCTATCCGTGAGAAGCTATATGAGCCGGAATTTTCGGATTTGACGGTGGTGGATTTCTCAGACCTTGCGCAGGGGTGCAAGACCTATGATGAGTTTATCGAAAAAATGAAGAATGTTTCAGAAACGGAACTGAATTATTATGGGGTTGCCATCTGTGGTGCGAAAAAGAAGGTAAACAAATTGACAGGGAGTATGGCTCTGCTGAGATAAAGGATATACAAAAGCTAACCGCCGCAGATGGCTTACCGCCATATGCGGCGGTCTGCCGTTTTCGCAGGCAGGTTTGACAGCAGAAACCGCTTGGAAAGCGGGGAAATCAGAGTTAATATGCAAACACGGTGGTTTGCGTTTGTGCCGCCTTGCGGGGGCAGCCGCCCCTTTTGTGAGGGATATTGAGAGCGGCAGAGGGGATATTAAGGATAAAAAATGTCAATCCAGTTACGCTGTCAAATCGTCTATTCACGCTGTCGGAGTTAAAAAAATTATTATTTTTCCGATACACGAAGTAAAGCATTTTTAGGGATAAATGCTGAAAGAAGGAGGTGGAGGCAATCAAAATAGCGGTCTGTGATGATGAAAAAAATATAAGGAGCTACATCTGTTCGCTGGTTCGGAAACAAGGAGTGGAGTGTGAGGTTACGGAATATGCCACGGCGGAGGACTATCTTTTAGCGAGGGCTGAATGTGACCTGCTGTTTCTTGACGTTGAGCTGAAAGGTCCGGATTCATCAATGGATGGTATGGAAATGGCAAAACGGATCAGGGGCATGGAAGATATCAAACAGCCCGTCATCATATTTGTCACGGGCTATGAAAAATATGTGTATGATGCCTTTGACGTGGGGGCTTTCCAGTATCTGCTGAAGCCCGTTGACGAAGGGCGGTTTGCCGAGATTTTTCAAAGGGCGGCACAGCAGGCTGGGCAGGGTAAAAGAGCGCTGATGATCCAGTATGGGAATACGGGAAAAACAATACCGTTAAGCGACATCTATTACATGGAAAGCCAGAACCATAAGATAGCCGTCCATATGAAGGACGGGGTTTTGGAGTATTATGCAAAAATGAGCGATCTGGAAGAAGAACTGCAGGGGCAGTTCTGCCGTGTCCACAAAGGCTATCTGGTCAATCTGTCCTATGTGGATGAATACAACAAAACAGAGGTAACGCTGACAAATGGGGATAAGCTCCTGATTTCAAAATATAAGTATGAAGATTTTGTAAAAGCGTACCTGCGGTTTATGAAATAGGAGGGCTGTCATTGAGCGAGGCAAGTTTTACACTGTTCCAAAATACAGCGGTGGGGATTGAGGTCGTTCTGTATGCCTGCTGTCTGACGGCATTTTTCTATCCGTATATGGCGGGGCGGAAAAGGGGGCATCCGGCAGATATCATAAAGATGCTGACTGTGTTTGCATCCTATTCTATCATCTATTTTTTTAACATGGCAGTCAGTATGGGAACATTGGTCTGCATGATTTCAGTAATAGTCCTGTTGACGCTGGCGGCAAGGTATTTAGGGATGGAAAAGAAAGCTGCACTGTTCATGGGGGTAGTATTCTTCTGCATCAGGAACTTGAGTTCGTTGGCGGTGGTGAGCGTGAATTTTTATATAATCAGGTATTGCGGAAAGGGGGCGGATGCGGCGAAGGTATTGCAGAACACTGCTTTGAATTTTTTCATGGTAGAACTGTTACAGTTTATGCTTTTTTTCGTGCTGCTGTATATGGCGGCACATGAGATCAAAAAATGCAGGATAGAGCTGCATATAGGGGAATTGTGCTATCTGTTGCTGGCGCCTGTGACGGGCATCTTGTTTGTAAATATCCTATTCCGGATTCTGACAGTGGTGGCTAAGGGGGATTTGATTATTCGGCTTTATGAGCAGTACCCGGTGCTGATAGGGATTATACCTGTGTCTGCAGCACTATTTTATGCCAGTATTCTGGTGACCATAATATCCTATCAGAAAGTGGCAGGGCTTCAGGCGGAAAAGAAAAGATATTTTGTGGAACAGCAGCAGGTCCATGCCATACAGGAACGGATGGCGGAGGTGGAGCAGTTTTATGACGGCATACGCCGGATGAAGCATGAGATGAAAAATCATCTGACCAATATCAAGGGGCTGCTTGAGAGTGGGAACTATGGGGACATGGGGAATTACATTTCCAGAATGGATGAGAGCATGGATGCCTTTGAGTTTTCCATAAAGACAGGGAATACCGTTACTGACGTGATTGTGAACGACAGGCAGAAAGCTGCGGAAAAGCAGGGCATACGGTTCCGGTCAGAATTTACCTACCCGGAATCGGAAAAGTATGATGCCTATGACATCGGCATCATTATAAATAACCTGCTGCAGAACGCCTTGGAAGCCTGCGGGAAAATGCGGCAGGGCGACAGGTATATTATTATTTCCAGCAGGCAGAAGAGAAAGTTCTTCCTGATCGAGGTCAGAAACCCGTTTGAAGGGGAGATTATCATGGATGCGGATACGAACCTCCCAATCTCTACAAAGGAAAAAGAGCCTTTCGGAAAGAAAGGTTCCATGCACGGGTTCGGGCTTTCCAATGTAAAGAGGGAAGCGCAAGAATATATGGGGGACATAGATATCAAGATAAAGAAAAATGAGTTCAGTGTAACGGTGATGTTACAGGAAAGGAGACAGGTATGAGCATCGGTAATGCAAGCGGCATTGGGGGTTAATCCGTATAAAGGGAGTGCGGAGTGAAAAAAGTAATTGCAGTAATTTCAGCGAAAGGGGGTGTTTGTCATGAAGTTTGACAGGGGAAGTTAGGCGGTATGTCTGCATGGAGGTAATGAACCGCTCGGACTTATTACAAGGGAGCGGATGCGGCTCTGAACGACAGAGGGGCTGCTATAAAATAATTGATGACAATGGAGGATTTGAAAAATGAGCGTAAATGGAATAGGGGTGGGTTTTCCCGCATGGCGTGATATGGGAAAGTCACAGAGGAATGGTTCGGGAACAGGATTTGCAGGCAGAATGGCTGGTACAGATATGGTGAGTGAAAGTTCTGGTTATAATTTCCTTTATTCAAAAGCGGGAGGAAGGTTTTCTGCATATGATGCATATTCCATAATGGGCAGTATGGGTTCAAGGTTTAATACAAATAATCTTAAGGCAGAAACAAATCAGCCAGTTGAAAAAGTAGAAAGTGAGCGGTATCTAATTGAACCGTCCGATGAGATATCTGGATATTGGCGTATATATGATAAGAAACTTGATAAATCATTTGAGTTTGATCCCAATAATACATCGGTACAAACAGATGGCAATTCGGGTAAAAATTACATCGTGGCGACTGGCCCAAGGGGAGGGCTGATGGATGTCGTGCCCGCTGGCAGTGAGCTTATGGAGACATTGGCACAGTTTTTAAATGTCGATAATGCAGACAGTATTCCTACA
>NZ_RAZG01000046.1 GCF_003612565.1 Roseburia sp. 1XD42-69 | reverse complement strand
CTGCCCACTTGTAACTATTCAATAGATCTTATGTCAGTTTTTTGAGTTTACACAAAATATGAAACAGTCTCTTTGCAAAAGCAGCAGTGCTCACTTGTTCATCGGCTCTGCGTCTTAAGCGTCTGGCTCTTTTATAACAGTTACTTGTAAGTTCTTAACTTTAATCAAAGTTTCCCCCTTGCATTTCGGACAGTAGAGAGGATAGTTTTTTAAAACGGTATCTTCTCTAATTCTGTCACGAGTTTTGTTGCCACAAACAGGACAGCGTATCCATTTTGCATCTTGCATAGGTCAATCCTTTCATTCTTTAAGATCTGGGAAAAAGATATGAATGCTTAATCTGTTGTTTTCGTATATTGCGGATATAGTTCCTTTCATTTGTTCAACAAGTGTTTTAGAAATTGTCAATCCTAAACCTGTTGATTTTCTGGCAGCTTCTACAGTATAAAAGCGGTCAAACAATCTTCCCACTTGTATCTCGTCTAATCCAGAAGCCATATTAGAAAAGGCAATCTCCCCATTCTCTGACAGAACAATCTTCAAATCTCCATCACTGTATTTTATAACATTGCTTATCAGATTGGAAAATACACGGGATAATGCAGAACGGTCAAGCATCCGCACTACTTTTGTTTCAGATACTTGTATCTCTGGCACGATATTTCGTTCGGTTAAAACCGTATAAAATGCTGCAATACTTTCTTCCAATACCGTATTGATAATTACCTGTTCCTTGGTTATATTGTCTTTTGTTGAAATGATAACAGAGTACTTAAAAAGTTCCTCTGAAAGCTGTGTCAAAATATCCACACGGTCTTTTATAATTTCGATATATCGATTTACGGATTCAGACTTTTCTTCCTGCTCTAACAATTCCAAGTAACCGCTGAGAGCCGTAAGCGGTGTCCGTAAATCATGTGAAATATTTGTAACTGCATTTTTCAACTCCAAATCGCCTTGCTGAAATCGGCGCCGTTCCGTACGGAGTTTGCGAAGCTGTCCGTTGATAGTATTCGCTAAACGACGCACATTCTTGTCGCTGCTGGAAATATCAATCAAAACATTCGTATCGGTTACGAGTCTATCGGCAAAAGCAATTTCAATTTCCTTTACTGATCTTTGTAAAATATGTATTTTTACTAACAAGGCAATGATAATTGCAATCAAAATGCCGATAGATACCCATAACCATATTTCCATAACATACTCCTTATTTTAAATCTTTTTTCTTAAAACCAATTAATCCTATACCTGTAGTTGATAAAATAATGATAAATGAATAGAGAGGTAACAACGGCAGATTTGCAGCCTCCAATGATATACATTGAATTACCTGTCCGCCGGGAATAAAATCGTAAATAAACTGAACTGTTTTCCGTTCCCCCTCATTCAAATAATGCGGATTTGGTATTTCTTCATATTCTTGTCCGTTTTCAGTTACAACCAAACCCATATTCATTTCAGGTTCGCTTAACATTTTATTTAATTGCCCTCCCATAAATAGAAGCAAAAAAGCGAAAAGAATACATATAACAGCAGTTATCGCCTTGCTATGATTTAACATCGAAATCAAAGTATAAATAGATGAAAATGCAATAGCAAGCAGAAATGCTGTCAATACAAATAACATAACTATTTTTGTAGCCATATTAAAAAATCCAAGCAGAGGAATGCCAATACAAAGATAAGGAACAAAGAATACGATACACATAATAAGGCTCACAACTGCGCACGTAACAAAATTTGCCAAATAAATTGCGTTTCGATTTTGCCCAACGATTACTTTGTTTCGGATAGTCCCATCGCTGTATTCTGTACCAATAAACAGACTGCAAAATACCGCCATTATAATGCCAATAAACAAGACGCATCCCAAAAATGCATTATCTATCGGATTGATTGTGCCTGTATGTTTCATATCCATGTATCGCATGACAGGGAAAAATATGCCTGCTGCAAACATAAAAACTAAGCCAATCCAAAAAACTTTGTCCTTTTTCAACCGCATGAAATTTGCGGATAACAATTTAGTCATTCTCTTTCCCTCCTACCAAACCGACATAATAGCTTTCCAAACTTTCATCCCGTTCCTGCATGGAAATCACTTCACAATTTTCTTTTGCTAAAGCGAGTGTTAATTTGGAAACATTGATTCTGGCATACACATCAGCCGCCTTGTCAGAAACAATGGTGTATTCAACATTCATTCCGTCTAACACACGAGAGAGTGTTCGGGTATTCGTTACTTCAAGACGAATACACTTGCGGCAGGCGGTACCCAGCTCTTTGGCACTGATTTCTTTTACAATCTGCCCTTTATCAATAAATCCATAATGCGTTGCAAGTCTGGATAATTCATCAAGGATATGACTGGAAATCAATACAGTAATCTGCTGTTCCCGATTGAGTTTTAAGATTAACTCCCTCATTTCTATAATTCCCTGCGGGTCAAGACCATTGACAGGCTCGTCCAAAACCAAAAAATCAGGGTCACCGACTAATGCGATAGCAATACCCAATCGTTGCCGCATACCAAGAGAGAAATTTTTGGCTTTCTTCTTTTCTGTATTCTCCAATCGAACCAGTTTTAAGATATCCGCCAATCCATCGTAAGATGGAAGTCCCAGAATACGATACTGCTGTTTCAAATTGTCCTCAGCTGTCATATCAAGATAAATCGAGGGCGTTTCCACAACAGCCCCCATCCGTCTGCGTGCTTTTAAAATCTCCTTATCTGTGCTTTTTGTTCCATATAGCGTGTATTCTCCAGATGTAGGCTCTTGCAAGCCGCAAATCAGACGGATAAGTGTTGTCTTGCCAGCACCATTTTTCCCTACAAAGCCATAGATTGCTCCTTTGGGAATATTCATTGATAGTCCGTTTAATGCTTTGTAATTTTTGTAACTTTTACACAAAGCATTTGTTTTAAGAACATAATCCATAAAAGCATAACCTCCTTGTTTAGTGTACTGGCATTATATCTGTAATTGGTAAAGAAAACAGTAAAGAGAACAGTAAAGAAATCGTAAAGATTTATTCTGCCCTCATTTTAAAGCCAATTCCCCAGACCGCTTCAATATATTCTTTGTTATTTACCTCTCGAAGTTTTTTCCTCAAATTGCTAATATGCATTTTCAGAGAACTTTCCGTACAATCTGGTGTGTCTGTGCTGATACGGTCTAACAACAGTGATTTTGTAACAACCTGTGTGGGATTTTGCATAAGCAGTTTCAAAATGGCATATTCTGTCCTTGTCAATTTTATTTCCGTATTATCGATTTTTGCAATATGGGTATTGGTATTGAGTACAATATCTGCAAATGTCAATTCTGAAGAAACAAGCATACTTTCCGAATTTCTGAGATGTACGGAAATTCTGGCTAAAAGTTCCCTCATGTTAAACGGCTTCGTCACATAATCAACCGCACCGCCAAGCAGCACATCAACTTTATTATCAATATCAACTTTGGCACTCACCACAATAATAGGGATTCCCTTTATTTGGGGAAGTACATCTTCTCCATTCAATCCCGGCAGCATTAAATCTAATAATACAAGGTCTGGCTTTGACTTTGATAAAACGAATAATGCCTCTGTTCCAGAATAAGCACGGAAGATTTGATATCCCTCTTTGGAAAGCATTTCTTCAAGCACATTTCCAATATGTATGTCGTCATCAATAATTAAAATTCTTTTCATAGTCAATCAACTCCATCTTGTTTTTTGTTTTCCTTATATCTGCCATCAACAGGTTTCTTCGCTGTCTTAGGAATAAGCCATACACGATTAATGTTTATAACACCCTCAATCCGCTTTTCTTTGCAAAGTCTTTGCACCCGTCGTACCGATATATTCCAACGCTCTGATGCTTCCTGTGCCGTCATATACTCAAACATTTCTGTCCTCCTAAAATGTACTGTTTTTATTATATCCGTTTGAACGAATAATATCAACTCGCAAAATATGAACTTTCATCTAAGCAAACACCATTCGTGGTATCTTCTCTACGAGATGGGGCTGTCGGAAAATAGGTACAGAACGTGTTCGGGAAGCGTCCGACCAGAACCAAGAGAAAACCGTCAAGGAATGTAAGCAGAAAATCAGCAAGGCACAGAAGCGGCATAAAGAGCTTGACGGGCTTGTGAAAAAGCTATATGAGGGCAACGCCACGGGCAAGATACTTTACTATCCTATTGACAAGGAAATATAGCTATACTATAATAGTAACTAATGTTGCGTAACTTATGTTTCCGTAGGAGGTAATTTAAAATGCCACCAACACCAATTATTACTAAACAAGACATTATTAACGCTGGGATTCAGTTAATTAGAGAAAACGGAATACGCAGTGTAAATGCCCGTAGTTTGGCGAAATCTCTTAGCTGTTCTACAAAACCTCTTTTTCGCATTTACAAAAATATGGAGGAACTGAAAAAGGATATTAAAAAGGAACTTGATAATTATTACAATGACTTCATGGAAAAGAATATGACTAATGAAAATCGGTTGTTAAGTCAAGGCATTTCATATATCGAATTTGCGCGTAGTGAAAAAATGATTTTCAGCAGCTTATTTATGAATATGACTATGGCAGGTTCTTCTTTACAAGATATTATTCATGCAGAATGGAATAGAGCTTCCATAGAAAACGCCAAAGCATTGACAGGTTTATCAACGGAAAAAGCAGAAATGTTATTTATCAATTTTTGGCTATATTCTCATGGCATAGCTACACAAATTGTATCTAATGATATAGATATTCCATTGGATTTAGCAAAGAAATTATTGAAAAATGCTTTTAATAGATTCTCATTGGAAACAGTATAAAAAATTAGAGAAAGGATAGTTTAATTATGTTAGAAAATAAAATAAGAACGCCGGAGGAACTCAAAAAGTATATATTTCTTTTCTAACCGGATTGATAATTATGATAATGTTCATCTTAATAATTGGGCGGAAGAATATGCTCATATAGCGGATTATTTTGATACCTCTATAAATTCTTTACTTGATATTGGTTGTGGTACAGGGCTAGAACTGGCATCAATATATCAAAAGTTTCCTAATGTGAAGATTACAGGTATTGATTTATCCAAAGATATGTTGGAAAAACTGCGGGTTAAATATGCGGATAAGGATATTGATTTAATTATGGCAGATTATTTTGAATATCCATTAGAAGCAGAGAAATATGACGCAGCTCTTTCATTTGAAACATTACATCATTTTAAATACTCTAAAAAGCAAAAAATATATGATAAACTTTTCCAAACAATTAAATGCGGAGGGTACTATATTGAATGTGATTATGTCGCCTGTTGCTTAGATGAAGAAATACTCTGCCTTGAACAATATGAATTTAAACGCAAAGAAAACCACATACCTGATGATGTTTTTGTTCATATTGATATTCCATTAACACTTGAGCATCAAATACAGTTGATGAAAAATGCAGGTTTTAGAAATGTGCATATACTTTATGAGAATAAAAGTACAATGATTATAAAAGCTGAAAAATAAACAAAAATATGGGGGGTAAAGGAGTCGGAAAAAACCAAATGGTTTTTTTGCCCTGTTTGCGGAAATAAAACAAGACTACAAATACGGGAGGATGCAGAATTAAAAAATTTTCCTCTCTACTGTCCGAAATGCAAACAGGAAAATTTAATTGACGCTAAAGAACTACATATAACCATTATCAAACGGTAACTTGAATAAAGACAAAGAGCCAGACGCATAGACGCAGAGCCGACAGACTTATAAATCACAGTTTGTCGGCTATTTTCTTGAAAATAAAATGTTAAAGGTATGCCGGAAGATAATCATGGGGAAGCAATATAAAACGCCGCCCCTTGAATTATAAAATGTAACTATAAACCAATCACCGCCCCATGTGGGAGAAAGGGGGAAATTTCTATGGATTGCACAGAAGCGTACAAGGAACACATCATGTATGCCAAAGAGAAATATCAGGCTGTTTTAAAGAGGAAGGCCACGTCGGGGGAATAAGCCACATCCCTTGCTCTTTTATCAAAATGCCTGGAAGCATACCACGGGAGAGGGGGTTGACGGGAGGGATATTTATATCCAAATGACCATTCCAAATGAGGAAATTGCATACATTTATGAGAACCATATTTCTTTGTGGTTTGAGAAAAAGATAAAAGGGGCGGATTTATCCCCTCTGATGATTGCCTTAGAGCAGAAAGACTGTAAGGGGCAGGTACATGGTAAAATCCAACCGGGAAAGCGGGGAAGGCAGGCAGGGAAGAAAAATTACCGGGCAGAGTTTGAAAAGCAGGGCTACCGGGATATTTCGGTTTATTGTATCTGTTTTTACAGGAAAGAATGTGTGGTTATGGCAGAATAAAAATCTTTTGAATGTTTCATTGCAGATATCTATCATGGTGTGATATGATAATACCAGAAGTAAATTACAGATGGAGGAAAAACCATGAGCAATGTAAGAAGAGTTTATGTGGAAAAGAAACCGGATTTCGCCGTACAGGCCAAAGAATTAAAGTCTGAGATAAAAAGTTATCTTGGAATTAAGACTTTAGAGGAAGTTCGGGTTTTAATCCGCTATGATATTGAAAATATTTCCGACGATACCTATGGGAAGGCGATCCACACGGTGTTTTCCGAACCTCCTGTGGATTTTGTTTATGAGGAGAGTTTTGATTTAAAAGGCGGGCAGACCTTCAGCGTTGAATTTTTGCCGGGGCAGTTTGACCAGAGGGCGGATTCGGCGGAACAGTGCGTGAAGCTGTTAAATGAAACGGAGGAGCCGGTTATCCGCACCGCAACCACCTATGTGATTACCGGGGATGTGAGCAGTGAGCAGCTTACCGCCATTAAAGATCATTGTATCAATCCTGTGGATTCCAGGGAAACGGATTTGAATAAACCGGAAACTTTGATTACAAAGTTTGAGGAACCGGCGGATGTGAAGATTTTTGACGGGTTTATTTCTATGCCGGAAACGGAGTTAAAGGAACTTTATGGTTCTTTAAATCTGGCAATGACCTTTAAGGATTTTCTCCATATCCAAAATTACATTAAAAATGAGGAAAAGCGGGATCCTTCCATGACGGAAATCCGGGTGCTGGACACTTACTGGTCAGACCACTGCCGCCATACCACTTTTTCTACGGAGCTTACGGAAGTGGCCTTTGGGGAGGGAGACTACAAAAAGCCAATTCAGGACACATATGAAGACTACCTTGCAACTTATCAAAATCTTTATGAGGGAAGGGATGACAAGTTTGTGTGTCTGATGGACATTGCCCTTATGGCTATGAAGAGGCTGAAAAAAGAGGGAAAACTAAAGGACCAGGAGGAGTCTGACGAGATTAACGCCTGCTCTATTGTGGTGCCTGTGGAGGTGGACGGAAAAACAGAGGAGTGGCTTGTGAATTTTAAAAATGAGACCCACAATCATCCCACGGAGATTGAGCCTTTCGGAGGGGCGGCTACCTGTCTTGGAGGGGCAATTCGCGACCCCTTGTCAGGAAGGACGTATGTATACCAGGCTATGCGTGTCACCGGGGCGGCGGATCCCACTGTGTCCGTAAAAGAAACCATGAAAGGGAAGCTCCCCCAGAAAAAACTGGTGCGGGGAGCGGCAAACGGCTACAGTTCTTACGGAAATCAGATTGGCCTTGCCACCGGCTATGTAAAGGAAATATATCATCCCAATTATGTGGCAAAGCGCATGGAAATCGGCGCAGTGATGGGGGCGGCCCCCAGGCGGGCAGTGCAGAGGCTTACCTCCGACCCGGGGGATATCATTATCCTTTTGGGGGGACGTACCGGAAGGGATGGCTGCGGCGGCGCCACCGGCTCTTCCAAGGCCCACAATACGGCTTCCATTGACACCTGCGGAGCGGAAGTGCAGAAGGGGAATCCCCCCACGGAGCGTAAAATCCAGAGACTGTTCCGAAGAGAGGAAGTCAGCCATATTATTAAAAAGTGCAATGATTTTGGCGCAGGGGGAGTTTCCGTTGCCATCGGTGAACTGGCGGACGGCCTTTTGGTGGATTTGGATAAGGTGCCAAAGAAATATGCAGGTTTGGACGGGACGGAGATTGCTATATCAGAGTCCCAGGAGAGAATGGCTGTTGTGGTTGCCCCGGAGGATGCAGAGCAGTTTTTGGCCTACGCAAAAGAAGAAAACTTAGAGGCGGTAAAGGTTGCCGTTGTGACAGAGGAGCCCCGCCTTGTGCTTTCTTGGAGGGGAAAGGAAGTTGTAAATATTTCCCGGGCATTTTTAAATACAAACGGCGCCCACCAGGAGACGAAAGTGTCCGTGGATATCCCGTCTAAATCTGATTGTTATCTGGATAAAATTTCAACGCCAAAGGTAAAAGAGGCTCTTGATAAAAAGGATATCAAGGCGGCATGGCTTTTGACCCTTTCCGATTTGAATGTCTGCTCCCAGAAGGGCCTGGTGGAACGGTTTGACGGCTCTATCGGGGCGGGAAGCGTGTATATGCCCTACGGCGGCCGTTACCAGCTCACGGAGACTCAGAGCATGGTGGCAAAGCTTCCCGTGGCCGGGGGGAAAACGGATACCGTTACCATGATGAGTTACGGTTTTGATCCCTATTTGTCCTCCTGGAGCCCCTATCACGGGGCTGTGTATGCCGTGTTGGAATCGGTATCCCGCATTGTGGCAGCGGGAGGGGATTTCCATAAAATCCGCTTTACTTTCCAGGAATATTTCAGGAGAATGTCTGAGGAACCCTCCCGCTGGAGCCAGCCTGTGGCAGCTCTTTTGGGGGCTTACAGCGCCCAGATTGGATTTGGCCTTCCCTCCATCGGGGGAAAGGACAGTATGTCCGGCAGTTTTAATGAAATAGACGTTCCCCCTACTTTGGTTTCTTTTGCCGTGGATGTGGCAAAAGAGAAAAATATTCTTACCCCGGAGCTTAAAAACCCTGGAAATGAACTGGTGTTATTTACCGTTCCAAAGGATGGGTATGACCTGCCAATGTATGATACGGTGATGAAAATATATGACGCAGTTCATGAACTCACAGAAAAACGCGCCCTCATCTCTGTGTACGCCATAGACGGAAAAGGCCTTGCGGCGGCCATAAGCAAAATGGCATTTGGAAATAAATTGGGAGTTACCCTTTCGGATAACGTATCCTTAGAAACCCTCTTTGCCCCGGGATTTGGAAATCTGGCAGCGGAAGTTCCTTCCGGTAAAATGGAGGAAGTGAAGAAAACATTGGAGGCAGCAGGGCTTTTGGACTTCGTAACCTCTGTGGGCAGGGTAAATGAAGAATCCGCCTTTATTTATGGAGATATGAAACTTTCCATGGAGGATGCCATTTCGGCATGGACGGGCACATTGGAAAAAGTGTTCCCCACCAGGGCAGCCTTTGATACAAAAGAAGTTGAGACGGGTATTTATAAAACCGATAAGGTGTATGTGTGTAAGCATAAAGTGGCAAAGCCCACGGTGTTTATTCCTGTATTCCCAGGGACAAACTGCGAGTATGACAGCGCCAGGGCCTTTGAGGCGGCAGGGGCCGATGTGATTACGAAAGTTTTTAAAAATCTAAGTGAGGAGGATATCCGGGATTCCGTGGATATTTTTGAAAAAGCCATTGCCAAATCCCAGATTATCATGTTCCCGGGAGGATTTTCCGCCGGGGATGAGCCGGAGGGCTCCGCAAAATTCTTTGCCACAGCCTTCCGCAATGAGCGCTTAAAAGAGGCGGTAAATAAGCTGTTAAATGAGAGGGATGGTTTGATGCTTGGCATTTGCAACGGTTTCCAGGCACTGATGAAACTGGGGCTTTTGCCTTACGGGGAAATCCGGGAACAGTCGCCGGATTCTCCCACCCTTACCTATAACACCATTGGCCGCCATATCAGCAAGATGGTGTACACCAAGGTTGTAACAAATAAATCCCCCTGGCTTACAGGCGCTGTGACAGGAGAGGTTTACTGCACCCCTGCATCCCACGGGGAGGGGCGTTTTGTAGCTGCGGGAGAGTGGATTGACAAACTGTTTGCGGGCGGGCAGGTGGCCACCCAGTACGTCAATGAAAAGGGCACGCCCACCATGGACGAA
Organism: Roseburia sp. 1XD42-69; assembly: GCF_003612565.1. Classification (GTDB taxonomy): domain Bacteria; phylum Bacillota; class Clostridia; order Lachnospirales; family Lachnospiraceae; genus Roseburia_B. The sequence continues at coordinate 22,519 of NZ_RAZG01000046.1, read as the reverse complement.
GAGTGGAATGTGAACGGCTCCTATGCAGCCATAGAGGGCATCACAAGCCCCGACGGGCGTATCCTTGGGAAAATGGCCCACGCAGAGCGCATCGGAGAAAGTGTTGCAATCAATATTTACGGAGAGCAGGATATGAAGCTTTTTGCATCCGGGGTGAATTATTTTAAATAAGGGTAGAACCATGCAGTCAATTTTAATATTAGAAGATGACGAAAATTTAAACAGGGGAATTTCTTTAAAGCTGTGCAGGGAAGGCTATCAGGTCTTCTCTGCTTCTTCTGTTTCTCAGGGAAAAAAGTATTTTTTAAAAGAAAAAGTAGAAATGGTTATCAGCGACATAAACCTTCCCGACGGAAGCGGCCTTGATTTTGGAAACTGGGTCAGGGAAAACAGCGCCTGTTATCTCTTGTACTTAACGGCAAGGGATACGGAAATTGACATGATAAACGGCTATGACACGGGGGCGGACGATTACATTACAAAGCCCTTTTCCCTGGCGGTGTTGATTTCCAAAGTAAATGCCCTGATGCGCAGGCTGCAGGGACTGGAATATGATGTCTTATGTTCCGGGGAAATTGAGTTACACAAAAAAGAGATGCAGGTAAAAAAGCATGGGGAAATTTTGTCTCTTAGCAGGACGGAACTGCTTCTTCTCTTATATTTTCTGGAAAATGCAGGGCAGATTTTGACGAAAGAACAGATTTTAACGAAAATATGGGGGAACGACGGGCAGTTTGTGGAGGAAAATACGGTGAATGTAAATATCAGCAGGTTAAAAAGCAAACTGGGGACAGACTGTATTTCCAATGTAAGAGGGCTGGGGTATATATGGACAGAAAAAACATACAAAAAATAGGAAACGTAATACTGGTTTTGGCCGCAGTTCTTCTGGTGTCTTTTAACGCATTGTTCTGTATCAGGGAAAATGCCAGGCTTACGGAGAAACAAAAAGAAGAATTTACCACTGTGTATCCGGAACGGGAGGCGGAGCTGGCAGAAATCTGCCAATACTATGACAAAAAGCAGAGAGAAACCATGATAAATTTTTTCCTTTTTGCCGGGGGTGTTGTGCTTTTTTCAGCGGTTTTCCTGGAGTTTCAGATAAGAGTAAGAGAGAGGAAGTTTTCACAGTGCCTGATAAAAAATCTTCACCTTTTTGAAGAGCAGTTAAATCAGTTTTTGCAGGGAAACTATGAGATAAGGGAAGAGGCGGACTGCGAAGGTGTGGATAAGGAGACAGGTCTTGCCATGCAGGAGATGGGGGAGCGTATTTCGGGATTGGGGAAATATTTTTCCATGTTGAGAGAAAAACTAGAGCAGGAGGAAAATTCCACAAAGTCTCTGATTACGGATATTTCCCATCAGCTAAAGACACCTCTTGCCGCAGTGCGGTTAAATTATGAGATGATGCAGGAAGAATGTCTCACGGAGGAAGAGAGGAGGGAGTTTTTAGAGAGGGAAGAACAGGAAATTGACAAACTGGAAAGCCTTCTGGAAGAGCTTATGAAATTGTCCCGGTTAGAGAGCCATATGATTCAGTTAAAACGGGAGAGGGTAAATCTAAAGGATTTGATTCTGGAAGCCATCAACCAGGTTTATATGAAAGCGCATTCCAGGGAAGTTGAAATCCAGGCAGATATTCCAGGGGACCTCTGGCTTTCCATGGACAAAAAATGGACGGTGGAGGCTTTTGTAAATGTGCTGGATAACGCAATTAAATATTCCCTGCCAAAAGGAGTGGTAAAAGTCAGGGTAACAGCATGGAACAATATGGCATCCCTTGAGATTGAGGATGAGGGAATCGGGATTTCTTCTCAGGAACTCCATAAGATTTTCCACAGGTTTTACCGGGGGGAAAAGGCTTTAGAAATGGTAAAAGAGGGAGCCGGGGTAGGGCTTTACCTTACAAGACAGATTATAGAGGAGCAGGGGGGGACGATTTTAGCAAAAAGAAAGCGTAAGGGAACGATTTTTCAGATTACCATGCAGATGTAATATTTTTGTTGACATACTGTGCATGTGTGTGTATACTGTATATAAAAAGAGGGATGCAAATGTTACAGGAAAATGAAATTTTACTGAAATGCCGGAACTTAACGTTAAAGAGAAAGGGATTCACGTTAGACAGTGTTGATTTTGAACTGCCCAAGGGGTATATATTAGGAATTATGGGGCGAAACGGCGTGGGGAAATCTACGCTGGTACAGGCGCTTCTTGGCATTTGCCAAAAAGAGGAGCAGGAGAGGATTTTTTTTCAGGGGACTCCCATAAAGGATATTGTTTCCTACAAAAAGAATCTGGCTTTCGTCTTAAATGAGAATCCTTTCCCTGAAAAATTAAATTCCCTGGACTGCGGAGTGCTGTATCAGGAATATTATGACAATTTTGACCAATCGGGGTATCTTCAGCGGTTAAAAGCGTTTGAAGTGCCGGAAAGAGTCTGCATAAAAAAACTATCCAAAGGACAGAAAATCAGGCAGCAGCTTGCCTTTGCCCTTTCCCATGACGCCTGCCTTTATATTTTTGATGAACCTACGGGAAATCTTGACAGGGAGTTTCGGGAAAGATTTTGGGAGGAAGTGCAAAAACTTACCCGGGACGGAGAGAAAAGCGTTATCTATGTAAGCCATCTGGTGGAAGAACTGGAACGGATGGCGGATTACCTTTTGTGGATTTGGGAGAAGGATGGGGAGGGGGAAGAGAAAGGGGCAGCCCAGAAATATTTTGGCACAACGGAAAGGCTTTTGGAGCGGTTTCAATTAATTCAGGCATCGGGGGAAGAAGCAGAAGTTTTGCCGGAGGGGTCGGTGGCAGGTATCCGGGACAGGGAATATGCCAAGGAGTTTTTAGCATATGCCAGGCGGGAGGAACTGCCGGAAAATTTAAGGGAAGTCAGCAGATATCCCACCTTAAAGGAGATTATGTACTATGTGGAAAAAAGCGGTTTTGCGGATTTGGATGGAAAATAAAGGAGTTGATTTGTGTGTGAAAGCATTTCTCTTTTTTCTGCTGATATTTGGGGGGATTTTTGCAGGATTATATGGCGGTTTTCCCAATGGGATTCTTTTGATACTGTTTGTATCTTTTATGGAAATTAAAATGGAAGTTCCTGTTTCCTACATGGAAGATTTGCTTCCCAGAGCCAAAGAGGAGCGAAAAAAGCTGGATATATGGGAGAGCACACTGATTTCCGGCATCTATACATTTGCCTATGCCTTGGGAAATGTTTTATTTTTTGTTTTTTCGGAGAGAAATTTGTGGAATGAAGAAGCAGTTTTTTATCAGGTGAAAACGGCGGTTTTTGTGTTTCTTGTCCTCTTTGCCATGCGGGTTTGGTATATCTGGTCCGTGATGGAGGGCATAAACCGCCCGGCGTTTGTGTTGGAGGAGAAGGAAAGGGACAGGGCGGAATTTTCCCTGTGGTCTGTCTGGGGCAATGTGTATTGTTTTTATGGGTCGCTTTTTTACCTCCTGCTCTATAGCATAGGAAAATTTGCAGGTGTAAAAAAATTGTCTTTTATTGCTTTTGGCAGGTTTCATACCGCCCCTGTGCTGGATGGGATTTTCTTTGTGCTGCTGTGCGTACAGACCGTAAAAATATGCAGGGGAAAGGTAAGGCAATAAAATGAATCTGAGAATACAGTCAAAAAGCGGCGTGCCCATTTATGAGCAGATTGTGGTGCAGATGCGGGAACTGATTTTAAAAGGAATCTTGAAGGAAGGGGAAATGCTGCCCTCAATCCGCAGCCTGGCCAGCGATTTGAAAATCAGCGTTATCACCACCAAGCGGGCCTATGAGGAACTGGAAAAGGAGGGCATGGTGTATTCTGTGCCGGGAAAGGGCTTTTATGTGGACAATCCGGACAGGGATTTTTTGGAGGAAAAACGGGTGCGGGGTGTGGAAGAGGAATTGGCACAGGCCGTGAAAAAGTGTAAAGAGGCGGGAATTTCAAAAGAAGAGGTTAAGGAAATGGTGGAAATTTTCTGGTAAGGGGGACATATGTTACAGGCAGAAAATCTTTCCTATGGGGTGCGTACCGCAATGGGAAAACCCACAGGTTTTAGGATTACAAATGTAAATTTCAGGTTAGGCCAGGGATATCTTATGGTTCTCCTTGGAAAAAACGGTTCCGGGAAAACTACCCTGCTTCGTCTGCTTTTCGGGCTTTACCAGCCGGAGACCGGGGAGGTTCTGTGGAATGGCAGGAATTTTTCAGGGGCCGGGGAAATGGCAAAGTCAGACATCAGGAGAGACATTGCCTATGTGGGGGAAGAAGATATTTTTTTCCGGCAGAAAAGCATTGGGGAAAATGCAGAGTATTTCGGGGATTTTTATCCCGATTTTCAGTTTAAGGTTTTCAGGGAGATTTTAGAAGAGTTTGATACGGATACAAAACTTTTGGAAAAGACCTTGGAGGAATTGTCCACAGGGGAGAAAAAGCAGGTGCAGCTTGCCTTTGTCCTGGCAAGGAGGCCCAAGCTTTTGATTTTGGATGAGCCAGGGGCAAATTTGGATGCGGTGTTTCGGGTCAGCCTTATGGAACGGATTCAAAAGCAGATTGCAGAGGACAAATTAAGCGTGATAATTTCCACCCATATTTTAGAGGATGTGGAGGATATCGCCGACTATGTGGCGGTGATGGAAGGGGGAAATATGGAATTTTTCGGGGACAGGGACAGGTTTTTTGAATGGATGGGAAAGGAACAGGGCGTATGGAAGTAAAGGATTTTGCCAGGTGGGTGAAAAAGAATAATGATTCCGATTGCAGGAAAAGTATCTTTGCGGAAGCCGGATTTGCGGGCCTTGCCTTTTTGTATGCATTGTTCGGGGACGATAATGGGATTGGTTATTATGGGGGAGGGGCCCTGCTTTTGGTGTTTGCGGCTTTTTCCATCGGCAGACATCAGTGGGAGCGGTATTTTTATGTATCGGAGGGGGACATACCGGGGAAAAGGATGCCGGTGAGCCAGGTGCTGCGGTTTCATGCATTTCCGGCGGAAGCCTATTTCCGGTATGTATTTTCCCGGATGAATCGTCCCTTTTTCCGGGTGCTTCTTTTTTCGGGGATTATGGTATTTCTTGCCTGGGAAAAGGTTGGTGGAAAAGGATACGAAATGGCGGCTTTTTTTGTGGGCCTGGGAATTTTTTGCGCCATTTGTCCTTATCTTTTTGGATTTATTATGAAAAAGCATTTCCTTTTTCAGCTTAAAACCGGGAATGAGGGCATGAGCCATCTCTTTTTGAGGGGGATTGCAGCACTTTGGACGGCAGTGGAATGTATCATTCTTGTGATGTCCCTGGTGGTGGGATTGTTATTGTTTTGGATTGTAGTAAGTAGTTTTCTGGAACTTCCCATGGAGGAGACGGTGGCGGTATGCCGCAGTTATCCAAATAAGTACAGTATCTTTGCAGTTCTTATCTGCATTGCTATGTGGATTTTCGGGATGGAAAACAATGACACGAAAAAGCTTTCCCGTTTTTTTTACATGATTTCTTTTCTTTCTCTGGTAAGCGCATTTGTGCTGGGGACTGTGGAAAACTATCGGTATACGGAAATTGCAGGGGAGGAAATCCGCATCCGGAATTTTTGGCAGGAGGATGTGTACGGTATAGAAGAAATACAGGGTTTTCGGATTTATGAGGATGACGGAAGTATTCAGTTGGAACTTGATTTCCCGGACAGGGCGGTGGAGAAAAGTTTTACCGGGTGGCAGAGTTTGAACGATTTGTATGAGGAGAAATACTATAGTGAATATAATTTTATTGCCGATTATGTGGAGAAGTTCCAGAAATTGGGAATTGAGGGGGAACTTGGGGATGTGGAAGCCTTAGAGAAGGATGTGGAAGAGTTAGACACTGAAGTTAAAAGGGGACTAAGAAGGATTGTGGAGTTGATGGGGAATTACAAAACCCTTACAAAACTGTAATAGTTTTTGTAAGGGTTTTGTAATTCCCGGAAAGTATACTAAGTGAAAAGAAAAACATTTGGAAGGAGATACATGATATGAGCAGTATTGTAAAAGTAGAAAACTTGGTGAAATATTATGGAACCGAGGGAAATATTGTAAAGGCGGTGGACCATACGGATCTTGAGATAGAGAGGGGAAAATTTACGGCAATTATCGGCCGCTCCGGCTCCGGAAAGTCCACATTGCTCCATCTCTTGGGGGGCCTTGATGTGCCGGATTCGGGAAAAGTATTTATTGAAGAAAAAGATATGTATGCTTTAAGGGGAGATGCCCTGGCTGCATTCCGCCGGGAAAAAATCGGATTTATTTTCCAGGATTTTAACCTGATTCCCTCCCTTACGGTGTGGGAAAATGTGGTACTGCCCTTGGGGCTTGCGGGAAAGAAAGTAAAGGAAAATGATGTGTCGGATGTACTGAAAAATATTGGGATTGATGATAAGAAAAATGCGCTGCCAAGCACGCTTTCCGGGGGGCAGAAACAGAGATGCGCCATTGCCAGGGCGCTTGTCTCTTCCCCGGCGATTATCCTTGCAGATGAGCCTACGGGAAATCTGGATTCCCAGACAGAACGGGAAGTGATGGGCATCTTAAAAAAATGTGTCAGGGACTACGGGCAGACATTAATTATGATTACCCATGACGAGGGAATTGCCCAGATGGCGGATGTGGTAGTTATGATTGAGGACGGAAAGGTGGTAAAATAATGTCTATGGTAAGAAGAATCGCAGTACAGAATATGAAATATCACAAAAGCAAAAATATTCTTATTGGAATCGCCATATTTTTAACTACGCTGCTTTTGTTTCTTGTTCCCACCATAGGGAAAGATATGATAGAATGCCAGTATGCAGTTACCAATAAGATCTACCCTCACTGGCACGCCCTGGTTCGGGATGTCAGTGAGGAGACAATGAAAAAGCTTTCCGTGAGCCATGAAATTATGGTTTACGGATTGAGAAGCGATGTGGGAATTATGCCGGTAAAAGATGCCCAGATATCCATGATGTTTTTAGATGACCACGGAATGAGCCTTTACAACATGGAACTTTTAGAAGGGAATATGCCCCGGAAAGAAAATGAGATTGTGGTGTCCCAGGGGATTTTAAGGTGTCTGGGACAAAAAGCCGGAATTGGGGATACCATAAAGGTTCCCTATCAGGTAATGCACGGGGGGATAACGGATTACACAAAAGAAAAGGAATTTGTGGTAACAGGATTTTTGGAGGATACGGCAGAAGACCAGACAATGTTTAACGCACTGGTGTCTGAAGATTTTTTAAGGAGTGAGGTGCCGGGGGAGGAAATCGTTTACCGTTTCCTTTTTCAGGTTATTACGGAAGAGGATGAGACCACAACCCAGATAGAAGAGCGGATTTTAAAAATGACAGGGCGTCTGGGAATAGCAGAGACGGCTGTCCGGGTAAATGATAACTACCTGGGGGCAAATTATGTGGACCCGGTTATGGTGCCTGTCATTGTGGGAATTATGTGCATTATCGTTTTGGCGGGAGTAATAACCATTTACAGTATTTATTATGTGGGGCTGTCTGACAGAGTCCGGGAATTTGGAAAAATAAAGGCAATGGGTGCATCCAAAAAGCAGCTTAAGGGCATGGTATTCTGGGAGGGAATGTCTGTGGCAATGATTGCAATGCCCATTGGCCTGGTTCTTGGAACCGTCCTTACCAAAATCATATTGCTTTCCATAGCAAATGTCAGCAGAGATGACAATGCTTATGTGGGAGCATTAAGAGAGGTGATATCTTCCGGGGATGTGCAGCTTTACCATATTTCCCTGTATGTGCTGGCCGTTGCAGTCACCCTTTTTACCGTGGGATTAGCCCTGCACAAGCCTATGCGTGTTGTCTCAAAAATATCGGAGATTGAAGCTATCCGTTTCCAGGGGACAGAGGGGCAGACCGGGAAGAGGGCTAAAAAATCAAGAAAGAGCCATAAGGAAATGTCTGTTTTGGGCCTTGCCAAAATATATCTTCTTGGGAAAAAGAAAAACAGCTTTATCACAATTTTTGCAATGTCTCTTACAGGAGTTTTTGTTATTGTGGTGGCAACGGTTTTATCCTGTGCAGACCCCAAAAAGAGCGCAGACGCTTCCCTCACAGGACAGTACGAAATCTCTGCTATTACACAGTCGGGAAACAGGGAACACCCGGAATGGGAGTGGAGTTATGTGATAAAAGACAATCCTCTGACAGAAGAATTAAAACAGCAGATTTTAGAAATTGAGGGTGTGACATCCGTGGTGACTTTTACGGAAGCCCATGTAACCTCAGACACTTTTGACGGGGAAACCTGGGGCATAAAGGGAGTGCCAGAGGAGTATGCAGATTTTCTTTTGGACGGAATCGTTGAGGGAAGCGCCACCTACGAGGACTTAAAAACCGGAACAAAATGTATTGTGGATAAAAATATGCTCTACTGGTTTCCAGATATCAGCCTGGGAGATACCCTGGAACTTAAGGTGTCAGACGGGACAGAGAAAACCGTGGAGGTGGAAGTGATTGCCATATCAGATTTCCCGGCAGGATTCTCACAATTTCAGTATTTGTATATGGCGTCAGAGGGGATTTCTAAAATTTGTGACGGAGATTTGAAAGGCACGTATTCTGTTTTTGCAAAAGAAAAATATAATAAGGATACCCTTTTGGCCTTTGAGGGGCTGATGGAAGGAAACGAAAGGTGTGAGTTAAATACCTGGAAAAAAGAGTATGACCAGTGGAAAAGCGCACTTGCCGTCACAACGGCGGCAGCCTATGCCTTTCTTGGGATTTTAGGGGCTATCTGTATTATGAATGTGATAAACACCATGATTCACAGCGTCCACATCCGCAAAAAGGAAATCGGGATGATGCAGGCTATGGGAATGACAAACCATCAGCTTGTAAAAATGCTTCGCACGGAAGGCCTGTTTTATACTGCAGGCACCCTGATTATTTCCGTAGGACTTGGCAGCCTCCTGGGGTATCCTGTATTTTTAACGGCAAAGGACCAGGGGTGGTTTAATATCAGGGAGTATCATTATCCCCTTGCAGCGGTAATCATTGTTGCGTTGATTCTCCTGGCCGTTCAGATGTTTCTGGCTGGGGCGCTGGGAGGAAAAGTGAAAAAGGAATCTCTGATTGAGAGGATACGTTACAGCGAATAGCCATTAAACATCTGTCTGTGAAAAGTACCGGCGTATTCCTCTTAAGAAAGCTATCTGTTCTGCCGATATAATAACTATAGCATATAAAGGGAATTAATGGCCGGTTTTGGCCGATATAACAGGGAGGTTATGCCGATGAACAAAGTGGGAAGCTACGGAGCGTATCAGGCAAATACTTATGACAGTACGCTGAAAAATCAGAAAAGCAGACAGAGCAAAAAAACAAGTAAAAATGAGGGGCCAGACGGTGTAAAGAAGGACACGCCAAAACTTAGCGCCAATGCCAAAGCATTGCTGGCAGAGCTTAAGAGAAGATACGGAAATATGGATTTCATGGTGGCAAGTTTTAATTCCGATGAGGAAGCCCAAAGTTATCTCTCCAGGGGGACCAAAGAGTACAGTGTGTTAATCGACCCGGAAGAGCTGGAAAAAATGGCGGCGGATCCTGATTACAAAGAGAAGAATCTTTCCATTATCGAAGAGTCCACGGGAAAATTGAAAGAGATAAAAGACCAGCTTTCGGATAAAGAAGACGAGGTGGTAAATCTTGGCGTTTCTATCGGAAAAGACGGGACGGTATCTTACTTTGCAGAACTTCAGAAAATGAGCGATAAACAGAGAGAGCACATTGAGGATACCAAGGAAGCAAAGAGAGAAGAAAGGGCTAAGGCTGCAAAAGAGCAGGAGAAAAAAGATTATGGCAAGCGGATTACGGTGAAGGCAAATTCTGTGGAAGAGCTTCTTGACAAAATCCGTAATGTGGATTGGGATAAGGTGAAAGAAGAAACCGCTGGCAGCCGTTTTGATTGCAGCATTTAAAAACAAAAATACTTAAAATTCACACAAAACTACTGGCCGATATTTAGCCAGTAGTTTTCCGTTTATCTTTTAACAGGAATTTCAATCTGTACGATGTAATCCTCAATCCGGTCAATGACATTTTCGTTGATACCCATTTCATAGGAAAATCCATGGAGGGTCAGCCCGTTTTCCTTTGCATAGTCCAGGATTTCCTGATACCGCTTCGGGATGCCATCCCACTCCCCTTTGTGGAAGGCTTTTAAGTATTTACCCTTTGGCATGATATGCAGCCCGGTTTGATATGGGAGAAAGGGGATCTCGATAAAGAGTTTGGAATAATTGTCAAAGCTGCCGTTTTCCAGGTCGGCAACGGAGATCATAGAACCATAAGATGCCTCATGGAGACGGCCAAGCTGATATTTTTCGGTCTCGGCAGTGATTAGTTCCACTTCCTGTTCAAATGAGGTATTCCGGTCTATGTCCACGGTGACCAGACAGCGTTCTTCTTTTTCCACAATACTGATTCCGGATAAGTCCATGGTTAGGAGCGTGTCCATATTTTGGCGATGCGTACATAAAGTTGTCCGGACCGCTTGCAGGTGGGTAATCTGCATGTCAATACATGCAATTTTTTCTTCCAAAAGGCATTTTAAACTGGCGGCGGACCGGTTTTTCATGAAAACCTGTATTTCATGGATGGGCACATCCAGTTCCCTCAGCAGAAGGATGGTTTCAAGGACAGGGCTTTGGTGGTAATTATAACATCGATATCCGTTTTCGGGGTTGATGACAGCCGGTTTGAACAGCCCGATTTCATCATACCACATAAGGGTCTTTTTGTTAATGCCATGCATAGCTGCGAATTGGCCGATTGTGAGAAGCTTTTCTTTTTTATTCATAGTCACCTCAAAAAATTTTCAAAATAACATTGTCCGAACAGTTACTGTACGGTTAATAATATCATATATAGGAAATAAATACAAGGTGAAGGGAGGAACATAAACGACAACATTCAATCTCATGTCTGAGTAGGATTTCCTGTTTACACCTGTGAAATTTATGGGTATAATAGAATATAGTATATACTTTTAGCAGGAGGTCTTTATGGGAATTACAACCGCATATATGGTTCCCCACCCGCCTATCATCGTACCGGGGGTGGGAAAAGGGGAAGAAAAAAAGATACAAAGTACAATAGATGCCTATCTCGAATTGGGGAGAAGGATTGGGGAAGAGAAGCCTGATACAATCGTGGTGATATCTCCCCACCAGACGATGTATGCTGATTATTTTCACATCTCACCGAAAGAGGGGGCCAAGGGAGATTTTTCCCGGTTTGGCGCACCTCAGGAGAAGATGGAAGTCTCCTATGACACGGAGTTCGTGAAAACATTGTCCGGTGTGGCAGAAGAGAAAAATCTCCCTGCTGGGACGTTAGGGGAAAAGGAGAGGGATTTAGACCACGGAACCATGGTGCCGCTTTATTTTGTAAATCAATACTATACGGATTATCGTCTGGTGCGCATTGGACCTTCCGGCCTTTCTTTTATGCATCACTATGAACTGGGGCAGTGCATACAAAAGACGGCGGAGGCTCTGAGCAGAAATACAGTGGTTCTTGCCAGCGGGGATTTATCCCACTGTCTGAAAGAGGACGGGCCTTACGGTTTTAAAAAAGAAGGGCCGGAGTATGATAAAGCCATTATGGATATTATGGGAGAGGGCCGTTTTTTGGAACTCTTTGATTTTAAGGAAAAATTTTGCGCCAGAGCCGGGGAGTGCGGCCACCGCTCCTTTGTGGTTTTGGCAGGGGCCCTGGATAGAAAGGCCGTGAAATCCTTAAAATTTTCCTATGAGGGGCCTTTTGGCGTGGGGTACGGAATCTGTTCCTATGAAGTTTTAAGGAAGGATGCATCCCGGAGTTTTAAAGATACATATGTGAAAAAACTCCGGGTGAAATTAGCTTCCCTCATGGATGGGGATGCATATGTGCGCTTGGCGAGAAGTACCATAGAAGAGTTTATTTTCTCTGGGAAAAAGCCGGCAGCCCCCATGGGGCTTCCAGGGGAAATGTATTTTAGGAGGGCAGGGGTATTTGTGTCCATAAAAAAGCAGGGCAGGCTTCGGGGATGTATTGGAACGATTCACAGCGCCTACGACTGTGTGGCCCAGGAGATTATGGAAAATGCCATAAGCGCTGCGGTAAACGATCCCAGATTTGAACCCATATTGCCGGAGGAGTTAGAAGACCTTACCGTCAGCGTGGATGTGCTGGGGGAGACAGAGCCTGTGAATTCCCTCAGGGAACTGGATGTGAGACGGTATGGGGTCATTGTGACAAAGGGAGAAAAAAGAGGTCTGCTTTTGCCAAGCCTGGCAGGGGTGGATACGGTGGAAGAGCAGATTGCCATTGCAAAACAAAAGGCAGGAATCCCTGAAGAGGAGGATGTTTCCATAGAGAGATTTGAGGTAGAGCGTCATATTCAGTGATGAGAAAGAAGGCAAAAATGAGAAAAAAAATTAAAGTGAAAGTGGAAAACCCCCAGTATTCCGTGATTACCGGGATTACCTTTGCCCAGGTGGACAACTGGTTTGGGCACACCAGGAAAGATTTAAAAATGGATATCATTTATCCCGAGGATAACACAAAAGCGTATCCCTGCATTGTGTGGGTATGCGGAGGGGCCTGGCGCACCATGGACAGGTCCGCCCATCTGGCTTACTTATCCATCCTTGCCATGGAGGGATTTGTGGTGGCCAGCGTAGAGTACCGCACCACCAACGAAGTCTGCTATCCCCTGCCCCTTTTAGATGTAAAAGGGGGAATCCGTTATTTAAAAGCCCATGCAGAGCGTTATAACATTGACAAAAACCGCATGGGCATTATGGGGGAGTCCGCCGGGGGTTACCTTGCGGCAATGGCGGCCCTTGTGCATGATCCGTCTTATGACGCAGGAGCTTTTTTGGATGAGACAAGCTCCCTTAAGGCGGCTGTTACCTGGTATCCTCCTGCGGATGTGACAAAAATAAAATATCCCACGGAGGAAATGGCGGCGGTTTCCATGGAATCCCTTCTCCTGGGAAAGAATACCATGACAAACAGGGAGGAGGCGGAGAAAATCTGCCCTGTCTATTATGTGACAAAAGATGCTCCCCCCTTTTTGATTATCCACGGGGATAACGACCATACGGTGCCTTTCTCCCAGGGGGAATCCCTGTACAAAAAACTGGAAGACGCAGGGTGTGACGTGACGCTTCTTGAGATAGAGGACGCAGACCATGCGGATATCCGTTTTTTCCAGAAAGAAGTCTGGCAGAGCATTACTCTCTTTTTTAAAGAAAAGCTGGTGGGATAATGCCGGAGGATTATTTCAAAGGCGCCCTTACCAATTTTTCCCAGGATGCGGCAAACGGCGGCGCCATCCGCCATCTTTGGAACAGGGGGTATTCCATAAGAGAGATTATGGGACAGCTGGACTTTCCGGCAAACTATGAGCGGGTGCAGAATGTAGTGTGGGAACATTTGTTAAATACCGGGGTGATTTGCCTCACAAAGCCGGAGCATACGATGGGCCAGAAGGTGACCTATGTGAAGGAATATGACAAATACGGCAGAACAAGTTTCCGGAGGGTGGTTAAGGCAGGCACCGGGGAAGATATTATCTATATCCCCTGTAATTTTGGCCTGGTTGTACACAGGGACAGGGAATTGTACGAAAGGATGCTTGGCTGCCTTACGGACAGGCAGAGGGAATATGTCACCGACATTCCCTGGAAGAGAATGAAAGTTTATCATAAAAGGGATAAAAAACTGGAAGGAATCCTTAATATACTTAAGGACAAGGAGTTTTTTGCAGACTTTTTTCCGGGGGAGGAGACATGAATTTGGGACAGAAAATAAAAAAAAGTGAAAATTTTAACAAAGTACAGGTTAAGACTTGTAATTTGGGAAAAAATTGGTTAAAATATAGACAGGTTGGGCAAGCTTGCTCAAATATTAACTTACTTAAAATTTTTTTAGGAGGAATTAAGAATGGCAGTAAGAGTAGCAATCAATGGTTTTGGCCGTATCGGCCGTCTTGCATTCAGACAGATGTTCGGTGCAGAAGGATATGAAGTAGTAGCAATCAATGATTTGACAAGCCCCAAAATGTTGGCACACTTGTTAAAATATGATTCTTCTCAGGGTAAATATGCTTTGGCTGACAAAGTATCCGCAGGAGAGGATTCTATTACAGTTGACGGAAAAGAAATCAAAATCTACGCTTTCCCGGATGCAAACAACTGCCCATGGGGTGATTTAAAAGTTGACGTTGTATTAGAGTGTTCTGGATTCTACACAAGCAAAGAGAAAGCTCAGGCTCATATCAATGCAGGTGCCAGAAAAGTTGTTATCTCTGCTCCAGCAGGAAACGACCTTCCTACCATCGTATACAATGTAAACCACACTACATTAAAACCGGAAGATACTATTATCTCCGCAGCTTCCTGTACCACAAACTGCTTAGCTCCCATGGCAAAAGCATTAAATGACTTGGCAGGAATCAAATCCGGTATCATGAGCACAATTCACTCTTACACAGGTGACCAGATGACTCTTGACGGACCTCAGAGAAAAGGCGATCTGAGAAGATCCCGTGCAGCAGCAGTAAATATCGTTCCAAACAGCACAGGCGCTGCAAAAGCAATCGGACTTGTTATTCCGGAATTAAACGGAAAATTAATCGGTTCCGCTCAGCGTGTTCCCTGCCCGACAGGTTCTACAACTATCTTAGTTGCAACTGTTGAGAAATCTGTTACAAAAGAGCAGATTAACGACTTTATGAAGAAAGCAGCTACCGAGTCCTTCGCATACAATGATGAGGAAATCGTATCTTCTGATATCATCGGAAGCACAGCAGGCTCCATCTTTGATGCAACACAGACTATGGTAGGGGAGGACAACTTAGTACAGGTTGTTTCCTGGTATGACAATGAGAACAGCTATACTTCTCAGATGGTTCGTACAATCAAATACTTCTCTGAGTTATCATAGGTATGGAACAGCCGTTTTGCTGGCATAGCCAGCAGAACTACATTATAAAAATCTGACTCAAAAGGGTCCGGTCTTTTTGGACCGGACCTTTTTAAAAATTTAAAGGAGGATATACCCATGTCTTTGAACAAAAAATCCGTAGATGACATTAATGTTGCAGGAAAGAGAGTTCTCTGCAGATGCGATTTTAACGTACCTTTAAAAGAGGGAAAAATCACAGATGAAAACCGTCTGGTTGCAGCTCTTCCCACCATTAAAAAATTAATTGCAGACGGAGGAAAAGTGATTCTTTGCTCCCATCTTGGAAAACCCAAGGGAGAACCAAAGCCGGAATTGTCTTTAGCGCCTGTAGCGAAAAGACTTACAGAGCTTTTGGGACAGGAAGTAAAATTTGCAGCAGACCCGGAAGTCGTAGGACCCAATGCGAAAGCAGCAGTGGAAGCTATGAAAGACGGAGAAGTTATCCTGCTTGAAAACACCCGTTACAGGGCAGAGGAGACGAAAAACGGAGAGGCATTCTCCCAAGATCTGGCATCTCTCTGCGATGTATTTGTAAATGACGCTTTCGGTACAGCCCACAGGGCACACTGCTCCAACGTAGGTGTTGCAGGGCTTGTGGACACAGCCGTTGTGGGATACTTAATGCAGAAAGAGATTGATTTCTTAGGCAATGCAGTGGAAAATCCTGTAAGGCCTTTCGTAGCCATCTTAGGCGGTGCAAAAGTTGCAGACAAATTAAACGTAATTTCCAACCTGCTGGAGAAATGCGATACCTTAATTATCGGCGGTGGTATGGCATATACATTCTTAAAAGCACAGGGCTATGAGATTGGAAAATCTCTTTTGGATGATACCAAAATTGACTACTGCAAAGAGATGATTGCAAAAGCAGAAAAGCTTGGCAAGAAATTACTTCTTCCTGTAGATTCCGTGACCGTTGCAGGATTCCCCAACCCCATTGATGCTCCGGTTGAAATTCAGACCTGTGATGTAGCTGACATGCCTGCAGACAGAGAGGGATGCGATATCGGGCCTAAGACGGCAGAGATGTACGCAGAGGCAGTAAAATCTGCAAAGACAGTTGTGTGGAACGGGCCTATGGGCGTATTTGAGAACCCAACCCTGGCAAAAGGAACCATCGCAGTTGCAAAAGCCCTGGCAGAGACAGATGCCACCACAATCATCGGCGGCGGCGATTCCGCAGCAGCAGTAAACCAGTTGGGATTCGGAGATAAGATGAGCCATATTTCCACAGGGGGCGGAGCTTCCTTAGAGTTCTTAGAGGGAAAAGAACTGCCGGGCGTGGCTGCAGCAAATGACAAATAGGCCGAAAGCAACTTAGTGAAGTCAAGCCGTAAGGCGCAGGCTGAGCTTAGTGCGAGGCCGTTCTGTGAGGTTAGTGAAGCCAAACCAAAGGCGCAGGCTGAACTTAGCGAACAGAACATCCTTGTGAGAGCAGTGAAATAATGAAGAGGATAAGGAGAAATAGAAAATGGCAAGAAAGAAAATTATTGCTGGAAACTGGAAAATGAATAAAACTCCCAGCGAGGCAGTTGCCCTTGTAAAAGAGCTGACACCTTTGGTAAAAAATGATGAAGTGGACGTAGTTTTCTGCGTTCCGGCCATTGATATCATTCCCGCCATGGAGGCAGCTAAGGGCACCAACATCCAGATTGGCGCCGAGAATATGTATTTTGAGGAGAGCGGAGCATATACAGGAGAGATTTCTCCTGCAATGCTTACCGATGCAGGGGTAAAATATGTTGTTATCGGCCACTCTGAGAGAAGAGAGTATTTTGCAGAGACAGACGAGACGGTAAATAAAAAGGTTTTAAAGGCTTTTGAGCATGGCATTACACCTATTATCTGCTGCGGCGAGTCTTTAACCCAGAGAAAACAGGGCATTTACATTGACTGGATCCGTATGCAGATTAAGATTGCATTCCAGAACGTAACGGCAGACCAGGCGAAAACTGCAGTGATTGCATATGAGCCAATCTGGGCAATTGGAACAGGGGAGACAGCAACCTCAGACCAGGCGGAAGAGGTTTGTGCAGCAATCCGTAACTGTATCAAAGAAGTATATGACGATGCAACGGCAGAGTCTATCCGTATCCAGTACGGCGGATCTGTAAATGCAGGAAATGCGGCAGAGCTTTTCGCAAAACCGGATATTGACGGCGGTTTGGTGGGAGGAGCTTCCCTGAAACCGGATTTTGGAAAGATTGTCTGCTACAAATAATAGATAGGATTTCGTACAGTTTTGTTTCGTAATACTTAAAGATGATAAGGCAGGGCAGGAAAACCAGACCTTTGGATTGGTTTTTCTGTCCTGTTTTGCTATTTTTCCAGGAGTTGTATTTCTGTGGAATATTGACTATAATAGGGAAGCATAAAAATCAGATGATTTCATCAAACGTGACTTCACAGACGAAAAACCATTAGATGTATAATAAAGGCAGTGGAAGAAGATGAAGATAAGCTATAAACATTCCCACAAATTCAAAAGTTTTAATTTTCCCACAATGCTGACTACTGCTGAATCCCTCTCATTTATTTAAAATTATCTTGACAAGCTTCTTAATTATGGCTATACTCAAACATACCGAATAAATGTATGATGAGGTGATATATTTATGGCACGAAACAAATACCCGGAAGTAACCGTTGAAAAAATATTAGAAGTATCGCAGCGGCTATTTCTTACTAATGGATATGACAATACTACGATTCAAGATATTGTAGAAGAACTTGGAGGTCTTACAAGAGGGGCTATTTATCATCACTTTAAATCAAAAGAGGAAATTATGGACGCTTTGGTTAATAAGATGTTCTTAGAAAAAAATCCATTGGATATTGTGAAAAAGCAAAAGAACTTAAATGGACTGCAAAAAATGAAAATGGCAATGGTATTAAACCAATCGGATAAAGAAGCTGTCGACCTTTCATTACAAGCAATACCTATACTGAAGAATCCCCGTATACTTGCAGGAATTTTTGAATCTAATAAGCAGCTGCTTAGCCCCTTGTGGTTTGAACTTCTTACCGAGGGAAATAAAGATGGTTCTATTCATACTGAATATGCCAAAGAATTATCAGAGCTAATCCCTTTATTTGATTTATGGCTGACACCATCAATCTATCCGGCGACAGCAGAAGAATTACATCACAAATTTGTATTTATCAAAGAATTATTAGATAAAATGGGGCTTCCTTTGATTGACGATGAAATCATGGAAGATGTTAAAAAAACCCTTTCCAATATGGGCGAAATCAAAACAGAGTAAAAAATATTATGGTGTTTTTTATCATCTGAAAGTCTATTCCCATTATTTCAAGATTCAATAGATATAACGCTGATAGGAATTGCATATTTTCCTTGCTTTGTTATTGTATCAATTTTATGCCAGATTATAGGCATGACACTTTTTATACATCCTGTCATTATAGCCATTATTGCTGTAATACTTATGATTGCAATAGCGGTATGGATAAATTTACATAATCAAGTTGAAAAGATGGAGGTATAGAATAACATATGGATTTAATTTTTCTTCATGGATTGGGGCAAAATCCTTCAAGCTGGAATGAAACATTATCTGTTTTGCCACAATGTATTAAAGCATACTGCCCAGACTTGCTTCATTTATGTGAAGATAAGGATTATGAAAAAATGTATCTTGCCTTTGAAAATTACGTTGATGATTTTTCAAATTCCATAAATCTTTGCGGAATTTCGTTAGGTGCAGTTCTGGCATTAAATTATACGCTGAATCATGCTGATAAAGTTTCATCTTTAGTGTTGATTGCGCCACAGTACAAAATGCCGAAGCTGCTGTTAAGAGTTCAAAATATAGTATTCCGCATTATGCCGAACACTCTTTTTTCTAAAGATGGAATAGCAAAACAAGACATAATCCGATTGACAAATTCAATGAGGTTTTTGGATTTTGAGGAAGACTTAAAAAATATTGTGTGTCCAACTTTAATAATATGCGGTCAAAAGGATACAGCAAATATTAAGGCGGCAAAGAAAATGGCAAATCTTATTTCTAATGCCAAATTATATTTAATTGATAAAGCAGGACATGAAATAAATGTATTTGCTTCTAATAAATTAGCAAATGCAATGAGTTTATTTTACGCTTAAAATGGTTGATTATCTCAAAAATGTCTTGATTTTCGGGCATATAAGCAGGATTTCAAGCTGAATTTACTACCAATTTACTACTTTTTAGGGAAAGAGCCTTGATATGCCGCCCGGTGTCTTATTTCCGCAGACAGGGCAGCGTACCCATTTTGCTCTGTTGTTCATTTCCATAATAAGATAGACACTTCTCCCATAATAGGGCGATACTTAACTTTTGTTTTCTTTGATTTGTTTTGCTTTTTTTGTAATGGCGGATAAGCCAAAATTTCAAGGAAGTATTATAGCATTTGAAGGACTTTGGCAAAGGTTGTCACTTTTATCTATGTATCTTCCGCTTATCGCTCTTTGTATAACTAAAAATCACCATTCTGTTTGAGTAAAATGCAACCGTAAACCATGCAACACCCCATGTGGGAGAAAGGGGGAATTATGCCGAGGTAATCAGCTATAACAGAATAAATCTTGAGAGGGAGCTTCAGAACGAGAGCAGGCACAGAACCCAAACACAGATTATTCAAATTAAAAAGCGCAATGATGTGGAGTTATAGAAAATTCACGAAAAATTCAGTTTTCATAAAGGATTGTTGGATGTATAATAAAGGCAGTGGAAGAAGATGATATTTTTGAGTACAACAGAACAGACACATCAACAGGACTTAGAACGTTTGAAATCACTCCGATATATGGACGATGATTTTATGATGGTCTGCCTTGCAGATAATTTTGAGGGTGTGGAATTGATACGCGGATTGTTTTAGGACGGGAGGATATAAAAATCAAATCGGTCAGGACACAAGAGCAGTTTATTGAGAATGAACTTGAAAAGAATAGATGAGGTGAAGATATTGAACGGCAGAGTGTATGAGTATGAGTCCCTGCTTTATGAAGCGGGGGAGACAGGGGGCGCTTACGTCATTTTTCCCTATGATATCAGGAAAGAGTTTGGGAGGGGAAGAGTGAAGGTACATGCCACCTTTGACGGGGAACCCTATGATGGCAGTGTCGTGAATATGGGGGTAAAGAACGCTGACGGGAGTGTGTGCTATATTATCGGCGTGCGTAAGGATATCCGTTCCCGGATAGGGAAGCAGCCGGGGGACAGGGTACTGGTGACGATCAAGGAACGGGAATGAGGCAGGAGGGATAAAGATGTGGACGTGTCCGAAGTGCGGGCGTACTTTTAAAAGGCAGGAGCAGAGCCATTACTGCGGGAAAGCGCCGGAAACGGTGGATGAATATATTGCGGCACAGCCGGAAGAGGTGCGGGAATATCTAGGAGAAATAAGGAAAGTGCTCTGCGCAGCGCTGCCGGAAGCGGAGGAGAGGATTTCATGGAGTATGCCGACTTATTGGAAGAATCATAATATCATCCAGTTTGCCGGCTTTAAAAATCATGTGGGCCTGTATCCGGGGCCGGAGGCTGTCCGGGAATTTTCCGAACGTCTGAAAGGATACAAGACCAGCAAGGGAGCTATACAGCTTCCTTACAGCAGGACGGTTCCAGTGGAATTGATCTCCGACATTGCCAGGTGGTGTTATGAGACGGGGAACCATCCGTAAGATTGGAAAGTATTCAGGCAGTTGGAGCAGCTTCGCCCAATGGATAGTTCGTGTTTCCTCCTACTCTTATTATACAATAAAACGAGTGATATTTATAGACTTGTTAGGAAGGATTTTTTTTAATATAATGAGGCCTGTGATTGAGAGGAGGTTTTTTAGATGAATGAGAAGATAATATTTAGCCGCGGTACTTTTTTTCATGGGACTAAGGCGGATTTAAAGACGGGTGATTTTTTGACGAAAGGTTTTTTGTCCAATTATGCCGACAGGACGGCAAAGTATGTTTATTTTGCGGGGACGCTGGATGCGGCTGTCTGGGGTGCGGAATTAGCGGCCGGGGACGGCAGGCAGAGGATTTATGTTGTGGAGCCGGAGGGTGAGTTTGAAGATGACCCGAACGTGACGGATAAAAAATTTCCCGGTAATCCCACAAAGTCTTACCGTACACAGGAGCCTTTGCGGATTGTAGGCGAGGTGGTCGGCTGGACCGGGCATTCGCCGGAGGTGCTGCAGAACATGAGGGATAATCTGGAACGTCTGGATCGTATGGGGATTGGGGCAATCGAATAGTAATGGAAAAGGGAGAGTGTATTTTAGCAGATGAGAATAGATTTTGAAGATAAAAGGGTTTAAAGTGTAAGTATTATATGTAAGGCGAAGGATGAAAAAATGATAGAATTAAAAGGAAAATATAACGAAGCAAAAATTTTTACAGATACCGTGGACGAGGCATCCATCTCCCAGGTGATGCTTTTATTGAATCAGGAATTTGTGAAAGAAAGCAGAATTCGTCTGATGCCGGATATTCATGCGGGGATGGGGTGTACCATTGGAACAACCATGACCATAGGGGATAAAATTGTCCCAAACCTGGTGGGAGTGGACATTGGATGCGGAATGGAGACCATACGAATCAAAGAAAGCCACATAGAACTGCAGAAGCTGGATAAGCTGATTTATGAAAAAATTCCTTCAGGATTTAACGTACGGGAGAAGACCCATAAATATTTTGAGAAAATTAATTTAAAAGAGTTATATTGTTACAAATATATCAATCCCGTCAGGGCGGAAAAAAGCCTGGGAACCTTAGGGGGAGGAAACCATTTTATTGAGGCCGACAAGGATGATGAGGGGAATATTTATCTTGTGGTACATTCCGGGAGCCGTCATCTGGGGCTGGAAGTGGCAAATGTTTACCAGGAAGCGGGATACAGGGAGTTAAACGGGACGGATAAAAACATAAAAAGAACCAATATTCCCAGGCAGCTTGCCTATGTGTCCTTTGAACTTTTTGACCAGTATATCCACGATATGAAAATTGTCCAGAAATATGCAGCATTAAACAGGCAGGCTATGGTGGATGAGATTATAAAAGGGATGAAACTGCATGTCTTAGAGCAGTTTACCACCATTCACAATTATATTGACACGGAGGCCATGATTTTAAGGAAAGGGGCGGTTTCTGCCAAAAAAGGGGAGCGGATTTTGATTCCTATTAACATGAGGGACGGATCCCTGATTTGCATTGGAAAGGGAAATGAGGATTGGAATCAGTCGGCGCCCCACGGGGCAGGGCGGTTGATGAGCCGCTCTGAGGCAAAGGAATCTTTTACAGTGTCGGAATTTAAGAAACAGATGGCAGGTATTTATACTACGTCGGTGAATAAAGATACATTAGATGAATGCCCTATGGCCTATAAGGGCATGGAGGATATTGTGGAAAATATCAGGGATACGGCGGATGTGGAGAGGGTAATAAAGCCTATATATAGTGTCTGCTGATTAACAAAAATACAGCCTAAAACTATTGATTTTACTGCATTCTTCCGGCATGTATGGT
>NZ_RAZG01000045.1 GCF_003612565.1 Roseburia sp. 1XD42-69 | reverse complement strand
ATGGTGAGGAACTGCCATTTGACTGAGTTTCATACAATAAATACGGCGGTCAATTAAGACCGCCGAAAAAAATCAAATTAATTTACACACTTTACTTGACAAACCCATTAATTTACACACTTTACTTGACAAACCCGAAAAGCATATTCTTCCCTTACGCTTTGATATCAAAACCTGCCCCTGTGGGCGCAGACGTACCCAAGGATGCGGATATCACTTTCTCTGTGACAGCTTTTATATCCCTGCCCGTAACATTTATCGTATATTCTCCCGTTTCTTTTTCTGCTTCATTGGCGTCTTTTTTCGCAGCCCGCCGTTCAGCCGCCGTTTTCTCCTCTGACTTTTTCTCTGCCAGCCTTTTCGCCGCTTTTTCTTCCTGCGCTTTCTTTTCTTCTCGCTGCTCCTTAATTTTTTCTTCCAATTCTTTCCTTGCTTTTTCTGTTCCCGGATCCACTTCGTCTTTCACACATACTGCTGTGGTCATACTGTCATATCCATTCATAGTGATACTGCAGCTCAGCACTTTTGCGCCGTGTGCGGCCGCCGCTGATTTTATATTATCAACTACTTTCGGAATCAAAGACAAATTATATTCCAGCCATTGGGATGTTTTTTCATCACTTCCAGCTTTCGCTAAAAGGGAACCGTTTATATTTACGGAATAATCGGTGCTTTTCAAACATTCGTACTTTTGGGTAAGATAGGACAATTCGTCCTTTGCTGTTCTCCCTGTCTGCTTTTCTGCGCAAGCCTTACCCGTTTCATTGCCTTTTGCAGCCCAGGCGCTTTCATAGATACCACTGTTATAGCTGTTTCCAATTCCTGTTATTGCCATAATTTTGTCCTCCTGAAAATTTTACTGACTTAATGTTTCTGCTTTACGTATCGTATTTTTTTATCTTAAGGATTACAAATTTGGCGTGAACTGCTCCGTTTTGGGCGTGAAATTTTTAGTGCATTATCAGGTTGCAGTCACAGGCTTTCCATTCATCATTACTGTAAGACAGAATTTTTTCCTGCCCTCTGTATCAGAAATTTCAATATCAATATCGCCCATATACTTTTTTGCACATCTTTGGATATTGGATATTCCAATTCCGTGTAGTTTCCCGTTTCCCTTGCTGCTGACAGGCAGCCCGCTTTCTTTCTCTATGATAATATTCTCTGCAAAATCATTTTCAACTTCGATAAAAAACAGGCTGCCTTTCACATAAGAATGCAGCTTTACCTGTTTATTGCCCTCTGTCTTACGGCACGCTTCTATGGCATTTTCCAGAGCATTATTCAAAATAACTGCAATATCATAAATGTCTATCCTAAGGTTTGAGGGATAGGAAAAATCAACCTGGAACTGTATCTGTTTTTTCGCTGCTTCCTGTCCTTTCTGGTGGAGAATAATATCCGTGATGGGGCTGCCCGTTTGATAGGCAAAATCTAATTTGCTCACCGTTTCTTCCATTTTTCCGATATAGCTTTCCAATTCTGCATTTGCAGAACCCGCCGCATTTTTAACAAGCAGAGAAATATTGGCTAAATGGCTTCTCATATCATGCCGAAGCCCTCTCATATCCCTATAGATGCCCTGTATTTCTGCAATCTCTTTCTGCATTTGCCGCACTTGATTTTCCAGTATGACACGTTTCCCGGTTTCCTCATTGTACTGTAGCAGTTTCTGAAACAATATGACGCTTGCGGCAATAGCGGAAAGCAGCAGGACGCAGATAACAGGTATCCAGAATTTTGTTGCAGGCACAGTATCATAAATAATTACGGTCATTCCATTTTCAACGGATATCATCATCATCTTTATTGTCACTGAAATACATAATGCAGCAATACAGGGTAAAATCAGAAAAATATTCTCATGTGTCTGCAGCAGATAATCTTTTTTTACAAACTTTTTACTTATGAAACGCAGAAATACAGATAACAGCAGAGTATAAAGCAGCGCACATAAAATTATAACAAGGAAAGAAAAAAATTTTATCCATATATTGGATTTTTCTAACGTATGTATCATTCCTTTTGTAATAAAATAGTCCAGGAGGTTATGGCACAGCCCATGGAATATAAAACTGAATACGCTGACGATATATTTCACGGTTTCTTTTCCTGCCATGAAGCTAAAGACAATAAAAAATTGTTTCTGCGTATCTTTTTCAAAGAAAAGTAACTGCAAAAACAACAGGATACAGATATTTAAGAGTATCCCAGCGGCTTCCCCCACTGGAAATCTGCTGTCCAGCACTTCAAATACTGCAATCTGGATAAGAAAACAGGCTGCACTCCATACTGCCAAAATCAGCCCTTTCCCATATTTCTCTTTCAAAAAACTCCGTACATAAACACCACTTAATATACCGTTAATCAAATAAACAGAAACTGAGAGCAGCAGCATTTCAGACATTGACAATCCCTCCATTTTTTACATACCGCATATAAGTTTTGATGAAATCAGAATATTTCTTCCTTGCAAGAAGCAGAGTATCCCCGTTTATGACTTTTATGTTATCCCCACTGTACGCAGAGATTTTCTCCATGTTTACAAGATAGCACCTATGGCAGCGGTAAAAAGTGTTCCCTAATCCGTTTTCCAATTCCTCCATTTTTCCGTAAACTTCCAGTATCCCTTTCGTTGTATGGAAAATGACTTTCTTATTGCCACTCTCTATATAGTAAATATTTCTCAGCAACAGTTTCTGCTGGGTTCCAGAACTTTTTACCATGATATATTTTTTGGTCTGTTCACAGAAAACAGACGCTTCTTTCCATGCCCGGCGGAATACTTCTGAAAACTTTTCTGGGTCAATAGGCTTTATCAGATAATGGAACGCATTTACGTCAAACGCCGCTTCCATGTATTCACGATACCCCGTCACAAAAATAAGAATGCTCCTTTGCCTGCCCCTTTCTTCCTGT
The DNA here is from genome assembly GCF_003612565.1 of Roseburia sp. 1XD42-69. Taxonomy (GTDB): domain Bacteria; phylum Bacillota; class Clostridia; order Lachnospirales; family Lachnospiraceae; genus Roseburia_B. The sequence continues at coordinate 29,825 of NZ_RAZG01000045.1, read as the reverse complement.
TCTCTGATACGTCTTGCGATATCCATGCCGGATACTTTGCCCATTTCAATATCAAGAAAATAAATGTCAAAGTTTCCTTTTGCATGTATCAATTCTTCTCCCGATGGATACTCTGCAATATCTGCTTCCGGCACTTGCCTTTGTATCAGCCGGATAAGTTCTTCCCGGATTGCCCGGTCATCATCACAAACTGCAAGCCTCATAATATCACGACTTCCTTTCCTGACCTAAGAAATATAAAGTTCAGAGTTTCTCTTTTATTATATCGTCACTTGCACTTTATTACTGACTGCAAAGGTGCGAACTGCTCCGTTTTGGGTGTGAACTATGAAGTTTCATAGCATGGTACAACATCACATCAAATATGTGATATTTTGTCAACAAATCTGATATATGGGAAAAGCCAGATATGTCAGAATAGAAAAAAAGAGCAGGCAGGTGCAAGGGATGAAGAAAATAGCACGGATTTTATGTATTGTAATGGCTGTGACTGTCCTGTTTTCCGGCTGTGGGGAAACAGAGGCAGAAGAGGGCAGTGTGAAGATATATTACGCCGCAATCGAAAGCGGGGATTACTATGAGGGATGGGCAAATCAGCTGAAAGAGCAGGCCGATATCAACGGGTGGGAATTTGAAGTGGGATATGCGGAAAAGTCCCTGGAAACCCAGATTTCCCAGTTAAAGGGGGCTGTGGAAGACGGGTACAATGTGTTTTTGTGCGGTCTTGTCTCCCCGGAAACTGCCACCGCCGTACAAGCAGTTTCGGGAGAACTTCCCATTGTGTTTATCAACAATGCGCCGGAGGAGGGGCAGTTGGAAAAGGATCGTTATATTTATGTGGCCTCCGATGAATTTATGGCGGGGCAGTATCAGGCGGAATACATATTGGAAAAATTTTCAGGCAGAGACGAGATTAACGTGGCGGTTTTGAAAGGGCCCAAGGGGGCATCCGGGGCGGAGGGCAGGACAAAGGGTTTAAAGCAGACCTTAAAGGCCAGCGGGAAAAAAATAAATTATGTCTTTGAAGATTATGCAGACTGGAGCAGTGACACCGCCAGGGAGCTGATGGGGATTTTTTTAAGGACGGGAAACCCTGTTGACTGTGTTGCCGCAAACAATGACGACATGGCCCTGGGAGGGCTTGCGGCCTTTGAAGATGCAGGGGTCAGTACGGACTCCGTTTTGTTTCTGGGGGTGGATGCTTCTGAGGCCGGATGCCAGGCCATCTTAGAGGGGAAAATGGATTTTACCGTTTACCAGCCTGTTTCGGCCCAGATATCTGCGGCGGTGGAGGCGGCGGGATGCCTGGCAAAAGGCCAGTCTGCGGACACAATAGAGGGCATTTCAGAGGACGGGAAATATATTCTGGTTCCCTTTGAAAAAGTGGATGCAGACAACGCAGCCCAGTATCAAAAGTAATGCAAAATCCCATGGCGCAGGGCAGTTTCAGTCAGCCATAAGAGAGAAAACGGAGGGAACAAATGAAAGAGAGAAAAAAGTTTTTTCCCATAAAAATAAAACTTCTGGGCATTATACTGCCTGTGGTTCTGGTTATCATTGTTGTTTTAATCGGCTTATCTTATTTTGTTTCGGAACGTGTGCTGAAACAAAATGCCCACAGCCTTTTAAATTCTTCTGTGGAAAGCCAGGCGTCTGAAATTGAAGGATGGCTGGATAAGAACCTGAATTCTGTCAATGCGGTAAAACAGGGGCTGGAGGAAATGGATTTTGGGGAAAAGGAGACGCAGGATTTTCTCTATGCCTACTACAATTTTGACAGTAATTTCCCGGAAGGGTTTCAACTGGCCAGTACAAAGGGAAAAATCTACAAATCCGAAGAGGGGAAGGCAATAGGGTTCCGGGAACCCGATGCGGCAGGGAATTTTTTGGAAAACGGAGATTTTTCCGTCCGTGAGGACTTGTCAGATAAAAAGGGATGGACGTTTCTCACCGCACTTGGGGGGGAGGCTTCCGCCCAAATCGAAGATAAGGAGATAAAGATTTTTACGGTAAATGAGGGAGGCGAAGACTACAGCGTACAGTTGGTGCAGCCGGAGCTATTTTTGCAGAAGAATACAGGATACCGGGTTTCTTTTGATGCCTGTGCAGATGGGGAGAGAAATATGAAGGTCAGTGTAACTGCGCCGGATCAGGATTATAAACGGTATCTGGAAGATACGGAAGTTTTGCTTACCACCCAAAAGCAGACATTTACCTATGAATTTACCATGGGGGAAGAGGATGACGCCAACGGCCGGCTGGAATTTAACCTGGGGGCCGCCGGATCAAAAGAAGGGGTGACAATCAGCAATGTCTCTGTCAGCAGCAATGCCCCCTTTGCTCCTGGGGAGGAAAAGGAGAATGCCCAGGACAGCCAGGTGACCCGGAGTGAGTGGTTTTTGGAAGGGCAGACTAGGGTAAATATGGGATTTACAGATGCTTACATAAATGACGAGGGAAAACAGGTCATCAGCGTCTGCGGCATGCTGAATAAAAATACGGAAGATGTATGGGTACTGTCGGGAGATTTGTCCCTGGAACGAATCAGCATCTTTGTGAGTAGTTTTGTAAAAATGGAGGATGCCCAGTCACTTTTAGTGGACGCAGAGGAGGGCAGGGTATTGGCTTCCAGGGATACGGCGCTGATTTCCGCAAAACTGGGGGATTCTTCGGATGAATTTATGAAAAATGTGGCGGAGAAAATCGCCAGTTACCAGTATGACCTGGTGGAAATGAACGGGAACATTTGTGTCTTTGAGCCGGTGGAGGGGACAAACTGGCTTTTGGTGTCCTATGTCCCGGCAAAAACCGTTTATAAGGATCTGCGCCACACAAGAAATATTATGATACTTTTTGGAATCGTATCCGTGCTGGTTTTAACCCTGTTAATGGAACGGATTGTCCATATTGTTATTATGCCGGTGAAGAAATTGACAGATTTGATTACCACAATGACGGAAGGGGATTTTACCATCCAAAGCGACGAGGGAAGCAATGACGAAATTGGAATTATGAGCCGGTGCGTCAATGTTTTTATTGAAGCCATGCGGGGGGTGATTGTTTCCATTGACCATGTTTCCCATATGCTGCATAACCAGGCGGACAGCAGCAAGGACGTATCCGTGCAGATGTTTTCCGCATCGAAACAGCAGAACCAGTCTATGAAAGATATGAATTCTACGGTAAACCAGCTTTCCCGTTCTGTAAACGTGATTGCCCAGAGCGCTACAACCCTGGCTGCCCTTGTGGAGGAAACCAAGGCGGATGGGGACGGAGTGAGCGGTAAAATGGAGGAGACCGTAAACATCTCCCAAAAAGGGAAGGCCGTGATGCAGGACGTTGACGCAGCCATGCACAGCATCAACGATTCCGTAAGGCAGCTCCAGTCCGCCATAGATGAAGTGGGCCAGGCGTCCCAGGAAATTACAGATATTACAAGGACAATCGGTGAGATTGCAGATGAGACGAATCTGTTGTCCTTAAACGCATCCATCGAGGCGGCCCGGGCAGGGGAGGCCGGGAAAGGGTTTGCGGTGGTGGCGTCGGAGACCAGTAAACTGGCCCAGACCAGCATGGAGTCCGTGCGGCATATCGATGAGCTTATCATGGAAATCAAGTCTTTGATTGAGAGCGTCATCAGCCAGGCGAAGGATAGTGTGGACAATATTAACAACAGCAGCGTGCTGATCGGCAATGCGGTGAAGACTTATGATTCCATTTTTGATAACATAGCAGACGTTTCGGAACTGGTGGAAAAGATGATACAGAAAATAAACCAGGTGGAAAATGTTGCCAGGAATGTTGCAGATATTTCTGAGGAACAGGCGGACAGTTCCCGGTCGATACTGGCCTCCTCGGACAATCTGGTGGCCCAGGCGGACAGCCTGATGCAGAACAGCGAGACAGTGGCAAAAGAGTCGGAAAATCTTACAACTTCGGCGAAAGAACTGGAGAACCAGATAAAGATATTCCGGGTGTGATTCAATATAAGAAGTTCTGGCAGATAAATGCTTTAAAAAAGTTTTGGAATCTGCTATAAGTTGTATATCAATAATAAAGTTGACAAGTAAGGGGTGCTGCTTATGATGTGCATGGAATGCGGGGCTAAGGCGGAAAAAGGATATACGACAAGTTTCTATTGTAAATTAGAGCAGTGCCGCATGACATTTTTCCTAACTATTTAGATAGGCAATTAACCTTTCACTGTCCCATTTCAAAGAGTTCGGCAGGTCATCCCGGCTGTTTAAAACAGCCATGACCCCCGGCTCTTTTTGGCAAACAAAGCAGGGTTTTTTCCCCCCCATTGCACAGATAAGCTTTTGTATAAAATCCTGGTACTCTATGACATCGGAGGTTCCTACATGAAAAATTCCCTCTTTATCCTCCTCAATTATCCACCGGAGGGTCTTTGCAATCTGCAAATCCGCAACGTGATTGCTGAAAAAATCCGTGTAAACTTCCAGTTCCCCTTTTTCACATCCCTTTCTTATTTCCTGAATCCTTGGGGAGTTTTTGCCCCAGACAAAGGGAATTCGTATGATTACGGTGCGGCTGCCCAGCCGTTCTCTCAGTAAATCTTCGCATTGTATTTTAAAACGGCCATATTCGCTGTCTGAATTTGTGGGGTCATTTTCATAATGTTTTTTTTTGCAGTTTCCGTCAAAGACATTGGCGGTGGAAATGAAGATGATTTTTCCGCCGTTGGCGGATAGATAGCCGGCGATACTTTCATGGACGGTAAGTTGTCTGTCAAAATTTCCCCGGAGGGAGGAGATGACAAGATCAGGGCGTACCTGACCTAAAAGAGAGTGGATTTTATCAGGCATTTCCACAGAAAACCGAAGCATAGAAGAATCCTTTTGTTTTGAGGAACAATATGTCCCCCAGATTTCCCAGTCTTTTTCCTGGGAAAGCTGTCTGTATATGGCTGTGCCTACGGTTCCGGTGGCACCCAAAATCAAAATCCGCTTTTTCATTGTCTTGTCCTCATCAGATTATTTTTTAAAAGAAAGTATCCCCGCACAATAGGAAATCCTGGTAAATTCCATTTCTGGGAAAGTTTCCTGCAATTCATCGGCCACAAAATAAATCTCATCCTTATCCCAGGCAGAACCTGCTTCCCTGCGGCATGTTTCCAGTTCCTCTCTGGTGAGAAAAGCCACGTCCCCGATGAAAATGGTTCCGTCTTCTTTCAGCAGCCCTTTTAGATTTTTAATAAAAACAACTTTTTCATCGTCCGTTAAATGGTGGAGGGAATAGGTTGCAATAATAAAGTCATAGGATGTTTCAAGAAGGGGTTTTACAATACCCTGGGAGAAATCTCCCTGGTATAAATGGGCATCCGGCATTTTTTCCCGGGCAAGTTCAATCATTCTCTGGGAAAAATCCTGACCGTATATATTGCAGCCCATTCCATATAGTTTTGCGGTGAGGGTACCCGTTCCAAAACCGATATCAAGGACGTCCGGTTTTTCTTTTTTCAGTACATTTTTATAGATGGCGGCAAGGAGATTTTTATATCCTGCGAAGGGGTAGGTGTTTTCTTCCTCCGAAAGGCCCACCGCCTTGTTATATCCATCCGCCCATAAGTCAAATCCTTTGTTGTTCAGCATGATGTTCTCCTTTTTGCGTTTGATAGAAATTATTGTAGGGTTTTCAAACTTAAATGTCAAGGTATCTTTTTATTTCTGTTGACAGGCCTGTTTTTCTGTGTTAAATTAATAACAGTTCTATTTGGAAATGTTCTAATTAGATTTGAGGTGCTGATTTGGAAACCAGAGGCGGATTTTATATTACACAGATAAAGCAGCTCCAGGACAGGATTTTTGAAAGGTTATTGGCTGAAAACGGCATTGAAATAAGCGGCGGGCAGGGAAGGATTCTGTTTATTTTGTGGAAGGACGATGATCTTACAATCAGCGAAATCAGTGAGAAAACTTCCCTTGCCAAGAATACGGTATCTGCTGTAATAGACGGTATGGTAAACAAGGGGATTGTGGAGCGGAGCATTAATCCCCAAAACCGCCGTCAGACCATTGTATCCCTTACGGAGTATGCGAAATCTCTGCAGGCAGAATATGAAGCGGTATCCCAGCAGATGAATGATTTATTTTACCAGGGGTTTTCAGAAAAAGAGCAGGTACAGTTTGAACAGTACCTGGCCCGGATTCTGGAGACCCTGACAGAAAATCTGCATACAGGCAGACAGTAAGGGTCAGGAGGTTTTTTATGATAACAGGAGAATACATCACTGCATTTATAAAAAAGCAGAAGACAGTTTTTATCGGCTCGGTGGATGAGGATGGCTTTCCAAATATAAAAGCGATGTTTACGCCCCGGAAGATAGAGGGGAATTGTTTTTACTTTTCTACCAATACATCTTCCCTGCGCACAAAACAGTTTATGGAGAATCCCAGGGCAAGCGTCTATGTTTATAAAAGAGGGCGTTTTAAGTATGAGGGTATTATGCTCACAGGCACAATGGAAGTTTTGCAGGAGGCTGGCATCAAGCGGGAAATCTGGTGTACAGGGGATACCATGTACTACAAACAGGGGGTGGATGACCCGGACTACTGCGTATTGAAATTCACTGCCGTAAAAGGCAGATATTATTGTGATTTGAAAAGTGAAAGTTTTAACATGGAAGATTTAGAGTGATGGAGACTGTGAGGCTAAGGGACAAAGCAAGTACAAAGACACTGTATTCCGCATGATTTTTTAAGGACAAAGAAAACCTGCTGTCCCTTTACAATGCGGTAAACGGAACAGATTACAAAAACCCGGAGGATCTGGAAATCACCACACTGGAAAACGCCCTGTACATGAACCTGAAAAAAGATATGTCCTGTGTGATAGATTTTTCCCTGGATTTGTATGAGCGCCAGTCCACGGTAAACCCCAACATACCGTTACGGGATCTGTTTTATGTGTCAAAGATTTTGCAGGGGCTGATTGTAAAAGAGGACTTATACAGTTCCAGGCGGAAGTCCAGGCGTTAATCGAAAGAGAAAAATCTGCATTGGTTTCATTGTAAAGGACTTTTTGTTTGCAATCCATGTCCCGATATGTTAAAATTGGGATTGGATATCAAAAACCAGAAAGGAGTACAACATGAGACAAAAGGCAAAGAGAAGGATACAAAAATATACAGTACTGCCGGTTATGGCGGCAATTCTTTTGACAGCACAGGGGATTTTTGCACAGACAAGTGATGCCGCAGGGAAGCAGGCAAAGGAAGGGGAACTGCCGAAAAATCCGGTGCATCACTGTGCAAAGCAAAATTATGACCCGGATGATACGGATTGGAGTTATGTCTGTTTTGGCAGCTACCCCCAGAGGGAAGTGAAGGGGAAGGCCCTTACATCCGCGGTCACTGGAGCGTCCTATGATGCCAATGGGGATGCCTTGGTGGATGGCACAAAGTACCGGAGGATAAGCAGAGACGACACGAATTACGGCGGATTTTTTGGAGACAGGGAGTACCGCTATTTCAAGTGGGAGCCAATCCGATGGCGGGTGCTTTCCAATGATGGTTCTGCTTTGTTTTTAATGGCGGATAAGGGGCTTGACTGTAAGGATTACAATGAAGAATTTATCTCCGTTGCATGGGAGGACTGCACGCTCCGGGACTGGCTGAACAGCGAATTTTACACTGGGGCTTTTGACAGCGGGGAGCAGGAGGCAGTTATGGGCCGGACAGGGGATAAGGTGCGCCTTTTATCCTTAGAGGAAGCGGTAGACCCGTCCTATGGATTTTGCAGGGATGATAGCATGAATTCTGTAAGCCGCAGTTTAAAACCCAGCGATTACGCCCATGCAATGGGAGCGTATACAGGGTGCGATGACTTTGCAGGGTGCAACTATTGGCTGAGTTCTCCCGGAAGCACCGAAGACAGTGCGGCAGGTATTACCTGCAGCGGATTTGTGGATAAAACCGGCAGCAGCGTCCACAATATCAGCAGCGCTGTTGTTCCGGTATTGCGCATTGATTTATCTTCTGACCTCTGGTCATTGGCGGAAACGAAAACGGAATAAGGGAAATATCAGAAAAACGTCTGAAAGAGGGCTTTCGGCACATTTCATGTGCATGGAGGCTCTCTTTTTGTAGTTTTTATAGACAGTTCCCTAATTGTTTCTAACCAGACAAAGGGCCGAACCAAACAGCCGAAGAATACTATGTCAAAGGCATGTATTAGTATTACATAAAATTGTTTAAATAATTACATATATTTAAGGATTCCCGCCATGCGCAGCAGGTACTGTGCATTTGTGGTAGTGCAGCGTCCCTCCCTCGTATGTCAGCGGCCGTAAGCCGAGGGAACGGGCAAGGCAGATGATGATTGCTAATAATAAGGCAAAGGGAGATTAAGCAAAATTTAATGGGATTGTGTATGTGCTTATGGTATAATAACAGCGTTGGATAATTAAACAAATTGAAATTATGGAGTGAGGTAAATATGAAACAAAAAAAGAAGAAAATTGTCCTTCGGGTTATAGTAGGTATAGGAATAGCTTTGTTGATTATTATAATCGCAGCACTTGTATTGTTTAGAAATGAATTGCGCTCTCTGATGTCATTGAAAAAGGTTGATGATTACGGAATGTATCAAATGACATATTATGGCGATTATGGATTTGATGACTTTCTGGAAATTGGTGCTGAAAAAGATGCGGACATTGAAGCATTTGTAACAAAAAGGTTGTTGAAAGGACTGCCAATAAATTTGGGTGTTACAGGAGACGGTTGCACAGCTTTTGTCGTAAAAAATGAGAATGGCGATATTTTGTTTGGAAGAAATTTTGATTATTTATATGCCCCGTCTTTACAACTTTACACTGCACCTAATAATGGATATGCTTCGGTTTCCACCGTCAATCTTTCTTTTGCAGGATATTCCGAGGACAATTTACCAAGTGGTTCACTTTTTGATAATTTCCTGACGTTAGCCGCACCATTTCTTCCCTTTGACGGAATGAATGAGAAAGGGCTTGCGATTACTGTGCTTGCAGTGCCAGAAGCGGAAGTCCCATATAATCCCGACAAAATAACATTAAATACAACCACAGCAATCCGGCTTGTACTTGATAAAGCGGCTACAGTGGAAGAAGCCATTGAATTGTTAAAACAATATAATATATATTTTTCTGGAGGTATCGAGTGCCATTATTTAATTGCTGATGCAAGTGGGCATTCTGTCATTGTGGAATATGTAAATCAAGAGCTTTGTGTTGTTGAAGCGGAGGACGAATATCAAATTGCTTCTAATTTTATTGTCTATGACGGATTGAATATTGGAGAAGGATTTACTGAATTTGAACGCTATGATGAAGTGCAAAATGCGATAGAAGCGAATAACGGTATACTTGAGGCAGGTCAGGCAGTTCAATTATTGGCTGATGTCGGTATTTTTGATGGAAATATAGACAAACTACAATGGAGTGTTCTGTATAATCTTACAACTGGTTACGGAGAGATTTTTGCTAATCGGAAAACGAATAATATCATAGGATTTAATCTGGATATGGATAATTGATATATGTGCAAACCTCTTGTTTGTTGGGAACAGAATTAAACATAAAAATTGAATATTGTTTACTTTTAGGTAGCGATTATCTTAATAGACAATCCGCTGCCTTTTTTATTTTCAGAAACTATTAACACAGCCACAGAAAGGAATGAGGGTCAAAAATGATTGAGAACAATAACGAAGTCAGCAAAGATTTAGAAAAGGCATTGCAGGTATTGAAACAGGCGCAACAGCGTGTTGCCAACGAAAAGAAAAACAGAACGAGAAGAAACGCAAAGCCGAGAACCACCACAAAATTCCTCACCGGCTTTGTTCTTTTTCGGGAAAAAGAAGGTTATTCCGTTCTGTTTGCTTGTTGAGGGCAGCGCCCCCAAGCCCCTTTGAACACAGAATTTCATTCTGTGGCTGCGCATTCCTGCGGAACGCTTTTTACCGCCTGGGGCGGTGAATAGTACATAAAAATGAATCGTCAACGGTCCTGCCCTTGTTCCTTTTCCCAGTCTTTCTGGCGTTCCTTCCCGTATCCCATCAGCCGGTCCACATTGGCTTTTGCGGTCAGCAGTTCCCGCATTTCCTTGCGGGATCGCCGATACTCGGCATAGTTTTTTTCTTTCCTTCCAGCAGCTGGGCATACTTGGCCTGCAAAAAATAGAATGGGACGTTGATGCAATATGTATGTTTTTCTTACAGAGTCTCCCAATATAACCCAAATTTATAAAAAATATGAAAAACTATAATGATAAACTATATTGAAATCTTCCCTTTATTATTATATTATAGTAACAATAGGCGAAAATCTGCGAAAGCAGCAATACCAGAAGGAAGGAAGATGAAAATGAGTTATCATGTAGGCGTGATTTCCGGTGACGGGATTGGCCCGGAAATCGTAGCGGAAGCAAAAAAAGTACTGGATGCAGTTGGAAAAAAGTATCACCACGACTTTGAATATGAAGAAATCCTCATGGGAGGATGTTCCATTGATGCCACGGGAGTTCCTCTGACAGATGAGGCCATAGAGCAGGCAAAAGCCAGCGATGCTGTGCTGATGGGCTCTATCGGAGGCAATACCGCAACTTCTCCCTGGTATAAACTTCCCCCGGATAAAAGACCGGAGGCAGGGCTTTTGAAAATCAGAAAATCCCTGAATTTATTTGCCAATTTGCGGCCTGCCTATCTCTATGAGGAGTTAAAGGAGGCATGCCCCTTAAGGGATGACATTATCGGGGAAGGATTTGACATGATGATTATGCGGGAACTCACCGGAGGCCTTTATTTTGGAGCAAGGGAGACAAAAGAAGTGGACGGGGTGATGACAGCCGTGGACACTTTAGCCTATAACGAAAATGAAATCCGAAGAATTGCAAAGAGGGGATTTGACATTGCCATGAAGCGCCGGAAAAAAGTGACCAGTGTGGATAAGGCAAATGTGTTGGACTCTTCCAGGCTGTGGAGAAAAATTGTGGAAGAGGTGGCAGGAGATTACCCGGAAGTTACCTATGAGCACATGCTGGTGGATAACTGTGCTATGCAGCTTGTAAAAGACCCCAGGCAGTTTGATGTGATTCTGACGGAAAATATGTTTGGAGACATTTTATCTGACGAGGCAAGTATGGTGACAGGTTCCATCGGAATGTTATCCTCCGCCAGCTTAAACGATACAAAATTCGGACTCTATGAGCCAAGCGGCGGCTCCGCCCCGGACATTGCAGGAAAAGGAATTGCAAACCCCATTGCCACGATTTTAAGTGCGGCTATGATGCTGCGTTATTCTTTTGATCTGGACAAAGAGGCGGAGGCCATAGAAGGAGCCGTAAAACAGGTGTTAAAAGAAGGATACAGAACCATCGACATTATGCCCCAGGAAGAGGCAAAAAAAGCCTCTGTGAAACAGGTGGGCACAAAAGAGATGGGAAATTTGATTGCAGAACGTGTTTAGGAGGAAGGCAAAATGAAAAGTGATCATGTGAAAAAGGGGATGCAGCAGGCGCCCCACAGAAGTCTGTTTAACGCACTGGGCTTTACGGAAGAGGAAATGAATAAGCCCATGGTGGGAATTGTAAGTTCTTATAATGAGATTGTGCCGGGGCATATGAACCTGGATAAAATTGTAAATGCTGTGAAACTTGGAGTGGCGGAGGCAGGAGGCGTGCCCGTTGTTTTTCCGGCCATAGCAGTGTGTGACGGAATTGCCATGGGACATGTGGGGATGAAATATTCCCTGGTCACAAGAGATTTAATCGCAGATTCCACAGAGTGCATGGCCCTGGCCCATCAGTTTGACGCATTGGTTATGGTGCCAAACTGTGATAAAAATGTTCCGGGGCTTTTGATGGCGGCTGCAAGGGTCAATGTCCCCACCGTCTTTGTTTCCGGCGGCCCCATGCTGGCAGGCCATGTCAAGGGCAAAAAAACAAGCCTTTCTTCTATGTTTGAAGCAGTTGGTTCCTATGCGGCAGGGACTATGACAGAGGAGGATGTAAGGGAATATGAGGAAAAAACCTGCCCTACCTGCGGTTCCTGTTCCGGTATGTATACGGCAAATTCCATGAACTGCCTCACAGAGGCACTGGGCATGGGATTAAAGGGAAACGGAACCATCCCGGCGGTGTATTCCGAGAGAATTAAACTGGCAAAACATGCGGGAATGGCTGTTATGGAGATGTTAAAGAAAGACATCCGCCCCAGGGATATTATGACAAAAGAGGCAATTTTAAACGCCCTCACTGTGGATATGGCTCTGGGATGTTCCACCAACAGTATGCTCCATCTTCCGGCAATCGCTCATGAAGTAGGATTTGACTTTGATATAAAATTTGCTAACGAAATTAGCGAAAAGACCCCGAACCTCTGCCACCTGGCTCCGGCGGGCCCCACCTATATGGAGGATTTAAATGAGGCAGGGGGCGTGTACGCCGTAATGAAAGAGCTGGCGGACATTGGGCTTTTACATACGGACTGCATCACCGTGACGGGAAAAACCGTGGGAGAGAATATTAAAGATGCTGTAAACAAAAACGAAGAAGTCATCCGTCCCGTAAGCAATCCTTATTCCAAAACAGGGGGCCTTGCGGTGTTAAGCGGAAACTTAGCCCCCGACGGCGGCGTGGTAAAACGTTCCGCCGTTGTGGAGGAGATGATGGTACATGAGGGCCCGGCAAGGGTATTTGACTGTGAGGAGGATGCCATTGAAGCCATCAAAGGCGGAAAAATCGTGGCAGGGGACGTTGTGGTGATCCGCTATGAAGGCCCCAAAGGGGGACCAGGTATGCGGGAGATGTTAAATCCCACCTCCGCCATTGCGGGAATGGGACTGGGCTCTTCCGTTGCCCTTATCACAGACGGACGTTTCTCCGGGGCAAGCCGGGGGGCATCCATCGGCCATGTTTCCCCGGAAGCTGCAGTGGGAGGCCCCATCGCCTTAGTGGAAGAGGGAGATATCATTAAAATCAATATCCCGGAAATGAAACTGGATGTGGATATTTCTGAGGAAGAGATGGCAAAGAGAAAAGAAAAATGGCAGCCCAGGGAGCCAAAGACTACCGGGGGATATATTGAGAGGTATGCTTCCATGGTGACATCAGGGAACAGGGGAGCTATCCTCAAGAAAAATTAGAAGCCGGTTTTGGAAGTAACTGAAAAAATTATGAAGAGAAAGGAAGATTTTCATGCAGCTTACAGGTGCGCAGATTGTTATAGAATGTCTCAAAGAACAGGGCGTGGATACGGTGTTCGGTTATCCCGGCGGTGCAATTCTAAATGTATATGACGAGCTGTATAAACATAGAGATGAAATCAGGCATATTTTAACTTCCCATGAGCAGGGAGCAAGCCACGGGGCGGACGGATATGCCAGAAGCACCGGAAAGGTAGGGGTGTGTCTGGCAACCAGCGGCCCCGGGGCTACAAACCTGGTGACGGGAATTGCAACGGCCTATATGGATTCTGTTCCCGTTGTGGCAATTACCTGCAATGTGGGAGTTCCCCTTTTGGGAAAAGACAGTTTCCAGGAAATTGACATCGCAGGAATCACCATGCCCATTACAAAGCATAATTTTATCGTAAAAGATGTGGAAAAACTGGCGGATACCATTCGCAGGGCTTTTGCCATTGCCACAAAGGGGCGCCCCGGCCCGGTGCTTGTGGATATCCCAAAGGATGTGACGGCAAATACATGTGAGTATGTCCCTGTAAAACCAGAGCAGGCAAAAAGGGATACGGAGCAGATAAGGGAAGAAGATATAAGCACCGCAGTGGAAATGATACAAAAGGCCAAAAAGCCCTATATTTTTGTAGGGGGCGGCGCAGTTATCTCAGAGGCCAGCAGAGAGCTTGAGGAATTTGTGGAGAAAGTCCAGGCGCCGGTGTGCGACTCTTTGATGGGAAAAGGGGCCTACGACGGCAGGAAAGAAAAGTATACCGGAATGCTGGGGATGCACGGCACAAAAACCTCCAACTTAGGAGTAAGCGAATGCGACCTTTTAATCGCCCTTGGGGTAAGGTTCAGCGACCGGGTCATTGGAAATGCCAGCAAATTTGCGGAACATGCAAAAATTCTCCAGATTGACGTGGACCCGGCGGAAATCAATAAAAACATCATGGTAAAGGCCTGCATCATCGGGGATATTAAAGAAGTCTTAACCAGGTTAAACGCCAGGTTAAACCCTATGGAGCATAAGGCGTGGCTTGGCCATATTGGGGAATACAAAGAGCAGTACCCCCTTACCTGCCATGAGGAAGGGTTAAGCGGCCCCTATCTGGTGAGCAAAGTTTATGAAAAGACAAAAGGGGATGCCTTAATCGTCACGGAAGTAGGGCAGCATCAGATGTGGGCGGCACAGTTTTACCAGTATAAAGAGCCCCGCACCCTTTTGACTTCCGGGGGGCTTGGAACCATGGGATACGGCCTTGGGGCAGCTATTGGCGCCCAGGCGGCAAATCCGGGGAAACAGGTCATAAACATTGCCGGGGACGGGTGTTTCCGCATGAATATGAACGAGCTTGCCACGGCGGCCAGGGAAAAACTTCCCCTGATAGAAATTGTAGTGAACAATCACGTTCTTGGCATGGTAAGGCAGTGGCAGGATTTGTTTTATGAGAAACGCTACTCCGCAACAGTGCTTGACGACGGCATGGATTATGTGAAGCTGGCGGAGGCCATGGGAGCGGAAGGATACCGGGCGTGCAGCCGGGAGGAATTTGACCAGGCCTTTGAAAAAGCTTTAAAGTCAGGGAAGCCGGTACTCATTGACTGTGTCATAGACAGAGATGACAAAGTGTTTCCTATGGTAGCGCCAGGGGCAGCTATCAGTGAAGTGTTTACAGAGGAAGATTACGAAAAACATTGACATATTTTGTAAAAACGGATACATTACATGGTATGAGACATTTGTCGGCGGCAAAAGCCGAGTCATGGAAAAAAGAGGAGGAGACCAGAAAAAATGAGCAGAGTTTACAATTTTTCCGCAGGGCCTGCAGTCCTGCCGGAAGAGGTTTTAAGAGAAGCAGCAGATGAAATGATGGATTATAAGGGAACGGGAATGTCTGTTATGGAGATGAGCCATCGTTCCAAAGCCTATGACACCATTATCAAAGAGGCAGAGGCAGATTTAAGGGAGCTTATGAACATTCCCGATAACTACAAGGTACTGTTTTTACAGGGAGGGGCGTCACAGCAGTTTGCCATGATTCCCATGAACTTAATGAAAAATAAGAAAGCCGCTTACATTGTAACCGGCCAGTGGGCAAAAAAAGCGTGGAAAGAAGCACAGATTTACGGAGACGCCGTTGCAGTGGCTTCCTCCGAAGATAAAACATTTTCCTACATACCGGACTGCTCCGATTTGGATATCCCGGAGGACGCAGATTACGTTTATATCTGTGAGAACAACACTATTTACGGCACAAAATTTAAAACTCTGCCAAACACGAAAGGCCATACTTTAGTGGCAGACGTGTCTTCCTGCTTTTTGTCCGAGCCAGTGGACGTGACAAAATACGGGGTAATCTACGGCGGAGTTCAGAAAAATATCGGCCCGGCAGGAGTTGTCATTGTAATTATCAGAGAAGACTTAATCACCGAGGACACCCTTCCCGGCACCCCAACCATGTTAAAATACAAAACCCATGCAGATGCAGAGAGCCTTTACAACACACCTCCTGCATATGGTATCTATATCTGCGGAAAAGTATTTAAATGGTTAAAGAAAATGGGCGGCCTTTCCGTGATGAAAGAGAAAAATGAGGAGAAGGCAAAAATTCTCTACGATTTTCTGGATGAAAGCAAGTTATTTAAGGGCACAGTTGTGGAAAAAGACCGCTCTCTGATGAATGTGCCTTTTGTGACCGGGGACAAAGAGCTGGATGCAAAATTTGTGGCCGAGGCAAAAGCCGCAGGATTTGAAAACTTAAAAGGCCACAGGTCAGTGGGAGGCATGCGGGCTTCCATCTACAACGCTATGCCTAAGGAGGGCGTTGAGAAACTGGTGGAGTTTATGCGGGAATTTGAGAAGAAGAATTCATAGTTTGTGAAAAGGTTGTACCATATAGACGAAATCACCTATGGCGGCAAAAAGCTCTGCCTGGGGTTTGTCTGTATGGTACAATTCAGGTTGTTGAAAAGCTAAATTTGTGGCCGAGGCAAAAGCCGCAGGATTTGAAAACTTAAAAGGCCACAGGTCAGTGGGAGGCATGCGGGCTTCCATCTACAACGCTATGCCTAAGGAGGGCGTTGAGAAACTGGTGGAGTTTATGCGGGAATTTGAGAAGAAGAATTCATAGTTTGTGAAAAGGTTGTACCATATAGACGAAATCACCTATGGCGGCAAAAAGCTCTGCCTGGGGTTTGTCTGTATGGTACAATTCAGGTTGTTGAAAAGCTAAAAGTGAAAGAAGAATACAGGAGGAACCAGCAATTTGGGAGTTGATGAATCAATTGGATTATGAAACAAAGTATATGCTCTACGAATCAGGCCGATTTGCCGGGGAGTGATAGAGAGCGTAAAATCGGGGTTTAGTGGGAGGATGCTATGAATTCATCAAAAGAAAAACTGAGGAGGGAACTGACAAGTTTGCCCTGATAGAATGGATAAATTATTACAAAATAAGATTGTCTTACAGCTATAATCCGACGATTTTGCTAAGACATGTTAAAAATGGAACACTTAAAAAGAGCCGATTGGCAAGGGAGATAGAGAAAAGATAAAATGGTGAACTAATTTCAGGTGCACAGTTATTCAGTGATGATTGTTCTGTTTATTATTGTTGGCGGGATTAAAATTCCGTTTGCCGTGGACATGCAAAGAAAAATCGGGATTTTGTGGAGGAGTGCAATGAATAAAATTGGTACAAAAATAATAGATACAGAACGTTGTACTTTGAGAAGAATTGTTCCAGACGATTATCAAATGATGCATGAAAACTGGGCAAAACTCGAAGAAGTTTGCAGATACTTTCCGTTCAATCCTGTAACGGATATAGAAATATACAAAGAAAAGGTCCATAATTGGGCAAATAATTATGAATCTGATACATATTTTCATTGGGTAATTGAATGGAAAGAAAATCATGAATTGATTGGAACGATTAATTTGGGAAATGTTGAAGAATCATGTTTTATGTCAGATACATGCTATATGCTTTCGCCACAGTATTGGGGACAAAGTATAATGACAGAAGTACTTCAAGCTGTATTAAGATATGCATTTGAAGAGATTGGATTAAATCGTGTTCAGGCTGAAGTGTTTGATGGCAATGTTGCATCTGTACATGTATTAATAAAGTGTGGAATGCGGTTTGAAGGAATTGCCAGACAAAAGTATTACAAAAATGGCAGGTTTATTGACACTGCGCAGTATGCAGTTCTTAAGTGCGATTTCAAAGAATAAATTCCTGTTTGTCGGGAATTTGCAGAGAACGAAAATCGGGATTTGACTAGGAGAAAATTGTGAGCAAGAAAAAAGAATGGTAAGTATGCTCTTGATTTATTGGTTAATTGCATTGATTCCTATAATTGTAATGTTTGTTAATAAAGATAAGTTAGCAGATTATGGCTTTAGCAAAAGCAAGATAAGTTTACAAATTATTGTGGGTGTTCTAACAGGCATCGCAATGTCAATTATATTAACACTGATACCACATCTATTTGGTTTTGGTGAATTAGTGGATCATGGTAGAAGATATAAATACTTATTGCAATTTATTTATGATTTTTTTATGGCATATTTGCAGTTGCTTCTGTAGATTAAAAATTGCTCTATTTTATCTTTGATAATCGGACATGGAATATACGATGGTTTAATTATCTTTTGGGTATTACGGAGGAGAAAAAATGATATTTGAAGAGAAGAAAATAAATTTAAAAGACGGCCGCATTTGCACACTTCGATCTGTTGAGATAAGAGATGCAGAAAGTATGATAGAATATCTTCAACTGGTATCTTCGGAGACTCCATTTCTTCTCAGAAACGGGGATGAGGTTACTTATACCGTTGAAGAAGAGGAACAGCTTTTAGAAAATAAAAGAAATACTCCGCGTGAAATAATGATGGTGGCGCAAGTGGAAGGTATTATTGCAGGAAATTGTGGTATTGTATCTATTGGCGGTTTAAGGCGTGTTTATCATAGATGCGGTTTTGCAATAGCGCTTAAGAAAGATTATTGGAATCTTGGTATTGGTTCTGCAATGATGGATTATGCTTTTTACCTGGCGAAAAAAATGGGATATGAACAAGTTGAACTGGAAGTGGTTGAAGGAAATACCCGCGCAAAGAATTTATATGAGCGATTTGGGTTCAGGGAAATGGGAAAAAATTTCCGTGCTCTTAAATATGATGATGGCAGCTATAGAGATGAGTACAAAATGGTAAAGATTTTGGCAGGTTAACAGTGCAAATTCCAGTTTGCCGGAAAGCTGCAGAAAAGGTAAAACCGAAATCTGAAAAGGAGAAGATATATGTCTGATTTTAGTATAAATGAAATGTTAGATATGCAAAAAAGGCTTCTGGATAAATACAAAGATAAATGGGAAAAGATTTCTCCTGAAGCAGGGAAACACAAGCTGCTTTGGATGATAGGTGAAATTGGTGAAGTGATTGATATTGTCAAAAAACACGGAGACATAAAGGCATCTAATGATGTTGATTTAAGAAAAGACCTTGTTGAAGAAATGGCTGATGTTCTTATGTATTACAATGATGTTATGCTGTGTTACGGAATAACTGCCGATGAATTAAAACAGGCATATACAGAGAAGTTTGAAAAGAATATGACACGTTGGTAAGGGGAATTTAGGGGGATTTCTGTTTCCATATAAAACTTATTGCTAGTTTACAATATAAGGAATATAATATTATTACAAATCGGGATTTATAACGATGCAATTACACGTTTGTGTTTATTATAGATATCCTAAACCGAAAGGAGATGTTCATTATGAATAGAAACTATTATCTTATGACGATTGTAACACTAAATTTGGAGGGAGATTACATGCCATAATCCCTCCACAACAAATAGGAAGAATTATGAGTAATATTGAATTAGCGAGAATTGATGAGAATAACTTTATACAGGTATTTGACCTAAAGTTAGCTGAGAGCAAGAGCAATTTGTTTCAAATCCAATCAGGAGTTTAGCACAAGTATATGTATATTATAAGCAATGCATTCCTTTTGGAATATTCAATGATGATACAATGGTTGGTTACGTGATGGTGATATATGATTATGCCCTTGCAGAGTATAATATTTGGCATATGATGATTGATATTGCATCCAAACCATTTGGTCAATCTAACAAAGTTGTTATAAATAAAACTTGATAACTGAATAGGCTTTACACCTTTATTCTGTTATGTCAAATATGCGGTATTGAGAAAATTGCATAAATTATAAATGGTGCCAGACAACAAACGAGTTGGCAGCATGGATAAAAAATTGGAGTTTGGAGTAGATTAAAAATGTTTGATAACTTTGATTTTACGGACTTTTGGGAGCACAGTGGTATGACCTTAAAGAAGACTATGTTAGTGAGCCGCCTTCTGACGAGCTGATTGCCAGTGTGGAACAAGAATTGGGTTACAAGTTACCAGCTTCTTATATTTGCTAATGAAGCAGCAAAATTGAGGTTATCCAGTCAATTTATGATTGAAGAGTGGGGGTATCCTGCTATTGGAGTAGCTATCTGTGATACTCCCACTGCCGGACATGATATGGTTTTTTTAGATTATCGGGAGTGCGGCCCACAAGGGGAGCCTAAAGTAGTACACATCGCCCAGGAATTTGACTATGAAGTCACATTTTTAGCAAATAATTTCGAAGAATTTATAAGAGGACTAATGAATGAAGATGATTTTGAATTTGAAGAATAGCAGTTACCATTTTTAAAAATTCTGCACAATACTGTGTCACACAAAAATATAGTTTTATAATAAAACAAAAAATTAAAAATAAGGAGATGTAAGAGAAATGTTTCAGTACACATGTTTAAACCCCATTGCAAATGTGGGCTTGGATTTATTTTCCAAGGATTACAAGAAGGTAGAGGATTTAAAAGACGCCCAGGCAGTCCTGGTGCGAAGCGCTGCAATGCATGATTTGGATCTGCCGGATACCTTGGAGGCAGTTGCAAGGGCAGGCGCCGGGGTCAATAATATTCCCCTGGAAAAATGCGCAGACCAAGGGATTGTGGTATTTAACACCCCGGGGGCAAATGCCAACGGCGTAAAGGAGATGGTTTTTGCAGGAATGCTCCTCGCCTCCCGTGATATTATCGGAGGTGTGGAGTGGATTAAAGAAAATAAAGACGATGAGAATATAGCAAAGACTGCGGAAAAGCAGAAGAAAAACTTTGCGGGATGCGAAATTTCCGGGAAAAAACTGGGGGTTATCGGCCTTGGGGCCATCGGCGTTTTAGTTGCAAATGCAGCTACTCACATGGGGATGGAAGTGTACGGGTATGACCCCTATATTTCCGTAAATGCGGCGTGGAACCTCTCCCACAATGTAAAACATATCAGCAATGTGGAAGATATCTATAAAGAGTGCGATTTTATCACCATCCATGTGCCTCTTTTGGATGCTACCAGGGAGATGATTAACGCAGAAGCCATTGAGAAGATGAAAGACGGCGTGGTGCTTCTTAATTTTGCCAGGGATTTACTGGTGGATGAAAAAGCTGTCTTGGAGGCAATAGAGTTTGGAAAAGTGAAAAAGTATGTCTCCGATTTTGCAAATCCCACCACAGCGGGAAAAGAGGGCGTGATTTTAACTCCCCACCTGGGAGCTTCCACAGAGGAGTCCGAGGATAACTGTGCCGTGATGGCTGTTCGGGAAATCCGTGACTATATGGAAAATGGAAATATTGTCCATTCTGTAAACTACCCTGACTGTAGCATGGGCGGCTGCGACAAGGCAGGGCGTATTGCCATTTTACATAAAAATATCAAGGGAACGATTGCCAAATTCACTTCGGTTTTTGGAAATGCAGACATCAATATTGAAGATATGACAAATAAATCCAAAGGAGGCTATGCATACACCCTTTTGGATATCGGCACTCCGGTGACAGAAGGGGTGGTAAAAGAACTACAGGCCATCGACGGCGTGATAAAAGTACGTGTGGTAAAATAGGAACAGAATATGCCCCGCAAATTTGCGGGGTTTATTTTTTAAGGAGGAGGAAGGCAAATGCGCAGCATTTTTAAAAATGCCTTCCGACGATATGCCGCCGAACCTAGGTGAGGGGGCGTTACATTGTAAAGGAGGAAGAATATGGCAGTTATCAGACCATTTGCAGGGATTCGCCCCTGCCAGGAGAAAGCAGGCAAAATTGCGGCATTGCCCTATGACGTGTACAACAGGCAGGAGGCAAAAAAAGTTGTGGAACAAAACCCCGAAAGTTTTTTAAAGATAGACAGGGCGGAGACACAGTTTGAGGATTCTGTGGGAACCTATGAGAATAAAGTGTACCAGAGAGCCCATGACACTTTGTGGGAAATGGTGGAAAAAGGGGATTTTGTCAGGGAGGCGAAACCCTGTTATTATATTTATGAGCTGACCATGGATGGAAGGGTTCAGACAGGAATTGCGGCATGTGCCTCCATCGACGATTACCTTTCGGGAACCATAAAAAAACATGAAAATACCCGTGCGGAGAAAGAAGCGGACAGAATCTGCCATGTGGACGCCTGCAACGCCCAGACAGGGCCGATTTTTCTGGCATACCGGGCCAATGCCGTCATCCGTGACATGGTAAATGCCAAAAAGCAAGAGACGCCCCTGTACGATTTTGTTTCAGAGGACGGCATCCGTCACAGGGTTTTTGTCATAGAGGATGAAGGACAGATCAAAACCATTCAGGAAACTTTTGAAAAAATCGGGGAAATCTATATCGCAGACGGGCACCACAGGGCGGCTTCCGCTGTCAAAGTGGGCTTAAAAAGAAGGGAGAGCCATCCTGATTTTACCGGGGAAGAAGAGTTTAACTATTTCCTCTCTGTGCTTTTTCCAGACGAAGAGCTTATGATTATGGATTATAACCGGGTGGTAAAAGACTTAAACGGGCTTAGCCCCGCAGATTTCCTTAATAAAGTGAATGATATTTTTGAAGTGGAAAAACTGGATTCCCAGGAAAAGCCAAAAGAAAAAGGCCAGGTTTCCATGTATTTGGATGGAAATTGGTATCTCCTTACCATAAAAGAGGAGGATAAGAGCAATGACCCTGTGGAGGGACTGGATGTGTCCCTTTTGCAGAAATTATTGCTGCAGCCCGTTCTTGGCATTGAAAATCCCAAAACAGATGAAAGAATTGATTTTGTGGGAGGTATCCGGGGGTTAGGCGAGCTTGAAAAGCGGGTTTCCACGGACTGTGCCGTTGCCTTTGCCATGTACCCTACTTCCATTGGGGAGTTATTTGGCGTGGCGGACGCAGGGAAATTAATGCCGCCCAAATCCACATGGTTTGAGCCAAAACTGAGAAGCGGACTGTTTATCCATGAAATTTAATGGTTGATTCCCAATGAGCCGCTGTACAGCCTCACTTTTGATATTGATAATTTCTAAATACAGTCTATTATATATTTATGGCATACGCCAAAAGGACAATTTAAAAGATAGGAGATGGGAATTATGAGAAGATGGAGAAAACCACAGGTTCTTATGATAAGAACCTTGATATTTCTGAGTGCATTGTTATTGTTTGCAGGTGTGGGGGGGACAGTGAAAGCGTCCCCAAAGGTAAATGTCAAAAAGGTAACTTCTGTGAATTCGCTGACTGGAAGTAAGACGATTAAACTTGCAAAGGGAAAAAAAGCGACTTTGAAAACAACAGTAAGCGTTACGCCGAATAAGACGGCAAACAAAAAAGTGACATATGAGAGTTCAAATACAAAAGTTGCAACTGTCACAAGCAAGGGCGTGATTACCGGAAAAAAAGCAGGTACAGCAAAAATTATTGTGAGACCGGCAAAAAATAAGAAGTTAAAAGCCGTTGTCACGGTGAAGGTTGTAAAAGGAAGGGTGACAAGTGTCAAACTGGATAAGACATCCGGCACTTTGACAAAGGGCAAAACGGTAAAACTGAAAGCTTCCGTTAAAACTACCAGTGGAGGCAGCAAAGATGTGGTTTGGACAACTTCAAACAAGAAAGTCGCCACGGTGAGCAGTAAAGGAACCGTAAAAGCGGTGGGTACTGGAACCGCCGTTATTACCGCAAAAGCGGCAGACGGTTCTGGGAAAAAGGCAGCCTACAAGGTGAAGGTAAAAAATGCAGCCGGCGGAAGCATCGCCTTTGCAAATGACACGGTCAGCACTATATATACATCCTGTGAAGTGAGAATCCGCCTCCTGTGCAGTTCCCCCCAGCACGGGAAGGTATCATGGGAAACTTCAGATCCAGAGGTCTTGGATTTTGTCACAGAGCCAGGACAAAACGATGTTGAGGGAGATAACGTATTAATTTATGCGAATCAGGCCGGGACTGCCACGATTAAAGCTGCCGTAGATGGTAAAAGTGTTAGCCACAAAATTACGGTTAAGGATTTCACACCACAGTACACCTACGAAATAAATTTCCTTAATCCGCCATACGCCGATGGTCAGTATAATATCGTGTATATAAAAACCGATAATCCATCCACGGATAACTTTAACCTGTTCTTCTATGATACCGCCACCGGTCAGGAGAATGAACCGATGCTTGTGCCGGCCGCTTTTGAATATGCGGATATGAAGAGCATGGGCCCGATGGTTCCAAGTTTTTTATATAAAACGGATGGCGGGTATGTTGGTGTGTTTGCGTTTGAGATTTCCGGAAAGACAGAGATAACTGTTCAGGAATTTGCCCTTGACGCCAATGGAAACAAGATGAGCGACCGACCCGGCGACGGCATGCCTGTTATAGCAAACGCCGTACTGGGGTATATTGATATAAGGGATTACAATAAGGAGAAAGAGGCATGGATGCAGTCTGTCATTGACCAGGTGACTACAGGTTCTATGAGCAAAAAGGAAAAAATGCAGGCGATTACAAGCTATATGCGTCTTCATTCTATTTACTATAAACTGGCGGCAGACAACGGCAGGTATGTGAATATAGCTGCGGAAGGAGGAGTTCCCTTCTGGAAATTTGAGGAATATGAATTTGATTCCTTTTCTTCCCCCGCTCTATTAACAGCTTTTGGTGAGATGATCGATTATCCCCTGGAAAATTTGTATGATAAATATAAACGGGGTACGGCGGAATGGTATGCATGGCATATGGTGGCCCGGTCTATCGAAGACGGGACGAATTATCAGTTTTGTCCCCCTACAGATAGCAATCTTATCGATACATCCAAGGTTGCGCAGATTGATTTATCCAGTTGGAATTTTTATACGTGCTACCGCTAGATTACATGTAATTGCACCTGCAGAAAGGGGGAGGCTATCCCCAGCTGCCAAAAGGAGAGTGAAGGCATATTTCGCTATAATGAGGAGGAACATTACATGGAAGGTATGGAAGGAATAGAAGTATCCACGGAGGCGATGACTTTAGAAAATGCTGTGGAACTGGTGAGAGAGACGGATTCCGGAGTGATCAGCGACTGGCTGAAAGGGCTGCTCCCCTGGTTTTTAAATTTTGGATTTCAGATTTTGCTTGCAGTGGTTGTGTATGCGGTGGGTGCAAGGATTATAAAACTGGTCCGCAGCATGGTGCGCCGGTGGATGGAACGGGCGGATGCAGATATCGGTGTAAAACAGTTTATCGATTCTTTAGTTAAATATTTTCTTTATTTTATTTTGGTTGTGATTATTTTAACATTTTTTGGAGTAACCACCGCATCAGTTGTAGCTGTGCTTGGCTCAGCCGGACTTGCTCTGGGTCTTGCCGTCCAGGGGACGCTGTCCAATTTTGCCGGGGGAGTGCTGATTCTTTTGCTAAAGCCCTTCCATGTGGGAGATTACATTATTGAGGATACCCATGGAAATGAGGGGACTGTGACAGAGATTACAATTTTTTATACAAAACTTTCCACCGGGGACAATAAAATCATTGTGATACCAAACGGTTCTTTAGCCAACAGCAGCCTAACCAATGTGACCCACAGTAAAAAGCGTCGGATGGATTTGGAGGTGGGAATCTCCTATGACTCAGATTTAAAAAAGGCAAAAGATATTCTTTACCGCCTGGCGGATGAGGAGAGGGACAGACTGAAATCGGAGGAGATTTTGGTATTTGTGTCTGAACTTGCCGCCAGTGAGGTAAAAATTGGGCTTCGGTTTTGGGTAAAAACGGAGGATTACTGGAATGTGAGGTGGCGGCTGTTAGAGAGCATAAAACTGTCATTGGATGAGGCGGAGATTGAGATTCCATATCAGAAACTGGATGTTCAGGTGAAGGGACAATGAGAAGGAGGCAGTAATCACAAATGTTGGGAATTTATTTCAGCGGAACTGGAAATTCCAGATATGCCCTGGAAGTGTTTCTGGGAAAGCTGGACAGAAAGGCAGAAGAATTTTTGTGATTGCCACCATGGGGCTGTTCAGCGGAGACGGGGCAGGCGTCCTGGCACGTCTCCTGAAAAAATACGGGGCAAAGATTACCGGCGGACTGCATTTAAAAATGCCGGACAGCATAGCCGATGAAAAGGTGTTAAAGCGTCCCCTGGAAAAGAATATGGAACTGGTACGTAGAGCGGAGGAAAAGATAGACAAAGCCGTTTTGGGCATAAAGAATGGGAAGATATCAAAGGATGGAATTGGATTTTGGTGCCATATGACGGGATTGTTCGGGCAGAGGCTGTATTTTGGGAGAAAGGCGGAGCGCTATTCAGATAAAGTAAAAATTGACGGGGAAAAATGCGTGGGCTGTGGGAAATGTGCCGGGTTATGTCCCATGAAAAATATAAGCCTGAAACATCGCCTGGCCTTTGCAGGGGATACATGTACCATGTGTTACCGCTGTGTCAATACCTGTCCGGCAAAGGCCATTACCTTGTTGGGTAAGCGTGTGATAGAGCAGGGGACGATAGAAAAATATCTGCCAGGGAAAGGATAAAATGAAACTGATTATTACAGATATAGAAAAAGAATGTTTTTAACACCTTTGGGGAAAAATATTTGTATTGGCTTCATATTTTTCTATATTGAGAGAACAGGAGATTATTATGAAAAAATTTTTTGGGAATCTAATACTGACAACACTGGCACTGACTTTAATGGGCTGTGGGTTTTCGGATAAAGGAAACGCCGGAAAAGGCCAGGGAGCCAGCTATGAACAGGCGGTGGATATTTTAAATCTTATATGGGAGAATACCCCGGAGGAGGAAAAGTTTCCAAGTTACGGAGGGAATTCCTCTGACCCGGTTATGGATGCACCGGGGACGGTGGACCGGGGGGATACAAATCTGCTCTCTTACACCCTTTTAGTTCCCGAAGATTTGCAGGAGAGTGTGACAGATGCAGCCAGCCTTGTGCACATGATGAACGGCAACACTTTTACGGGAGCGGCACTGAAAATACAGGGGACGGAGGTGGAAAAAGCGGCGGAGAACGTGAGAGACACCGTTGCAGGAAATCAGTTTGTCTGCGGTTTTCCGGAGAGGCTTACGGTAATCACCGCAGGGGATTATATACTATATGCTTTTGGTTCAGAGGAGAATGTGACAAGTTTCCAGTCAATCGCAGAATCAAAAGTAGAAGGGGCAAAAGTGATCTATAACCAGCTTTTGGAGTAAGCACATGTTATTTTCAAGTATTACATTTCTCTATTATTTTCTTCCCTGGGCGCTGCTTTTCTATTTCCTGTCAGGGCGGTATAAAAATCTGGTACTTTTCTTAACCAGCCTGGTATTTTATGCCTGGGGGGAACCAATTTACGTGTTTTTAATGGTATTTCTCACAGGCATTGGATATGTTTTTGGGATTCTGGCAGAAAAATACAGGGAATCTGTGTGGAAAAAATATCTGGTGGGGATTTCCGTGGCTGCGGCCCTTTTCATACTTGGGTATTTCAAGTATGCTGATTTTGTCGTGGAAAATGTGGCCAGAGTTACCGGAAGTGCATGGGAATTGCCAGGTATCGTGCTTCCTATAGGAATCAGTTTTTATACATTTCAGATGATTAGCTATGTCATTGATGTGGGCAGAGGACAGAAAGCTCAGAAGAATTTCATTTCTCTGGCAGCGTATATCTCGATGTTTCCCCAGTTGGTGGCAGGCCCTATTGTGCGGTATTCTCATATTGAGGGCCAGTTGGAACAAAGAATACATTCCAAAGATATGATTGCCGGGGGGATTGGCAGATTTATTGCAGGCCTTTCCAAAAAGGTTGTGATTGCCAATACTTTAGGGGAATTGACACAGAATGTTTTAGATTCCGGCCAGCCATCCCTTCTTTTGGGGTGGCTTTATGGAGTTGCAGGGGCAATGCAGATTTATTTTGATTTTTCCGGATACAGCGATATGGCCATCGGCCTTGGAGAGATATTGGGATTTCATTTCCCGGAAAACTTTAATTACCCTTTTATTTCAAGGAGTGTGGCGGAGTTTTGGCGCAGATGGCATATGAGCCTGGGAAACTGGTTTCGGGATTATCTCTACATCCCCCTGGGGGGAAGCCGGGTATCTTTTCCGAAATATATCAGAAATATTTGCCTCGTATGGCTTGCCACAGGGATCTGGCACGGTGCAGCCTGGAATTTTGTGTTTTGGGGGCTTTTTTTTGTTCCTTTTTTTATTTTGGAAAAACTATGGCTGGGAAAGAAATTAGAAAACAGCAGGATTTTATCCAGATGTTATCTTTTGTTTGTAATTATTGTAAGCTTCCTGATTTTCCGGGTGGAACATATGGAGGAGGTATTGTACTGGACAGGAATGATGTTTGGGCGGGGAGTTCCCTTTTCAACCCGGGAAGCCCTGTTTTTTCTGAAAGATTACGGGGGAATTCTGATTTTGGCTGTTTTTGGTTGTACACCTGGGGCAAAACATCTGTATGTTAAAATGAAATCCACGGAGACAGGGGCAAAGGTATTAGATGTGCTTTTGCCGGTTTGTTTAGGCGTGATGCTTTTCATTGATACGGCATATCTGGTAAACAGCTCCTATAATCCTTTTTTATACTTTCGATTTTAACAGGTTTTAGGAATGGAGGGCATGATGGGCGGGAAAAGAAACGGCAGGGCAGTGATTATTCTTACGTCGATGATATTTTTTGGAATGTCCCTTTGGTGTATGGGAAAGCCCAGGGAAGAATTTTCTGCAAGTGAGAGACGCCATTTGGCGGAGATTCCCAAATTCACAGCAGATGAAGTTTTAAGCGGCAGGTTTATGAGACACTTTGAAGAATATGCAGCTGACCAGTTTCCTATGCGGGAAGAGTTTCGCAGGTTAAATTCTGTATTTCAGTTTTATGTTCTTGGGAAAAAAGAAGTAAATAATATCTATGTTACGAATGGGTATGCAGAAAAACTTATGGTAAAGGCGGACAGAGATGCGGCGGAGAAGTGGTTAAACCGCATTTTATATATCTGTGACACCTATGCCGGGGACAACCGGGTATTTTTATCTCTTATACCGGATAAAAATTATTTTCTCTCCCGGGAATCTGGGTATCCCTTTTTGGATTATCAGGAGTTTACAGGGATGTTTTTGCATGGGACAAGGGATGTTGCAGAGTATATTCCCTTGGAGGAAGTTCTTTCCCTTGAAAATTATTACGCCACAGACCTTCACTGGAAACAGGAGACACTGGAGGGCGTGGCGGATACTTTGGCCGGGGGAATGGGGATTTCCCTTTCTTTTCCCTACGATGTGGGGGAAGTGGATGCGCCCTTTTACGGGGTATATTACGGTCAGGCTTCCCTGCCCTTAAAGCCGGATAAACTCAAATATCTTTACGGGCCCCTCACAGAAAAACTGATTGTGACATGTTATGATTCCGGGAAACCGGAGATAATTTCTCTCTACGATATGGAAAAAGCCTATGGCAGGGACGCCTATGAGATGTTTTTGTCCGGCTCTAAGGCGCTTCTTACCATAGAAAACCCAGAGAGCAAAAATGACAGGGAGCTTGTGATGTTCCGGGATTCCTTCGGAAGCAGCCTGGCGCCGCTTTTGGCGGAGGGGTATAAAAAAATCACCCTGGTGGATATCCGGTATATTTCCATGGAGAGGATAGGGGAATTTGTGGATTTTGAAGGGGCGGATGTGCTGTTTTTGTATCATTTGCAGGTATTGAATAGTTAAAAGGTAAAGATATGAAATACACCGAAAGCAGATTTGTGACATCTCTATGCTTCCGGTGTATTTGATTTTACGAAAGAGAAAGTTCACTATTCTCTGCCAAAAGCTTTTATCATGCGGACAACTCTTTTCTGATCCGCTTCGGAAAGCTGGTGGAACACACGCATCAGCTCTAAGTCCAATAGTTCCTGTGCGTCCTGGGTTGTGGAAGATTCCCGCCCGGCGCTGAGCAAAGTGTCAACAGAAACATTGCAAAGCTTAGAATAGTAGAGAAGAAGGCGGAGATTTAACTTTGCCCGGTTATTTTCCACATTGCTGATAAAGGCAACGGTACATTCCAAATCTTTTGCCACCTTTTCCTGGGTTACCCCAAGGGCTGCACGGCGTTTTTTCATTTCTAATCCAACTTTTGAAAAATCAATTTCGTTCATAACATCCTCCATTTTATTAGATTTTATCCCAAAGATTTTTTACAGTTTCAATCCTGTAATTTCTATAAACTTTTATATATTATAATATAGAAATGAAAAGCATTCAATACTAAAAAACGATAAATTAATATATAGTATTTAGTATAAAA
>NZ_RAZG01000044.1 GCF_003612565.1 Roseburia sp. 1XD42-69 | reverse complement strand
CAGGGAACCCCGTGCCAATTAAAAGAAAAACACAATATGTTGTAGTTGCTTGAGTTAGGTTGTTAACATTGGTATAAAAACAGTTGTTTTGCCACTACGATTCTGATTTTTTTCTTTCCCATTCCCAGTTTATTTAAAATCTGATAGCGGAATTTATATTTATTGGAATCGCTTAACTGCTGGACGGAAAGGACGGTAAACGCAACGCATAAAAATACCAGTCCTATATAAAATAGCGGAAATGACAAGGTACTCATTAAAAACTTTAGCTCCAAGACTTCCCGGCTTTTAACCTGTATTGTGGCGGGCATTAAAAAAAGTTCTTCACTTCCGATTTTTATATAATCAGCCAATTCATCATACCCTCTTATTTTTTCGGCTGATTCATACAGACTTTTTGACAAATTTTCCGGCACATTTCCGCTTGCCATAACTGCCATAAGTGAAAAATATTTTTTCATTCCTGCAAGTCTTTTATCCGGCACAATTAATAAAAAATCCGTTCCATTATGTCCGTTCTGTGCAAAACCCTCCGTCATAAATCCTGCAAAATTCAGCCCTATATGTAAACTGTTCTGGGGCTTTTCGCTCCTGTCTTTAATTTCTTGATATACGCGGTTTGGCATATGGATTAAATATTGGTTATCCTGCAAGGTAACTGGCGTTAGCCCAAGCATTTTCCGTAAACTGTTATAATCAGTGATTCCCATATATACATCATAATCGTAATAAGCAGCGGCTTTTCTTCCCTCTGCCATAGCCGGATCGCTGTCCTTATCGGAAAATAACCTTAAATTCTGATACAGATAATCAACCATTTCACTTGTTCCGTTTTGATAGACACAATATTTCAGTGTCGCCCGTGGAACGGTATTTTCATTTATCAGTGTTTCTTCTTTGGCAAAATCGTTTTCTGTGTTGTCACTGATTAAAATAATATCAAATGGATATTCCACATTTAATTGCTTGTTTTGATAATCACTTAGCATAAATGCAAGCGAACTTCCTACTAAAGCAAACATAAATAACAGGCTTAGTGTTCCCAATACAAAACACGTATTCCGCATTTTAGAGGAAAACTGACGCATTAAAAACAAACAGTCTTTTTTATAAATCAAGCTCCCTTTGCTTTTTATATATTTCATCAAAAAAGCCGAAAGCCCTAAATAGAAAAAGTAAAATGTAAAGGCAAGCCCAATCATTTCAAATACTGCCGCCCATTTTGTTATCCTTCCGGTAAAAATAAGAAAATACAAAAACAATACATTTCCTACGGAAAGATAGAATAACCATTTCCATATAACGTTTCTTTTCTCGTTTACTGTTTCATTCTGCCTGTCCATGTTAAGTAGACTTATGATTTCCATATTGGAGAATTTCTTCTTATTCCGAAAAAGGGCAATCATAAAACACGCCCCATATAGGATAATTGTCAATAAGATGCTTCCTGCTGATATTTCTATATTTACCCTGTAATTTTTCCCGATACTTTTATAAAAAACATAAAATAATATCTGCTGTAACCCGCTCCCCAAAAGCAGTCCGGCAAAAAGAGCGGATATTCCAAGATAGAAATTTTCTTTCATGTAAAGGGCTGCAATCTGCTTTTTCTTCATTCCCGATAATAAGTAAATTGCAAATTCCCGGCTTCTTTTTTCTAAAATAAAACGTGTCATATAGTTTATCAGCCATGCAACAATCATAAGGATTGCCATTGTGGAAACTGCCATAAATGTAACTAACATTGTTCCTGCCGTAGAAAGCTCCCCTTTGTTTCCAAAATGAATCATTTCGTAAATATCCTTTGAAAACAGCAAAGAATGAAAGGAAAAAGTGAGGGCTGTTATCATACACAAGGTTAGAAAGTAATTCAGATAATCTTTCCACAGCCTGCGGGCATTTCGTAATGCAAGTTTATTCAGCATAAATATCATCACCCCCGATTTTGGACTGCATATCAAGAATACGGTTTAAATACTCTTTTTTACCCATATTTCCCCGCTCCAATTCAGAGCATATCTTACCGTCATTTAAAAACAAAATCTTTTCACAATAACAGGCTGAAAACACATCATGCGTTACCATTAAAATCGTTGCGCCTAATTCCTTGTTCATAATCTGTAAAGTATGAAGAAGCATAGCAGACGAGTTTGAATCCAGTGCCCCCGTTGGTTCATCAGCAAGAATCAGTTTGGGATTATTAACAAGTGCCCTCGCACAAGCCGCCCGCTGTTTTTGTCCGCCGGACACTTCATACGGGAATTTGCTTAAAATGTCGCAGATATGTAAAGTTTCTGATATACTCTTTACTTTGCTTTCAATTTCTTCTTTCTTCCTGCCACAAAGAGCCATAGGGAGCATGATATTTTCTTCAATACTCAATGTATCCAGCAGGTTATAATCTTGAAAGACAAATCCAAGGTTTTCCTGCCGGAAATCTGATAATTCCTCCTCGGTCATTTGGGAAATATTAGCCATGTCATAAAGAACCTGCCCGCCGGACATTCTGTCTATGGTAGACAAAATATTTAATATGGTCGTTTTTCCCGAACCGGAAGCA
This sequence comes from Roseburia sp. 1XD42-69, assembly GCF_003612565.1. Lineage (GTDB taxonomy): Bacteria > Bacillota > Clostridia > Lachnospirales > Lachnospiraceae > Roseburia_B. The sequence goes on along the minus strand of NZ_RAZG01000044.1, from coordinate 30,368 downwards.
CCCATGATTCCAATAAAAGCCCCCTTATCTACATAGAAACTTACATTGTCAACAGCGGTAACTTTTATATTTCCCATGCCATAATTCTTTACAAGGTTTTTAACCTCAATAAAATGGTTTCTCGCCATAATATCCCACCATTCCTTTCTTCTGCTTAAATATTGGATTCTAATAAATCAGATATTTTTTTCATTCTGATTTCGGAGCAGTATAGAATAAGACCAGTAAATTCCTATGCAAAAAAATGTGATAAAGCTGCCAATACCGCTTAAAATCATGGAAAGAGTAATGCAAAACAGAATATCCATATACTTCATACTCTCAAATACAGGAAGCCCTAGGCCACTGCCAACAGCTACAAATATCAAAAGACCAAGCGCAATACCTCCAACCAACATTTTCTTCATTTTAAGAAATTCTTCCTGTATTTCCTTTCGTACTTCCTCCGCAAATACAAGTTCCTTTTTCCGAAGAACCCTGTAAGGATTTTGTTTCAACGCAATGTAGATCACAACAGCAAGTAAGAGCATAATAGATATGGTTGTAAGTATTGGCGCAACACTGGAAGCAAAAAAGTAATGTTCCGTAGATGTATAAGATACTGAATTACATCCTAACGCAATTCCACACGCCGTTGCCAACAGCAAAAATTTTCTTTTGTAATAGAACAGGAAGCCATTTGCTTACTGCCTGTCTGCTTGTGTATAATTTTTCTGCCAGTGCTTCCTGTGAAAGTCCTTGTGACTTTCGTAGCTTATACAGCTTTTCTCCGAATGTCATATTTTTCCTCCTTGTTCTCGCCCATAGTAGCATAATGGCTCAAAATGTCTATCATTCAACTCTGACAATTCCGCAACTTTAAGTTGCTATTGGTTATTTTCTCCCATAAGCAGCAACAAAAATCTGCCTAAAGTAATAATTTAGCACTATATCCGACTAATTGAAAAAAATAATACAAAAAAAGAAATATAAAGAATGGAGTGGGATTCCATAGCCAGTTATGCATATTTCCACAATGCGCCCTTGCTTTTCCGGCTCTTATTACCCAAGAACCTATGCGGATATTCTGCATGGGTTTTTGTTGTAATAGCCCCTACTGGGAAGAAAGGGGGTGAAAGAAAATGAGATATTCTGAACAGTTCATGGGGCATATCGAGTATGCGTTTCATGCGTTCTGCAAGATTGTCCTGCGCCATGAAGCCATGAACGAATGGCGGAATTTAAAGCGGAAAGAATGGGAGAGATTGGAACATGAGGAACAAAAAGCTGATACCTTTTGAGGCAATCCAAAAAGCCGTTGCTGGAGAGCCGGAAGCGGTAGACGCAGTATTGCGTAACAGAAATAAGTATTATTTCTGAAAAGTAAAAGGATACTGGATAGAAATATTCGTATATCTATGATAAAATAAAACATACAGAGTATTCAAAATATATTTATGAAATATTGATAAGGTGATTTGTATGGCAGTATTGCACAATGATTATATTTTTCTTCCAAAACTAAGAAAGAGGATTCTCACATATCATCTAAAGACTCTGATGATACAATACGTATACAAGCAAGAAAAAATGTCCTTTTTTATATTAAGAAATATTTTTGGCGAGCCTATTAGTAAAGATACTGAAAATATTAATTTTAAAAAAGATACAAAATTTGCAAGATTGATTGCCCCGAATGAGTATGAAAAAATTTCCTTTGATGATTTTGTCATATCTTCGTGTTCATGTGTAGGACTTGCAACATACTTGTTTAATTTGGTTTCGTATGATTATATAAAAATCATAAATGAAATCCCACAATCTCAAATTGCGAGATGGAAAAAATATAAACCGGAACGATGTGAAAAAGATATGTTTGCACCATAAATTCGGCAGTCATATTTGATATAATAATGGAGAAAAACATAAGGAGAAAACGATGGTAACAGAGGATATTAGAAAGGAATTGTTCCGGCTTCAGGACAAAAAATACCGGGATTTTCAGAGTAAGCTGATTCCCACAGTGGAACAGGATTCTGTGATTGGAGTTAGAACACCGGAATTGAGGAAGTTTGCAAAACAGATTGCAAAAAGGGAGGATGCGGAAGATTTTTTAAGAGAACTGCCCCATGGGTATTTTGATGAGAACCAGCTTCATGGTTTTGTAATTTCTGAAATAAAAGATTTTAACCGTTGTGTGGAAGAGGTAAAGTATTTTCTGCCTTTTGTGGACAACTGGGCAACCTGCGACCAGTTGTCGCCGAAAATTTTTAAAAAGCACAGACAGGAGCTTTTTAGCCATATCAGGGAATGGATTGCTTCTGACCATACTTATACAGTGCGCTTTGCCATAGGAATGCTTATGCAGCATTTTTTAGATGAGGAGTTTGACTTGGTTTATCCGGAGATGGTGTCTCTTATCCGGTCGGAGGAATACTACGTTAATATGATGATTGCCTGGTATTTTGCCACGGCGCTGGCAAAGCAGTACGAAGCTGTGCTGCCGTACATAGAAGAGAAGAAACTTGATACATGGACCCACAATAAAGCCATTCAGAAATCTGTGGAGAGCAGCCGTATAGCGCCGGAGCAGAAAGCATATCTGAAGAGCCTGAAATATTGATGCAAAAAGGGGGAATATTTTGGAAATCATAGAACATTTTCTGTGCGGAAAAGAAAACAATCCCCATACCTGCGAGGACGGTTTGATTCTGGGGGAGCATATCATAGGAGTGATAGATGGAGTTACCGCAAAAGGAAAGCGTTTGTGGGATGGCAAAAAAAGCGGTTGTTATGCAAAGGAGATTTTGCAGGGAGCAAAAATAGAGGATTTGGAACAAAATGATATTGGGCGGGCAGGGATTGCCCAAAACCTGAAGATGCAGTTTGCATTTGAAAACAAGGCGGGATATTTTGGATATCCTGTTTTAAATGGAATGGGAATAGATAAGTCAATGATAAAACGTTATCCTGTGAAAAAAGGAGATGTGGTTATATTGGCCAGCGACGGTTATCCGGTTTTAAGGGAATCCTTAAATCAATGTGAGAGGGAATTGGATAATCTTAAGAAAAATGATTCCATGTGTTTTCGCATATTTCCTTCCACAAAGGGAATCAAGCCAGGGAATGTAGGTTTTGATGACAGGGCATTTTGCAGATTTATAGTGTGAATTTGTGACGGAAAAAAACAAAGAATGGAGATTGTTATGAGGAAAAGCCAAAGCGGTGATTTAAGGAAAATACCAGGGGTAGGGGCAAATATGGAACGCCATCTCAAGGATATCGGAATCCACTGTGTGGCGGATTTGGTTGGAAAAGACCCGGAAGAATTATATCATTTGAACACCATAAAAAAAGGTTTTCAGGATGACAGGTGCGTGCTCTACGTGTTCCGGTGTGCAGTATATTTTGCGGAACATGATAGCCACGATCCGGAGAAGTTAAAATGGTGGTATTGGAAAGACAGGGAGTACCCAGATAAAAATTGAGACGGGTGCAATGTATACCCTTAAATGCGCAAATTGTACCAGAGATGTTTTTCTGAAAGTGGTTGTCTGGTAGGATATTAAATGCGAATCAGGAGGGATACAGAGGATGAAGACCAGAAAAATCAGTATAGCGGCACAGCTTTTCCTTTTTATTTTTGGAGCAGCCATTATTGCAGCTTTCATTGTGGGAGGCGTTTCCTATTCTGCCATGGGAAATTACCTTCGGCAAAAGACCATGGACCATGTGGTGGAAATTGCAGTGATAGCTGCAGAAAACGTAGATGCAGAACTTTTTGAAAAGGCAATGGAGGGGGACGAGACGGCTCTGGCTTTTGTAAAGGATTCTTTAAGTTTTTTTCTGTCCGGGGAGTCTGTAACGTATGTGTATACCCTTATGCCCAAAGAGGGAGGAAACGTTGCATTTGTTGTGGATACGGACCCTGAGGACCCAGGGGAGTACGGGGAAGACTACGAGGCCCAGGAGGCTATGTTTGAGGCGCTGAAGGGAAGTCCCTCTGTGACAAAAGAGCCTTTTACAGATGAGTGGGGGACGTTTTACAGCGGCTATGCCCCTGTGATTTGTCAGGGGAAAGTCCTTGGGATTGTGGCGGTGGATTACGAGGCATCTTCCATAAAAAAGTCTCTGGATAGCCTGATACGGAATATGTTTCTTTCTGTGGCGGTGGGAACTGTCTTTGCTGCGCTGGCGGCATTTGCGGCGGCGGTGCGGATGCGGCGGAATTTTAATAAAGTAAATGATAAAATATTAGACGTGGCCCAGGCGGGGGGAGACTTGACAAAAGTGCTGGATATCTCCTCCGGCGACGAATTGGAAGTGATAGGAGACAGCTTAAATCTTCTTTTGCAGAAAACGGGAAATATGGTTCGTGAAATTAAACATGGAACGGGGAATATTGACAGGAAAATGGAGAATATCAACACCCATGTATCCGGCTCGGTTTCAAGGATTACCAGCATCAGCGATACCATACAGTCCATGGTGGCTTCTTCCCAGGAGATTGCGGCGTCTGTGGGGCTTGTAGGTTCCCAGGTGGATTTTGTCTATGAGAATATACAAAATATAGTGGAAATTGTCTCACAAAATGCCATACATTTAAGGGAAATTCATGTTTCTTCCCAGGAGTTAAGCGGCAGGGCAAAAAGTTCTTCCGCAGAGATTGGGAAAAATTTAGAAAGCATGTCTCTGCATTTGAAAAAAGAGAAAGAGAAGGCGGAAGCGGTTTTAAAAATTAAAGAACTTTCGGATACTATTTTAAATATTTCCGGCCAGACAAATCTTTTGGCTTTAAATGCCTCTATTGAAGCGGCAAGGGCTGGAGCCGCCGGGAAAGGATTTGCGGTGGTGGCCCAGGAGATTGGCGCCTTGGCTGTAAATACAAATGAGGCTGCAAACGAGATTCAGACTATGAGCAAAGATGTGGTGGAGGCAATCTGGGGGCTGGATAAGCTGGCGGAACAGATGCTCTCGCTTTTAGAGGAAAGCATTTCAAGCGATTATGAAACTTTTGGCAGTGCGTCGCAGAAGTTTACGGACAGGTCTCAGGAAATCACAGATTCCATGGAAAAACTTCAGGAATATACGGAAAAATATGCAGATTCCATGGAGAAAATAAAAGATGCTATGGCATCTGTGGGGGCTGCCTCCGAGGAGGGCAGCAAAGAGATGATTCAAGTGTCTGAACTGCTTTCCTCCATAGACGTGGATATGAAAAATATTGAACATTTGACAGGGGAAACTTTTTCGGATATTTCCGTTATGAACCGTGATTTAGGCAGTTACCAGGTTTGATTTTCGCATACAGGGGAGGTGCATAAGTTTGCTGGGAGGAAATGTTATAATAGCCATGATCCGGTATGTCATCAGCGTGGCAGGGGTCATCTTACTGTTTTCACAAATGAGCCAGTTTCGGTTTGACAGGAAAAAGACTGTGATAGGTTATGCCCTGTTTACAGTGGTTTTAGTGTCAGGGGCATGTGTGTGGTATGTCCTTGATTTTCAGGGCTGCGCCCGTGCTGTAGCTTTTATCATGTATATGTTTTTCAGCATTTTTTCTATTTTCATGAGCAGTGAGCCTGTGTACCTGTCCGTGTACAAACTGGCGCTTACCTTTTATCTCCTTTCTGTGTTTCTTACAGGGGGACTGGAGGTTTCCATTCTTTTCTTTCACAGCAATGTGTGGGTGGATATCATTGTCCGGATTATGCTGATTTTATTGATGGCGTATTTTATAGAAAAGAAGGTAAAAAGTTCCATCCGGGGGTTCAGTGACTATGTGGAGAGCGAGTTGGACAGATTCAGTATTACAATTATGGTTATGAGTATTCTCTTTGGGATAGGGTTTATTTTAAATCCCAGACGGATGGACCAGACCCCTTACCGTTTGTTCCAGGCCGCTATGAATCTCTTTCTCACAGGCTCTCTCCAGCTTTTGGTTTTTCGCCTCTACCTCCATGTGGGCAAGGAGAAAGAGTACCAGAAAGAGAATCAGCTTATGAAATTAAATCACAGGCTTATGGAGAGGCAGGTGGAGCTTTTAGAGGAGTCCGTGGAATCAGGAAGAAGGATCCGCCACGATGTGAGGCACCACAATGCCGTGATTGGGGAGTACGCCCGCAGAGGTCAGACGGAGGAACTTCTTCAATATCTGAAAGAATATCAAAAAAAGTTAGAGGAAAATACGGCCGCAGCTATTTGCAGCAACTCTGCGGTAAACAATATTCTGTCAGCCTATACCAGAAAAGCGGAACGGGAACAGATTAAAGTTACCCTAGATGTGGAGCTTGGGAGGAATCCCGGAATACCCAATATTGATTTGGTGACAATTTTGGCAAACGCATATGAAAATGCCATTTATGGGTGTATTGAGGTAAAAAAGGAGAATCCCAAACAGGAGTGCTTTATCCATCTGATGATTAAAAAAAAGAAAAATAAATTGGCTATCTCCTGCAGCAATACCTGCAAAAGGGAAGTTGAAATCAAAAACGGGAAACCAAAGCCCGAGACTACCGGGGGGATTGGAGTTCTTAGCATTACTAAGACAGCGGATAATTTTGCCGGGGAATATGATTTCAGGAATGACAATGGAGTATTTATTTTCCGGCTGATTATGAATATTCCGCAGTGTAGGGAAAGATAAGAGGAGGGGCAGATGTATCGTATAGCGCTCTGTGATGACGAAAATAGAGAATTAGAAAAAACAGAACAAATGCTTTACAGCTATGGGAAAACACGTACTGACGCAGAATTTCACACAGAATGCTTTTTGGATGCCGGAGAATTTATCCTCAGGGTGAGGGAAAAGAATTATGAACCGGATATTTTGTTTTTAGATATCTACATGCCGGAGAAAACGGGGATTGAAATTGCAAGGGAGCTCCGGGAGATGGGGAGCAAAACTAGAATTGTTTTTCTCACAATGTCAAATGAACATGCCCTGGAGGCTTACGGGGTAGATGCGGCCCAGTACCTGGTAAAGCCTGTGACAGAGGAAAAGCTCTTTCCGCTTTTGGACAGATTTTTAGGGGAGATGCGGGAGGAAAAAAGTCGTTTTATCCTGTTGCGCACAGAGGGGAGAATCTGCCGGGTGGCGGTAAGGGATATTGTGTATTTTGAGGCCCAGGGAAAAAAGCAGTTTGTGCACTTTGCAGATGGAAGCTATTGTCTGCTTCGGATTACCATGGCGGAAATTTACGGGATGCTCTCAGGATACCGGGAGTTTGTCCGGGTTGGGGCTGCCTATATTGTAAACCTTGAACACGTAGAAAGTTTAAGCGGTAAGGAACTTTTTATGGATGGCGGAAAGACAATTTATCTTCCCCGGGGTTCTTACCAGCCTTTGCGGGAAAGATATTTTAAATATTTCTGCGGGGAAGAGGGCGGGGAATAAGCCGGCAGGACAGGATCTGTCCTGTTTTTTATCGAGGAAAAAAGAATTCGGATGCAGGTTAGTTCTGCATCCGAATCTGTTCTTTCTTTATCATGGGATAGAGAATCAGACGGGCGCACTCCAGGTTTTCCCGGTGCATGTTGATGCCGGAAATCTGGTGATTTTCATAGGAAGTATAGTAGTACATGCCTTTGTCTGCATTACAGCAGGAGGTGTAGAGGGTGACTTCGTATTTCCCGTCTCCCAGGCAGCAGCATCCCTTCTGCTGTTCCACGGCTCCTAAAATATGGAAAAACTGGCTGACGCTTTCTGCTTCCGTATCCCCGGATACGGAGTTCATTCTTACAAAAGCAATGCGCACAAAACGGGACTGGGAGGACAGGTCGCCGGGAAGCCCGATGGCCCCCATTCCCCGGCTGTATGTGTGGAGGGGCAGGCTGCTGCAAAAATGGTTTTGGGGTTCCTGGGGGGAGAGGGACATATAGTTGTTCAGCGCAAACATCTGCTCCTGAAAAGGGGGATTGTTCGTGAGAACTCCCACAGGATTTTCATATACAAAAAGGCCGCTTTTTGTGGATTCCACAGTAATGGCCTGGGTTTTATCTGCGATGATCCAGTGGAGCTGTGCTAAAGGCAGTTCACTGTTAAAGGGGATATCTACCAGATTTATGGATTGCAGCAGTTCTTTTGCCTCCTTCACGGTGGCGCACTGGCCTAAAATCCAGGGGATAAATTCGTAGGGGGATACGTTGTGCTTCTCTTTTTCCGGTATTTTATACTCTGCGTTTCCCACAAAATTTAATCCTGCCATGCCCAAGCCCTTTTCGTTAATTCCGTCGTAGTACAAAGGGTAGTCAGAGACTACGTGGGCCATGCCGATCATGGCATAATGGCGCTTTAACTGTCCCATTCGGCTAAACTGAAAACAGAAGTTCCGTGGAGTAATTACAATATTTTCCCCGTAGGAAAATTCATAATCCAGGGTGCGCCCGAAATAAAAATCTTTTGTGGTGTATGTTGCCGCTGTACACATATCCTTGTCTCCTCTTTTCATAGTTTTGCAAAGGTTCTGTTCTCCTATCATATGTCATTTTTCTTTGTCCTATTCGATTAATACATAATTTTTGTCTTTTATGTAAATTATGTTTACATTTTGAGCCGATTCCAGTATAGTAAATTTTGTCTTTCAAAAAATACCATGGTAAATACAAAAGAGAGGAAAGAGATGTATCAGATTGCAGTCTGTGATGATGAAAAGGCGTTGCGGGAGGAAGTAAAAAAACTGATTTTGGAGTGGGACAGCGCCCTTAAGGTGCACCTGTACTCCTCCGGCGAAGATCTTTTGGACAATTACCTGCCCTTCCAGGTGATTTTCCTGGATGTGGAAATGGAGGGGATGGGAGGAATCGAGACGGGAAAACGTATCCGGCAAAGGGATAAAGAGGTAAAAATCGTCTATCTCACTGCCTACCGGGATTACGTGGCAGGAGCCTTTGAGGTTCATGCCTTCCAGTATATGGTAAAACCTGTAAATCGGGAAAGGTTGTTTCACATACTGGAAGAAATTTTTCTGTATGTAAAAAAGTCAGAGGAGAAACATATCCTGGATTTTCAAACAGTGAAGGGCATGGTCTGTCTGCCCACAGAGGAAATCTACTATTTTGCATACGAAAACAGAAGGGTGTTGATGGCGGCGGGGGAGGAGAGTTATTACCTGGCGGAAAAAATCGGAAATGTGCTAAAGCGCATGGCGGAATTTGGATTTTCCATGCCCCACCAGAGCTTTGTGGTGAATCTCTTCCATGTGAAAAATATCAGGAACCAGGAGATACTTTTGGATAATGGCGCGGTTATCCCCCTGTCCCAGAAAAAACAGAAACTCTTTAAACAGGAAATGGCAGCTTATCTGTCAGAAAGGTTAAAAGTACAGAGAGGAAATATAAAATGAATGTGGGACTTATGGCGGCAGCCCTGTTTTTTACTGCGATTGACGCAGTGTCCTTTTTAGCCTGCGGGGTGCTTATGATGCGGTTTATCTGTATGTACACAGAGGAGGGGGCAAAGAGGAGCCGGCCGCTTTTGGTAAGAATTTTGGGGTGGGGGGGGTATGAAGCCCTGGCGGTTTTGCTGCCAAATCTGTTTTTGGATGACAGGCTGACCATATCCGCCCTGCTGTGTTATTATCTTTTGCTTGGGTGGTTTGTCTACCATAAAAGCCAGGTGGGGATCTTGTATCAGGTGGTGTATATCCTGGTAATGTATGCAAGCCAGGCAATAGCGATTATGTGCGCCTACACCGTATATTTGAAATTTGATACGGGGGAGGTTGTCTATTCCTATCTGATTGCACTGTTTAAGTCAGTCCTTGGTTTTAGTATTTTATGGGTATTTTTCCGGATTCTAAAAGAGAGATATGCGAAGGACCAGAAAAACCTGAAAATAGGAAGGATGATACTTATTCCCTTCTTAAGCACAGTACTGACGCTGATGTATATTGTGGCCCAGGCTGCGGTTTTGGAGAAATTCCAGTTTGGCTATCTGTGGATGATTGTGTTCTGCCTGATTATCCTGGTGATCAACGGCCTCTGCCTGTATTTTTGGCATGACCTGTCGGCAAACCAGGAGCTTAAGAACAGGCTGGAATTAATTGAGAGGCAGAACAGCCTTACCTACCAGTACTATGGGGAGATGGAGGAAAATTACAACAATTCCAGAAAGATTATCCACGATATAAGAAACCACATGCAGATGTTAAAACAGTCCTGTAAGATGGAGGAGGCGGAAGAATACTTTGCGGATGTCCATGAAATGTTAAATGCCCTGGGGTTAAAATATTACTGTGAAAACCGCATGTTAAATATCGTGTTAAACGATAAGTGCAGGTGCCTTTTGGATGAGGAGTTTTCCTGCAGCCTGGCAGGGGCAAAACTTGACTTCCTGTCGGATATGGATGTGACGGCTATTTTTGCAAACCTGTTGGACAACGCCCTGGAGGCAAGGGAAAGGGAGAGGGAATTTAGGCTGAAGATACAGGGGGAGCAGATTCAGGATTTTACCGTAGTGGAGATTTCCAACACATTCCGCGGTGTGTACCAAAAAGGCCGTTCCGGGAAAGAGGGACATGAGGGTTTAGGGCTTATGAATGTGCGCCAGGCGGTGGAAAAGTATCGCGGCCAGATGCGTGTATTGTCCGGGGAGGACACATTTACTGTCACTTTAGTTTTCCCAGGACAATGATTATAAAAAAGGAGAGAGAAAATGAACGAGAACAAAGAGAAAAAACAGTTATTGATTTATGTGATTATCGCCTATGGAGTCACTTTTCTTATGGGACTTTTTATATGGTTCGGTAATTCCAGGGGAATGGACGTGTCCGTATTTCCCGCGGCACAGATGATGTATCCCGCAGCAGGGGTAATGTTTGCCTATCTTTTCACAGGGGAAGAAAATCTTCCCAAAGGCTATTACATAACATTTTTGATTGTGACGGGGATTATGATTGCACTGTCTTTTTTGTCCCTGTTTGTTCCGGTGGAGCTTCCCATGCTTGGTGCCATGGGGCTTACCTTCTGGTCTATGATATCCCAGTATGTGCTGATTCTTGGCAGCATTGCACTGTGGATTGCCCTGTTTGTTACAAAAAAAGAGAAGAGACGGGCCTGGGGCCTTGGATTTTTTAATGGAAAGGCTTCTGCAATCTGCGCAGTGTTATTTCTTGTTTTATATGTGGCCAGAACGGCCTTTAGCTGCCTGATTGCCGGGCAGATGGGAGAATTTATGGCACTTTTTTCAAATTCTGCAACCTGGATTAACACGGCAGTACTTCCGATAAACTTCTTTTTGGTGTTTGCGGCGTTTTTCGGGGAGGAGTACGGCTGGCGGTATTATTTACAGCCCCTGATGCAGAAAAAATTTGGAAAAAGGGCGGGGGTAATCCTCCTTGGCATTGTGTGGGGGCTTTGGCATCTGCCTCTGGATTTCTGGTACTATTCCAACACGGGGCTTGCCATGTCGGCGGCACAGCAGATTACCTGCATTACCCTGGGTATCTTCTTTGCCTATGCCTATATGAAAACCGGGAATATCTGGGTGCCTGTGGCGCTGCACTATTTAAACAACAACCTGATTCCCATATTCAGCGGAAACTATTCGGCGGATGTCCTTGAGAACCAGACCATTGCCTGGGGAGATTTGCCTTTTGCCTTATTGATTAACGTGCTGTTTTTTGGCCTGTTTATTTTTGCGAAGACTTTCCGGGAAAAGGATTCTGTTTCACAGCAGTAATTGGGTAAATTAAGAAAAGAGAAGCTTCCTGTTTTTCAGGAGGTTTTTCTTTTTTTTTTGAAACTTTTTCCTGGCCCCGGGGGTCTAACTTATAAAGGAGGGAGAGTGATTACAATGAAAAGCCGAAAGAGAAAACTTGTGGAACATATACTGCTTTTGGATTACAACAAGTATTACCGCATGGTGGTAAGCTGCGTCAAAAGCAGGGAGGATGCCTTAGATATCGTCCAGTCAGGGGCATTAAAAGCCATAGGGAATTGTGCATCCTTGAAAAAAGAAGCGTATGCCGGGACATGGATTTATCGGATTATGATGAATGAAATGTACCGCTTTTTGGACAAATCAAAGGAAAGCCCAATAGATGAGGTAGAGGAGAGGGGGGCGGAAGATGTTTACGGTGATATAGACCTGCGCCAGGCGTTAGAGCTTCTGCCCTTAAAGGATAAGGTGATCATAGAGCTTCGGTTCTTTGAGGATATGACCTTTGAGGACATTGCGGAAATAACAGGGGAGCCTCTTTCCACAGTAAAGAGCAGATTGTACCGTAGCTTAAAAAAGCTTCGTCTTACCCTGGAATAAAAAGGACAGGAGGATTGGAATATGGAAAGAAAAAATGAATTTGAGAAAATAAAACAGGAGTACAGAAACGTGCAGATGGATGAAAAAGAGTTTGCATCTTATGAGAAGGCAGTAAAAAATGCTGCCTCCAAGGGCAGGGGGGCCGTGGTGAAAATCTCCATGGGAGCCGCAGCCGCAGTGTTTGCAGTATTTCTTATTCTCCCCAATATATCCCCGGAAATTGCCTATGCCATGGAAAAGATGCCCATTTTAGGTAATCTTGTCTCGGTGGTGACATTTCGGGATTACCAGTACGATTCCGGGAGGCATATGGCGGATGTAAAGGTGCCCCAGATTGTGGTGGATGATACAGAGGGGGAGAAGGACAGGGGGACATTGGAGAAAACAAAGAAAACAGCAGAGGAAATCAACAGGGAAATTGAAAAGATATCGGAGGAATTGATACAGGAGTTTAAGGAGAATGCCAAAGACCAGGAGGGATATCAGGATATTATGATTCAGTCGGAAGTGATTAACTCCACGGAGGAGTATTTTACCTTAAAACTTATCTGTTACCAGGGGGCAGGCAGCGGCGCCCAGTGGGATTATTTTTATACCATGAATTTAGACACCGGGGAGCGCATGGCGCTTTCAGATTTCTTCCAGGAAGGAGCGGACTACAAAAAAGCCATAAGCGAAAATATAAAAAAACAGATGAAAGAGCAGATGGCGGCGGACGAAAATGTGGCATACTGGGTGGATAATAAGGATATACCGGAATGGAATTTTGAAACTATCACAGATGAGACAGGATTTTATATTAATGAGAAGGGGGAAATTGTTATAGCTTTTAATGAAGGGGATGTGGCACCCATGTATATGGGATGTGTGGAGTTTGTCATTGAAACTTCGGCGGTGGAGGATATTTTAAAAAAATAAAAAACTGGTATATTTTCGGCAGAAATGGAAATATTAGTAAGGAATTTTATATATCAGGAGGGTTTAGAAATGAGAGCAGTCGTGGATAAAGATACCTGCATAAGCTGCGGGTTATGCGTTTCTACAGAGCCGGAAGTATTTGAGTTTGACGACGACGGAAAGGCGGTTGCCGTTTCGGATACCACGGAGGAAAACAAGGATATGGTACAGCAGTGTATCGATTCCTGTCCGGTGGACGCCATTTCAAATGGTGAGTAATGATTGCAAGGAATGAAACAGAGGGATACGGCATAAATATAGAGTAAAGAAAGCCCTGAGGTGCGTATGAAATATAAGAAAACACTTCTTGTTCTGTTGCTTTTTCTATTCATGTATGGTGCCGGAGCGGGGGCTGCTAAAATCGTAGATGTTTTTAGCAGCTCTTCTTTTGTCCGGCGGGAAACGGAAAACTGGGGACTGGGATTCGGCACGGAAGGAACTACCCCCACGGGTAACGTGGGGCAGGAGGAACTTTTAGAGTACAATGCCCACTATGTTGGGGACACGGGAAAAAAAGTAATCTACCTCACCTTTGACTGCGGGTATGAAAACGGGAATACGGAAAAAATACTGGACGCCTTAAAAAAACATAATGCCACGGGAACATTTTTCGTGGTGGGAAATTTTCTGGAAACCGCCCCGGAAATCGTAAAGCGCATGGAGGCGGAGGGGCATCTGGTGGGAAACCATACGTACCATCACCCGGATATGTCAAAAATCAGCGATTTGGCGTCTTTTCAGAAAGAGGTGGATGACGTGGCAAATCTCTATAAAGAGATTACGGGAAAAGAGATGCCTAAGCTCTACCGTCCTCCCCAGGGAAAATTTAGCAGGGAAAACCTTAAGATGGCACAGGAATTGGGATACGAGACATTTTTCTGGAGCCTTGCTTATGTAGACTGGTATCAGGATAAACAGCCCTCACCGGAACAGGCATACAGCAAGCTTCTCCCAAGAATCCATCCCGGGGCCATTGTGCTTCTCCACAGCACAAGTTCCACCAATGGGGAAATTTTAGATGAACTTTTGGGGAAATGGGAAGATATGGGGTACGAATTCGGGGTGCTCACGGATTTGTGCCTGGGCGGTATGGAAAAGGGAGAAAGCCTTGGTACAGAGAGCGCCACAGAATAGACTTAATTTCTGAAAGATTTTCATATGTTAAAAAAACAGCCCTGGGTTTCCAGAGCTGTTTTCCTGTTATACATGACGCACCCACTCTTCCAGGGAAGTCTGGGAATCGCCCACCCGCAGGCCGTTTTTGGTGTACACCAGGGTGTACATACATGCGGCGCATGCAATTCCTGTAATCACATCGAACACGGAGTGCTGTTTTAAAAACATAGTAGATAAAATAATACTAACCATCAAAATAGAAGAACCAAAGCGCAGGGCTTTATTTTTTTTGAAATTTTCACAGTGCCATAGGGCAAAATTTACACCGATGGAGTTGTAAACATGGATGCTTGGAAAAAGATTGGTAGGGGTATCAATCTGGTAAAGGTGCGCAACCATAGCCGTAAAAATATTGTCCCGCTCAAAAGAGCCGGGGCGGAGATAATGGCCGTTGGGATACACGGTGGACGCAATGAGAAATACCGTCATCCCCACAAAAAGAAAAATGCAGAGCCTGTAGTATTCCTCTTTATTTTTAAATAAGAAGTACATCACCGCCCCTGCCACATAGAGAAACCATAAATAGTAGGGGACTATAAATATTTCCAGAAAAGGAATTTTGTCGTCCATGGCAGTGTGTATCACATGAAACCGGGTGGTTACATGTCTTTCCAGGTAATTAAACCAGGGAAAGTAAATGCACATATAAAGTAAAAGGAGTGCATGTTTATATTTGATAAAAAATTTACCGCTTTTGCTGATGATATGATTCACTGTAGTTACCTCTCCTTCATTTATCGACTGAATTATAGCACAGGAAAAATAGAGCTACAATCCTATTTTTTGCGTTTTAATAAAAATTATGAAATTCTTAATAAATTCATTCTAATATGTGGGGGAAATTGTGCACAAAGCCAATAAAACCTTAAGGAAGGGACCAAAATTTTCCACAGTAAAAAAATGGTTTATTGACAAAGGCAAGTAAGAGGGTATAATAGTACAAGATAAAACTATGGAAGGAATCTAAAGGATTATATTATGACACAAATCAGTTTGCAAAAAAAGTCAAGGGTGAAAACAGGGGTTTTGGTTTTTTTTGGAGTTCTCGTTTTCGTCTACCTGGCAGGGGCCGTGTATTTTCATTACCACTTTTTTCCCAATACAACATTAAACGGAGTGGATGTGTCCGGGAAAAAAAGCGGGGCGGCGGAGAGTGCCATCCGAAAACAGGTGGACACTTATGTATTACATATGACAACAAGAAATGCTTCCGGGGAGGAAGAGATTACAGGGGAATCCATCGGGCTTAAACCGGAGTTCCACGGTGAGGTGCAAAAGCATATTGATTCTCAAAATGTTTTCGCCTGGGTGGTAAGGCTCTTTGGAAAGCAGAAGCTTAAAATGGATACGGTGGTAGTATTTGATGAGGATGCCCTGGCCAGGGAAATGAAGGCCCTTTCCTGCATGGAGAAAAAAAACCAGGAGGAGCCGAAGAACGCTTATATCTCTGATTACGGGGAAAACGGCTATGAGATTGTGCCCCAGGAGCAGGGCAGCGTGGTGGATCAGAGTATTTTTCAAATGGCCCTTACGGATGCGGTAAAGACCCTTCAGAAAGATTTTGATTTAGAGGAGAACGGATGCTATAAACAGCCGGATGTTACGGAGGAATCCAAGGAGCTGAATATCCTTGCGGATACTTTAAACAGATATGCAGGGGCAGAAATTACCTATGACGCAGGGGAGAAGACAGAGGTTCTTGACGGCGCCACCATCAGCCAGTGGTTAGAGGTAAATGGAAAAAACGTAACCATTGACGAGGCGGCAGTGGAGGAGTATGTGGCTTCACTGGCCAAAAGGCATAATACCGTATTCCGGGGACATAGCTTAAAGACATCTTACGGGAATACCGTGGATATCAAAGAGGGGGATTACGGCTGGAAAGTGGATAAAGAAGGTGAGAAAGAGCAGATTTTAAAAGACATTAAGGGGGGGACTCCCGTAAAGCGGGAAATTGTTTATGCCCAGAGGGCAAACAGCCACGGGGAAAATGATTATGGGGACACCTATGTGGAAATTAACCTTGCAAAACAGCACCTCTTTTTCTACAAAAATGGAAACCTTTTGGTGGAATCCGATTTTGTTTCGGGAAATCAGGCAAAGCGTTACGACACCCCCACAGGAGTTTACGGACTTACCTACAAACAGAGGGATGCCACTTTGAAAGGGGAAAACTATGCCACTCCGGTAAGTTATTGGATGCCTTTCTGCAACAATGTGGGGATGCACGACGCTGACTGGAGAAGTTCTTTTGGAGGGAAAATTTATAAGACCAGCGGTTCCCACGGCTGTGTAAACCTTCCTCCCTCTGTGGCTAAAACCATATTTGAAAACATTGAGGAGGGGGACCCGGTGCTGGTGTACAAATATCCCGAGGAAGAGTACGGCACGCCGCCTCCATTGATTAATCCTGGGGATGCGGCAGGAGTTACGGCTTTAATCAACAATATCGGTGCTGTGAGCCTGGCAAACGAGGCTGCGGTTGCCCAGGCAAGGCTCAGTTACAATGCGCTGCCGCCGGAGCAGCAGGCCCAGGTGCCTAACTATGATGTGTTATGCGCTGCGGAGGCCCAGCTTGACGTGCTGCGGGCCGGACAGCCCCAGTAGGCCAAGAGAGGGAAGAGTTTTGAAAAATATTACCATTGCAGATGTGGCGGAGGCCCTGGGAGTTTCCAAAACCACGGTTTCCAGGGCGATTTCCGGGAAAGGGAGAATCGGAAAGGAGACCAGGGAGAGGGTGCTGGCCTACATTGAAGAAAATAATTACAAACCGAGCATTATTGCAAAAGGTTTAGCCCAGTCCAAAACTTATAATATCGGGGTAATGATGCCCACAGAGTACCACATTGCAGATTTGCCTTTTTTCCAGAGCTGCCTTTTTGGCATCCAAGAAGTTGCGGCAGGGGAAAACTATGATATCCTTCTTAGCATCAGCCCTCCCGGAGATACGGAGCAGCTAAAGCGCATTCTTTCCAACCGGAAGGTGGACGGAGTGATTCTCATGCGGACTTTTGTAAAAGATTTACAGGCGGAGCTTTTAGGGGAGACAGAAATACCCTTTGTCACCATTGGAACTACAGATGCACAGGGGGCACTTCAGGTGGATTCTGATCATAAAAATGCCTGCAGGGAGCTCACCGCCTATCTACTGAACAAAAATCTGAGAAAACTTGTCCTAGTGGGAGGAGATAAAAGGCATGTGGTGACCCAGAAACGTCTCCAGGGATATCGGGAGGCTTTTTTGGAGTGCGGCTTACCCGTTCCGGATAATTTGGTTTTTCTAAATATGGAACAGCCGGATGTGCTGGAACAAAAGCTGGAGCAGATTTTGGCCCAGGGGGTGGAAGTGATTCTCTGTATGGACGATATGCTCTGCGGCAGGGTGTTAAAAAAGCTCCGCACAAAAAAAATCCCTGTGCCCCAGCAGGTGAAAGTGGCTTCTTTTTACCACAGTACCATTTTGGAGCAAAATGTCCCCTCTGTCACTTCCCTGTCCTTTGACGGGAAGGAGCTGGGGCAGACGGCCTGCAGGCGGCTTATGGAACAGATTGAAGGGAAAACCCCGGAGAGAGTGACGATTCTTGGATATGAATTGGTCTTAGGGGACTCCACAGAATAGAGGTATCGGGTCATAATTTGTATAATCTTTCGGTAAATCTTGCGGTTAACAGGGAAAATCTTGACATTTGGGGAGATTGTGGATACAATTAAGGTATTAATTTTGTGCTTTACACAAGGAGATGAGGAAGGGTGGAGGATTTTGCAATGGAATTAGAAGTGCTGAACGAAGAAGAAAAGCGGATGAATCTTATTTTATTTGTGTTTATGCTGGCCATACCCATAGTGGCTACTACCTATGTCATGTTGTTTAATAACGGTACATGGATTGATCTGATAGCGGTGTCTATGAGCTTCATGAGCATTTTGGTCCGGCTTTTTGAAAAGAGTTTGGGGAAATATGCGAAGTACATATATTTGTCCATTATGCCTGTTTTTGGGGCGGTGACTATTGTTGTGGGCAATGACGGTGTGTTTGGCGCTTTCCCGGAGGCGTTTCTCCTTCTGCTGATGCTGGCGGTGCCCTATTATAACCTGAATACTATAAAAGCAACGGCCATTACCACCCTCGGTGCCAACCTTATTGGAATTATTATCCGGCCTGAGGCATATTTAAAAATGCGCTCCCTGTCTATCTGGGTGTTTATCGTAATGGTATATGCCCTTGCCATTATGGTTGCCTGCTTTATTGTGGTTCGGGCAAGGAAACTGTTCTGGGGCATGGAAGATGGAAAGAATAAGAGCAACACCTTAATGCAGAATGTGCAGGAGGCATTTGACCGTCTCCAGGAATCCACCTCAAAGATTTTTACTTCCCTTCAGGAGTTTGAGGAGAATTCCGAAGAGATTGCGGCGTCCACCCAGAATATATCTGACAGCGCTGATGTGCAAATCAGCGAAGTGGACGGCAGTTTGGAGATTTTCGATAAGCTCAACGACAAAATTGCCAGTTCCGGTGAAAGGGTACAACAGACTGTGGAAACCATTCGGGGAATGAAGAGCAAAAATGATGAGGGAATCCAGGCTATCAGCCTTCTATCGGAAAAATTTGACGAAAATATTAAAACCACGCAGGCGGCTTTGGACGGAGTGGCGGAATTGTCCCACAAGTCAAGCTCCATCGGCGGGATTATTGAGAGTATCCGCTCCATCGCCCAGCAGACCAACCTTCTGGCATTAAATGCGGCTATAGAGGCTGCAAGGGCTGGGGAGGCAGGAAAAGGATTTGCCGTGGTGGCGGATGAGATTAACGCTTTATCCCAGGAAAGTTCCAATGCAACCGGAAAAATTGATGATATTTTAAAAGATATTATTGAGACAGTGGAAGATACCCATAAGGTGATTGAGGGAAACAGCAGCGTAGTACATGAGTCCAACGAAAATCTGGAAGACACCGTGAAAATATTTAAGGAAATGCTGGATTCCACAGAGGAAGTGATTCATGCCGTAGAGATGTTCCAGGAAGAGTTAGACGGAATTGTGGAGATAAAGGAACAGCTTTTGGAGGCAATGAAGAGAGTGGAGGATATTTCACGGAAATCTGTGGATTCCACCACGGAGATAAACACTGTCACAGAGGAGCAGGTGGCAGGAGTGGACAATATTGTAAGAGCTATGCAGGGAGTTCAGGACAGTATGGAGCAGCTCTCCTCAACACTTCACCAGGCGATATAAAGACAATGACAAACAGTTCAGTTAAAGCTGGACTGTTTTTTTGTTGATTTGCTCAAAATTGTATTGACAGATAAGCCTTGTCTTGTTATACTTTAACCATAGAACAACCGATTGCGCAAATTGCGCAGGCAAAATTCAGGCGAGGGAAAATCAGCCGGAAATCCGGCAAAAAATAAAGGAGAAGAACGATGGACAAATTTGTTGTAAACATTATTCACCGTCCGGAGATGGTTCCGGAGTACTCTGCAACAGTGACCGGCCAGGGCAAAGAGGAGGATATCGGGGATAAGGCTCTTTTGACGGAATCTTTGGATATTTTTAAGACCCAGCAGAGACTGGCACATGAAAACGGTTTGAAAGTTACCATTCAGATGACCTATGCCTCCCTATTTAACGATGAGGCGGTGGAGCTGGCAAAGCACGACCATGAGATTTACGGGGATGAAATTGCGCTTTCCCTTTTGGGACTGCCCTGCGAGGAGTTCCGGGAGAAGTATAAGACAAAGGATTTCTGTATCTGGATGTTTTCCATGGAGGACAAGAAAGCCATTGTCAATGATGTGTTTGAGAAGTTCCATGACAGATTTGGTTTTTATCCGGAATCCACAGGTTCCTACTATATGGACGCAGATTTGACCAATTACATAAAAGAGAAATATCCCATGGTAAAATGTGCCGTGGCAACCTGCTGGGAGGAAGGGCCAAAGGCATACCATACCTGTAACAATTCTTGGTACACCCTTTTTGACGGAGGCCCCTGGGCGCCCTGGATTCCCTCTAAACAGAACACCCATGCCCCGGCGGCAAATGAGGCGGAGGATTCCGGTATTGTGGCAATTCCCCATCTCTCCAGGGATTTGATTGCATGTTATGACGGAAACGGTTCCAACTTCGGCACCCATCCCCAGAACGTGCTCCGGGGAATGATTTACGACACAAAGACCTGGGAATACCCCTATCTTTACAACCTGATTGACCAGTACCGTGCCCTGGAAAAATACAATAACGGCTATGCCTACAACATGATGTTTGTAGGGCCGGGATGGATGAATAAAATGGGCCGTTGGGAAGCTCCCTACGAGCTTTTGGAGAAATCCTACAGTGACGGCTGTAAATACTACGGCAAGCTGAAAAAAGAGGGTAAGCTTATCGATATGACCATGGCGGAATTTGCCGATTATTACAGGGAGAAAAAAGGGGTCAACAACAAGGTTTACACAGAGCCGGAATGTGCACTTTGGAGAGATATTCTCTACGGATCCGACAAGCAGCTCTTCTGGTACTGCGACCCGTTTATGAGGGTCTGTGTGAATATGGATCAGGGCGGTGCCATTGTTGACTTGCGCCCCTATGCGGCAAAACTGGAATGGCCCGTGGGTATCGGAACAAAACATGTGCAGGACGCATCCTATCCCTTCTTAATCCAGGAGAAATACCGGGCAGGTTATTTCACTCACTATGCCGGGGAGGGAACGGTAAGGAGCGCAAAGCTTTCCTATAAAGGAGAGGAAGTTGATCTCTGCCTCTGCCCCACAAAAGCCCATTTCTCCCAGGAGGGAAAGACAAGAATTTTAACTCTTGACCCTGTGACCATTGAGTTTCGGGGGTTGACAGTGAAATTACAGACAAAAGAGTACTTCGAGGAGGGAGCATCCAACATTAAGATTGAGAGAACCATCCTGGAAATGAGCGACCCTGCCGCGGAGGTGCAGTTAAACGAATATATGGTGGCATGTTACGGAACCACTGAGTACTCTGAGGATATGACAGGCATCACATTAAAATGTGAGGGCAAAGAGGAAAAGGCGATTCAGTATGAGTATAAGTGCCGGGAAGAGTCCTTGGCAGGGGCCAAGGTAAGCGCAGTTATCCCGGAAATTGAGACGAAAGTGGAGATGAGCGCATCTGATGATGCCGCAGAGGGGTACATCAAAGAGGGATATGCCTTTTCTCCTATGTTTACTTTGGGATATAAGAAAAATATCAAAGACAAGGAGGTATTTGCAACATGGCTCAGCTTACAAAAGGCAAATTAAATTACAGATGCCCATCCTGTTTTATGAGAGATTTGGACATTGATATGTTTTACAATAAGGATACAGGGATTTACAGCTGTATCCGCTGCCAGTACAGGGGAACAGAAAAAGATATTTTGGAAAAAAATGAGATGGTGCGTTTCCGCTACGGCGCGATGAACCAGAGATTTGAAAAGTTTGACTTTGATTAAACAGGAGAAGTGGCAGATACGGCCTGGGTCTGTGCTTTGCGCATTGGCAGGGGACGGTATCTGCCTTCCTTGTATTGCAGGGAGGAGAGCATGGAATTTATAAAAGGAGCAGACCTGTCCACGCTTTTGGAATTGGAAAAGTGCGGGGCAAGATATTTTGACGGCGGGGAAGAGAAGGAGATTCTTTCTATTTTAAAAGGCTATGGATTTAATTCTGTGCGCCTGCGGCTTTGGAACGACCCCTATGACAAAGAGGGCAAGCCTTACGGGGCGGGGACAAATGATTTGGACGTAACCATAAAAACCGCAAAAAAAGTGGTGGATGCAGGTTTCGGGTTTCTCTTTAACCTTCACTACAGCGATTTCTGGGCGGATCCGGGGAAACAGATAAAACCCAAAGCATGGGAAAATTATTCTGTGGAGGAGCTGGAGCAGGCAGTTTTTGACTTTACAAAGGATTCCATGGAAGCCCTGCATAAGGCAGGGGCAAAGCCGACTATGGTGCAGGTGGGAAACGAGCTGTCCAACGGCCTTTTGTGGCCGGAGGGGAGAAAGCCAGGCTGGGATAACATTACCCGTTTTGTAAATGCGGGAATCCGGGGCGTCCGGGTCGTGGACAAAAGTGTTCCCATTATGATTCATTTGGACAACGGGGGAAATAATGGGCTTTACAGGGACTGGTTTGACCATTATACTAAAGAGGGGGAGGATTTTCAGATTATTGGATTATCCTATTATCCTTTCTGGCATGGAGATTTAAAAAGTCTTGAATTTAATATGAACGACATTGCAAAGCGCTATAAAAAAGACGTGGTGGTGGCGGAGGTTTCCATGGGCTTTACTATGGAGGATTACGGAGAGTATGAACAGCTTTTGCCGGGAGAGCGGAAGGGATATGCCACCAAACCGGAACTTGTGGCAAAGATTGAATATCCCATGACAAAGCAGGGCCAGGCAGACTTTATGCAGGATTTCCTCACCAGGGTAAAGCATGTAGCTTCTGGCCATGGAAAGGGCTTTTATTACTGGGAGCCGGCGTGGATTCCGGTGCTGGGAAGCGGATGGGCAACCCCGGAGAGCTTAAAGTATATGAATGACCCGGGGCCTTGCGGAAACGAGTGGGCGAACCAGGCGCTGTTTGACTATGATGGAAATGCAAATCCGGCGCTTAAGGTGGTTCGGGATTTTTAGAAAGAAGGGGAAATATGATACAGGGAAGAATTTTGGATTTAGTGGATTATGCATTGGCAACGGATCTTATCACAGAGGAAGATAAGGTTTATACCATAAACCGTCTCTTGGAGCTGTTTTGTTTGGAAGAGCTTGAGGATGACAAGGTAAATGCCCACAAGAATATTTGTAAAACCAGGGAAGAAGCGGAAAATGCCCTGCCTGAGATTTTAGGGGATATGCTGGACTACGCCTATGAACAGGAGATTACGAAGGAAAACGGGGTGGTGTACCGGGATCTGTTCGACACAAAAATTATGGGGATGCTTTTGCCAAGGCCCAGTGAAGTTACGAAAAAGTTCTGGGGGCTTTACAAGAAATCTCCTGTGGATGCCACGGATTATTTTTATACCATCAGCAGGGACAGCGATTATATCAGGCGCTACCGCATTAAGAAGGATTTGAAGTGGACGGCGGAGACGGAGTACGGCACTTTGGATATCACCATTAACCTTTCCAAGCCGGAGAAAGACCCCAAGGCCATTGCGGCGGCAAAGCTTGCCAAACAGAGCGGCTATCCCAAATGCCTTTTGTGCAAGGAAAATGTGGGGTACGGGGGAAGGGTGAACCATCCCGCAAGGCAGAACCATAGAATTATACCAGTTACCATTAACGAGAGCCCGTGGTTTTTCCAGTATTCGCCCTACGTGTATTACAATGAGCACTGTATTATATTTAATTCCAGCCATACCCCTATGAAGATTGAGCGGGCCACTTTCGGGAAACTTTTGGATTTTGTCACCCAGTTCCCACATTATTTTGTGGGCTCCAATGCGGACCTTCCCATTGTGGGGGGCTCCATTTTAAGCCATGACCATTTCCAGGGCGGGCATTATGAGTTTGCCATGGCAAAAGCCCCGGTGGAAAAGGAGATTTCTTTTCTAGGATATGAGGATGTTAAGGCGGGGATTGTAAAATGGCCCATGTCCGTAATCCGTCTGGACTGCCCGGATAAAGAGCGGATCATTGACCTGGCGGATAAGATTCTGCTTAAGTGGAGGGATTACACAGATGAAGATGCCTTTGTCTTTGCCAATACAGATGGAGAAAATCACAACACCATCACTCCCATTGCCAGAAAACGGGGGGAGATGTTTGAGCTGGATTTGGTGCTTCGGAACAATATCACCACAGAGGAACATCCCTTGGGAGTGTACCATCCCCATGCAAAGCTCCATCACATTAAGAAAGAAAATATCGGTTTAATTGAGGTGATGGGCCTGGCGGTGCTTCCGGCCCGGTTAAAAGAGGAGATGGCGGAGTTAAAGGAAGCGGTTTTGTCAGGAAAAGATCTGCGCAGGGAGGATACTCTGGCAAAACACGCAGACTGGGTGGAAGAATTTTTGCCCAAATATGAAAACGTAGGGGAAGAGAATATTGATGATATTATAAACCATGAAATCGGCCTTGTATTTTCCCAGGTGCTTGAGGACGCCGGGGTGTATAAATGTACAACCCAGGGGAGAGAGGCATTCTTGCGTTTTGTAAAATCTGTATAACCAATAAGAAAACGGTACAGCTAAGAGCTATACCGTTTTCTTTTTAATCATTTCCCGTTTCACTATCTTAATCCTAATAAACAAATATCACATTTATATATTATGAGAAAGGTACGTTGAAAAGTGCTGATTAATTGTGTTACTGAACTACTGTTACGTTGGTTGCCTGTGGTCCTTTTGCCCCTTCTACTACTTCAAACTCAACGGCTGCGCCTTCCTCTAAGGATTTGAAGCCATCCATGTTAAGTCCTGAGTAGTGAACGAATACGTCGTTTCCTGCCTCGTCTGAGATGAAGCCGTATCCCTTCTGATTGTTGAACCATTTTACTGTACCTTTGTTCATTGTAGTACCTCCGAAAAAATTATCTTTGCCGATTTAACGGCATAAGTGCAGTATAGCATATGATGTAGGAAAAGTAAAGATGAATCCTGCAAAACTCTTGACGCTTTAAAACATGGTGTATTATAATCTATAAGGAAACTAGAAAGACATTCCAGGAGACGGAGGCAAAGATGAATATTCAGGAAGTAAAACCGGTAAAAGAAGGAAAAGTACGGGAAGTGTATGATGCAGGGGACAGCATGGTTATTGTTGCCACAGACAGAATTTCCGCGTTTGACCATATTTTGAAAAATCAAATTACAGACAAGGGGGCTATTTTAACAAGAATGTCCAAGTTCTGGTTTGATTTTACAAAAGATATTGTGCCCAACCACATGATGTCCATTGAGGTTAAGGACATGCCGGAGTTTTTCAGGCAGGACAAGTACGACGGGAACAGCATGAAATGTAAGAAGCTTACCATGCTCCCCATAGAATGTATTGTCCGGGGTTATATTACAGGCAGCGGCTGGGCAAGTTATAAAGAGAACGGCACAGTCTGCGGCATTTCCCTGCCGGGGGGGCTTAAGGAATCCGACAAGCTGCCGGAGCCTATTTACACCCCCAGCACGAAAGCGGATTTGGGAGATCATGACGAGAATATCTCTTTTGAACAGAGTGTAGAAGTGTTAAAGAAAATTTATCCCGAAAAGGGAGAGGAATATGCGTTAAAGATAAAAGAATATACCCTTGCGCTGTACAAAAAATGTGCGGAGTATGCTTTGAGCAAAGGGATAATCATTGCGGATACCAAGTTTGAATTTGGGCTGGATGAAGAGGGCAATGTGGTATTGGGGGATGAGATGCTCACTCCGGACAGCTCCCGTTTCTGGCCTTTAGAGGGATATGAGCCGGGAAAATCCCAGCCTTCTTTTGATAAGCAGTTTGTGAGGGACTGGTTAAAAGCCAATCCAAACAGCGATTATCTCCTGCCCCAGGAAGTGGTGACAAAGACCGTGGACAAGTACAAAGAAGCTTTTGAACTTTTGACAGGCAGCAAATTTTAACAGGCGGGAGAAATTCATGACTCATACTAATTTTAAGAATCCGAATATGCGGGACGGGCTGCATGAGGAGTGCGGCGTATTCGGCATGTATGATTTTGACGGAAAAGATGTGGCTTCTTCCATTTATTATGGACTGTTTGCCCTGCAGCACAGAGGCCAGGAGAGTTGCGGCATCGCTGTCAGCGACACAGAGGGTCCCAAGGGAAAAGTGAGAACAAGAAAAGACATGGGGCTGGTGAACGAAGTGTTTACCCAGGAAAATTTAGAATCCCTTTCCGGGGATATCGGCGTGGGACATGTGCGGTACTCCACCGCAGGGGCTTCCACCAGAGAAAATGCCCAGCCCCTTGTTTTAAATTACGTGAAGGGTACGCTGGCCCTGGCCCACAATGGAAATTTGATCAATGCCAATGAGCTCCGCAGGGATTTAGAGTACACAGGGGCTATATTCCAGACCACCATTGATTCTGAGGTGATTGCCTATCACATTGCAAGGGAACGCTTAAATTCAAAAACTGTGCAGGAGGCGGTGGCAAGGGCCTGCAAAAAAATAAAGGGGGCCTATTCCCTTGTGGTGATGAGCCCCAGAAAGCTCATTGCAGCCAGAGACCCCTTTGGATTTAAGCCCCTTTGCATCGGGAAAAGGGACAATGCCTATATGGTGGCCTCAGAAACCTGTGCCTTGGAAACCATCGGGGCGGAATTTGTAAGGGATGTGCTTCCCGGCGAAGTTGTAACCATCTCCCCGGAGTGCGGGATAGCGTCGGATATGTCTATGTGCCTTCCTGAGAAGGAGCAGGGCAGATGTATTTTTGAATACATTTATTTTGCCAGGCCGGACAGCCATATTGACGGGGTGAGCGTCTATGGGGCAAGGATAAAGGCGGGAAAATTTCTGGCCATGGATTCCCCTGTGGAGGCGGATCTTGTGACAGGGGTGCCGGAATCGGGAAATGCGGCGGCCCTTGGCTATGCCTTAGAATCCGGGATTCCCTACGGAACGGCTTTTGTGAAAAACGGATACGTGGGAAGGACTTTTATTAAACCAAAGCAGAGCAGCAGGGAGTCAAGCGTCCGGTTAAAGTTAAATGTGCTAAAAGAGGCTGTGGCGGGGAAACGTGTGGTTATGATAGACGATTCCATTGTCCGGGGCACCACCTCAGACCGCATTGTTAAGATGTTAAGGGATGCAGGGGCCTTGGAAGTCCATGTGAGAATCAGCTCTCCGCCCTTTATGTGGCCCTGTTATTTTGGCACGGATATCCCTGAGAGGGAGCAGCTCATTGCCTATAACCGCAGCATTGAGGAAATCCGTAAAATCATCGGAGCGGATTCTTTGGGATATCTTGAATTAAACCGTTTAGATGAGATGTCACAGGGGCTTTCCATCTGTAAGGGATGTTTTACCGGAAAATACCCTATGGCGCCTCCCACCCAGGATATCCGGGGGGAGTATGAGAGATAGAGAAGGCAAAAAATTGAGAGCCGATACAAAGAGAGGAGAAATCTATGTCAACTGACCGTTATACAAGCCCGCTTTCCGAACGCTATGCCAGCAGGGAAATGCAGTATATTTTTTCACCGGAAATGAAGTTTAAGACTTGGAGGAAGCTGTGGATTGCCCTGGCGGAGACAGAGCGTGAACTGGGGCTTGATATTACAGAGGAACAGATTCATGAATTAAAAGAACATGCGGAGGATATTAACTTTGAGGTGGCAAAAGAGCGGGAAAAGCTGGTGCGCCACGACGTTATGTCCCATGTCTACGCATATGGCCAGCAGTGCCCCAAGGCAAAAGGAATCATTCACTTAGGGGCCACATCCTGTTATGTGGGAGATAATACGGATATTATCATTATGGCGGAAGCCTTAAAACTGGTGAAAAAGAAACTGGTAAATGTTATGGCGGAGCTTTCTAAATTTGCGGATACCTATAAAGCCCTTCCCACCCTGGCATTTACCCATTTCCAGCCAGCTCAGCCCACCACCGTGGGAAAACGGGCTACCCTTTGGCTCCAGGAATTTATGATGGATTACGAAGACTTAGAGTATGTCCTGGGTAGTCTGAAACTTTTAGGCTCCAAGGGAACCACGGGAACTCAGGCAAGTTTTTTGGAACTTTTTGACGGCGACAATGAAACGGTGGATAAAATTGACCCCATGATTGCAGAGAAAATGGGCTTTAAAGAGTGCTACGGGGTTTCCGGACAGACATATTCCAGGAAAGTGGATACCAGAGTGGCAAATGTCCTGGCAGGCATTGCGGCAAGCGCCTACAAAATGTCCAACGATATCCGCCTTCTTCAGCATTTAAAAGAGGTGGAAGAGCCTTTTGAGAAAAATCAGATTGGCTCTTCCGCCATGGCGTATAAGAGAAACCCTATGAGGAGCGAGCGCATCGGCTCCCTCTCCCGGTATGTGATGGTGGATGCTTTAAATCCCGCCATTACCTCCGCTACTCAGTGGTTTGAGCGGACTTTAGACGATTCCGCCAACAAGCGTCTCTCTATTCCGGAAGGATTTCTTGCCATTGACGGGGTTTTGGATTTGTGCCTGAACGTGGTGGACGGCTTGGTGGTTTATGATAAAGTGATTACCAAGCGCTTAATGAGCGAGCTTCCCTTTATGGCTACGGAAAATATTATGATGGATGCAGTGAAAAAAGGGGGAGACCGCCAGGAACTCCATGAGAAAATCCGCAAACTTTCCATGGAGGCGGGAGCCCATGTAAAACAGGAGGGACTGGAGAACAACCTTCTGGAGCTCATTGCTGCTGACCCGGCATTCGGATTGACGCTGGAAGAGCTTCAGGCATCCATGGACCCGTCAAAATATGTGGGCCGTTCCCCCCGCCAGGTGGAGAAGTTCCTTGAAAACAGCATACAGCCCATTTTAGATGAGAACAAAGATTTCATCGGGTTAAAAGCAGAGATAAATGTATAGAAAACGGGGCTGAAATTGAAGAAAAAAATAATTGCGGTTCTGTTTGTCCTTTTTGTGCTGTCATTGGTGTTTTTTGGGAAAAAATATGGTATGCCCAGGCAGGAGGAGAAAATAGATACGCATAAGGTTCAGAAAAACGAGAGAATCTACGCAGGGATTACCCAGGAAATACAAAAGGATGTATTTGACGCAGGGATTATCGGCCCGGATTTTCGTGTGCTTGTGAGAACTCCGGAGGAACAGGCAGAAAATATCTATACTTTTCTCCAGGGGCCCAAATCATTTGAGGAAATGCGCCCCTGGTCCGGGGAGTGGTGTCAGAAGATTGTTAAATGGCATTCCTTTGGGGCATTTGGCTGCGGACACTGCTGCATGGCCAATATATACAGCAGCTTAAGCCCATATGAGTGCTCGCCTTTCGATATGTTCCAATATGCCACTCAGGTGACGGACTACTATCCCAGCAAGGAAAGCGGCGCCATTGGATGGCGGGATATGCGCACTACTTTAAGGGCGGCAGGGCTTTCCTGTGACCTTCACAGAAAACCGGCCACCTACGAAGAGTTCCAGGAGCAGATGGGCCAGGCAAAATCCGCTATAGTTTTGGTGTGCAGCGGCAATGACGACACATTTTGGAAAGACACCGGGGGACATTATGTGAATATCTGGCTTTATCAGAAAGACACCGACATGGTTTTCCTTGCAGAGCCGGGGGATCCGGATAATAACCGCACCTGGATTCCACTGCGGTATGTTTATGATGCCTTAAAAACCGTGAGCCAGTACCAGTATCTTTCTGTGGCTGCGTATGCGGAGGAAAACAATCCCTGGAAGTGGGATGGAATTCAAGATGTGTGGAATAGGGAGTAAACAAACCAAAATATGTGATAAGTCATTTCGCACAGGTTAATTATCTGAAAATTATGCCGATATTATAAGTGAAACCAATAAAGTATACTTCCAGGGAGGGATGAGCCGCATACGGATATGATGGATATTTTAAGGTTACGTCAGTAAAGGTTATCACAGCTATGCTGGATTCCCGGTCGAAGCGCAGACAGGATGAAAGGTTATTTCAGGGAAAGCCGGAAAACAGGCGGAATGTAAAGGAACATGCAATCCAGGTGGAACTGGATGACACCATTGCAGGCAGGACATTGGGCTATACCAGAGACGGCCAGGTATATGTGGGCCAGGAATTGAAAAGAGAGTATAAGTATTAAAAAAGGGCGTTTGCACAGGAGTTGGTGCAGCGCCCTTTTTTGGGGTTGAAATCTATTTCTGTTGAATTATTCTGCTTAATTTTTCCGACTCTTCCTCTATGACTTTTTTATCGATTCTCCGGAACAAAATTTCTGTCTCCGGGAGACGGTAACCGGCAGGGACAGATTTTCTCTCCCATGTAGTGGACCTATGTCAATACTTTGGACACAAAAAGTTGAAAGTTCATGCTGATTTTTTTAATTCCTCATCCTCC